>JBBRBW010000185.1:0-1559 GCA_038205425.1 Burkholderiales bacterium | reverse complement strand
GATCGGCAAACAAAGCAGCCGGGGTGTGGAGCTGAGCTTGCGCGCCGAAGTGTTGCCCGGCTGGCGTGTCGAGGCCAACGGCACCGTTTTGCGGGCCCGCTTCGACACACCGGTCAACTTCGTCGGTGGCGTGGGCGCGGTGCCCGCGGGCAACACGCCGCCCAACGTGCCCAAGCGCCTGGCCAACCTGTCCAGCCAGTGGCAACTGGCGCCCGAGTGGCGCGTGGGTGCACAAGCGCAGTGGGTGGGCCAGCGCCAGGCCACCGTCAGCAACACGCTGCAGCTGGACGCCTACCGTACGCTGGACACCTGGGTGCAGTGGCAGGCTTCGGCCGCCCACGCCTTGAGCCTGCGCGTGAAGAACGCGACCGACGCGCTGCCGGCGGTGTGGGCCTCGTCCGGCTTCGGCCAGACCAACCTGATCTACGGCGAAGCGCGCCGCGTCGACCTGAGCTGGAGTGGGCGCTGGTGAACACGGCCCTTGTCGGTCCCCGCCGCACGCTGCTGGCGCTCGGCAGCGCCATTGCCGCTTCAGCAGCGACGCGAGCCTGGAGCCAGGCGCCTGCCCTCAAGCCGCACTTCGTTGCCGCCGACGCGCTCGATCTGCGTGAGGTTCAACCGCCTTGGCCCGCCGACGGCACGCTGGCTGGCGAGGCCGATCTCGACACCGTGCTGGCTGCGCAGGCGCTGCGCAGCCCCAGCGACATCCAGGCTGCGCGTGACGATGCCGGCAACGGCCCGCAGGCCTGGCTGGGCTCGGCCCTGGGGGCAGAGTGGGTGAGCAAATACGCGGCCCGGTTCATGCCGCTGCTGGACCGTGTGCGCGCCGACCTCGACCCCTACGCCCACGTCAGCCCGCATCCGCGCCGGGCTCGTCCGTCCGAGCGCGACGCCCGCGTGCAGCCGGTGGTCGCCTTCAATCACGGCGCCTACCCCAGTGCGCGCACACAGAGCACCCTGGTGTGGGCCGAAGTGGTGGGCGATCTGCATCCCGACGTACTGGATCGTCTGCAGGCCCACGCCGCACGCAGCGCTTGGCTGCGTGTGGTGGGCGGCGTGCATTACCCCACCGACCTGGAGGGCGGCCGCCGCGTGGCGCGCGCCTTCCTGGCCCGGCTGCGCGCGAGTGCGGCCTACCGGGCCGAACGCGACGCCTTGCGTTGATTCACTGTGCTGTTTGAACCCCTCCAGGAGACCCCACCATGAGCCAGATCCCCGTCACCATCCTCACCGGCTTCCTCGGCAGCGGCAAGACCACGCTGCTCCAGCGCATCCTGAAGGAGCGACACGGCCACCGCATCGCCGTCATCGAAAACGAGTTCGGCGAAGCCGGCATCGACAACTAACTGCTGGTGCAAGACCGCGACGAGCAGATCATCGAGATGAACAACGGCTGCATCTGCTGCACCGTGCGCGGCGACCTGGTGCGCATCCTTGGCGAACTGCATGCCAAGAAGGCGGCTGGCACGCTGCACTTCGACCGCGTGGTGATCGAGACCACCGGCCTGGCCGACCCTCGCGAATCTCCGCGGGCGTGCGGCCCTCGTAGTCGCCGTGAT
>JBBRBW010000184.1:0-1882 GCA_038205425.1 Burkholderiales bacterium | reverse complement strand
ATTGCCCACCAGCTTCAACACGCCCGAACTGAACGTGCCCTGCGCCGAAGGCGAACACCATGCCGTGGTGGCCGAACTGCAGGCCCGCGTGGCCGATGGCCGGCTGGTCTTCGAAGGCGGCGAGGTCGGCCTGATCGACGGCCTGCGTGTCGACTTCGGCGACGGCTTCGGCCTCGTGCGGGCTTCCAACACCACGCCGGTGCTGGTGCTGCGTTTCGAGGGCCACACGGCCGAAGCGCTGGCGCGCATCGAGGCGCACTTCATGGGCGCGCTGCGCGATGTGAAGCCCGATGCGCAGGTGGCGCTCGCCGCGCATTGAGCGCCCACGCCGCACGCCCGCTCCGCGGCCGGCACGTCTTGCGAGTGCGTTGCCGATGAAGGCGGTGCTGGCGCGTTTCGCCTATTCCACGCTGCTGCGGATCGCCACGCCGCTGTACTTCCTGCGGCTGTGGCGGCGCGGCCGGCGCGAGCCGCTGTACCGCAGCGCCTGGGGCGAACGGCTGGGCTTCGGCAGCGGCCCGCAGATGACAGGGCGGCTGTGGATCCATGCGGTATCGCTGGGTGAAACACGCGCTGCCGCCGCCTTGATCGACGCCCTGCGCAGGCACCGCCCCGCGCTGCGCGTGCTGCTCACCCACGGCACGGCCACCGGGCGTGAGGCCGGCGCGCGGCTGCTGTGCGCCGGTGACGCGCAGGCCTGGCTGCCCTACGACACGCCGGGCGCGGTGCGCCGTTTCCTCGTTCACCACCAGCCCGTGCTGGGCGTGCTGATGGAAACCGAGATCTGGCCCAACCTGCTGTTCGCCGCACAGGCGCGCCACTTGCCGATGGTGCTGGCCAACGCCAGGCTGAGCGAGAAGAGCCAGGCCAGGGGGCTGCGGCTGAAGACGCTGCTGGGGCCGGCTGCGAACTCGCTCACGCTGGTGCTGGCGCAGACCTCCGACGACGCGCGCCGCCTCGGCGCGGCCGGCGCCCCGGCCGTGAAGGTGGAGGGCAACCTGAAGTTCGACATGACGCCCAACCCCAAGCTGGTGGCGCGCGGCCTGCAGTGGCGACAGATGCTGTCGCGCCCGGTGGTGCTGGCCGCCAGCACGCGGGAAGGCGAGGAGGAGCCGCTGCTCGCCGCCTGGCGCAGCCTGCCGGCGCCGCGCCCCTTGTTGGTGCTGGTGCCGCGCCATCCGCAGCGTTTCGACGCCGTGGCCGCAACGATCTCGCAGGCCGGGCTGTCTTTCGAGCGGCGCAGCGGCTGGGCCGACACGCCGCCGGTCGACGCGGCATCCGCTGATGTCTGGCTGGGCGACTCGATCGGCGAGATGCCGCTCTACTACGGCATGGCCGACGCCGCGCTGCTCGGCGGCAGCTTCGCCCGCCTGGGCGGACAGAACCTGATCGAGGCCGCGGCCTGCGGCTGCCCGCTCGTGATGGGCCCGCACACCTTCAACTTCGCTGAAGCCGCGCGGTTGGCGCTGGCCGCCGGCGCCGCGCAGCGCGCCAGTGATATCGACGATGGCGTGGCACGCGCCGTCGCGCTGGCCAGCGACCCGAGGCGCAAGGTCTGGGTGGACAACGCGCTGGTCTTCACGGCCGCACACCGCGGCGCTGCCGAACGCATGGCCGTGCAGGTCGAGGCGTTGATCTACACGGTCAGTTGCCGGCCGGGCGAGTGAGCGGGCGAGTGACGGGGCGAGTGACGGGGCGAGTGAGTGCGGGCGGGGTCGCGGTGCGCCGGTGGTGTCAGCGTGGCGCCTGCGCCTCGACCCGGATCGCCGAGTACCACGCCGCCAGGTTGGCGATGTCGTCGTCGTTGAGGCCCTTGGCGATGACGTTCATGATCTCGTGATGGCGGGTGCCGCTGCGGTAGTCGCGCAGTTTCGTCAACAGG
>JBBRBW010000183.1:0-2414 GCA_038205425.1 Burkholderiales bacterium | reverse complement strand
CGTCGTCGTGGGCGCTTTTCGTTTCCATCTTCGAATCGCGCGTCTTTGCCCCGCGAGGCCTGCACGGCACTGCCCCGGCTTGTGCCGATGACGGCCCTCAGGCGACTGCGCTCCTCAGCCGCGGCACCGCCGCCAGCAGGGTCCGCGTGTACTCGCGTGTGGGCCGCGCCAGCACCTCGGCACAGGCGCCCTGCTCTTCGATCTTCCCGGCACGCATCACCGCCACGAAGTCGGCCACGTACTCGACGACGCCGATGTTGTGCGTGATGAAGAGGTAGCTCACGCCCAGTTCGCGCTGCAGTTCGCGAAGCAGGTTGAGGATCTGCGCCTGCACCGAGACGTCGAGCGCCGAGGTCGGCTCGTCGCAGACGATGAGCCGCGGCTGCACCGCCAGCGCACGCGCGATGGCGATGCGTTGGCGCTGGCCGCCGCTGAACTCGTGCGGGTAGCGGGCCAGCGCGTCGCGGCGCAGGCCGACCTGGTCGGTCAGGCGCTCGATGCGCGCGCGGCGTTCGTTGGCGTCCAGGTCGGGCTGCAGCGCGGCCAGTCCTTCGTCCAGGATCTCGGCCACGCGCATGCGCGGGTTCAGCGACGCAAACGGGTCCTGGAAGATGATCTGAACCTGCCGCCGCGCGGCCTGCAGTTCGGCACCCTGCATCTCGAGCAGGTTGTGGCCGTCGAGCAGCGCCTGGCCCTGCACCGTGGCCACGCGGCGCAGCAGCTGCACGATGGCCTTGCCGGTGGTCGTCTTGCCGCAGCCCGACTCACCCACCAGCGCCAGCGTCTGCCCTTGCCGGACCTGGAAGGACACGCCGCCGACGGCATCGAAGTGGCCAGTGACCCGCTGCATCAACCCGCCGCGGATGGGGAAGCGCACACGCAGGTCCTGTACGTCGAGCAATGGCGCGCCCGCCGCAGCGGCTACGGTCGCAGCCGTTGCCGGCGCGGCCGCCACCACCACCGCCGGTGCAGCGCCGGACCGGGGCGCGGCGGCCTGCGCCGGCGCGTCGGGCGCGTAGAGCAGGCAGCGCACGCTGTGGCGCGGCGCCACGTCGAGCAGTTCGGGCCGCGTGCCGGCGCAATGCGCCATCACTGCGGCACAGCGCGGTGCAAAACGACAGCCGGCGAAGCTTTGCGACAGCGGCGGTACGGTGCCGGCAATCGCTTCCAGCGGGCCGCTGCGGCGGTCGCCGCCGGGCAGCGCGCGCAGCAGCGCCCGCGCGTACGGGTGTTTCGGCGCGGCGAAAAACTCATCGGCCGGCGCCACCTCGATGATCTGTCCCGCGTACATCAGCGCCACACGGTGCGCCATGCCCGAGACCACCGCAAGATCGTGCGTGATCAGCAGCAGGCCCATGCGGTGCTCTTGCTGCAGGTCCTTCAGCAGATCGAGGATCTGTGCCTGGATGGTCACGTCCAGCGCCGTGGTCGGCTCGTCGGCGATCAGGAAATCGGGCTCGGCGGCCAGCGCGATGGCGATCATCACGCGCTGCTTCTGGCCGCCGCTCATGCGGAAGGGGTAGTCGTCGAAGCGGCGCTCGGGCTCGGGGATGCCGACGCGCCGCAGCCAGTCGATGGCCTTGGCACGCGCCGCAGCGCCGCGCAGCGGGGTGTGCGCCTCGATGGCCTCGACAATCTGCCGCCCGACTTGCATGACCGGGTTCAGGCTCGTCGACGGCTCCTGGAAGATCATGCCGATGCGGCCGCCGCGCACGGCACGCATCTGAGATTCGGGCAGCGCCAGCACGTCGACGGCATCGGGCCCGGCCCCGATGTGGATGTCGCCGCCGGCGACGTAGCCCGCCTCGGGCAGCAGACGCATCAGCGCCAGCGCCGTCATGCTCTTGCCGCAGCCGCTTTCGCCCACCAGTGCAAAGGTCTCGCCGCGCTCGATGGCGAGCCGCATGCCGTCGATGGCACGCACCAGGCCGGCTTCGGACTCGAGTTCGACCTGCAGGTCGTCGATGTTCAGCATGTCAGTCTCGAGTGGCCGCTTGCGGCCCGGTGCGGACGTTGACGACGTCTTGCGCTGTCTCGGCCGTTCGAGGTGCGTTGCGTAACGTAGGCCGGGGTTTCGGCCCGGCGGCCGACCTGCTTTCTTTGCTGGTGCAAAGAACGTAGGCAAAGAAAGCACCTGGAATGCGGAACACCTTCCGAGCCGTTGTCACCGATCGCTGCGCTCCGGCCGTGGGCGGGTCTGCTCTCGCGAAAACTAGCTCGACAGACTGGCCCGGCAAGCGCCGGGGGACGCCAGCACAGACGTGCTGTCGGACGCCCAGGAGGCGCCGGCCGGGTGCCCGCAGCCCAAAGAGACCGCCTTGGCCTGCGACGCCACGGCGGGCATTGCGACGGCGCAGCCCCGCGCGTACAGCCTTGCCCCGCGACAGCATGACCGTGCACCGGGCCGCCACGGC
>JBBRBW010000182.1:0-2856 GCA_038205425.1 Burkholderiales bacterium | reverse complement strand
TTCGGTGGTCGATCTGCGCAGGGCCGGCCGGGCCCGTCTGTCGAGCGAGGCTTCGCGAGATCGCGCGCAGCAGCGGCCGGAGCGCAACGACCGATGACAACGGCTCAAAAGGTGTGCCGTATTGAAGGTGCTTTCTTTGCTCCTTTTTTTTGCACCCGCAAAGAAAGGGAGTCGGCCGCCGGGCCGAAACCCCGGCCTACGTTACGCACCGCGCCTCGAAAGGCCGGGACAGCTCAAGACTTCGCCAACGTCCGCAACGGGCCGAAGACAGTCCATCCCCAGCCAGAAGACCCTGTGGTGACACTGCGCACCCCAGGCGCAACCGGGCTACCGACATGACCCGCGTGCTGGTCTGCGACGACCACCTCATCGTGCGCCAGGGCATCAAGCAGATCCTGGCCGATGCGGCGGACATCGAGGTTGCCGCCGAGGCCGCGAACGGCCCCGACGCGCTGGCGCAGGTGCGCGCGGGCGGCATCGACGTCGTGCTGCTCGACATCGCGTTGCCGCAGCGCGACGGTCTCGACATCCTGCGCCAGCTCAAGACCGAGGCGCCGAAGCTGCCGGTGCTGATGCTGTCGACCTACCCCGACCGGCAGTACGCCGTGCGCAGTCTGAAGCTGGGCGCGGCGGGTTACCTGAACAAGAGCGCCGACGCCGAGCAGATGGTCGAGGCCATCCGCCGCGTGGCGCGCGGCGGCCTCTTCATCACGCCCAGCGTGGCCGAACTGCTGGCCGGTGCACTGGGCGCGCCGGGCGGCCTCGGCGAGCAGCCGCTGGCCGAGCAGCTCTCACACCGCGAGTTCCAGGTCTTCCGCCTGCTTGCGGCAGGCCGCAGCGTCGGCGAGATCGCCGAGCAACTGGTGCTGGCACCCAACACCGTCAGCACCTACCGCGCGCGCATCCTCGAGAAAACCGGTGTGCGCAACGACGTCGAGATGGCGCTGCTGGCGGTGCGGCAGGCGCTGCTCTAGCGCCCGGGTTCAGGCTGCGCTGGTCTCGCCGGCCATGGCCTGCGCAATGCAGGCCAGGAGCGCCGCTTCCTCGTAGGGCTTGCCGAGCACCAGCGTCACGCCGGCTTCGGCGGCTTGTGCCTTCAGGCGTTCGTCGGCGGAGGTGATCATGATGATCGGGATGTGCTGCGCCAGCGGGTGCTGGCGTACGTAGCGCGTGAGCGCGAAGCCATCCATGTGCGGCATCTCGACATCGGTGATCAGCACCAGCGGAACTTCCTGCTCGATGAGCTGTGCCGCCTGCTGGCCGTCCTCGGCCAGCACAACACGGTAGCGGTGCTGGGCGAGCAGGCGGCTGGTCTTCACGCGCACCACCTTCGAGTCGTCGGCCACCATCACCAGTGTCTCTTCGGGGCTGCGCGGGCGCGGCGGTGGCGCAGCCGGCGGCGGTGCGGCTGGCGCTGGCGCTGGCGCTGGCGCGGGCACGGTGGCCGCGGTGCGCGCGGCGGCCTCGTGTTCGACCAGCGCACGCGCGGCCCGCTCGCGGGCGCGTCGGGCGGCTTGCGCGGCTTGCCCGGCGGCCAGCGCGGCCGCGCGTTCGGCGGCCTGCTGCGCGGCGTGTTCGGCTGCGAGGCGTTCACCTTCACGGTAGGCGGCCTCCACCGCGGCGCGTGCTTCGACCACTGCGGCCCGTTCGGCGGCCTCGGCGGCGGTGCGTTGCTCGGCTTGGCGGCGGGCCGCCAGCCCGGTGTGCCGTCGCGCCTCGGTTTCGGCCGCGGCCTGCCGGGCGGCGGCGCTTTCGGCGGCGGCGCGCCCGGCTTCCTTGTGCGCGAACTCCAGCGCAGCGGCCTCGGCCTGCTGGCGGCGTGCCGCCTCGCGCCGGCTGCGGCGCAGGGCGACCACGGCCGACAGCACCAGCGTGGCCAGCACGCCGGCGCCGGCAACCCACATCAGGAAGGCTTCGTTCATGCGCGCTCTGGGCCGCGGGGCGGCGTTGGCGCCGGCAACACCCGAATGTGCGCCAGCGCTCGCAGCTTAGCGCCGCGGCCCGCTGCCGTCGCCGGCAAAGGTGCACCGACCGTGCGCTATGCCGCCGCGGCCGGCGGCGCGTGTAGTGCCAGCCCTACAACGCTTTCGACCGGGCCTCGATTTTGCAAGCGGGGTGGGCTGCCTAGCATTCCTTCACTTCCGCAAAGGACCTGCCGATGACCCCCGACCACGACCCTTACGACGCCGACCGACCGTTGCGCCTGGGCTGCAGCTGTGGTGCACACGCCAGCGGTGCCGAGCACGCCGCGGCCGAGTTGCGCACGCGCAGCGAGAGCGCCGAGTTCGAGGCCACGTCGAAGTCCTTCGTCGAGGCGGCGCTGGTCAAGGCGCTGTTCCCGCAGGACGCGCTGCGCCGCCGCTTCCTGCGCGCCGTGGGCCGCAACACCGCGATGGCCGCCATCGGCAGCGTGCTGCCCATCGCCAGCCTGCAGGCGCTGGCGCAGGGCGGCAACGGGCCGCTGGAGAAGAAGGACCTGAAGATCGGCTTCATCCCCATCACCTGCGCCACGCCGTTGATCATGGCCAAGCCGCTGGGCTTCTACGACAAGCAGGGCCTGAACGTCGAGGTGGTCAAGACGGCCGGCTGGGCGCTCATCCGCGACAAGATGATCAACAAGGAGTACGACGCCACGCACTTCCTGAGCCCCATGCCGCTGGCCATCAGCCTGGGCCTGGGCAGCGTGGCCACGCCGATGAACGTGGCCACCATCCAGAACACCAACGGGCAGGCCATCACGCTGGCCACGTAGCACAAGGACAAGCGCGACCCGAAGCAGTGGAAGGGTTTCAAGTTCGCGGTGCCGTTTGAATTCAGCATGCACAACTTCCTGCTGCGCTATTACGTGGCTGAAGC
>JBBRBW010000181.1:0-2871 GCA_038205425.1 Burkholderiales bacterium | reverse complement strand
TGCGGGTGTTGAACCCGGCGCTCGACTGGGCCGAGCTGCAATCGGTCTCTCTGCCGGCCCGCATGAGCATGGCCACCGCCTTGACCGACGGGTCGGCGATGGCCGTCTTGACCGAAGATGGACGGGTCTGGGTCGTGGGGTAGTGCGGTAGTCCGTTGGTGCGGTAGTACGGTAGTACGGTAGTGCGGTAGTGCGGTGATCCGGATGCTCGGCCGTTGAGCAGACGCGCCGTCACCTTGGCCGAGCGGCCGCTACGCAGCCAGCGGCAGCGCCAGACACAGGCGCGTGCCGCCCATTGGGGCCGGCAACGGCCGCAGACTGCCGCCATGCAGCACCGCCACGCGTTGCGCGATGGCCAGCCCCAGGCCCCCGATGCCGCCGCTGCTGCGCTTGATGGGCGGATCGCGCAGCGACAGGCCCTGGTCCAGCCGCTGGTGCAGTTCACCCGGTAAACCCGGCCCGCCGTCTTCCACCACGATCTCGGCCTGCATGCCCTGGCGCCGCAAGCTCACCAGCACCGGCCGGCTGCCGGGTGCGTGGCGCACGGCGTTGTCGATCAGGTTCGTCAAGGCGCGCTCGATCAGTTGCAGGTCGCCATCGAGTTCCAGGCGGCCCGGCGGCACACCCTGCAGCGTGACGGCGGGCGATGCACCGCTTAAGCCGAACTTCTGCACGGCATCGGTCACCACCTCGTCGAGGCTGAAACGTTCGCGGTGCAGCACCTGCTGGGTGGACTGCAGCGCGGCCAGCTCGAACAACTGTTGCGACAGGCGGCTGACCTTGCGGCTTTGCGCCAGGGCCGCCTGCAGCACGGCTGTGCGTCGGGCGGCGTCGGGGGCGGCCTCGGCGGCCAGGGCTTCGAGATGGCCATGCAGCGCGGTCAGCGGCGTGCGCAGGTCGTGCGCCACGCTGGCCATCATCTCGCGGTGGTCGGCCACCTGGCGTTGCTCGCGCTCGGCCTGTGACTCGATGCACTGCTTCATGTCGTCGAAGGCTTCGCCGATGGCCTGCACTTCGTTGCCGGCTGCGCGCGCGGGTGCGTGGGTCGCAGCCCCCTCGGACATCGCGCTGCGCTGGCTGTAGCCGCGCAGGCGTTGGGCCAACTGGTGCAAGGGCAGGCTCAGGCGGCGGAAGGTGAACAGACCCAGCCCCAAGGTCACCAGCAGGCCGATGGCGGCGGCCAGCGCGGCGCTGCGCCACAGCCGTTCGGCACCGACTTGCGCGGCCACCGCATCACGCGCCTGGCTGTCGAGGATGACGTACAGATAACCCGGCGGACGGGTGTCGCCAGCACGCACCGGGAACATCGCCGCGCTGAAGATGCGCGGCACGGCGGAGCCCATGGGATCGGTGCCACGCAGCGGCAGGGCGGCACCGGCCAGGAAAGCGCGCACGGGCGCCAGGTCCACCTGCGCTCGCCGCACCATGCCCGGCTCGCCGATGTAGTGCCGCACGCGGCCGTCGGCATCCAGCAGGTACACCTGTACGCCCGGGTTCACCGTCATCAGCATCGACAACAAGGCGCCACGCGCCGAGCGTTCGGCCTCGTCCCGGTTGGGCGACGCGATTTCCGGCCAGTGGCCGACGATGTGCCCGGCCAGCCCGTGAGAGAGGCGCTGCAGGGACTCCTGCTCTTGTTCAGCCGCCACCTGGCGCCCCAGCAGCGCGACAAAGGCGCCATAGGCCAGCAACAGCAGGGCCAGCGCCAGCGAAAGCCGGGTGGCAAAGGAGCGGGCGGGCCTCATGGGGCGGTATCGAGGTCGAAACGGTAGCCCACACCCCACACGGTAACGACGCGCTGCGGGTTGCGTGGGTCGTCCTCGATCCGGCTGCGCAGCCGGTTGATGTGCGAGTTGACGGTGTGCTCGTAGCCGTCGAAGCCCTCACCCCACACACGCTGCAGCAGTTCACCGCGGCTGAAGGGGCGCCCCGGGTGCTTCAGCAGGAAGTGCAGAAGGTCGAACTCACGCAGCGTCAAGGGCAGTACCACATCACCGCGCATCAGTTCCCGGCGCACGGTGTCCAGGCGGAAAGGGCCAAACCGAAACTCCTGCTTCGTCGCTTGGGTGGAGCGCATCTGTTCGATGCGCCGCAACAGCGCCCGGATACGCGCCACCAGTTCCAGCATCGAAAACGGCTTGGCCACGTAGTCGTCGGCGCCCAGCTCCAGCCCCAGCACACGGTGCGCCTCGGCAGAACGTGCACTGAGCATGATGACCGGCACGTCGGCATGCCGGGCGCGCAGATGGCGGCAGACTTCCCAGCCATCGGCACCGGGCAGCATCAGGTCCAGCAACACCAGGTCCCAGCGCTGGCGGTCGATGGCGACCATGGCCTGCTGGCCATTCGCCTCGCGGTGCAGGCGGTAGCCCGCGTCTTCCAGGTGGAGACGCAGGGCCACCGCGATCGCGTCGTCATCTTCAACCAGCAGCAGGTGTTCGTTCATGGTTGGCCGGTGCCGCCAGCCTACGGGTGTGCAGCACCGGCAAACGATTGGAACAGAGCGCCAGAGCCTGCGCTTCAGGCGGCGGCCGCTTTCGGCTGCATGCCAACGCGACGGCGGCGCGCCATGAAGCCCACGGCCCCCAGGCCCGCTGCCATCAGCGCGTAACTGCCGGGCTCGGGCACGGCCGACACCTCAAACGAGATACGGTAGACATCGCTGTCGGCCGTCAAGGCGCTGTTGAAGGTATAGCCAGCACCGGTGGTCAGCCCGTTGAAGGCCGCGAATTCAGCGAAGTTGAAGGCCACCACCGAGTTCTGGTCACGGCGCAGGTCGTTGTTGCCCACGAAGGCAGCCGCCGCGGGGTCGAAGACCTCTGAACCGGCGTCCCAGATCTCGACGGCCTTGACGACGATGCTGGGAATGAG
>JBBRBW010000180.1:0-3055 GCA_038205425.1 Burkholderiales bacterium | reverse complement strand
TGTGCGGCATCACGGCGCGAGCCGACCAGCCCGTCCCCGACCTGCTCGCCTACCCCGAGATCGAGCCCGACACCGACGTGACCTTGGAAGCCGGGGCCCACGCCGGCCCTCACGCCGGCCCCCGGCGCGGGCATCATCGCGACCATGGCCGACTTCCTGAACACCGACACCTGGGCCCGCCGCGAGGCCTTCGACTACTTCCGCGGTTTCGACAAACCCTACTTCAGCGCCTGCGTGCGCCTGGACGCCGCGCCGCTGAAGGCCGCGGCGGCGGCGCGCGGCGCCAGCTTCACGCTGGCCAGCCACTTCGTCGCGCTGCGCCTGGCCAACCTGCACGAGCCCTTGCGCTACCGGCTCGAAGGCGGGCGGGTGCGCATCCACGCTGCCGTGCACGGCAGCACCACGGTGCTGCGCGACGACGAGAGCTTCGGTTTCGCCTACCTGCAGCACACGCCCGACTTCGCGGCCTTCTGCGCCCAGGGCGGCGCGGCGATGACCGCCGCGCGTGCACACCAGCGGCCTCTCGAGCCGCGTGTCGACGAGGCGGCGCTGGTGCACTTCACCACCCTGCCCTGGCTGCACTTCACGAGCTTCTCGCACGCCCGCAACTGGGGCAGCGATGACGCGGTGCCGAAGATCGCCTTCGGCCGCCTGCAGGCCGAAGGTGAACGGCTGTGGCTGCCCTTCTCGGTCGAGGTGCACCACGCGCTGATGGACGGCCTGCACCTCGGGCGTTATGTGCAGGCGCTGGAAGCGGCGCTGGCCGACCCGGCAGCGTGGCTCGACGGCGAGGCGGCGGCATGACGCGCCGCGGCCTGGCCATGCTGGCCTGCGCCGTCGCCTGCGTCCTCGGCGCGGCCGGTGCGGCGCGCGCAGGCTGCCCGCCAGCCGGCGAGACCCAGGCCTCGCTGCTGGCGCAGAAGGCCGGCCAGTGGCAGGCTGCACCGGACGCCCCCGCCGCCGCCCGCCAGGCGCTGGCGCTGGCGCTCGTCGACTGCCTGGCCGACCCTGACCCGGCGCTGCGCGACGATCTCGCCTTCGACGCGCTGCAGACCTGGATGCGCGCCGGCCTGCTGACCCCGGCTACGCTGCACACGCTGCGCAGCGGGCTGCTGGCCACGCTGGCCGCGCCGGCCGACGCCGCCGGTTTTCGCCAACCTTTCGCAGCACTCGTGCTTGCCGAGGTGGCACGGGTCGACCGCCTGCAGCCCTTCTTGTCGGCGGACGAACGCAGCACGCTGGTGACGCAGGCCGCCCGCTACCTGGCCGGGGTGCGCGACCTGCGTGGTTTCGACCCCGTCGACGGCTGGCGCCACGGCGTGGCCCAAGCCAGTACCGCGCCGTGCGGCCGCCGCTTGCGCAGTTCAGAGACGACGCTGGTGTCCAGCAGGTACACGTGAACCCCGGCTAAGCTGCCGCAACGACCTTGCGGCGCCGAGCCTGGCCGCGTGCGGGCACCAGCGCGTCGCTGCGCGCACCTTCGGCCAGCAGCAAGGCTTTCAGCGACGGTCGGGCGGTGGCCGTCAGGCGGCGCCACACGTCCACCGGCACCAGCACGGCCGCTTCGGCGCCACGCCGGGTCACCAATTGCGGGCCTTGCGTCAGGCAGCCGTCGAGGAATTCGCTGAACCGCGCCTTGGCGTCCTGTACGGGCCACGATTGCATGAGCTGTTTCTTCTGACCAGATGGCTGACCCGTTTAGCGAGAAGGCCTCCTTCCACCCCGCGCTGGCACGCCGATTGCGCACCGCCGGTGCATGCCGCCCGCCACCATCGACCGCCTGACGCTGCTGCTGGAGAGCACCGGCGAGGGCATCTTCGGCATCGACATGGACGGCCGCTGCACCTTCGTCAACCGCGCGGCGGCGCAGATGCTCGGCTGGCGCACCGAGATGGTGCTTGGGCGCAACATGCACGAGCTCATCCACCACTCGCACGCCGACGGCCGCCACTACCCGGAGTGCAACTGCCCCATCTTCAACGCCTTCCGCCGCGGCCTGCCCTGCCGCATCGACGACGAGGTGCTGTGGCGCGCCGACGGCAGCCGCTTTCCGGCCGAGTACAGCAGCTACCCCGTGATCGAAAACGGTCAGGTGCAGGGCGCGGTGGTCACCTTCGTCGACATCACCGAGCGCAAACACGCCGAGGCGCTGCTCAAGAAAACCAACGACGAGCTCGAGCGCCGCGTCGCCGAACGCACGCGCGAGCTGCGCGACCTGGCCAACCATCTTGAGGCCGTGCGCGAGAGTGAGCGCAAACGTATCGCGCGCGAAATCCATGATGAGCTGGGCTCGTTGCTGGTGGCCTTGAAGATGGACACGCACTGGCTGGGCAAGCGCGTCGCTGCTGCGGGCGACAGCGCGCCGGCGCTGGTGGCCAAGTGCGCCGGCATGGGCCGGCTGATCGACACCGCGGTCGACAACGTGGGCCGCATCATCACCGACCTCCGCCCCAGCATCCTCGACCACCAGGGTCTGTGGGCGGCGCTGGAGTGGCAGGCGCAGGAGTTCATCGAGAGCAGCGAACTCGAAGCCACGCTGCAGGTGCACGTGGCCGCCGGCGTGCCGCCGCCCGAAGGCGGGCTGGCCATCGCGGTGTTCCGCATCTTCCAGGAGATGCTGAGCAACGTCGCGCGCCACGCCAAGGCCAGGAGTCTGCAGCTGCGCATCGTGGTCGACGACCCGCCCGACCCCGTGCTCTACATCGACGTGCGCGACGACGGCGTCGGCGCCGCCCCCGCGGCGCTGGCCGACCCGCACAGCTTCGGCGTCATCGGCATGCGCGAACGCGCCGGGCACTTCGGCGGCCGCGTGACCATCGACAGCGCGCCCGGCCAGGGCACACGCGTGCGGCTCGTGATGCCGCTGGGCTGGGCGTGATGCGGATGCGATCGGGGACTGCTTCAGTCGCGGCTGTCGGCCCGTTGCGGACGTTCACGAGCTGTCGCGTTGGCTCGACCGTGGGGGCGTGCGGCGTAACGCAGGCGGGGAATTCGGCCCCGCGGCCGACCTTCTTTCTTTGCTGGTGCAAAGAAAGAAGGCAAAAAAAGCACCTGT
>JBBRBW010000179.1:0-3142 GCA_038205425.1 Burkholderiales bacterium | reverse complement strand
GGGCCCACCACGCAGCCGATGGCCGACAAGGCCTGGATGTTGGACGCCGCGATCAGGCCAAAGCCCAGCACCGTGGTGACATTGGCCAGCAGCAGCGAGGCCAGCGTGTCGTCACTGGCCTGGCCGCCATGCTGCAGCATGTCGAAGAACAGCGCGTAATTTGAGCCCACCGCCACCACCAGCAGCATGCCCACCAGGTGCAGGATGCCCATCGGCACTTGCAGCAACGCCAGGCCGCCCAGCGTCAGCAGCACGGCCAGCAGCAGCGGCTGACACACCGCCAGCACACGCCGCGGCGCGCGCAGCGCCAGCGCCACCAGCGCCACCACGCCCAGGGCGCCCAGCAGGGCCTGCGTGCGCGCCTCGCCCAGGTAGCGTGTGTACATGCGGCCGAGTTCGCCGCCGATGTCGAGCCATTGCGTCTGCGGCAGGCCCTGCAGCGCCGCCGTCACCACGCCGGCGTCGATGGTCTGGCCCGCTACGGGCTGCAGCGGCAGCAGCGCCGACCAGCTGCCGTCGGCGCGCTGCAGCATCAGCGCATTCAGCAGCGGCGCGATGGCACTGCCGCGAGCGCTGTCGGGCGTGTCCAGCGGCTGGGTGCGTGCCGCGGCCACCGCGGCGATGAAGGGCTCCAGCCTTTCGGCCTTCAGCGGCCCGCCCGCGGTGGCCTCGGCCAGCGCGGCGCGCAGCGCAGGGGTCTCGGGCAGCGCGGCGCGCCGCCGTTGCTGCGTCTGCTGGCTGGGCAGGAAACGCGTGATGCTGTCGAAGCCGGCGATGACACGCCGTTCGACCAGGGCGTCCAGGCGCTCGGCCGCCGCTTCTGCGCGCTGCAGCACGGTCTCGGCATCGGGCCCCTGCACGACGATCAGTGCGCCGCCGTCGGCACCGGCGGTGATGTCGGCGCGCAGGCCGGCGTCGAGCGCCAGCGCCTGCTTGGACACCGGGCTCAACGACGACAGCTCGGCCTGCCACAGGCCGGTGCGCTGCCAGACCAGCACGGCCGAGGCCAGGCTCAGCAGCAGCCACAGCGCACGTGTGCGCGGCAGCACCGCCACCGCGGCGCGCGCGGCACGGCCCAGCTGCCGGCGCAGGCCGATACCGCGTGCGCCGTCGGGCATCAGCACCGGCAGCAGGAATCGCGTGGCCAGCGCAGCGCCCACCAGGCCGGCGATCGAGAACACGCCCAGCTGCGCCAGCCCCGGGAAGCCCGAGAACAGCAGCGCCGCGAAGCCGCAGACCGAAGTCAGCAGGCCCAGCCGCACCGTCGGCCAGCCGTGAGCCAGCCAGTGGCGCCAGCCTGCGCCGGGCTGGCCGCGCGCCTGGATCAGGTAGTAGATGGCGTAGTCCACCGACTCGCCGATCAGCGTGGCGCCGAAGCCCAGCGTCACGCCGTGCACGTTGCCGAAGATCAGGCTCACCGCGACGATGCCCGCCAGCACGCCGGTGGCCACCGGCAGCAGGGCCGCCCCCAGCGCCACCGGCGAGGCAAAGGCCAGCAGCAGCAGCGTGCTCATCAGCAGCGTGCCGGCGATGGCCAGCCATTTCACTTCCTTCTCGATCTGCGCGCGGCTGTCGACCGAGAACACCGGCGAACCACTCACTTGCAGCGTCAGCCCTGGGGCCTGGGCCTGCAGCGGCGCGAAGGCGGCCCGCAGCGCGGTCAAGGCGGCCTGCTGGGCATCGAGATCACTGCCTTGGGCCTGGGTACTGGCCATGATCAAGGCGCGCCCGGGCTCGGCGCCCTCGCCGCGCGCGACCCAGACGCCGTCCTCGCTGCGCGGCGAGCGCACCGGGATCAGGGTCTCGGCGATGCGCTGCACCTCGCCCGTCGGGTCCTGGTCCAGCAACGGCTTGAGGGCATGGCCGGCCGGTGTACCCAGCAGCGACAGCGTGTCGGCGATGGCCTCATGCAGGCCTTCGACGCCAAAACGTTCGGGCGCGACGGCCGGGCTCAGCAGGTAGCGGCGCTCGAATATCCAGCTGCCGACACCGGTCCAGGCGTCGTTTTCGCCGTTGCTCACCTGCTCGAACCGGCCGCTGGCGCGCAGGGCCGCGGCCAGCGCCTTCGACGCCGCGACGCGTGCTTCGGTGCTGCCGCCGGCGATGCCGATGAACAGCGTGCGCGCCGGCGCGCCGCTCTTGATCTGGTCGATCAGCACACGCTGCTGCGTGTCGGTGGTGGCGGGCAGAAAGGCCGAGAGGTCGGCGGTGAAGGGGGTGCGCGTGATCTGCAGCACCCCCAGCGCCACCGCCGCCGCCCACAGCAACAGCACGGTCGCACGGTGGCGCGATGTCAGTGCCCCCAGGTTCATCGGACGGGTGCCGTTGTGGCTGGTGCCGCCAGCGGTGTCACCAGCATCAGCGAACGGTCGCCGCCGGTCAGTTGCAGGTCGACGCTGCGCACGTCGCTGCGTGTGCCGGCGATCTCGATCTGCCGTACGCTGCGCGCCAGCCGCGTGTCGATGGGCGTCAGCAGCAGCACCCACCTCGCCGGCGCACCCGAGACGGCGGTGTGGAAGTGCCTGCGCAGCACCTGCGCGTCGCCACCCAGCGTGCCGCGCATCGCGTCGGCCAGCGCGGCGAGTTCGGGGATGGCGTCCAGCGCCATCGTGCGCGTGCGCGTGCCGCGCCTGAGCACGACGCTGTTGCCCTGCACCTCCATAGCTTCGGGCCGCGGTTCTTCGGTGTAGCGCGCGAACTGGTCGGGCGCGCGGAAGCTCAGGCGACCGCTGGACTGCAGCGTGCTGTCGAGCGTGCTCACGGTCCGTTCTTCGGTGAAGCGCGCCTCGCCGCTCTGGCGCTGGGCCAGCAGCGCCATCAGGGCGTCGAGGTCAAAGCCCGCCCACGCCGGCCCAGCGCCCAGCGCCGGCAGCAAGGCCAGCAGCAGCGCGGCGCGGCGCAGCACGTCAGGCAGCCGCGTCTTCCTGCCAGTAGTCATAGAAGTTGAACCAGTTGTAGGGCGCTTCGCGGCACAGGGTCTCCAGCCGCCGCACGTAGTCGGCCACGGCCGCCCGCACCAGGCGCTCACGTTCGGCCAGATCGTCGGGTGGGTCGCGGAAGTCGGCCAGCGACTCGAAGCGCACGTCGTAGCGCTTGCCGCCGCGGTACAGACCGACCATGAAAATGACGTGGCTCTTGAGCA
>JBBRBW010000178.1:0-3199 GCA_038205425.1 Burkholderiales bacterium | reverse complement strand
GTCCAGCGCGGCAAGCTCGCTGAGCATCAGGCCGGCGGTAGTGCACAGCGCCGTGTGGCCTTGCAACACGGCCTGGTGCGCGATGTTCAGCGCCACCATCGTCTTGCCCACGCCGTTGTTGCCGAACAGCACGATGGAGCTGGCGTCCTTCATGAACTGCAGGCTCATCAACTCCTCGATAGCCCCGCGATCGCAGGCCTTGGGCCAGCCCCAGTCGAAGTCGGCCAGCGGTTTGAAGGCCCCCAGATGCGCTTGCGCCAGCCGTCGCTGCAGGCTGCGGCCGGCGCGCTCTGCGGCCTCCCATCCCAGCCACTGGCGCACGCGCTCCTCGGTCTCGGGCTGGCCCATCAGTTCGTCCCAGTGGGCCAGCAGGCCGTACAGCCGCAACTCGGTGGCCTGGGCGCGCAACTCGGCGTGCCCGGTTCGCGTGACGGGGGTGGTCGTCACGGGGATGGCCGTGGCCGTGGATTCATTCATCGTCGTTGCTCTCGGGTTGACGGTTCTCGGGTGGCTTGTCCGGTGGGTCCTTGGCTGTGTCGTAGCGCCGGTCATAGGAGGACAGTGACTGCATGCCCATCGGGGCGTCGCGCCGCGTGACGTGTTCGGGCAGCGCCAGGGCCAGTGCCGGCGGCTTGGCCGCGTGCTCGCGCTGACGTTCCAGCTCCAGGCGCACGGCATTGGGATGCGGCACGTCGCGCCGAACGGCTTCGAGCATGGCGGTCTGCAACGCCGGCGCCCCGTACTGATCCAGCAGCCGCAGCAACTCGGCGGTGATGCCACGCAGGCTGTAGCCGCGCGCGGCTGCCAGCTGCAGCAACGCGGTGCTCGCGGGTGTGGCCTGCGCGAGGGCGTCGCAGCCGCGATGCGCACGCGCACGGCGCTTGTGTTCGACCAAGGCCTGCACGTGCTGAGCATCTTCGATCACTTGGTGCCGATCGAAGCTTCGCGGGTGGTGGGCCAGTTCGCTGGCGCCGTCGAAGATGCGCACCTGCCGCTCGTCGGCCAGGACCGACAGCGTGCGCCGCACATGGGTGTGTGGCACCGAGTAGTCGTTGAGATCGAAGCGCACGTAGGGCGTCTTGGCCACCGAGACCTCCAGCCGCTGGCCCAGGGCATAGGCAGTGGCGGGCAGCCCGAGCAGGCGCGGCTGTTCGACTGCGAAGGCCTGGCGCACGGTCAACGCGTCGTCTTCGGGCCAGGGACGGTCCAGCGCGCGGCCTTCGCACCAGGAAGCAGCCTGCGCGTTGAGATCGTCGACATCGGAGAATTTGCGCGCGGCGAAGAAGCTCTTGCGGATGAAGTCGATGTGGCGCTCGACCCGGCCCTTCTCATTGCCACGGCACACCGCCACCGGACGCGGCTCGAAGCGGTAGTGGGCGGCGAAGACGAGGAATTCGGGGTTGAAGCGAATCGCGTCGCCCACGCGTTCGAGCACGACGCTCTTGAGGTTGTCGTAGAGCAGCACTCTGCCCAGTCCACCAAACGCGCTGAAGGCCAGGGCGTGGCCACGCAAGAAGCTGTCCATCTGGGCGTTCAGGCTGAAGCGCAGGAACACCCGCCGCGAGTAGCTGAGCACCGCCACGAAGCCCATCAGCGGGCGCCGGGCCTGGCCGATCTGCAGGTGGCCGAAGTGAGCCCAGTCAATTTGCATCTCCTCACCCGGCAGCGTGCGCAGTCGCAGATAAGCCTCAGCCGGTGGGCGCGGGCGCAGGGTGCTGACCAGGTGGCGGAAGTGGCTGCGACGCCCGGCGTAGCCGCGCTCGCACACCATGTCGAAGAGCCGGCTGGCGGTGAGCGTCGGGTACTTCTCCAAGGTCTGCACCATGAAGTCGCGGTACGGCTGGATCAAGCTCCTGCGCAGCGGCGCCCCCGCGGGTGTGCTGGGCAGCCCGCGCAAGACCCGGCGCACGGTGTCGCGGTGCACGTGCAATTGGGTCGCGATGGTCCCCACGCGCCAATGCTCGACTTCGTACAGGCGACGAATGCGCGCGGCCAAGTCAGGGGCAATGGTCATGCCGGGCGCCCGCAGCAACACCGCGATGGCGCAGCCGATCTTGCCGCAGGTGAGGCCGCACGGTGCAGCCGCACTGGCGACAGCGCAGTGCCATCCATGTTGCACCCATCGCCGCTGCCATCGTCACGGGCGAGGCCACTTCGACGGCCGATGCGGGGCGCTCGATGGGCTGGCTGGAGGGGGTCGTCTCGCATGCAGCCAGTGAAGCATCAGCCAGCAAGGGCGGGCAACCCTGGTGCGTCACTTTATTGGCGGTGGCGTGGGCGCTTGCGTCTGCTCTGGCGTCAGCGCTGGCCAGGCACAGGGCGCGCCGGCGTTGCCGCCAGCAGGCCGTGCGTGCAGCGTGCTTGAGACGCCCGTTGCGGCTGCGCTGGTAGCGCTGAGCGCTGTGGCGACGGTGCTCGCGGCGAGCAGCCAACGAACAAACCGAGCTGCAATACACCTGGCCGTGATCGCAGTGAGAACACAGCACAACCTGCTCGCGGCAACGCAGGCACACAAAGAGCCGAGCTGAGCGATCCATAGCCATCCTGGGGCAGACAGCCCAAGGTGCTGGACGGGATCGCCCCAGCGGTGCCACACTGCGGCGGCACCGCCTTCATCGGCACGGTGTAGGGCACGGCACTGTCATCGCTGCCACGCGTTAAGGACCGTTGCCGTGCCCGACTACTTCGGCATCCATGCTGTTGTACTGCGCATCGCGCTCATGGCGGGCATCGCCCAATGGTGTCTGCGCTAACGGTGCCTGCACTAACGCCGCACTTGCAGGCGAAAGCTCGCCGCAGGTTGAACCATGAGTACATCGCTCAACCGAGGCGCCTCCGGCGGCCTGGCAGGGGCCTGAAAGGCCATTTGAATCTCAAGACTTCAAAACCAAATCCGACACCTCGCCGTCATCTGGGTTCGTGTCTTGACCAGCGCTCACACCTGGTTCTCGTCGCCGAAACCGACAGCCACAGCACCCGTCGGCATGCCGTTGCCGGCCCTCATCGCCCACGGTGCAGGCGCGGGTGGCATGCTGGATTGCAAGTCGGGTTGTACGTTGAGTTGCACGTTGGGTTGCAAGTTCGGCCGCAAGTTCGGACGCGCCAAGGTCGCACCCGTGGTCCACGCTCTGGCCGGCGCCGCCCCGATGAGCGTGTCGAGATGCCGCTGCAGCCGCTCGGCTTTCAGGGGACCCAGGGC
>JBBRBW010000177.1:0-3199 GCA_038205425.1 Burkholderiales bacterium | reverse complement strand
CCTGCGTGCCCGGCATCGCGCCGGGCCGCGCTGCCGTCAGTGAAAGTCCCAGGACAACTGCCACATCAGGCCGGAATTCCCGAGCGTGTTGATCTGCGAAGAGAACTGCCGGTTGAACTGCCAACCCAGGGACAGCAGGGCCCCCGGCGAGAAGCCGTTGTAGTTCAGCGGCACCTTGTCCTGGAACTCGCCCCGGTAGCCGTACAGCATGCCGGCCGACCATTGCCAGAACAACTGCGGCGTGTCGAGCAGGCCCTCGTAGCGCTGGCCGACGTAGACATAGCCGCTGGGCTGGCCGAAGGAGTTGTTGAAGAACGAGCCGCCGAAGAGCCAGCGGTCGTCACGCTGCAGTTCCATGCCGATGGCCCAGACGGGCTTGTGTTCCGCGCTGTAGTTGTAGTGAACCGTGTACGGCGAGGCCGTCAGCCGCCAATGGCTGACCACCTCGATGCGGGCGGCAGTTTCAGGCGCGTCGGGCGGGGCGGCGTGCGCGAACTGGCAGGGCAGGGCGAGAAGGGCGGCGCCCAGGCCCCGCGACAAAAGGTGATTCATGTCTATGATTCTCGCCGCAGTTCATGCGCCGCCGTCGCGATGGGCTTCGCGGTTGGGGTGCGTGCTGGCGCAGCTTCTGGCGCTGCTGCTGCTGACGCCGGCCCTGAGCGGCTGCGCCTGGCTCGACAGCAAACAGCGCGAACTCGCGCTGCGCCCGACGCCCGGCCAGCCGGCCGACTTCAAGGGCCTGCGGCCCGGCGACGAGCGTTATCTGGTGCCGGTGCCGGCGGCCAATCCGAACTCCACGCCGCAGCAGCTTGCCATGTGGTGGCTGCCGCACCCGGACCCGAACGCCCCCACGCTGCTCTACCTGCACGGCACCTTCCGCACGCTGTACCAGAACCTGCCGAAGCTGGACCCCCTGCGCGAGGCCGGTTTTGCCATCGTCGCGGTGGACTACCGCGGCTGGGGCGACAGCACCTACCTCGTGCCCTCCGAGGACACCATCATGGCCGACGCCCGGCTGGCCTGGACGGAACTGACGCGCCTGCAGCCCGACCCCGGCCGCCGCGTGCTGTACGGTCATTCGATGGGCGGCGCTGTGGCGGTCGACCTGGCCAGCCAGCTGCACGGCGGCAGCGACTACGGCGCGCTGGTGATCGAGTCCACCTTCAGCCGGATGTCCGACGTGGCCGCCGCGGCCGGCTTCTGGGGCCGCATCGCGGCCGCGCTGACGACGCTGAAATTCGACTCGGCTGCCAAGATCGGCCGGGTCGACGCGCCCTTGCTGATGCTGCACGGCACCGAGGACCGCACCGTGCCCATCGAGGTCGGCCGCAAGCTGCGCGACGCCGCACCGCCGGGTGTGCGCTGGGTCGAACTGCCCGGCTCGCACAGCCGCCTGCAAAGCCAGGCACCCGAGGCCTACCAGCAGGCGCTGCGGCAATTGATCTCCGAGCTGAAGCCGCCAATTGCTCCCATCAAGACCACCCCTTGACCCCCACCCGATCATGACTTCATTCGTCGATTTCAAGAACGTCTGGCTCGCCTACAACGAGGAGCTGCTCGCCCAGGGACACTTCGCGGTGGAGGACATCTCGCTGCAACTGGAGCGCGGCGAGTTCATCGCCATCGTCGGGCCTTCGGGCTGCGGCAAGTCCACCTTCATGAAGCTGACCACCGGCCTGAAGATGCCCAGCAAGGGCAGCATCCACATCGGGGGCCAGCCGGTGACCGGGCCTCTGAAGATCAGCGGCATGGCCTTCCAGGCGCCCAGCTTGCTGCCCTGGCGGACCACCATCGACAATGTGCTGCTGCCGCTGGAGATCGTCGAGCCGTTCCGCTCCAGCTTCCGCGCCAAGCGCAAGGAGTACGAGGAAAAGGCGCGCGAGCTGCTGAAAAGCGTGGGCCTGGGCGGCTACGAGGACAAGTTTCCCTGGCAGCTGTCGGGCGGCATGCAGCAGCGCGCCAGCATCTGCCGCGCCCTGGTGCATGAACCGCAGATGCTGCTGCTCGACGAGCCCTTCGGCGCGCTCGACGCCTTCACGCGCGAAGAACTCTGGTGCGCGCTGCGCGACCTGCAGGCGGCGAAGAAGTTCAACGTCATCCTCGTCACCCACGACCTGCGCGAGAGCGTGTTCCTCGCCGACACCGTCTATGTGATGAGCCGCAGCCCGGGCCGCTTCGTCGTCAAGCGCCACATCGACCTGCCGCGGCCGCGCGACCTGGAAGTCACCTACACGCCGGCCTTCACAGACATCGTGCACGAACTGCGGGGCCACATCGGCGCCATCCGCAAGCCGGTGGGCACGGTGGGAGTGCCGCAATGAAAATGACCAGGACGATGGAGCGCTGGTCGCCGTTGATGCTGGCCGCCGTGCTGCTGCTGATCTGGCAGGCCGGTGTCACCCTGTTCAAGGTGCCGGAATTCATCTTCCCCAGCCCCTGGCAGATCGGTGTCTCGTTCGCCGAATTCAGCGGGCCGATCCTGGAAGCGGCCTGGAAGACCTTCTGGGTCACGATGCTCGGTTTCGCGCTGGCCATCGTGGTCGGTGTGCTGCTCGGCTTCCTGGTCGGCTCGTCGCGCGTCGTCTATTCGGCGCTGTTTCCGCTGCTGGTGGCCTTCAACGCGGTGCCGAAGGCGGCGGTGGTGCCCATCCTTGTGGTCTGGTTCGGCATCGGCCTGGGGCCGGGCATCCTGACGGCGTTCCTGATCTCGTTCTTCCCGATCACGGTCAACATCGCCACCGGCCTCGCCACGCTGGAGCCCGAGCTCGAAGACGTGCTGCGCGTGCTGGGCGCCAAGCGCTGGGACGTGCTGGTGAAGGTGGGCCTGCCGCGCAGCATGCCGTACTTCTACGGCTCGCTGAAGATCGCCATCACGCTGGCTTTCGTGGGCACGGTGCTGGCCGAGATGACAGCGGGCGACTCCGGCATCGGCTACCTGATGCAGAGCGCCGGCAGCCAGCAGCGTTTGCCGCTCGCCTTCGCCGGGCTCGTCACCATCGGTGTGATGGCGATGGCGATGTACGAACTCTTCTCCTGGGTCGAAATGCGCACCACGGCCTGGGCGCACCGCGGATCGCAGGCACACTGACAGGCGTTGCGCGCAAGAGGATCCGCCAGATGACCGATGAACAGGCGCAGCGCCACCTGAAGCGCGCCAACGGTGTGGCGCGTGCTGCCATGGAGGCCGGCCACCACCCGT
>JBBRBW010000176.1:0-3332 GCA_038205425.1 Burkholderiales bacterium | reverse complement strand
GAGGTACCAGGAAGCTGCCTGTCGCGAAGTGCAGCTCATGGCCGATCGCGGGTTTTCCCGCGCGTCGGCTGCCTGGTGGTCCAGAACGAACGACAGCAATCTGGCGTGCGGACCGGTGAAGCGGCTGGCCGCCGTCGACCCAGAGCCGCCATCCGTATCACCCAGCGCCAGGCGCTGAAGCTGCCGCTGACTTGCCGGTGCTGCCCGTCTCGAATGGTCGTGTTGGTTGTCAGTTGCGCGGATCTGTGCCGGGTCGTGTCCCGGCGCACGGGGCGTCGCCGCCCAACGCGTCCTGGTGGACAGCCGCTGCAGGCTGTCGCAGCGCTGAACGCCGCCGTCGACATTGCAGCAAGATTGCCTGATGCGCCTTGCCTGCATGCCCGCCTTCTGTATGCCTACCATTTGCATACTCGCGCTTGGCCTGCCCGGTCAGGCTGCAGCCCAGCCGCAGCCAGCCGAGGCGGCACTGCGTGCGCTAGACGAAAGCATCCAGCACACCCTTCAGCGTGCAGGCGTTCCAGGCGCGGCTGTGGTGATCATCGAAGGCGGCCGCCTCGTGCTCGAGCGCTACTACGGTGTGGCCGACCAAGTCACGCGGCGGCCCGTTACGGCCGAGACCGTGTTCCGCGCCGGCTCCATCAGCAAGACCTTCACTGCCATGGCGGCACTGGCGCTGGCCGAGGACGGCCGCCTGTCGCTGCAGGCGCCACTGGCCGAACTGCTGCCGGAGTGGCGCCACGACAACCCCTGGGCGGCCACGCACCCGGTGCGCCTGGAGCACCTGCTGGAACACACGGCCGGCCTGGACGACGTGCGCTACCGGCACTACCTGATCGACAACGCCACGATGCCCCTGAGGGAGGCAGTTCCAGTCTTCGGGCCCTACGGTGTACGTTGGCGCCCGGGCGACGGCACGGCCTACAGCAACGCCGGCCCACTGGTGGCCGGGCGCGCCATCGAGCGCGCCGCCGGCACCGACTTCGCCACCTTCGTCACCACGCGACTGACCGGCCCGTTGGGCATGGCCAGCGCACGCTGGACACGCAGCGACGACATCGCGCCGCGGATGGCGATGAGCTACGCCGAAGACGGCCGCACTCCTGAGCCCTTCATCGAAACGCCGGCCCGCCCCAGCGGATCGCTGAACATTACGGCGCGCCACCTGGCGCAGCTGCCGCGCTTGCTGCTGGGCCGCGGCACGCTGGACGGCGTGCAGGTGCTGCAGGCGGCCTCGGTGCGGCGCATGGAAACTCCGACCCGCCAGGCCCACGCGCATCGCGCACGGCTGGCGCTGGGATGGGGACCGGGGCTGCAGGCCGATGCCGACGGCCGGGCGGTCTTCTACGGTCACGACGGCAGCATCGACGGCTTCGTCGCGCGCTTCGCCTACGCGCCAGCGTTGGGAGCCGGTTACGTGGTGATGGCCAATGCGCTGTCGGACGCCCCAATGGCGGTGGCACGGCAACTGCGCAACCACCTGGAACGCGGGCTGGCGCCGCCCATCACGTCGGGTCAGCCTGTCAGCGCCACGCAGCGCGCGCAATGGGCCGGCCAGTTCCAGAGCGTCACGCCGCGCCAGGAACTGCTGCGCGCAGTCATCGGGCTGACCCAATGGGAAGGCGCGGTCTTCGACGGCGATGTGCTGCGCTATTCGGGCAGGCGTTGGCTGCATCAGGGAGACGGAATGTTTCGCGCCGAGGGCGCGGCAGCGCCGGGGCTAGTCTTCGCCTCCGGCCCCGACGGCGGGCTGCGCGCCATCACACGAGACGGTGAACGTCGCCGGGTGCCGCGCTGGGAGGCAGCAGCCAAGATCGGCAGCCTGACCCTGCTGGCGCTGGCGTTGCCGTTGAGCTTGCTGCTGGTGCCAATCTGGGTTGTCGCGGGCTTGCGCCGGCGATTGCCAGCCGGGCATGCACGCCGGGCGCGTTTCTGGCCGGTGCTGGCGCTTTGGGCTGCCGTGGCGCTGCCACTCGGTGTCTTGGCGCTACTGGGCAGCGCCGATCTGACCTGGCTGGGCCGGCCCACTGCGGCCGGCTGGGCGTTGGCAGTGCTGGGATGGCTGGCACCGGCTCTATGGCTGGCCGCTGCGGCAGCGCTCGTGTGCGGCGGCCGTGCAGCCGCCTTGCCGCGGCGCGCACATTGGCTGGGCGTCATGCACCTGTTTTTGGCCGCACTGCTGCTGGTTTGGTTGGGCGCCCACGGGTGGCTCGGGCTGCGCATCTGGCAGTGACGCCATGGGTGGCCCTCTCGTCCGGGCGAGGCTGTGGGGTTGCATGACCGACACGCGCTGCCCCAGGGCTAGGCGAGCCTGGGACGCATGCAGGGAGAGGATCGGGCGATGCCTGTTGGCTTAAGAGATTTGAAAGCCGGGATGAATTGCGGGCAAGGGGGTCGACAAAACCGCTGCGCCCTGTAGCGGCCCCTCGCCCGCGGCAGGAACTGGCCGGGACAGCGAGTTGGCGCCAGCATCAGGAAGCTGCCCTTCGGAAGGGGTCGCAGGCTGAACGACAGTTTCCTCAGCCCGTGGTCGGCGGCCGGAGAGCGGGACATGCATGCGACCATCCCTACGTGAACGGTCCGTCAACCTTCTGGCGATCGGCCTGCGTGCATTGCCTGCGCCCGCAGGCGACCTGCCTGTGCGCGCTGGCGCGGCCGACCGCCCACCGCACCGAGGTGCTGGTGCTGCAACACCCCCAGGAACAACGCCAGGCAAAGAACAGCGTGGCACTGCTGCGTCTGTCACTGGCGCACTGCGAGGTGGTCGTCGGCGAGCGCTTCGCGCCCGGGGCTCTGCAGGCATTGCTGCAGCGTCCCGGGTGGGACACGCGGCTGCTCTACCCAGACGTGCCGGCCGCGCCTGCGCCGTCGGGCACAGGCATAGGCACAGTCACGGCCACGACGGCGGCCGCGCCCGTGCGGCTGGTGGTGCTCGACGCGACGTGGCGCAAGAGTCTGCAGATGCTGCTTGAGCACCCGGCCTTGGCTGCGTTGCCGAGGCTGTCGTTGGACGCGCCGGCACCGACTCGCTACCGCGCGATCCGCGCGGCGCGGCGAGCCGATCAGGTCTCGACGCTGGAAGCGACCGTGCAGGCACTGGCAACGTTGGAGAGCCCGCCCTTCGACGCCGCGCCGCTGCTCGACGCCTTCGGCGACTTCGTGGCTGGTGTGGCGGCCCGGCAGCGGCCTAAGGTGTCCTAGGAGCCTGTCGGGCTTTCACGCCTACCGCAATGGGGCGGTGACCGAGACAATGGCGACATCGATTTGCCAGGCACCCATCCCATGAGCCGCTTCATAGCTGTCGACCGAGAAACCGCTTACCTTCTGCCACCGTC
>JBBRBW010000175.1:0-3547 GCA_038205425.1 Burkholderiales bacterium | reverse complement strand
TACAGCGACAGCAACAAGGACGGCGGCAGCTTCACGAGCCACTGGGAGCTCTACCGCGCCGAGACCGCGCTGGCCGCGCTATTCGCCGAACCCGGCACCGATGGCACGCCGCCGATCACGCTGCGCCTCTTCCACGGCCGCGGCGGCACCGTGGGCCGCGGCGGCGGGCCCAGCTACCAGGCCATCCTGGCGCAACCGCCGGGCACGGTGAACGGGCAGATCCGGCTCACCGAACAGGGCGAGGTCATCGCGTCGAAGTACGCCAACCCCGACATCGGCCACCGCAACCTGGAGACGCTGGTGGCGGCCACGCTCGAAGCCACGCTGCTGCACCCGACCAAGCCGGCGTCCAGGGCCTTCCTCGACGCCGCGGCGCAGATCAGCGAGGCCAGCTTCCAGGCCTACCGCCAACTGGTCTACGGCACACCCGGCTTCACCGACTACTTCTTCGCCGCCACGCCCATCCGCGAGATCGCCGAACTGAACATCGGCAGCCGCCCGGCCAGCCGCAAGGCCACACGCGCCATCGAGGACCTGCGCGCCATCCCGTGGTCCTTCAGCTGGGGCCAGTGCCGCATGGCGCTGCCGGGCTGGTGCGGCTTCGGCAGCGCCATCGAGGCCTTCATCGCCGGCGGCGAGCGCGAAGAACGTGTGGCACTGCTGCAGCGCATGCACCGGCAGTGGCCCTTTTTCCGCACGCTGCTCAGCAACCTGGACATGGTGCTGGCCAAGAGCGACCTGCGCATCGCCGCGCGTTATGTCGAACTGGTCGACGACAAGAAGCTGGCCAAGCGCATCTTCACGCTGCTGCGCGCCGAGTGGCAGCGCTCGCATGACACGCTGATGCTCATCACCGGCCAGACCGAACCGCTGCAGGCCAACCCGGCACTGGCGCGCAGCATCGCGCACCGCTTCCCTTACCTCGACCCGCTGAACCACCTGCAGGTGGAACTGATGCGGCGCTACCGCAAGCAACGCGAAAGCCCCGAGGGGCTGGTGCGTGTGCAGCGCGGCATCCACCTGTCGATCAACGGCATCGCGGCGGGCTTGCGCAATACCGGTTGACGGCATCCGCCTCGCATCAGCGCGGGGTCGAGGCCGCCGACGCGGCGCGCGGTGCGGCACGCGCGCGCAGCGCACCGAGTTCACCGAGACGGGCCCGCTGTTCGACCCAGGTCCGCATGCGCGCCACGCCGGCGCAGGACAAGGGCTGCTGGCGGTCGAAGAGGTACTCGGGCGGGCCGCGCCAGAGGTTCAGCTCGGCACGCCGCCGGGCAAGGTCGTCCAGCGCCAGACCGCTGCGTTCGGCCAAGCGCAGGCCGAGCCCGATGCCGAGCGCCGAGTCGCTGCGATCGGCCAGCGTGCGTGCGATGGTGGTGCACTCGCGCACCACCACGCCCCCGGCTGCCAGCGGCGCGCGGCAGTGGTCGAAAACCGCACTGAAGCCGGGCATGGACATCGCCGCCTCGACACCGATGACGTCGATCCACAGCGCCGGCTGTAGATAGGGCGCGACCCCGGCCGGCAGGGCTTCGAACACGGCCAGCGACAGTGCCTGTTCGTGGCGGTCGAAACGCGTGGCGGCGGCCATGTGGGCAATCAGTTCAGCGCGCCGTTGCGGCTGCCGCGCCAGCAGGTTCACCCAGGGCGCCAGGTTCTGCGGTTCGACCTGTGCCCAGCGCCCGGCCATCTCCAGGCAACTGGCACCGAGATCACAGCGCTGCTGCGCCCACAGCGCCACCACGGGGTCGTCGGATGCGCGTGCCAGTTCGGGCAGGGCCAGCACCTGCGGCCGTCCCGCGGCGTCGCTGCCGCGCAGCATCACCGCGGCCGCACGCCAGCGCGGCGGGCCGGCATCGAGCACGGCGAAGAGCCTCTGGTAGGCCTCGGCCATGGCGTCGCTGCCCAGGTTTCGCGGCAAGGCCGCCAGCGCCTGCTCGGGGTCGACGGGCGCACCGGCACCGCGCGGCACCGAAAGGCGGCCCACGCCGCACAAGTCCCACACGGGCGAGTCGGCGGCAGCGGGCGCCGAGCCGTCGCCTCCCGTGCGGGGCGCCGTCGCCAGCACGGGCACGGGCGCCGCAGGCGGGCTGGCCTTGAGCGCGCCGGGCGCGACGGCCGCTCGGACCAGTGGCAGTCGGTCGGCGGCCGGCGGGCCCGCGCCCCGCGAGGCCGCGGCCGATGCCGACGGCCCGGCTGCCGTCGCAGGCTCCGGCGTTGCGCGCAGCAGCCACCAGACCAGTATGCCCAGCACCAGCAGCGCCGCCACCGCGGCCGCCCGGCCCGCGGCGGACCCGCGCCTCACCGTTGCGCGGCCAGCGCCGCGCGCACCGCCGCCACCTGGCGCCGCGACACCGCCAGCCACTCGTCCAGCGGCGCCACGCGCACGGCCCATCCGTCGCCGCCATCGTCGCCGGTGCCGGCCGCATCGCGCAGCGCCAGTTCGCGTATCGCGTGGCGCGCCACCAGCGCGTTGCGGTGGATGCGGATGAGGTCGCCACCCAGGCCGGCGAGGCGCTGCTCGAGTTCCGACAGCGAGTCGTCCAGCACGTACTCGTGCAGCGGCGTGCGCAGCGTGACGTACTTCTGCCCCGCCTTCAGCACCAGCACCTCGGGCAGCGGCAGCCGCAGCACGCGGCCGCGGTCGCTGACCACCAACGCCGGCGCGTCCAGCAGCGCGGCCTGCACCGTCGACGCCGGCTGCAAGCGCTGGCGCACACGCTGCATCGCGTCGCGCAGGCGCTCGCTGCGCACGGGTTTGGTCAGGTAGTCCACCGCCTCCAGTTCGAAGGCCTTCAGCGCGTGCTCGGCATGCGCGCTGACGAAGATTACCGCCGGCGGCTGCGGCATCGCCTTCAGCCGCGCCGCGAGATGCAAGCCTTCGTGCGGCGTCAGGCCGGGCATGCGGATGTCCAGCAGCACGGCGTCCACCGGCGTGGCGTTCAGCAGCGCCAGCGCCTCGTGCGCGTCGCCCGCTTCGCCGACGATGTTGACATCGAGTTCGGGCAGGCCGTGCAGCAGCGAGCGCAGGCGCAGGCGCGCCAGCGGCTCGTCGTCGACGATGAGGACGTTCAAGTCAGCGGCTCCAGCAAAGCTGCGCCGCAGTGCCGTCTTGAACGCGGTACGTCGGCGTCGGCTTTCGGCCCGTTGCGGACGTTGGCGACGTCTTGCGCTGTCTCGGCCTTTCGAGGCGCGGTGCATAACGTAGGCCGGGGTTTCGGCCCGGCGGCCGACTCCCTTTCTTTGCGGGTGCAAAGAAAGGAAGCAAAGAAAGCACCTTCAATACGGCACACCTTTTGATCCGTTGTCATCGGTCGCTGCGCTCCGGCCGCTGCTACGCGCGATCTCGCGAAGCCTCGCTCGACAGACGGGCCAGGCCGGCCCTGCGCAGATCGACCACCGAACCGCTGTCGAAGGCTCGGCGCACGGCCTGGCGAGGCAGCCGCGCACACTTCACCACAGCCGCTTGCGGCGCCGATGCCAGGGCCGCGTTGCCGTGACCCAACGAGAGCGGCCTGCGCCCCGCGACGGATCGTTGCAGCACCGG
>JBBRBW010000174.1:0-3587 GCA_038205425.1 Burkholderiales bacterium | reverse complement strand
CGTCGGCCGGCGTGCCGGCCGGCGCGAAGACCGCGAAGTAGGCGATCAGCTCGTAGTCCTTCAGGCCCAGCGCCTCGTTCACGGTGGGCAGCTCGGGCACCGCCGGCGAGCGCGCCAGCGACGTCACCGCCAGGCCGCGGATCTTGCCGGCCTTGTGCTGCGGCACGGTGACGCCGAAGTCGGCGGTGAACATGTTCACCTGGCCGCCGATCAGGTCGGTCATTGCCGCCGGGCCGCTCTTGTACGGAATGGCGTTCATCTGGACCGCGGCCATGCTGGCCAGCATCTCGGAGGACACCTGCTGCGAGGTGCTGGCGTAGGCAAAGCTCACCTGGCCCGGCTTGGACCTGGCCAGCTCGACGAACTCGCGCAGCGTCTTGGCCGGCACCTCGGGGTTGACCGCCACCATCAGCGGCACCGAACCCAGAAAGCCCACCGGCGTGAACGCGGTGTCCTGGTCGTAGGGCAGCTTCTTCATCAGGTACTTCAGCGCCGCGTTGGTGCTGTTGGTGCCCACCAGGATGGTGTAGCCGTCGGCCGGCGACTTGGCCACGATGTCGGCGCCCAGCATGCCGTTGGCGCCCGGGCGGTTCTCGATGACGATGGGCTGGCCGAGGGTGGCCGCCATCTTTTCGGCAAAGGCACGGCCGATCTGGTCGGTGGCGCTGCCGGCGGCAAAAGGCACCACCGCGCGGATCGGCTTGTTCGGGTAGGACTGGGCCTGCGCGACACCGGCGCAGAGCAAGGCGGCAGCCAGCAGAGTGAGGCGGCGGGGGAGGGAAGTCATCGGCAGGTCTCCTGTGGTGTTGAATCGCGTGCGGTGTTCTTGGCCATCGCACGACGGCGGGATTGTCGATCAGTCGGGTTCATCGATCTCGATGTCGAGGAGGGCTGCGCTGAGCGTCTTGCCGTGCGCGTCGAGCGCCAGCGAGCGTGTGACGCCGCCGCCCAGTGCGTTGTCCAACACGAAGTGCACGGCGCCCAGGTGCGGCAGCGTGTGGCGCTGCACCGCGCCCTGCACGATGCCGCGGAAGTGCGCCTGCACCCGCTCGGCCGTGAGCACGCGCTCCAGCAACGGGTAATGCACGAGGTCGCGCGCGATGACGCTGAGCGTGGCGCGGTTGCCCTTGTCGCCCGAGCGTGCAATTGCGATGTGCTGCAGCTTCATGGCCCGATCTCCAGCACCTGCACCGCGCTGCGCACGGCCTCGCGCGGCACCAGCGCCGAGGCCACCGCGATGACCTCGCGCACCGACTGCGTGACGCCACCACCCGCGGCCGGGCCGTTGAGGTAGAGCGCCTCCACCTCCTGCCCCACGCGTTCGGCTTGCGCGCGGGTTTCGCAGCGCACGGCCATGCGCACACGCACCTCGTACGGGGCGCGGTCCTGGCCGAGCGCGGGGCCGTGCAGGGCGTTCATGCCGATCAACTCGGCGCGTTGCTCCAGCGCGCCCAAACCGAGGCGCTGCAGCCGCTGCTGCAGCACCTGCAAGGCCAGCTGCCCGCGCGCCACCGCGCCCGGGCCGGCGTAGCCGATCTGGCCTTCGCCGATGAAGCCGTCGCGGTAGCCCAGTGTGGCCTTCAGCTGCGCCGGGCGCGGCGTGCCGCCGGCGCCGAGCACGCGCACGCGGTCGGGGCCCACCGCTTGAAGCTGCACGCGCGAAAAATCGGCCACCACGTCGGGCTGCAGGTAGCGCGCCGGGTCTTCGATCTCGTAGAGCAGCTGCGCCGTGCAGGTGAGCCGGTCGACCCGGCCGCCGGTGCCGGCCAGCTTGGTGATGACGGCGCTGCCGTCGGCCTGCACCTCGGCCAGCGGGAAGCCGACGTCGTGCAGATCGGGCACGTCGAAGTGCCCGGGGTCGGCGATGTAGCCGCCGCTGACCTGCGCCGCGCACTCCAGCAGGTGGCCCACCAGCACGCCCTGGCCGAGTTGCGGCCAATCATCGGCGCGCCAGCCGAAGCGGTGCATCAGCGGCGCCAGGAAGAGCGCCGGGTCGGCGACGCGGCCGGTGATGATGACGTGGGCGCCGGTGGCCAGCGCGGGCAGCAGCGCATCGGCACCGAGATAGGCGTTGGCGGATAGCAGGCGCTCGCCCAGGTCCGACGCATGCCGGCCGCCGTCGCCGTCCATCAGCACCGGATCATTGGCGCGCACCCAGGCCAGCACGTCGTCGCCGGTGACCACGGCCACCTTCAGGCGCGGCAGGCCGAGTTCGCGCGCCACCGCCAGCACGGCCGCACCCGCCGCCTCGGGGTGGGCCGCGCCCATGTTGCTGATGAGGGTGGTGCCCTGGCGCACGCAGGCCGGCAGCACGGCGCGCAGGCGGTCTTGCAGCAGCGGGTCGTAGCCGTGGCCGGGCTCGCGGCTACGGCGCAACTGCGCCAGCGCAATGGTGCGCTCGGCCAGGCACTCGAAGACCAGCACGTCGAGCGCGCCGCGCTCGGCCAGGGCTTGTGCGGGGTCGATGCGGTCGCCGGCGTAGCCGGCACCGGCACCGATGCGAAAGGGTGTCATGGGCTACGAGCATCGCACCACCGGCACGCCGGTGCGATGGCGATCAACCCGCCCCTTGCCGGGGCTTCAGTGCTTCTCACGCAGCAGGTGGCCCGTCAGGCGGCCCAGGTGCGTGAAGCCCGCCCCGGCCGCCACACGCTCGAGGCCCTGCATGAGGCTGACGAAGCTACCGCAGGGCCTGCGGGCTACAGTCGCCGCATGGCATACGAACTCCACTATTGGCCCACGATCCAGGGCCGCGGCGAATTCGTCCGGCTGGCGCTCGAAGTGGCCGGCGCACCCTACGTCGACATCGCCCGCAGCGACGAAGCCCAGGGCCGCGGCCTGCCAGCGATGCTGCACGCGCTGCAGGACAAGGCCAACCCGCAGCCGCCCTTTGCGCCACCCTTCCTGAGAGACGGCAAGCTGTGGATCGGGCAGACCGCGGCCATCCTGCACCATCTGGCACCGACGCTGAAGCTGGTGGGTCGCAGCGAGAGAGACCGCGTCTGGACGCAGCAGATCCAGCTGACCATCGCCGACATGGTGACCGAGGCGCACGACACGCACCACCCGGTCGACACCGGCCTGCGTTACGAGGACCAGCAACCCGAGGCCCTGCGCCGCGCGACCGCGTTTTGCCGCGATCGCATCCCGAAGTACCTGCAGTGGTTCGAGTGCATCGTGGCGCGCAACCCGGCGGGTCCGCGGCACCTGGTGGCCGGCAAGCTGAGCTACGCCGACCTGTCGCTGTTTCAGCTGGTCCAGGGCCTGCGCCATGCCTTCCCCACCGTCACCGCGCGGGCCCTGGCCGCCGCGCCCGGCGTGATGCAACTGCACGACCGCGTGGCGGCCCTGCCGCGCGTGGCCGCGTACCTGGCCAGCCCGCGGCGGCTGCCGTTCAACGAGCAGGGCATCTTCAGGCACTACCCGGAACTGGACGTCCACTAGCTTCTGCAACCGGCCGTTGGCGGGGGGATCTGCTCGCGGCTTGGATGGCCGGAAGTGGCCGGGACCGGCGCCAGCGACTGTCAGCTTCAATGCTGCGCACGGTGAACGTCAGCTGACCGGAACTCAGATCCGGGGGGCCGTCG
>JBBRBW010000173.1:0-3744 GCA_038205425.1 Burkholderiales bacterium | reverse complement strand
GACGTGGCGGTTAGCTGGGGAGGCGCCAGCGGCAACTTCGAGCTCAACGTCTGCAAGCCGCTGCTGCTGCACAACTTTCTGCAGAGCGTGCGGCTGCTGGTGGGGGCGCTGCGCAGCTTCGAGCAGCACTGCGCCGCCGGCATCGAGCCCGACCGCGCCCGCATCAAAGATTTGCTGCAGCGCTCGCTGATGCTGGTGACGGCACTGGCGCCGCACATCGGATACGACCGCGCCGCCGAGATCGCCAAGACCGCGCACCGCGACGGATCCAGCCTGCGTCAGGCCGCCGTGGCCTCGGGCCACGTCAGCGCCGAGCAGTTCGACGCCTGGGTACGCCCCGAGGCGATGGTGGGCGCCACATCACCGTGACAGGGCCACCGCCGTGGGTGCCTGTCATGCTCGGCCCATGACCGAACAGCCACGGCCACGCCCTCTTCGCGTGCTGACCGTCAACATCCACAAGGGATTCAACGCCTTCAATCGCCGCTTCGTGCTGCGCGAATTGCGCGAGGCGGTGCGCGCGGTGGGCAGCGATCTGGTGTTCCTGCAGGAAGTGGAGGGTGGAACACGGCGCGCGGGCGCGGCGGATATCGGCGCGCAGTATGAGTTCCTGGCCGACGAGATCTGGCACGACCACGCTTACGGCCGCAACGCGGTGGCCGCGGGGCAAGACCACGGCAATGCGGTGCTGTCGCGGTTGCCGGTGCTGCGCAGCTTCAACCACGACGTGTCGCTGCCAGGGGTCGAGCCGCGCGGCCTGCTGCATTGCGTGTTGGCCCGGCCTGCGGGCCAGCCGGACTTGCACGTGATGTGCGTGCACCTGGGGCTGAGCGAGGCCCACCGGCAACACCAGCTGGCAAGGCTGTGCGGGGCGGTCCTCCACGACGTGCCTGGCGACGCGCCACTGGTCGTCGCCGGAGACTTCAACGACTGGCGCTCGCGCGCCGACGCGCTGCTGGCGCCGTGCGGGCTGACGGAAGTCTTCCGCCACGCGCAGGGGCAGCATGCGCGCAGTTTTCCCGCACGCTTGCCTATGCTGCGGCTCGACCGCATCTACGTGCGCGGCGTCGTCGCGCACCGACCGCTGCGGCTGCCGCGCCAGCCCTGGGCGCAGCTGTCCGACCACGCGCCCCTGGCCGCCGAGATCGACCTGCCGGAGCTGCCGTGAACCCGCACTGGCTGCCTGACAACCGCATCACGCTGCTCGAGAACGGCGAGGCTTACTACCCGCGCGTTTTCGACGCCATCGCCGCGGCCGAGCACGAGGTGCTGCTGGAGACCTTCATCCTGTTCGACGACGAGGTCGGTCGCCGGCTGCAGCAAGCCTTGCTGCGCGCCGCCGGGCGCGGCGCCACCGTGCACGTGATGGTTGACGGCTGGGGCTCGCCCGACCTGCCGCCGTCCTTCACCGGCCCGCTGCTCGAAGCGGGTGTCATGCTGCGCAGCTACGAGCCGGCTCAGGTGCTGTTCGGCGCCCGCGTCAACCCGCTGCGCCGCATGCACCGCAAGCTGGTGGTGGTGGACGGGCGCGTGGCCTTTGTCGGAGGCATCAATTACTCGGTCGATCAGCTGGCCGGGTCCGGGCCGCAGGGCAAGCTGGACTATGCGGTCGAGGTCCGGGGCCCGCTGGTCGGGCAGGTGAGGGCCTTCTGCCGCGCCAGCCTGGACGCGCCGCAGCCCTCACGGTTCCTGTGGCTGAAACGCTGGCGTGCGGGCCACCACGATGCGGCCGCACCGCGCAACGGCACGGCCGGTGCGTTGGCCGCCTTCGTCACGCGCGACAACGACCGCAACCGCACCGACATCGAACGTCATTACCGCGTGGCGATACGCAGCGCTCGCCAGCGTGTGCTGATCGCCAACGCCTACTTCTTCCCCGGCTACCGGCTGCTGCGCGATCTGCGCCGTGCGGCGCGCCGCGGCGTGCAGGTCGACCTCATCCTTCAGGGCCAACCCGATCTGCCCTGGGTGCGCAGCGCGTCAGAACTGCTGTACGGCTACCTGCAGCGTGCCGGCGTGCGCGTGCACGAATACGGCGAGCGGCCGCTGCACGCCAAAGTGGCGGTGATCGACGACAACTGGGCGACCGTCGGCTCGAGCAATCTCGACCCGACCAGCCTCGGCCTGAACCTCGAAGCCAACGTCGTCGTGCGCGATGCAGATTTTGCCGGGCAGTTGCGCAAACGGCTCGACCAGCTGATGCAGCAGCATTGCAAGCGCGTGCAAGTGCCGCCGCCGGGGCCCTTGGGCTCGGCCTGGATCGTGGTGCGCAACCTGGTCATGTTCCACGCCATGCGCCGCTTTCCCGTCTGGGTGCGGCTGTTCTCGTCGCGGGTGCCGCGGGTCGTGCCGTTGCAGGGCGACTCTGCATGAGCCCGGCCACGCAACGGGCCTGGTGGTGGTTCAAGCGCGTGGCGCCCTGGGTGCTGGCGGGGCTGGTGCTGACGCTGGTCGCGTTCGAGGCGCGCCGGGTTGACTGGCCGGCCGTGTGGCAGTCGCTGCGAGCGCAGTCGCGCGGCACGCTGGCGGCCGCGGCCGCACTGTCGCTGCTCAGCTATGGCGTGTACGCTACGTTCGACCTCGTCGGACGGCGCGTGACCGGCCATACGCTGTCGGTCGTGCGAACGCTCGGCATCTCGGCCATCAGCTACGCCTTCAACCTCAACCTCGGCTCGTGGGTGGGCAGCCTGGCGCTGCGGTTGCGGCTGTACACGCGCTGGGGCTTGCCCGTAGAGACCGTGGTGCAGATCGTCGCCTACAGCATGGCGACGAACTGGCTTGGCTACCTGTGGGTGGGCGGTGCCGTGCTGGTGTGGGCGCCGCCCGCGCTGGCGCAGGAAGGGCCGCTGACTGCCGGCTGGTTGCGTGCCATCGGGCTGGTGATGATCGGCGCCGCACTCGCCTACCTGGCCCTGTGCCGATACGCGCCACAGCGACACCTGACCTGGCGTGAGCATCGGCTCGTGCTGGCCAGCGGTCGCGTGGCCGCCTGGCAGGCGGCGGTGGGCGGTGCCAACTGGCTGCTGATCGGCGTCATCGTTTGGGGCCTGCTGGGCGCGCGCGTTGACTATCCCACCGTGCTTGGTGTCATGCTGCTGGCGGCGGTGGCCGGCGTGGTGACGCATGTGCCGGGCAATCTCGGTGTGCTCGAGGCGATCGTCGTGGCCTCGCTGGGCAGCCAAGTGCCGAAGACCGAACTGCTGGCCGCCATGCTGGCCTACCGGGCCACCTACTACCTGCTGCCGTTCACCCTGGCTTTGCCGGCCTACGGACTGAGCGAATTGGCGGCGCGGCGTTCCGACCGCAGCACCGGTGCTGTGGCCGAGCCTCCGCCGACTTGAATGGCCCCAGGGCGACCTTGAACCTGAACGTCGGGCACAGAAAACCGTGATGTCCGAGCGCTGGCCATTCGCAACAGGCCTGGGGCAAGCCGCCCCGAGAAGCATCGGCGAGCTCTCTAGGCCCTGGCCCGGCGTGACAGCTCGGGCGGTCTTGATGCTGGCTCTGCCTCCAGGCATCTAACGGGTATCTGCCACCTATGGCCTCGCCCGCGCCGCTGCTGACCTTGCTATGTGCGCAACGAACAGACAGGCAGCCCCGGAGGCCTAGGAGCCTGTCGGACTTGAGTCCGACTGCAGCGCTTTGACCGAAGCCAGCAAGTTTTTAAGACCCCGCGCGGCGGATTCGGCCGGCACGAAGCGCCCCAGGTGTCTGGTGGACGCCCTGACGTCATCCCTGGGCCTC
>JBBRBW010000172.1:0-3871 GCA_038205425.1 Burkholderiales bacterium | reverse complement strand
ACGTGCACGCGCTGATCCTGGGCCGCGCGCAGACGGGGCTGCAGGCCTTCTTCTGATGCACGCCCGGCCGACGCCCAACGAAGGCCCGCAGCGGCCCACCCGATGAACGACCTCTTCCTGACCCTGGGCATCGAAGCCTGGAAACCCATCCTCAGCACGCTGCTGTTTTCGCCGCTGCCGCTGCTGCTGCTGGTGCTGGTGGGCGCGCGCCTGATGTTCCGGCGCCGGCTGCTGGCCTGGCTGCTGATCCTGCTGGGCGTGGTCCCGCTCTACCTGGCCTGCACCAACGCCGTGAGCGGTCTGCTCGAGCGCGGGCTGACGCGGCCGCCGCCGGCGCTGAGTGCAGACGACATCGGCGCACTGAAGAAGGCGCCGCGCACGGCCATCGTCGTGCTCGGCGGCGGCCGGCGCGAGCTGGCCCCCGAGTACGGCGTCTCCACCCTGCACCAGCGCAGCATCGAGCGTCTGCGCTTCGGCATCTGGCTCAGCCGCGAGAGCAACCTGCCGCTGGCCTTCAGCGGCGGCATCGGCCATGGCGCCAAGGACGGCCCGACGGAAGCCGAGATCGCCGCCCGCATCGCCGAACGCGAATTCGGCCGCCCGCTGCGCTGGACGGAAAGCGAGTCGCGCGACACACGCGAAAACGCGCTGCGCACCGCGGCGCTGCTGCGCAAGGACGGCATCGAGCAGATCGTGCTCGTGACGCACGGCTACCACATGCGCCGCGCGCTGCGTAATTTCGAGCGCGCGGCGGCCCTGGGCACGCCGATGAAGATCGTCGCCGCGCCGATGGGCCTGCCCAGCAGCACACGCATCGAAGCCAGGGACTGGCTGCCGATCGCCAGCAATCTGCAGAGGACGACCATCGCGTTGCACGAGTGGCTCGGCTACCTGTTCGGCGCCTGAGCGTCTGAGCGCGGCCGGCAGCGCGGCGCGGCGCCCTATTTCAGCAGCGGCGGCAGCCGCTGCAGCAGCACACGCCGGCGATCGGCGTCCTCCTGCACACGCAGCTGTTCGCGCTCGCGTTCGGCCTGCGCGGCCTGGATGGCGCGGATGCGCGCGGCGTGGTCGGTGGCGTTGGAGCGTCGCAGGTCGTCCATCATGACTGCGTCGACCTTGATGCCGCGTGCCATCAGGCGTTCGGTCAACCGCAGCCCTGCGGAGGCATCGCCTCCCAGCGACGCCACCACCTCGTTGGCAAAGAGGTCGGCACTGCCGACGATGCTGTCCACCGCGATGGCCTTCTCGGCCTGCGCCTCGGCCGCCGAGAGCAGCATGGTGGCGCCGGGCACGGCGATGGACAGGATCTTGCCGACCATGAAGCCGTTGCTCACGCCCTCGCTGGTGCGCGAGGCCTTGATCGCGCCCTGGCTGGCCTGGAAATAGGTACCGAAAGCGGCCAGCCAGCGGAATTCGTCCGGCGTCTGCGCCTCGATCATTGCGTTGGCCGGGATCTTCACGCGCTGCGTGCCCATGCGCCAGAAGGTGTCAGGATCGTTGTCCCAGGCACTGGCGGTGACGCTGCCGGCGCAGCCCTTCTGCGTGTCGACCTCGAGCTTGCGTCCATCGTCCAGCGTGAGCTGCATCGGCTTGCCATCGGCAGCCTCCTTGCGCGCCTTCAGCATCACGACCCAGAAGCCGCCGTCGTCGTTGGACATCACCGAGCCGCCGCGGAACAGCGCGCCCATCTCGAAACGTGTCCCGCCGATGGGCAGCGCGCGGTCATTGACGTGGGTGACGACGTCGCGCAGGTGCAGCGCCTCGGGCGCACCTTCGTCGGCCCAGACGACGCGCCACTTGTCGTCCATGCGCGTGACCTCTCGGAAGAGCGCCATGTCGCGGTCGTCGAGGCGGCGGCGCATGGCGTGCACCGACAGCAGCACGAAGGGCTCGATCTGCGTCGTCGCGTCGCACAGCGCCTCGGCGGCCCAGGCGACCTGGATCGCCGCGGCGCGGAACTTCACCTCCTGCTCGAAGCGTGTCTTGAACAGGTCGCGCTCGAAGCTGCGGTCGTATTGCGCCGCCGCGCCCAAGCCTGCCAGCAGCAGCGCGCAGACAGACAAACGGACACCGGGGCTTACCATCGCCTGCATTCTGCCCCGCAGGCACTGCGGCTGCGGATCAGGCGCCGCGCGCTGGCGGACAGACCGCACGAGCCCGCAATCTTTTCATGGCCTTGCAAGCTGCCGTTTGGCCCCGACATCCAGGTGTCGGACACTGCGGCGCTGCGGGCGCTGTTGCCGGCCGTACCATCACGCACCCACCTCGAGGATCCCCACGACATGAAGAACTGGTTGATAGGCGCCCTGGCCGTGGCTGTGCTGGCCACCAGCGTCCCGATGGACGTTCAGGCCAAGCGCCTGGGCGGCGGCAAGCCCGCCGGCGTACAGCGCAACATGCCCGAGCGCACCGCCCCGACCGCGCCGCCGGCGAAGCCGGCCACCCCCGCCCAGGGCCAGCAGGCCGCGCCGGCCAACGCCGCTGCGGCCACGCCGGCGGCCGCTGCAGCACCCAAGCGAAACTGGATGGGCCCGCTGGCCGGCCTGGCCGCCGGCCTGGGCCTGGCTGCGCTGATGAGCCACCTGGGCATGGGCGAAGGATTCGCCAACTTCCTGATGTTCGCGCTGCTGGCGGCGGGCGCGGTGTTCCTGGTGATGTTCCTGCTGCGCCGCTTCGGCCCGGGCAGCGCGGCACGCACTCCGGCGCTGGCCGGCGCCGGCGGCACGCCGGCACCCTGGTCGCCAGTGCAACGCGTCGACCCGCCGGCCCTGGCCGACACGGCGACGCAGCGCAGCACGCTCGACAGCGCATCCGCCCTGGGCGGCGGCGCCGCGACGGGCGACGCAACCGCGCCCGCAGCCCTTGCCGAGCCCGCAGTGACCCGCGCTTTCGTGCCCGCGGCTTTCGACTCGGAAGGTTTTGCGCGCACCGCGAAGATGATCTTCATCCGCCTGCAGACCGCACACGACACCGCCGACCTCGACGACCTCAAGCGCTTCACCACGCCCGAGCTCTTCGCGTCGTTGCGGCTCGACCTGCAGGAGCGTGGCACCGCGCCCCAGCACACCGACGTGGTGAAGGTTGAAGCCGAGGTGCTGGACGTTGCCAACGAAGCCGAGCGCCAGATCGTCAGCGTGCGCTTCCATGGCCAGGTGACCGAAGAAAAGGGCGGCACGCCGACCGACTTCAATGAGGTCTGGCACCTGGTCAAGCCAAACGACGACAGCCGCAGCTGGGCCATCGCGGGCATCGAGCAGATGAACTGAGTTCAGCGGGGCGGCATGGCTGCCGGCTACGATGCCGGCATGCGATTCACCCCACGTCACGTGTTTCCGATCGCCGCGCTTGCGGCGATCGTCATTTCTGCCTCCTGTACGACGCCCCCGGCGGCCTTGCCCGCCACCGCCGCGCTCGCGCCGCCGGCGGCGATGCGCACCGAAGGCGTGCCGGCGCTGCCGGCCGCCCAGCTCGACGCCGCGCAGCGCTACAACCGCGTCGCCGGCCATGGCTACGTCGACTGGCACCCGACACGCCGCGAGATGCTGGTTTTGCACCGTGTGCCCGGTGCCAGCACGGCGCAGCTTTTCCGCCTGCGCGCGCCGATGGCAGCGCCCGAGGTCTTGACCGAGGGCGCCGACCCGGTGGCCGGCGCACGCTGGGAGCCGAGCGAAGGACGCTACATCGTCTTCGCACGCGGCCGCGGCGGCGACGAGGCTTTCCAGCTCTACCGCCTCGACCCCGACACACGCAGCACGGTGCAGTTCACGCCAGCCGGCCCGCGCCCCCCGCGGGCCCGCGGGCGGAAGGCGCCGCGGCCGCCCCCCCACGTCAGTTAGGTGCCGCTGGCCCGCCCCGCGGCCCGCGGCCGCCG
>JBBRBW010000171.1:0-3890 GCA_038205425.1 Burkholderiales bacterium | reverse complement strand
GTTGTCGCCCCGGGCCTATAGGGATAAGAGCAACAAAAAGCCCCGCCAGAAAACTTCCTGCGGGGCTTTCGGTTTGGCTTGCTGGGCAAGCCGATGTACGCCTGGCGGAGTCGAAGGGATTCGAACCCTTGATGCGGTTTTAAGCCACATACTCCCTTAGCAGGGGAGCACCTTCGGCCACTCGGTCACGACTCCGGCGAAAAACAGATTCTAGCGGCATCCGCGGGCCGGGGCCCGGTAGCGGCCACGGGCGCGGTCAGGCCACCACAGGCTGATCGAGATCGAAGGCCTTGTGCAGCGCGCGCACCGCGAGCTCCATGTACTTCTCGTCGAGCACCACGCTGGTCTTGATCTCGCTCGTGGTGATCATCTGGATGTTGATGCCCTCTTCACTGAGCGTGCGAAACATCTTGCTCGCCACGCCGACATGGCTGCGCATGCCGATGCCCACGATGCTGACCTTGCAGATCTTGGGGTCGCCGGCCAGGCGCGCCGCGCCGGTGGCCGGCAAGACCTGGGTTTCCAGCACGTTCATCGTGCGCGCGTAGTCGTTGCGGTGCACGGTGAAGCTGAAGTCGGTCTTGCCGTCATGCGAGAGGTTCTGGATGATGACGTCGATGTCGATGTTGGCATCGGCCACCGGGCCCAGGATCTGGTAGGCGATTCCCGGCTTGTCGGGCACGCCGATGACGCTGATCTTGGCCTCGTCGCGGTTGAACGCGATGCCGGCCACCACGGCTTGTTCCATCTTTTCGTCTTCCTCGAAAGTGATCAGGGTACCCGACCGGGCTTCTTCCTCGAGCGGGATGTCCCAGGGCGTGAAACTGGAAAGCACACGCACCGGCACGCGGTACTTGCCGGCAAATTCCACCGAGCGGATCTGCAGCACCTTGCTGCCCAGGCTGGCCATCTCCAGCATCTCTTCGAAGCTGATGCTGGACAGGCGCCGCGCCTCGGGCACGATGCGCGGGTCGGTCGTGTAGACACCGTCGACGTCGGTGTAGATCAGGCATTCGTCGGCCTTCAGCGCCGCGGCCACGGCCACGGCCGAGGTGTCGCTGCCGCCGCGGCCCAGCGTGGTGACATTGCCCAGCGGGTCGATGCCCTGGAACCCGGTAATGACCACCACCTTGCCCGCGGCCAGGTCGGCGCGCACGCGTTTGTCGTCGATGCTGCTGATGCGGGCCTTGGTGTGGGCCGAATCGGTGGCAATGGCCACCTGCCAGCCGCCGTAACTGATGGCCGCGATACCCTGGGCCTGGAGCGCCAGCGCCAGCAGGCCGACGCTGACCTGCTCGCCAGTGGCGGCCACGGCGTCGAGCTCGCGCAGCGCCTCGGGCGTGCTGGCCAGCGCCGCGTCGGGCAGCAGTTCCTTGGCCAGGCCGAGCAGGCGGTTGGTCTCGCCCGACATCGCCGAGGGCACCACCACCAGCTGGTGGCCGGCGCGCACCCACTTGGCCACGCGCTGCGCCACGCTGCGGATGCGCTCGGTCGAGCCCATCGAGGTGCCGCCGTACTTGTGAACGATCAATGCCATCGCTGAATGCCGCCGCGGTGACGGCCGGAGTGTCGAACCGGTGGGCGCGCTGCCGGCACCAGGGCCGGCCTGCGCCGAACCCGCGAGTTTAGCCGTCGGCCTGACGTGGCCCTGGCACGGCCGGGCACCAGCGCAGCGCCAGTTGCGGCTGGCCTGGGGGGGCTTGCAGTGCGGCGTCGACGCCGAGGCCGGGCGCAAAGAGCAGGCGGCCGTCGGGCAGCCAGAGCAAGGGACCCTCGCGTTGCCAGGCGGGCACGCCGGCGGCCTGGTACTGCTTCTTCAGGCTGCGCGCGGCGCCGCGTGGCGCCAGGCGCAAACGTTCGCTGCCTTGCCGCGACACGGCCCGCACATGTTGCAACAAGGTCGCGTCCACGCCACCTTCGGATGCTGCGCGAACCTCGAACTGTCCTGCCCAGTCGGGCAGTTTCGTGCAACCCGGCCGCGCCAGGTTCAGGTCGACCGCAGCCGGCTGCAAAGCGGCGCGGGCCACCCGGGGCCAGCAGTTGAGCCGCCCGCGGTAAAGCCGCAGTTCAGCCTGTGGCGCCGGCCAGGCAGCGCTGCGCCGGGCAGGCAGCTCGTCGCAGAGGCGCTGCATCAGCGACTGCGGCACGGGCGCGTCGAGGACGCCCGCCAGCCAGGCCTGAAGCACGTTACGGCGGCGCGCCGCCGGCAGGGTCAGCCAGGGCGCGACGCACAGCGCGCCGTCGTCGCTGACACCCGGCAGGTCCAGCGCCGCCACCTCGTCGGCCAGCGCCGCGGCCTGCTGGGCCTGCCTGGCCGCCTGGGCCAGTGCCGTCTCGGCGTCGGCAAAGGCGGCGGTGAGCGCCGGCCACAGCTGCAGGCGCAGGCGGTTGCGGGCGTAGCGCGGGTCGGCATTGCTGGCATCGTCGACATGCTGCAGGCGGTGCCGCCGCACGTAGGCCTCGATCAACTCGCGCGGCTCGTCGAGCCAGGGCCGCGCCCACACCAGACCCTGGCGCTGTGCCGCTAGCGGCATCGCGGACAGCCCGGCCGGGCCGCCGCCACGCAACGCCTGCAGCAGGAAGGTCTCGGCCTGGTCGCGCCGGTGGTGGGCCAGCAGCACGAGGCCGCAGCCGGCAGCCGCCGCCATTGCGGCCAGCGCGGCGTAACGCTCGCGGCGCGCCCAGGCCTCGACACTCTCGCCGCGCGCCGGGCTGCCCGGCAGCCGGGTGCAGGCAAACTGCGCCCCCCAGCGGCGGCTCTGGCCGCGCACCTGCGCCAGCCAGGCGTCGGCCTCGGCCACCAGGCCGTGGTGCACGTGCAGGGCCGTCACCGCCACGCCCAGCGGCCGCGCCGCGCGCAGCGTGCAGTGCAGCAGCGCCGTCGAATCGCGGCCGCCGCTGACGGCCACCGCAACCCGCAGCGCAGGGGTGCTCACCGGTCCTTGGTGTCGGTGTAGCGGCCGTAGGAACGCAGCCGCTCGTAGCGCTGCTGCAGCAGCTCCTTGGGCTTGAGGTCGGCGGAGTGGCGCAGCGCGTCGGCCAGTGCACGCTTGAGCTGCGCGGCCATCCACGGGATGTCGCGGTGCGCGCCGCCCACCGGTTCATTGACGATCTTGTCGATGACGCCCAGCGCCTTGAGCCGGTGCGCGGTGATGCCCAGCGCTTCCGCGGCGTCGCTGGCGCGTTCGGAGGTCTTCCACAGGATGGACGCGCAGCCCTCGGGCGAGATCACCGAGTAGACGCTGAACTGCAGCATCAGCACCTGGTCGGCGACGCTGATGGCCAGCGCGCCGCCGGAGCCGCCTTCGCCGATGATGGTGCTGACGATGGGCACTTCCAGTTGTGCCATCTCGTAGATGTTGCGGCCGATGGCTTCGCTCTGGCCCCGTTCCTCGGCGCCGATGCCGGGGTAGGCGCCGGGGGTGTCGACGAAGGTGAAAACCGGCAGGCCGAACTTCTCAGCGAGCTTCATCAACCGCAATGCCTTGCGGTAGCCCTCGGGCCTGCTCATGCCGAAGTTGCGCAGCGTGCGCTCCTTCGTGTCGCGGCCCTTCTGGTGGCCCAGCACCATGCAGGCCTGGCCGTTGAAACGCGCCAGGCCGCCGACGATGGACAGGTCGTCGGCGTAGTGGCGGTCGCCGTGCAACTCCTGGAACTCGGTGAAGATCTCGTTGACGTAGTCCAGCGTGTAGGGCCGCTGCGGGTGGCGCGCGATCTGCGTCACCTGCCAGGGCGTCAGGTTCGAGTAAATGTCCTTGGCGAGCTGCTGGCTTTTTTTGTCGAGCCGGCCGATCTCGTCGGAGATGTCAACGGCGGACTCGGACTGTACAAAGCGCAGTTCGTCGATCTTGTTTTCGAGTTCGGCGATGGGTTGCTCGAAGTCGAGAAAA
>JBBRBW010000170.1:0-4019 GCA_038205425.1 Burkholderiales bacterium | reverse complement strand
GCGACGCCGGTCGTGGCGGGTCATCACCCGCTGTACATTGCATGGGTGCCCAACGCAGCCCGCTCTTGCATCTCAGCGCCACTGCTGGCGCTTGCGGCTGCCTGCGCCGGGGCCGCCCCGCCCGGCCCGATGCCAGCCGCGAGTGCGCCCGCCGCGCTCCCCGCTGAAGCCGCTGCCTCGGCCCCCGAACCGGCAACCGCACCCGCTGACGTCGGCGAAGTTGCGGACTCCGCACGCGAGTCGGTGCGGGCCATGGCGCACTGGCTGGCCAGCGGTTTGGACAGCTGGTTCGGCGACCGGCCCTTCGAGGACGGCGGCAAGATCACCGACGGCCGCTTCAGCGTCGCCCTGCTCAAGCGCCAGCGCGAGGCCAGTGATGTCGACGTGCGCTTCAACGCGCGCTTCAGCCTGCCCAACCTCGAGGACAAGACCTACTTCTTCCTCGGTCGCGACGACCCGGTCGAGGTGATCAGCGACAAACCCGGCGCGCTGTCGCGACAGAACCGCCTGCTCGCGCAGTCCAACGCCGAACGCCGGTTTTTTGCCGGCATCGGGCGCTCGCTGACCGACACACTCGACTTCCGCCTCGGCTTCAGGGGTGGGCTCAAGCCCTATGTCCAGGGACGCTACAAGAAACAATGGGCCTTCGGCTCTGAAGGCTTGGCCGAGTTTCGCCAGACCCTGTTCTGGTCGGTCTCGGACCGCGCCGGCTCGACCACGGCCTTTTCGTACGAACACCTCTTCTCGCCCGTGGTGGCCGCGCGTTGGCTCACGTCGGCCACGGTGACGCAGGCGTCGAAGCGTTTCGAGTGGTCCAGCCTGCTGGGTGCGTACCGCTCGTTCGGCGAGCAGCGGCTGCTGTCGCTCGAGGGTCTGGTCAACGGCCTCGGGGGCACGGGCGTGCCGACCACCGACTACGGCCTGCAGACCCGCTGGGAGCAGCCGGTCTACCGCCACTGGCTGCTCGGTGGTGTCGTCGTCGGCCGCTTCTGGCCGCGCCCGGACGCGCAGACCGAGCGGCGCGGCGCCTGGGCCATGGGCGTCAGCCTGAAGATGCGGTTCTGACGGAGCCCGGGCCGGGGCCGCGCAGCGCTCAGGCGCCGCGCCGCGCTCGCACCGCCACCGCCAGCCCCTGCAGCACCGGCAGCGTCTGCGCAAAACCCAGGCAGGCGTCGGTGATCGAGACCCCGCGCCGAAGCGGCTGGCCGGGCACCAGGTCCTGGCGGCCAGGCTCGAGATGGCTCTCGATCATCACGCCGACGATGCGGCCGTTGCCCGCGGCCACCTGCGCCGCGACGTCTTGCGCCACCTCCACCTGCAAGGCGTACTGCTTGCGGCTGTTGCCGTGCGACAGGTCGATCATCACGCGCTCGGGCAGACCGGCCTTGCGCAGCAGTTCGCAGGCGGCCGCGACACCGGTGGCATCGAAGTTGGGCGCCTTGCCGCCGCGCAGGATGACGTGACAGTCGGCGTTGCCGCGGGTCTCGAAGATGGCGGCCATGCCCATCTTTGTCATGCCCATGAAGGCGTGCGCGGCACGCGCGGCGAGGATGGCGTCGGCCGCCACCTGGATGCTGCCGTCGGTGCCGTTCTTGAAACCCACCGGGCAGCTCAGGCCCGAGGCCAGCTGGCGGTGGCTCTGGCTTTCCGTCGTGCGCGCGCCGATGGCGCCCCAGCTCACGAGGTCGCTGATGAACTGCGGGCTCAGCAGGTCGAGGAACTCGGTGCCCGTGGGCAGGCCCAGAGCGGTGAGTTCCAGCAGCAGCCGGCGCGCGCGCTCCAGGCCCTCGTTGATGGCGAAGCTGCCGTCGAGGTGGGGGTCGTTGATGTAGCCCTTCCAGCCCACGGTGGTGCGCGGCTTCTCGAAGTAGGTGCGCATCACGATCAGCAGGTCGCCCGCCAGTTCGTCGGCCACGGCCTTGAGCCGCCGGCCGTATTCCAGGGCCTGCTCGTGGTCGTGGATCGAACAAGGCCCGACGACGACGACGAGGCGCGGGTCGCGGCCGTGCAGCACGTCGGCGATGCGGCGGCGGCTGCCTTCCACCAACGCCAGCGTGCCTTCCTGCACCGGCACACGTTCCTGCAGCAGCGCGGGGGTCATCAGCGGGCGCACGGCGCCGATGCGCACGTCGTCGATGCGGGTGGTGTCCAGCGTGCTGTCGCGCAGGCCGACTTCCTGGTCGTGGCGGGGGTCGTCGATGCGGTTCATGCAGCGATTGTCGGCCAGCGCCTGGCGCGGCGCCGGGCGACAATGCAGCGCTGTATCGCAGCAACGGCCCGGCGCGGCCCCCCCGCATGGAACTCTCCACCTGGCTGGCCTTTTTCGCCGCGTCCTGGGCCATCAGCATCTCGCCCGGCCCCGGCGCGCTGGCGGCCATGAGCGCCGGCCTGAACCACGGTTTCCGGCGCGGCTACGCCACCAGCGTCGGCCTCGTGCTGGGCATCTGGACGCAGTTGCTCGTCGTCGGTGTCGGCCTGGGCGCGCTGCTGGCGACTTCGGCCGCAGCCTTCCTGGCCGTGAAATGGCTGGGCGTGGCCTACCTGGTGGGGCTGGGCATCCAGCAGTGGCGGGCGCCGGCGCGGCCGCTGGTGGCGCTGCAGGCCGAGGCCGGCACGGTGCGGGCACGCACGCTGGTGTTGCGCGGCTGGATGATCAATGCCGTCAACCCCAAGGGCACGGTGTTCCTGCTGGCCGTGGTGCCGCAGTTCATGGACCTGCAGCAGCCGCTGGCGCCGCAGTACCTGACCATCGCGTTCACGCTGGGCTTCACCGACCTGGTGGTGATGGCCGGTTACACCGCGCTCGCCGCGCGTGTGCTGGCCGAGTTGAAGTCCGCCGCCCACATGCGTGTGCTGAACCGCGTCTTCGGCGCGCTCTTCTTCGCCGCCGGGGCGTTGCTGGCGGTGTTCAAGCGCCCGGTTTGAGCGACGTGGCCTGGGCTGCAGCGGCCTGCACCATCTGCGCCACGACGGCCAGCGCGATGACTTCGGGCTCCTTGCCCGCGATGCCGGGCAGGCCGATCGGGCAGGTGATGCGCTCGACCAGCGCGGCATCAAAACCGCGCTCGCGCAGCCGGTGCTCGAAGCGTGCCCGCTTGCTGCGGCTGCCGATGAGCCCGAACCAGCCGAAGTCGCCGCGCGCCAGGATGGCCTGGGCCAGCGCCAGGTCGAGCGCGTGGCTGTGCGTCAGCACCAGGAAGTAGGTTCCCGGCAGCGCGGCGGCCACCTCGGCCTGCACGGGTTCGACGCACAGTGGCCGGATGTGCGGCGGCAGCGCTTCAGACGGGAATTCGCTTTCGCGTTCGTCGATCCACAACACACGACACGGCAGCCCGACGAGCAGCCTGACGACGGCGCGGCCGACATGGCCGGCGCCGTAGAGTTGCAGCGTGAATCGCGGTGCGGCTTCGGACCAGGCGGCGGGGTCGCACTCGGCCAGCCACGCCAAACGCAGGCTCAGCACGCCGCCGCAGCATTGCCCCAGGCTGGGGCCGAGCGCGATGCGCTGCTCGGGTGGTGCAACGGCGGCGGCCCCGCGCGCCAGCAGCGCCCGGGCATCGGCGATGGCCTGCCATTCCAGGTGGCCGCCGCCGATGGTGCCGCACACGGCTTCGGCGCTGACCAGCATGCGGGTGCCGGCCTCGCGCGGCACGGAACCCTGGCTGCGTGTCACTTCCACCACCACCGCGGGCCTGCGCTCGGCGCGCCAGCGCAACGCGGTGTCGCGCACCGTGTTCACCGTTGCGGCTTCATGCCGCAGCCTGCACGGCGCTGACCGCGCGCAGCAGTGCCTCGGGCGTGGCCGGCGCCTGCAACGGCGGGTTCGCGCGGTGGCCGCCCACGGCAGAGACGGCGTCGCGCAGCGCAAAGAAGACGCTGAAGGGCAGCAGCAGCGGCGGCTCGCCCACCGCCTTGCTGCGGTGGATGGTGTCGGCGGCATTCGGCCGCCCGTAGAGCCGGGTGCGGAAGTCCACCGGGCAGTCGTTGGCGGTGGGGATCTTGTAGGTGCTGGGGGCATG
>JBBRBW010000169.1:0-4249 GCA_038205425.1 Burkholderiales bacterium | reverse complement strand
ACGCCTATCTCGCGCGTTACCTCGGCCTGCCGCTGGTCGAAGGCGGCGACCTCACGGTGCGCGGCGACAAGGTCTACCTGAAGACAGTGGAAGGCCTGGAGCCGGTGCACGGCCTGCTGCGCCGGCTCGACGACGACTGGTGCGACCCGCTCGAATTGCGGCCCGACAGCGCCCTGGGGGTGCCCGGTCTGCTGCAGGCGGCGCGTGCCGGCACGGTGGTGATGGCCAACGCGCTGGGCAGCGCCTTCCTGGAGTCGCCGGCGATCCAGGGTTTCATGCCGGGTGTGGCGCGCCGGCTGACCGGCGAAGACCTGCTGATGCCTTCGCTGCCTACCTGGTGGTGCGGCGAGGCGGCAGCCTGGGCCGACGTGCGCCACCACCTCGACGACAAGATCGTGCGCAGCACCTTCCCCGGCAGCGGCCGGACCTCCCAGGTGCGCCAGGCGCATTCCGCGGCCGTCGACGACGACCCCGACGCATGGACGGTGCAGGGCCGGCTGCGCTTCTCGCGCGCCCCGATCTGGGGCGACGGCGCCCTCAGCCCGCGCCCTGCGATGGTGCGTGTGTACGCGATCGCCGACGGCGGGGGCCGCTGGCACGTGCTGCCCGGTGGCATGACCCGCGTGGCGCGGCGCGAAGACGGCAGCGTCAGCATGCAGCGCGGGGGCACGAGTCTCGACACCTGGGTGCTGACCGAAGGCGCGGTCGACACCTTCAGCATGCTGCCGCAGCGCCTGCAGGTCGACGACATCGCCCAGCGCCGCCGGCCCGTCAGCAGCCGCACGGGCGAGAACCTGTTCTGGCTCGGCCGCTACACCGAGCGCACCGAGCAGCTGGTGCGGCTGGCCCGCGCCACGCTGCTGCTCATCGACGCCGACAACGACGCCCCTCCCGAGCTGATGGCGGCGCTGTCGGCGCTGTGCGTGCGGGTCGGCCTGGCGCCGCACGGCGTGCCCACGCTCGTGCAGAGCGGCACGCTGTTCGAACGGGCGCTGCTCGCCGGCCTGGGCCGCACCGACACCAACGAGGGCACGGCCAGCGTGGCCTTCGACCTGGCGGCGCTGGAGCGTGCTTCGATGGCGCTGCGCGAACGGCTGTCGGCCGAGCACTGGGGCCTGATCCGCTCGATGCGCGAGGGCTTCGCGCAGGCACTGGACACGGCGCCGGGTGAACTGCCGACGCGGGCGCAGGTGCTGCCCGCGCTGGACCGCCTGGCGCTGCAACTGGCGGCGGTGACCGGCGCGCAGAGCGACCGCATGACCCGCGACCACGGCTGGCGCCTGATGACGGTGGGCCGCCTGACCGAGCGCCTGATCGCGGTATCGACGCGCCTGCGTGTTTTCCTGGAGAACCAGGCGCTGGGCAGCGCCGCGGGCATCGACCTGCTGCTGGAGCTGTTCGACAGCCTCATCACCTTCCGCGCCCGCTACCAGCGCCACGAGGACCTGCTGGCGCTGACCGACCTGCTGGTGCTGGACAGCGCCATCCCGCGCTCCTTCGCCGGTGTGCTGCGCCGGCTGCGCACCGAGATCGGCAAGCTGCCCGGCCCGCCCGAGGCCCAGCAGCCTCTGCTCGACCTGCTGCCGGCCGAAGGCGCCGGGCTGACCCTGGAGTCGCTGCGCGGTGCTGACGAGGCCGCAATCGCGCAGGCGCTGCGCTCGCTGGCGGTGACGCTGGGCCACCGCGCCTCGTCGCTGGCCGACCGCATCAGCGAGCGCTACTTCACCCTGGCGCAGGGCGTGGATCAACGCGTCTGATGGACACCGTGTTGCTGGAAGTCACGCACGACACGCGCTACGACTATGGCGCGCCGGTGTCGCTGGCCCACCACCTGGCGCACCTGCAGCCGCTGGCCGACGCCTACCAGCAACGGCTGGAATTCGACCTCGCCATCGACCCCGCACCCGGCCACCGCCGCGATGGCGTCGACGCGCTGGGCAATGCCGAATGCCGGTTCAGCCTGGCCCAGCCGCACACCAGCCTGCACGTGCGGGCCATCAGTCGTGTGCGCGTTGCGCCGCGTTTTGCGGGCCTGCAGGCGGCACGCTCGCCGGCGTGGCAGACACTGGCCGAGAGCCTGCGCTACGTTACGCTGGCGCCTTTCCAGCCGGTGCTGGAATTTGCGCTGCCTTCGCCTTACGTGCCGCGCCTGGTGCCACTGCGCCGCTATGCCGCGCTGTCCTTCCGCCCCGGCCGGCCGGTGGCCGAGGCGGCGGTCGAGCTGATGCACCGTGTGCACGCCGACTTCAGCTACGAAAGCCAGAGCACCGACATCGACACGCCCCTGGATGAGGTCTGGGCGCACAAACGCGGCGTGTGCCAGGACTTCGCGCATCTGATGGCCGGCGCCATGCGCATGCTGGGCCTGCCGGTGCGCTACGTCAGCGGCTACCTGCTCACGCGCGCGCCCGACGGCGGCGCGCCGATGCAGGGCGCCGACGCCTCGCACGCCTGGGTGCAGGTGTGGTGCCCGGGCACACCCGGCGTGCCGCCGGACGGCTGGCTCGACCTCGACCCCACCAACAACCTCGTTCCCGGTAGCGGCCATGTGCGCGTGGCCGTGGGGCGCGACTTCGGCGACGTCACGCCGCTGCGCGGCGTCATCCGCGGCGGCGGCCGCCACACCCTGAACGTGGGCGTGCAAACCCGCGTGCTGGACCGCGCCGGACCCGACCCGGAACGCGAGTTGCTAGAGATGCCCTGATGGAGCGAAATACACCATGAAGCCGGCCTTCGACGAAATGCATACGCCGGACCACGAGATCCGCGCCCAGTACCGGATCTACCAGCGCTGGCTCGACCGTCAGCCGCGCGAGGCCATGCAGGCGCGCCGCGAAGAGGCCGAGATGATCTTCCGTCGCGTCGGCATCACCTTCGCCGTCTACGGCGCGAAGGACGAGGACGGCGCCGGCACCGAGCGCCTGATCCCCTTCGACCTCATCCCGCGTGTCATCCCGCAGCAGGAATGGGCGGCGATGGAAGCCGGCCTGGCCCAGCGCGTGACGGCGCTGAACCGTTTCATCCACGACGTCTACCACGACCAGGACATCCTGCGTGCCGGCGTCGTGCCGGCAGAGCAGGTGCTGAAGAACACGCAGTTCCGCGCCGAGATGATGAATGTCGAGGTGCCGGGCCAGGTGTACTCGCACATCTCGGGCATCGACATCGTGCGTGCCGGCAACGTCGAAGGTGGCGGCGACTACTACGTGCTGGAAGACAACCTGCGTGTGCCCAGCGGTGTGAGCTACATGCTCGAGAACCGCAAGATGATGATGCGGCTCTTTCCCGAGCTGTTCGCGATGCACCGCGTGGCGCCCGTGGCGCACTACCCCGACCTGCTGCTCGAGACCCTGCGCGCCGTGGCGCCGGCCGGCGTCAATGAACCCACCGTGGTGGTGCTGACGCCCGGCATGTACAACAGCGCCTACTTCGAGCACGCCTTCCTGGCGCAGCAGATGGGCGTCGAGCTCGTCGAGGGCCAGGACCTGTTCGTCAAGGACGGCTACGTCTACATGCGCACCACCCAGGGCCCGCGGCGCGTCGACGTGATCTACCGCCGCGTCGACGACGACTTCCTCGACCCCAAGGTTTTCCGTGCCGACAGCACGCTGGGCTGCGCCGGGCTGGTGGACGTCTACCGCGCCGGCAACATCACGCTCTCCAACGCCGTGGGCACCGGCATCGCCGACGACAAGAGCATCTATCCCTACGTGCCGAAGATGATCGAGTTCTATCTCGGCGAAAAGCCCATCCTCAACAACGTGCCGACCTGGATGTGCCGCCAGGCCGACGACCTGAAGTACGTGCTGGGCCACATGGCCGAGTTGGTGGTCAAGGAGGTACACGGTGCAGGCGGTTACGGCATGCTGGTCGGGCCGGCGGCGACGAAGGCCGAGATCGCGGAGTTCAAGGCGGTGGTGAAGGCCCGGCCCGACAACTACATCGCCCAGCCCACGCTGAGCCTGAGCACCTGCCCGACCTTCGTCGAGAGCGGCGTGGCGCCGCGCCACATCGACCTGCGGCCTTACGTGCTGAGTTCGGGCAAGGACGTGCAGACGGTGCCCGGCGGGCTGACCCGCGTGGCGCTGAAGGAAGGTTCGCTGGTGGTCAACAGCAGCCAGGGCGGTGGCACCAAGGACACCTGGGTGCTCGAAGATTGATGGCCCCCAGGCTCACTTCGTTCGCCACCCCCCCGAGGGGGCTCTTGCTGCGGCCCGGCGAAGCCGGTTCCGCGCAAGTTCTCGATCAA
>JBBRBW010000168.1:0-4324 GCA_038205425.1 Burkholderiales bacterium | reverse complement strand
CTGAAGGCGTAGCGCAGCAGCACGTTGGTGGCCACCAGCCCGATCATCGCCAGCGCAACGTAGAGCGTGGCCTGGCCCATGCCGTCGATCAGCGCCTCGATGCGGCGCACCAGAATGCCCAGGGTCTGCTGCATCTCAGAGCTCACCCAGGCGCAGCGCTCAGACCAAGCTTCCCGCCGCGGACCCGGCTTTGCCGGTCCGCTGGCGGACGGCCCCCCCGGGGGGTAGCGAGCGCAAGCGAGCTTGGGGGCCCCATTTCACCCGCGCACTTTGGTGTGGTAGGCCTCTTCGCTGATCTCGCTCCAGCGGTCGTACTTGGCCTTGAAGGCCATGTAGCTTTCATGCACCTTCTTGGTCATCGGGTCCTTGGCCACGGCCTCGGCCAGCACCTTGGTGGTCTCGGCGCGCAGCGCCACGATCACGGCATCGGGCAGCGGCCTGGCAATGACACCCTGGTTCTTGATCAGGTCCTCCATCGCCTCGGAGTTGTGCTTCTGGCACCAGCCTTCGCTGATGACGTTGCAGGCCGCCGCGGCGTTCTCGACGATGCTCTGCAGGTCTTTCGGCAGCTTGGCCCAGGCGGCCTTGTTGATGAGCAGTTCAGACACCGTGGCCGACTCGTGCCAGCCGGTGGTGTAGTAGTACTTGGCGGCCTTGTGCAGACCGAGGCGGCGGTCCTGGAAGGGGCCGACAAATTCGGCCGCGTCGATGACACCGCGCTCCAGCGCCGGGAAGATCTCGCCGCCCGGCAGCACCTTCACGTCGACGCCAAGGCTTGCGTACACCTTGCCGGCCAGGCCGGGAATGCGCATCTTCAGGCCCTTCAGGTCGGCCACCGTCTTGATCTCCTTCTTGAACCAGCCCGTCATCTGCACGCCGGTGTTGCCGCAGGGCATGGCGACCATGCCGAAGGGCGCGTAGACCTCGTTCCAGAGATCGATGCCGCCGCCGTCGTAGAACCAGCCGTTGACGCCCTGGAAGTTCAGGCCGAAGGGCACGGCGGTGAAGTACTGCGCGGCGAAGGTCTTGCCGGTCCAGAAGTAGCTGTTGGTGTGGTTCATCTCCACGGTGCCGGCACGCACGGCGTCGAAGCCTTCGAAGGCGGGGATGAGTTCGCCGGCGCCGAAAACCTGGATCTTCAGGCGCCCGCCCGACATGGACTCGATGCGCTTGGCCAGGTCGGTGGCCGAGCCCGGGCCGTCCATGTAGAAGGGCGAGCCCTTCGGGTAGGCCGAGGTCATCTTCCAGTTGAAACTGGTCTGCGCCGAGGCCAGCGCGGGTGCGGCCAGTGCACCGGCAAGGCCGGCCTTCAGTGCGCCGCGGCGCCCGGCGAGGATCGAAGAACGGTTCATGGCAACTCCAGTTGAAGAGAAGGAACGAGAAACACGGCCCCGCACTAGCGAGAACCAAGCCAGCGCGAAAAAAAAGAGAGCGCCCGCCCACGCCGCGATGCGCAGCGAGCAAGCCGCACGCGTTTGGCGTGCGGCCGACGCGTCGAGCTGCACGGCGACAGCCGTGTCGGCTCGAACGAGGAGAACTGAAGCCGCGCGCGCAGCGCGTCAGCTTCAGTAGGACTTGTAGGGCAGGAACTTGCCGGACATCGTGATCGACACCCGGTCGCCCATCGGGTTGGCTTCGCGCTTCAGGTCCATCTTGAAGTCGATCGCCGACATGATCCCGTCGCCGAATTCCTCGTGGATCAGTTCCTTGAAGGTCGTGCCATACACGCTGACCAGTTCATAAAACCTGTAGATCAGCGGATCGGTCGGCACGCTGGTGGGCAGCGAGCCCTTGCAGGGCACCACCATCAGCCACTTCTTCTCTTCTTCGGTGAGCCCGAAGATGCCGGCCAGCACACCCGCCTGCTCGGCGTTCAGCGTCATCTGCCCAAGGCAGGCCGCCGTGACCCATTCCTTGCTCAAGCCCACCTGCTCGGCCACGTCGGCCCACTTGAGCCCTTTGCTGACCTTGGTGCTGATGATCTTCTCGGTGACGTCGATGCGGCTCATGGGCTCTCCTAACGCGATGTTGAAACGGATTCAGGCGACGTGCCGCAACGGCACGACGTTGGGTGACGGTTCGGGCGCAGGCTCGGGCGCCAGCCCCGGGCTCACTTCCAGCGGCTGCGCCGGCGCGCGGCCGTGCGAAAGGTCCTTGCTGCGCGCCACCAGGAAGTCGACCAGGTGGTTGCGGATGCGGTAGTACTGCGGGTCGTGGTGCAGCGTGGCGCGCTGGCGTCCTTTCGCCGGGTCGCGGCTCATCGTGTTCTTCACGATCTCGGCCACACGCGCCTGCGGGCCGTTGCTCATGAGCAGGATGCGGTCGGCGAGCAGGATGGCCTCGTCGACGTCGTGCGTGATCATGAACACCGTCTGGTGCGTCTCGGCGCAGATGCGCAGCAGCTCGTCCTGGATGGTGCCGCGTGTCAGCGCATCGAGCGCACCAAAAGGCTCGTCGAGCAGCAGCATGCGCGGCTGGATCGCAAACGCACGTGCGATGCCCACACGCTGCTTCATGCCGCCCGAGAGTGCACTCGGCTTCTTGTCGATGGCGCTGGCCAGGCCCACCAGCTGCACGTACTTCTCGACGTGTTCGCCCACCTGCGCCTTCGTCCACTCGGGCCACTTGCTGCGCACCGCGAACGCGATGTTCCTGCGCACCGTCAGCCAGGGCATCAGCGCATGGCCCTGGAAGACAACCCCACGTTCGAGGCTCGGCCCGGCGACCTCGCGACGGTCCATGAAGACGTGGCCGGTGCTGGCGCTTTCCAGCCCCGCCAGCACGTTCAGGATCGTCGTCTTGCCGCAGCCGCTGTGGCCGATGATGCAGACGAACTCGCCCTGCGCGATGTCGAAGTTGACGCCGTCGAATACGGGCTCGCCGGCGCCGGCGTAGGTCTTGCCCAGGCCCTCGACCTTCAGGAACTCAGTCGACATAGGTCACCGCCTTCTGCAAGCGCGCAAACATCAGGTCGAGCAGCATGCCGACGATGCCGATGGTCAGGATGGCGAAGATCACGTTCGGCAGGCTGAGGTTGTTCCACTCGTTCCAGACGAAGTAGCCGATGCCCGTGCCGCCCACCAGCATTTCGGCGGCCACGATCACCAGCCAGGCGATGCCCATGCTGATGCGCATGCTGGTCAGGATGGTCGGCGCGGCGGCAGGCAGGATGACCTCGAAGGCCTTGCGCAGCGGGCTCACTTCCAGCGTGCGCGCCACGTTCAGCCATTCCTTGCGCACACTGGCCACACCGAAGGCGGTGTTGATCAACATCGGCCAGATGCTGCAGATGAAGATCACGAAGATGCCGCTGACCGCGCTGTCCTTGATGGTGTACAGCGCCAGCGGCATCCAGGCCAGCGGCGAGATCGGCTTGAGCACCTGGATGAAGGGGTCGAGCGCGCGGTGCAGCAGCGGGCTCATGCCGATCACGAAGCCCAGCGGGATCGCCACCAGCGCCGCGAGCAGGTAACCCAGCGCCACGCGGCCCAGCGAGTAGCCCAGCTGCAGGCCGACGCCCTTGTCGTTGGGGCCGTTGTCGTAGAAGGGGCTGGCGAGGTTCGTCGCCACCACCGCGCCCATCTGCACCAGCGTCGGGAAGCCGGCCTTCTGCGACGGCGTGGCCGCGCCCGCGGCACCGGCAGCCGGGTCCTTGCCCATCAGCTTGGCGTACTCCAGCTGCTCGGGCGTGAGCGCCGGCGCCGCGGCGGCCGCCACGGGCGTCGGCGTCAGCGTGGCCAGGTGCCACACGCCGAGCAGCAAGCCCAGCAGCAGCAGCGACAGCAGGCCGGCGCGCAGGCCGAGGCTGGCTTTCACCTCAAGCCTTCTTGATCGCGAAGCTGTTGGCGTAGGCGGCGGCCTTCTCGGGGTCGAAGACCTTGCCCATCACCGTGAACTTCGGGTACGCGCCGTCGGGCACCTTCATGTCCAGCGCCTTCATCTGCTTCTTGGCGTCGGTCAGCAGGAACACCTTCTCGGCGATCTGCTTGTAGTTCACGTCGCCCTTGATGTAACCCCAGCGCTGCATCTGCGTCAGCATCCAGACCGCCATGCTCTGCCACGGCATGGGGTCGAAGTCGGCGCGGTCGGGCACGTTCTGCACGTTGCCCAGACCATCGGCGAACTTGCCGGTGAGCACCTGCGCCACCACCGTCTCGGGCTGGTTCAGGTAGGCCTGCGGGCTGATGACCTTGGCGATCAGCTCGCGGTTCTCGGCCTTGCGCGCCATCGCCGCGGCGGTAAGCACGGCGCGGTACAGCGCGATGAAGGTGTTGGGGTTCTTCTGGATGAACTCGGTGCTGGTGCCGAAGGCGCAGCAGGGGTG
>JBBRBW010000167.1:0-4419 GCA_038205425.1 Burkholderiales bacterium | reverse complement strand
CGTCCCACCGGCGACGAGGCCAAGAAGATCGCCACCGAGCTGCGCAACTGGGTTGCCAAGGAGATCGGTCCCATCGCCAAGCCCAAGGACATCCGCTTCGGCGACAACCTGCCCAAGACACGCAGCGGCAAGATCATGCGCCGGCTGCTGCGCAGCATTGCCAAGGGTGAGGCCATCACGCAGGACACCAGCACCTTGGAGAACCCGGCCATCCTGGATCAATTGACGCAAGCCAATTGATCCAGCCGCCGCAGGCGGAGGGCGCGCAGCGCCCCGATCGGTGGATTCGGGGCCTGCTCATATCGCGCAGCGATGTGAGCAGGCCCCAGAATCCGACGCGCCCGGCCACCGCCTGCGCTACAGTGCCGGCAGGAGACTCCGCCATGCCCCTGGTCGTCATCGGAACCCTGCTGCTGATCGCCCATCTGGCCGATTTCGGGCCCTTCGGCAGCTGGCCCTGGTATGTCATCGCCGCGCCGTTCGCCGGCGCCGTGCTGTGGTGGAACTTCGCCGACAACAGCGGCTGGACGCAGCGCCGCGTGATGGAAAAGATGGAGAAGAAGAAGGCCGACCGGCGCGAGAAGGCGATGGACGCGCTCGGCCTGTCGACACGCCGCGAGCGCCATGCGACGCGTTCGAAGGCGGACGCCGCGCGCAACACCTCGGGCCCGGCGGCACCCCCCGGGCCGTCGGCTGACCCGACGCGGCGCGACCCGCGGCTCTAGTTCAATCGAGATCCAGCACCGCGCCCGTGCTGGCGCTCGATGCGTTTTTCGCGAACTTGGCCAGCACGCCGCGGGTGTAGCGCGGGGCGGGCGGCGCCCAGCCGGCGCGGCGGCGCACGATTTCGGCGTCGTCGACATTCAGCTGCAGCAGCAGCTGGTGCGAGTCGATCGTGATGCTGTCGCCTTCCTGCACCAGCGCGATCAGGCCGCCGGCATAGGCCTCGGGCGCGACGTGGCCCACCACCATGCCCCAGGTACCGCCGGAGAAGCGGCCGTCGGTGATCAGGCCCACGCTTTCGCCCAGGCCCTGGCCGATCAGCGCGCCGGTGGGTGCCAGCATCTCGGGCATGCCCGGCCCGCCCTTGGGGCCCAGGTAGCGCAGCACCATCACGTCGCCGGGGACGATGCGCTTGGCCATGATCGCGGCCAGCGCGCTCTGCTCGTCGTCGAAAACACGCGCCGGGCCGGCCATCACGGGGTTCTTCAGCCCGGTGATCTTGGCCACGCAGCCCTCGGGGCTGAGGTTGCCCTTCAGGATGGCGAGGTGGCCTTCGGCGTACATCGGGTTGGCCAAAGGGCGGATGACGTCCTGGTCGGCACCGTACTCGCGCAAGGGCGGCATGTCCGCCAGGTTCTGCGCCACCGTCTTGCCGGTGATCGTCATGCAGTCGCCGTGCAGCAGCCCGGCGTCGAGCAGCACCTTCATCACCGCCGGAATGCCACCGGCGCGGTGCAGGTCGATGGCCAGGTACTTGCCGCTGGGCTTCAGGTCGCACAGCACCGGCGTGCGGCGGCGCACACGCTCGAAGTCGTCGATGGTCCACTCGACCTCGGCGGCGTGGGCGATGGCCAGGAAGTGCAGTACCGCGTTGGTGCTGCCGCCGGTGGCCATGATCACGGCCACCGCGTTCTCGATGGCCTGCTTGGTGACGATGTCGCGTGGCTTCAGGTCGGCCTTCACGGCCTCCACGAGCACCTTCGCGGCCTGCTCGACCATGCCGACGATCTCGCCCTCGACGTTGGCCATGGTCGACGCAAACGGCAGGCTCAACCCCAGCGCCTCGAAGGCCGAGCTCATGGTGTTGGCGGTGTACATGCCGCCGCAGCTGCCGCTGCCAGGAATGGCTTTGCGCTCGATGGCGCAGAAGTCTTCTTCGCTCATGTTGCCGGCGCTGAACTGGCCCACGGCCTCGAAGACGCTGACGATGTTCAGGTCCTGGCCCTTGTAGCGCCCCGGCAGGATGGTGCCGCCGTAGATGTAGATCGAAGGCACGTTGGCGCGCAGCATGCCCATCATGCCGCCGGGCATGTTCTTGTCGCAGCCGCCGATGACCATCACGCCGTCCATCCACTGGCCACCGACGCAGGTCTCGACACAGTCGGCGATGACCTCGCGCGAGACCAGGCTGTACTTCATGCCCTCGGTGCCCATGGCCATGCCGTCGCTGATGGTCGGCGTGCCGAAGACCTGCGGGTTGGCGCCGGCTTCCTTCAAACCGATCACGGCCGCGTCGGCCAGGCGCTGCAGGCCGGAGTTGCAGGGCGTGATGGTGCTGTGGCCGTTGGCCACGCCGATCATGGGTTTGCCGAAGTCGCCGTCCGTGTAGCCCATGCCGTAGTACATGCTGCGGTTGGGGGCGCGCGCCACGCCTTCGGTGATGTTCTTGCTGCGGCGGTTGATGCTCATGCGGGGGTCTCCGTTGTCGACGGCAGCGATTATCGGGCGGCGGCCATGGACAATGGCGTGCTTTGACAAGGATCCCATCGATGCTCGTGCATCCGCAGTTCGACCCCGTGGCCCTCTCGCTCGGGCCGGTCAGCATCCACTGGTACGGGCTGACCTACCTGGTTGCCTTCGGCCTCTTCCTGCTGCTGGCAACGCGCCGCGTGGCGCGGCCGCAGTACGCGGCGCTGGGCTGGCAGCGCCGCGACGTCGAGGACATGCTGTTCTACGGCGTGCTGGGCGTCATCATCGGCGGCCGGCTCGGCTACGCCTTCTTCTACAAGCCAGGCTACTACGCTGTGCACCCGCTCGAGATCCTGATGGTCTGGAAGGGCGGCATGTCCTTCCACGGCGGGCTGCTGGGCGTGATCACGGCGATGGCGGTCTTTGCGCGTTCGCGCCGGCGCCGTTTCCTCGAGGTGATGGACGTGGTGGCACCCTGCGTGCCGACGGGCATCGCGGCGGTGCGCATCGGCAACTTCATCAACGGCGAGCTGTGGGGTCGTGCGGCCGACCCCAGCCTGCCCTGGGCGATGGTCTTTCCGCAAAGCGGCGAGAGCTTTGCGCGCCACCCTTCGCAGCTCTACCAGGCGGCGCTGGAAGGGCTGCTGCTCTTCGTGCTGCTGTGGCTTTACGCTCGCCGCCCGCGCGCCACCGGGCAGGTGGCGGCGGCGTTTGTCTTCGGTTACGGCGTGCTGCGTTTCGTGGCCGAGTACTTCCGCGAGCCCGATGCCTTCCTGGGCATCCTGGCGCTGGGCATGAGCATGGGGCAGTGGCTGTGTGTGCCGATGATCGTCGGCGGCGCCGCGCTGTGGGTCTGGTGCGGCCGCCAGCCGGCGCAAGCAGGAGATCGCGCTTGAGACAGATCTTTCTGGACACCGAGACGACAGGCCTGTCGGCGGCCGACGGCGACCGTATCGTCGAGATCGGCTGCATCGAGCTGGACAACCGCCGCCACAGCGGCCGCCAGCTGCACCATTACGTCAACCCGCAACGCAGCAGCCACCCCGATGCCGTGCGCATCCACGGCATCACCGACGAGTTCCTGGCCGACAAGCCGCCCTTCGCGGCCATCGTCGACGAGCTGCTGGCCTTCGTCGACGGCGCCGACGTGATCATCCACAACGCTGGCTTTGACGTCGCCTTCCTCGACGCCGAGCTCAAGCGCCTGGGGCGTCCGCCCTTCACGCGGCACGTGGCGCAGGTCAACGACAGCCTGCTGATGGCGCGCGAGATGTTCCCCGGCAAGGCGAACTCGCTGGACGCGCTGTGCAAGCGCCTGGAGGTCGACAACAGCAACCGTGAACTGCACGGCGCACTGCTCGACGCCGGGCTGCTGGCCGAGGTCTACCTGCGCATGACCCGCGGCCAGGGTTCGCTGGTCATCGACGAGGGCAACCAGGGCAACGGCCCGGCGCGCCGCGAGGGGGTCGACCTGAGCCGCCTGGCGCTGCCAGTGCTGAAGGCCAGCGCGGAGGAGCTTGCCGCGCACGAGGCCATGCTGGCCGACATCGACGAGGCCAGCACAGGCAAGACGCTGTGGCGCTCGCTGGCCTCGGCACCGGGCTGACGTGGCGGCCGGCGAAGCGATGGCATAATCGCGGGCTTACCGAAGGCCGAGGCACTTGCTGCGGCGTCTCGGGCGGTTAGCTCAGCGGTAGAGCACTGCCTTCACACGGCAGGGGTCGCAGGTTCGAACCCTGCACCGCCCACCAATAGAATCAACGACTTACGGCACTTTCGGGTGCCGTTTTCGTTTCCGGTGGGCAAAAAGTGGGCAAATGCGGGGGTCCGGCCCGCCCCTTCAACGGTGCAGCGCGGTCCGCGACCTCAACACCAGCGCTGCATCGCCATGCAGGATGCGGTAAGCCCCGATGCGGCCCTCGGGGTCCATATCGGCGTATGGCCAGGTCAGGTCTTCCGCCAGGCCGATAAGGCCTGTGTCGGTCATCACGGCCGTGCCGGGCGGAA
>JBBRBW010000166.1:0-4500 GCA_038205425.1 Burkholderiales bacterium | reverse complement strand
GCTTGACGTCGGCCAGCGTGATGTAGCTGCTGGTCTGGGTGTCGTAGAGGCGCCGGTTGGGGTACTTCTTGAGCGTGCGCATCGGGCCGTCGGCGGGGGTGCCCTCATCGGCGGCGGGCACCTGGGGGCGGCGGGGTGACGGCATGCGGGCTTTCCTCGGGTTCGGGGCGGGTTCGCTGTCATTCTAGGAGCCGGCCCGCGGCCCCGGGCGCGGGCTTACCCCGGCGGCCCGGCCGGCGCGCCGCGCGCCACGAAATGCGGGTTCTCGAAACCCGGCTTGCCGTAACGCAGCGGCCGGCCGTCGAGGTCGCAGACGCTGCCGCCGGCCGCGGCCAGCACGGCGTGGCCGGCGGCGGTATCCCACTCCATCGTGCGGCCCAGGCGTGGGTAGAGATCGGCCTGGCCCTCGGCGATGAGGCCGAACTTCAGCGACGAGCCCGCCGGAACCCAGGACACGACCGGCTGACCCTGCAGCCAGCCTTGCAGCGCCGCGACGTCGCCGTGCGAGCGGCTGCAGGCCACCACGGCCCCGGCCGCGGGCTGCACACGCGCGGCGATGGCGCGGCGCCGGCCGGCGGCTTCCAGCCAGGCGCCCTGCCCCACCACGCCAGCGTAGAGCCGGTCGGACACCGGCAGGAAGACGACGCCCAGCACCGGCTGGCCCTGCCGCACCAGCGCGATGTTCACCGTGAACTCGCCGTTGCGCGCGACGAACTCGCGTGTGCCGTCCAGCGGGTCGACGAGCCAGAAGAACTCGGCCGCCGAAGGGGCCTCGCCCCGCGCTGCAGCTTCCTCAGCCACCACCGGCCAAGCCGGCCGCAGGCGCTGCAACGCGGGCGTGATCAGCGCCTCGGCACGTTCGTCGGCCAGTGTCACCGGCGACGCGTCGGTCTTGTCCTGGACAGCAAAATCAGTCCCGTAGACCTCAAGGACGAGCGCGCCGGCGGCTCGGGCGAGCGCTTCCACCCTCGGCAGCAGATCCTGGTCAAAACCGGTCATGCAGTGCCCCGTACATGGGGGGGGTGAGGTCCGGCGCCCCCGTTCCGAGGTGAATACGTCACAGCCCGTCAGTGCGCTAGCGCATCGAACGGACACATTGCCGTGGCTAAATTCGTCCTGTCCTGTTTCGAGTGCTTACAGTGAAAACCGTCCAGACGATTGCACCGCCCCCACCCGCCCGCCGCCACCGGCCGCTGCCGGTCGAACCCGTGATCTTTGCGGTGCTGCTCATGGCCGTGACGCTGGGCATCAATGTCGTGTTGCCGAAAATCGAGGTCGGGCCAGCCGCCGACAGCGCCCAGCAAGCGCAGCCGGCACCGCCGGCGCAGGTCTCCCGCGTTGCCCAGGTGAACTGAGGCAGACCGCCGGCGCCGACGCGCCGGCAGCCCCGGGCGTCGCGCCGAGGGTCCGCAGTCAAGCCGGCTGCGCACCGTTGCCACGCCGACGCACCCACCCGACACTGCGGTTCAGCACGCGCCAAAGCAGCCGCAACCCGGTCAACGCCGCCAGCACCTCCAGCCCCGTCAGCACAAAAGCCACGAACGTGTTCCAGCGCGATTCGCGCGCCCTGAACTTCACGCCCACGTGGTCGCGTGCGTTTTCGATGCTGTCGTAGAAGCTGGGAATGACGAGCAGGGTCAGCAGCGTGCTGGTGATCACACCACCGATGATGGCCACGGCCATGGGCCGGTAGAACTCGCCGCCCTCGCCCACGCCGATGGCCACCGGCATCATGCCCGCCACCAGGGCGAAGGTCGTCATCAGAATGGGGCGCAGCCGCTTGCGGCCGGCGGCCATCAGCGCCTCTTCGCGGTCGACGCCTTCGGCCTCCTGGACCCGCGCCGCATCGAGCAGCAGGATGGCGTTCTTCGCCACCAGCCCCATCAACATGATGACGCCGATGAAGCTCATCAGATTCAGCGTGCCACCGGTCAGCAGCAGCGCCAGCACGACGCCGATCAGGCTCAGCGGCAGTGACAGCATCACCGCCAGAGGCGCCGTGAAGCTGCCGAACTGCATCACCAGCACCAGGTACATCAGCGCGATGCCCGAGGCCAGCGCGATGCCCATCTGCTTGAACACCTCCTGCTGGTCGCGTGACGCGCCGGCCAGTTCCAGCCCATAGCCGGGCGGGTAGTCCATGGCGCGCGCCAGCTTCAGCGCTTCGGCGGTGACCTCGCCAGGCGAACGCCCCTGCACGTTGGCCGCCACGCTGATCGTGCGCTTGCCGTCGTTGTGCTGGATCTGGCTCGGCCCCTTGCCCATGGTGACGGTGGCGATCTGCTCCAGCGGCACCATGCGGTTGCTGCCGCTCACCGCGATGGGCAGGCGCTCGATGTTGGCGGCGCTGACGCGGTCGTCGGGGTGCAGGCGCACGGCCACGTCGCGCGTCTCGCCGCCCGGGTCGACCCAGTCGCCGACCTCGACGCCGGCGAAGGCCACGCGCAGCGCCTGCGCGGCGTCGGTGACGCTGATGCCCAACGTGTTGGCCAGGCCGCGATCGAGCTCGATCTTCATCTCGTCCTGCGGGTCCTGCTCCGACAGGCCGATGTCGACCGCGCCGGGCACGCTGCGCAGCTTCTCCTGGAAGGCGCTGGTGATGGCCAGCAGCTGGCGCGTATCGGCGCCGGTGAAGCGGATCTGCACCGGCTTTTGCGCGCCGTTGTTCAGGTCGTCGAGCACGACGTATTCGGCACCCACCAGGCGCGCCGTGAGCTTTCGCAAGTCGACCGCGATAGCCGCCGCCTTGCGGCTGCGCTGCGTGCTCTTGCCAACGTCGACATAGATTCGGCCACCGCCCGGGTTCACGAAGCTGTTGGTGGCCTTGGTCTCCGGCAGTCCGCGCGCCAGCGTGGCCGCAGCCTCGACCTTCAAGCGTGCGTATTCCAGGCTGCTGCTCGACGGCGTGCGCACGTCGATGGCAATGGTGCCGAAGTCGGACGAGGGCAGGAAACTCGAGCCGCCGAACTTCATCTGCAGCCCGATGGCGGCGATGAGGCTTGCCAAGGCGAAGGCCGCCATCCAGCGCCGGTGGTGCAGCGCCCAGGCGATGACACGCCCGTAACGGTCGGCCTGATGGTCGAACCAGTCGTTGAAGCGCGCCAGCTGGCGGCTGAGGCCCGTCTTCGGCGCCTGGTGGTGGCCCACCGGGTCGCCCCAGTAGGCCGACAGCATGGGGTCGAGCGTGAAGCTGATGAACAGGCTCACCAGCACCGAGGCCACCACGGTCAGCCCGAAGGGCCGGAACCATTCACCGCTGACGCCGGGCATGAAGGCCACCGGAACAAACACGGCGACGATGCTGAAGGTGGTGGCGGCCACCGCCAGGCCGATCTCGGCGGTGCCGTTGAGCGCCGCGGTGCGGCGGTCCTCGCCGCGCTCCATGTGGCGCACGATGTTCTCGCGCACGACGATGGCGTCGTCGATCAGCACGCCGATGGCCAGGCTCAGGCCCAGCAGGCTCATGAAGTTCAGCGTGAAGCCGCACAGCCACACCGCGATGAAGGCCGCGATGACGCTGGTGGGCAGGCTCAGGGCCGTGATCAGCGTGCTGCGCCACGAGTTCAGAAACACGTAGACGACGAGGATCGTCAGCCCGGCACCGAAGACCAGCGCCTCGATGACGTTGCGCAGGCTGTTGTTGGCGCTCTCGCCGCCGTCCTGCGTCACTTCCAGCCTGGTGCGGTCGGGCAGGGTCTTGTTGATCTCGGCCACCAGCTTGCGGATGTCGTTGGCCACGCTCACCGTACTGGCCTCGCGGGTGCGTGTGATCGACAGGCCGACGTTGGGGTTGCCGCTGCGCACCGAGAAGCTGCTCAGCTCGGCAAAGCCGTCCTTCACCACCGCCACCTGCTCCAGCCGCACCAGTTCGCTGCCCCGCCGCTTGATGACGATCTGGCCGAACTCGGCCGGGTTCTCGATGCGCCCGACGAGGCGGATGCTCTGGTCCTGCAGCGTGCCGCGCACCTTGCCCACCGGCGCGGTGGTGTTCTGCGCGCGCAGCGCCGCCACGACCTCGGTGACGCTGACCTCGTATTCGCGCAGCTTCTCGGCGCGCAGCAGCACGCTGAGTTCGCGTCGCAACGCACCGTTGACGTTGACCACGGCGACGCCGTTGATGCCGCGAAAGCGGTCGGCCAGATCATCCTCGGCCAGGCGCGAGATCTGGGCGTGGCCCAGCGCGCTCGACGACAGCGCCAGCTGCATGATGGGCTGGGCCGCGGGGTCGACCCGCCGCAGCACGGGCTCGCGCATCTCCAGCGGCAGCTTGTAGCGCACCGAAGCGATCGCGTTGCGCACCTCGTCGGAGGCTTCGATCATGTTCTTGTTGAAATTGAACAGGATCACGATGCTGGCATTGCTCTCGGCCGCGGTGGAGCGGATTTGATAAACACCGGTGATGCTCTGCAGCGACTTCTCGATGCGGTTGATGATCTCGCGCTCAACCGTCTCTGGTGACGCGCCGGGGTAGGGGATGTTGATGACCAAAACCGGCTGCTC
>JBBRBW010000165.1:0-4652 GCA_038205425.1 Burkholderiales bacterium | reverse complement strand
GCGTCTGCCAGTGGCGTCACCGGGTCCAGCGCTCCGGCCATCACCAGCACCGGACACTGCACGCGGGCCAGGCCGGGCAGCAGGTTCATCGTCTGCTGTTCGCCCGACGACGAGGCGAACAGGATGGCCTCGTTGAACAGCGTGCGCGCGCGGCCGTTCGGGTCGGCCGACGTGGGGTTGTAGACGTGGCGGCAGTGTTCGTTGTACGGCGCCCAGGTGGTGGGGCTCGGTGCCGTCCAGAAGGCCCGCGCCGCGGCGCCGGCCGCCGCGCCGCCGAACTGCGTGAAGGCGGCCACCGTGCGTTCCAGCCCGAGGTGGTGGCTCGTACTGCTGAGCACCACCCTGGCCGGGTGCGCCGGGTGGCGCGCCAGGTAGCGCTGGGCAACGAAACCGCCGAAGCTCTGGCCCAGCACGATGGGCTTGACCAGCCCCAGGGCGTCGCACAGCTTCACCACGTCGTCGGCAAAGGTGTCCAGCGTCCATTCCTCGGGCGGCCGGCGGTCGCTGCGGCCGTGGCCGCGGTGGTCGACGTAGACGATCTGCGCCACGTCGGCCAGGCGGCTGAACAGGGGCTTGAAGCTGGAATGGTCGTAGCCGGGGCCGCCGTGCAGCAGGATCAGCGTCGGCTTCTCGCGCATGTGCGGGCCGTCGGGCACGAGGCCGGGGCCTTCGATGTCGACGAAGAGGCGCACGCCGGGTTCGATGGTGATGAGCATGGTGGATTGTTGCGTCAACACGTGCCTTCGACCCTGCGCACCAGCGCCAGCATGCACGCACCGACCCGTGTGCAGAGACCTTGCTGGCCAGCGTGCAACCTGTGCAGGACAGGCTAGGCTTGGCGGTGATGTCGCCGACGGTCTGCACCACACCTGGTGCGTGCTGAAAGCGCTGAACCTGCCGGCGATGCCGCCCGACTGGGGCGCGTTGCGTTCGGGGCGCTACTGAAAACGAGGAGGGCCGCACGATGCTGCCGATACGAGACGCACTGCAGGGCCTGCGTGTGCTGGAACTGGGCCAGCTCATCGCCGGCCCCTTCGTGGGCAAGACGCTGGCCGACTTCGGTGCCGACGTCATCAAGGTCGAGCCACTGGACTGTGGCGACCCGCTGCGCAAGTGGCGGCTGCTGCGTGAAGGCACTTCGGTGTGGTGGGAGGTGCAGTCGCGCAACAAGCGTTCGGTGACGCTGGACCTGCGCAGTGCCGAAGGCCAGGCCGCAGTGCGTGTGCTGGCCGCCGAGGCCGACGTGCTGATCGAGAACTTCAAGCCCGGCACGATGGAGGGCTGGGGCCTGGGCTGGGAAGCCTTGCATGCGCTGAACCCGAAACTCGTCATGCTGCGCATCAGCGGCTTCGGCCAGACCGGGCCCTATGCCGGCAAGCCGGGTTTCGGCGTGCTGGGCGAAGCGATGGGCGGCCTGCGCCACCTCACCGCCGAACCGGGCCGCGTGCCCGTTCGCGTGGGCGTGAGCATCGGCGACACGCTGGCGGCGCTGCACGGCGTCATCGGCGTGCTGCTGGCACTGCGCCACCGCGAAGTCAACGGCGGGCTGGGGCAGATGGTCGACGTCGCGCTGTTTGAGAGTGTTTTCAACGTCATGGAAAGCCTGCTGCCCGAGTACGACGCCTTCGGTGCCGTGCGCGGTGCGGCGGGCAGTGCGCTGCCGGGCATCGCGCCGAGCAATGCCTACCGCTGCGGCTGCGGCGCTTTTGTGCTGGTGGCCGGCAACGGCGACAGCATCTTCCGCCGCCTGATGCGCGCCATCGGCCGTGCCGAGCTCGAGGCCGACCCGGGCCTGGCGCAGAACGAAGGCCGCGTGGCGCGTGTGGCACAGATCGACGCCGCGATCGAGGCCTGGACGCTGCAGCGCCCTATCGAGGACGTGATCAGCACACTGGAAGCCGCCGGCGTGCCGGTGGGCCGCATCTACACCGTGGCCGACATCGCACATGACCCACAGTACCTGGCGCGCGACATGATCGTGCAGACCGCCGACGCCGATGGCCGGCCGCTGCGGGTGCCCGGCATCGTGCCCAAGCTCGCCGCGACGCCCGGCCGCCTGCGCACGCCGGCGCCGCGCCTGGGTGAACACAACGCCAGCGTGCTGGGCCGCCCCGGCTGGCCGGCACGCGCGGCCAACGACGACCAGGCCGGGGACCGCTGACGCCCGGCGCCAGCGGCCCTGTCGCGCCCTAGAACGGGAGGCCCCTGCTGCCGTGGCCGGGCCACGCCGAGCGCGTGAGGCTGGCGCTCAGCCGCGCTGCGAAAGCGCGGTGATGAGCTCGGCCTTCAGCACCTCGGCCGTGGCGTTGTCGCCCTGGCAGGTGCCGGCCGCAGGGTGGCCGCCACCGCCGTGCTGCAGCATCAGTGCGCCGACGTCGATCGGGCAGCCGCGGTCGAAGATGCTCTTGCCCACGGTGTAGACGGTGTTGGCTTTCTCGCGGCCCCCCATCACGTGCATGCTGATGTCGCACTGCGGGAACATCGCGTAGACGACGAAGCGGTTGCCGGCGTAGATCGTTTCTTCCTCGCGCAGGTCCAGCACCACCAGCTTGCCGTGCACCTTCGCCACGCGCTCGACCTGGGCGCGGAAGTAGTGGTGCTGGGCAAAGAACAGGTCCACGCGCTCCTTCACGTCGGGCAGCGCCAGGATGTCGGCGATGTCCATGTCGCGGCAGCAGTCGATGAGCTTCATCATCAGCTGGTAGTTCGAGACGTGGAAGCTGCGGAAACGGCCCAGGCCCGTGCGCGCGTCCATCAGGAAGCTCAGCAGTTCCCAGCCGCGTGGTTCCAGCACGTCTTGCATGCTGAAGCCGGCCGTATCGGCCTTGTCCACCGCGTCCATCATCGTGTCGCTGATGCGCGTGAAACGCGCCCTGCCGACGTAGTGGTCGTAGACCACGCGCGCGGCGCTCTTGGCGTCGGGCTTGAGGATGTAGTTGGGGTCGGGCAGGCCGTCGTTGCCGACCTGGTTGCGAACGGCCTCGCTGGCGTGGTGGTCGAAACACATGCCGCAGCCCGGCACGTAGGGCAGGTTGGTGAGGATGTCGCGCTCGGTCACCGCGACCTTGCCGTCCTGCATGTCCTTGGGGTGCTGGAAGACGATCTCGCCCAGCAGGCCCAGCTCCTTCAGCAGCACGGCGCAGACCAGGCCGTCCATGTCGCTGCGGGTGATGAGGCGGTACTTCAGTTCGGCAGGGGCGTTCATGCGGCGGGTCTCCGGCAGGGGGCGTGCAAGGGCCCGGTGCCCGGGCATGACGGCTTATCGGCCCGCCACGCGCCCCGCTTGAGCCGCCGGCCGCGGCGCTGCGGGAAGACGCCGCACCAGCAGCGCCGAGAGCACCACGCCCAGCAGCGAACACGCCCCCGTGGCCACCCAGGTGAGTTGCCAGCCGCCCGCCGCGCTGGCCACCGCCGCCACCAGCGGCGGCCCCGCGAACTGGCCCAGCGACGACCACTGCTGCACCCAGCCGATGGTGCTGGCCATCGCCGCTTCGCCGGGCGCCACACGCACCGCCAGCGCAAACAGCGTCGCCGGGATGAGCCCGCCCACGCCCGAGAACAACAGCACCGCGCCGTAACGTGCGGCCGGCGGCAGCAGTGGTGCACCGCCCGCCGCGGCGAAGGCCGCCACCGCCGCGAACGCCATGACGCCGAAGCCGATGCCCAGCAACCGGCCCGGCGCCGCGCCGCGCTGCAGCAGCCGGCCCGAAACGACGTTGCCGACGATGTTGGCCGCCGCCGCGCCGGCCGTCAGCACGCCAGTGGCCGCACCGGCCACACCGGCCTGCGTGTAGATCGCCGGCAGGAAACCTATGACGGCCAGCCACTGGCCCGAGTACATCGCGAAGGTGGTGGCCACCAGCCACGGGCCCGGCGCGGCCAGGGTGTCGCGCAGGCGGCGCAGGCTGCGCGACGCTGGTGCCGCCGTCGGCGCCAGCGGCGTCGTCGGCGTGGCGGGCACGGCGCCCAGCAGCCACAGTGCCATCGCCACCGTCAGCGCGGCCAGCGCGGCCCACCACGGCCGCCAGCCGAAGGCAGCGATGAACAGCGGGCCGACCAGCAGCACCAGCGCCGTGGCCAGCGGCATGTAGGCGCTCCAGACGCCCAGCATCGCGCTCACGCGCTCCGCAGGCACCAGCTGGCGCACCAGGCCGGGCGCCGGCAGCACAACGAGCAGGAAGCCGAAGCCTTCGGCCACGCGCAGCGCCATCAGCGTATCGACGCCGCCGGCCAGCGCGCCGCCGGCGCTGGCGGCAGCCAGCACCGCGAGGCCCAGCGCCATGCTGCGCCGGCCGCCCAGGCCGTCGGCCAGCACGCCGAACGCCAGCCCCAGCGCCATGCCGGCGAACTGCACCGCCGACAGCAGGAAACCGGCCTCTACCAGCGTCAGCCCGAGCGCGGCCTGCAGCGTGGCAATGGCCGGTGCCAGCTTGCCCACGTGCAGCGCGGCACACACGCCGCCCAGGATGACGACGAGCGCGGCCCCGACGGCCGCTTCGGGCGCGGGCGGGGGCGGTGGCGCAGGCGGCGGCGCAGGCGGTGGGCGGGGCCGCAGCGGCCCGCGGGGAGGGCCCCCGCTGCCCCCCCGGCCGGGGCCCACCCCGGCCCACACGCCGGCCCCCGGCGCGGGCATCATACCGACCCAGGGCGAC
>JBBRBW010000164.1:0-4762 GCA_038205425.1 Burkholderiales bacterium | reverse complement strand
GGGGGTGGACAGGGCACAGGGCCTGCGCGCCAGGGCGGCGCCTGGCCGCCGGCGCAGCGCACCCGGCGGCGGCACGCCTGCAGCGGGCCGCGCGGCGTGCGTCAGGCCGTGGGCACGGACGGCGGCCGCAGCACCCGGTCGGGGATGTGGTCGGGTGCACCACGGGTGCAAGGGCTGGCTGCGATGCTGCCGGTGCCGCTGTCCAGCACCACCGGCACGCTGATGAGGGCCACCAGGGGATGCGGGTGGCAGCTGCTGCAGTCCGCGGCACAGCAGGATTCGGTGTCTGCAGCGTCGACGGCCGCAGCCTGCGCGTCCGCGCCAGGCTGGTGAGCGTCTTGCGGCGACAGCTCCTGTGCTGCGGCGCAGATCGGGCCGGGCAGACCGATGCCGGCCACTGCCGACCAGACGCCCTGGAACGGCAGCATCAACAGCAGGCAGACCAGCAACAGGCGGCGCATGGGAAGGCAGTGTAGACAGGCCGTGCGCCCCCGGCCTTGCCCTGGATCAACGGCGGTGGTTCAGCGCGGGCGCGGCCGCAGCTGCCGGTGGCGCACCACGGCCAGGATGCCGCGCAGGATGTCCAGCGGCGGCGGCGGGCAGCCCGGGATGACGGCATCCACCGGGATCACGTTGGCCACGCGGCCGCAACTGGCGTAGCTCTCGCCGAAGATGCCGCCGTCGCAGCCGCAGTCGCCCACCGCCACGACCAGCCGCGGTTCGGGCGTGGCCTCGTAGGTGCGGCGCAGCGCCTCTTCCATGTGCCGCGACACCGGCCCGGTGACGAGCAGCAGGTCGGCATGGCGCGGGCTGGCGACGAACTTGATGCCCAGGCCCTCGAGGTTGTAGTAGGGGTTGTTCAGCGCTTGGATCTCGAGCTCGCAACCGTTGCACGAGCCGGCATCGACCTGGCGGATGGCCAGCGCCTGGCCCAGGATGTCGAGCATGTCGGCCTGGATGCGGCCCGCCACAGCTGCCGCGTCGGCGGCTTCAGGTGCGGCGTCGGGCAGCGGCTCGGTGACGATGCCGGTGCGGACGATCTGGCGCAGGACGTGCCACATCTAGAGATCGTGCCCCGAATAGCTGAGGTTGAAGGACTTGTTGATGAGCGGGAAGTCCGGAACGATGTTGCCCATGATGGCGTGTTCCAGCACCGGCCAGTTCTGCCACGACGGGTCGTGCGCGTGGCAGCGCAGGATGCGGCCGTCGGCGCCGAGCTCCAGCGCCACCAGCACCTCACCGCGCCAGCCTTCGACCCAGCCCGCGCCGATGGCGCCCGCAGCCGGCGGCACCGGCTCGCTGCGCACGGCCCCCTGCGGCAGCCCATCGCAAAGCGCACGGATCAGCCGCAGCGATTCGAAGACCTCGTCGAAGCGCACCGCCACGCGCGCGGCGACGTCGCCGCCTTCACTGCCCGCCTTGTTCACCTGCAGCGTGTCGTAGGGCGCCCCCGGCTGGTCGCAGCGCAGGTCGAAGGCCTGCCCGCTGGCGCGGCCGGCCAGCCCGGTCAGGCCCAGTTGTGCGGCCAGTTCGGGGCTCACGCGGCCGGTGGTCATGAAACGGTCCTGCAGCCCGGCGTGTTCATCGTAGACCTGGCGCAAACGCCGCACATCGGTCTCGACCGCATCGCACTGCTGGCGCATGGCGTCGCATTGCCCTGGCGACAGGTCGGCCGCGACACCGCCCGGCACCACGGCGTCCATCATGAAGCGGTGGCCGAAATGCTGCCCCGACAGGCGCTGCCAGTCCTCGCGCAAGCGTGAGAACTGCGTCAGGCCGAAGGCCAGCGCGGCGTCGTTGCCGAGCGCACCCAGGTCGCCGAGGTGGTTGGCCACGCGCTCGCGCTCCAGCATCAGCGCGCGCAGGCACAGCGCACGTGTCGGCACGGTCACAGTCCAGGCCGATTCCAGGGCCATGCAATACGCCCAGGCATAGGCCACCGTGCTGTCGCCGGACACACGCCCGGCCAGACGGTGCGCGTGCAGGGGCGCCAGTTCGGTGAAGCGGCGCTCGATGCCCTTGTGCGTGTAACCCAAATGCTGTTCCAGCCGCAGCACCTTCTCGCCGACGACCGAGAAGCGGAAATGCCCCGGCTCGATGATGCCGGCATGCACCGGGCCGACGGCGATCTCGTGCACACCCTCCCCTTCGACACGCACGAAGGGGTAGTCGACCGGCAGCGTGCCCGTGGGCGCGGGCGCCGTGCCGTGCTGCAGCGGCGGCGTGCCCGCCCACAGGCCGTGCTGAAGCCAGGCGCGGTGGTCGGCGTCGCCATGGGCGCGCAGGCCTGACAGGTCGGCCATCGTGCGCTGCATGCGGGCTGCGGCCGGGAAGTGGTGCGACAGGTCGGGGAAGGACGGCATTTCGCCGCGCAACGGCAGTTCCAGCCACAGCAGGCCCTCGGCCAGCGCGTAGGCCACGCAGGCGGTGTGGCCCGCACCGCCCGCATGGCGGTCGACACCCCACATCGACACCAGGCGCGGCGGGCGCAGGCTGCCGGCATCGGCCAGCGCCCGCGCCACATGCGCCCAGCCCAGCGCGTCGGTGCGCGCATGCCACACGGGCTGGGGCGCGGGCAGGCGCTGCAGGCTCAGGCCCAGGGTGTGCAGCAGGCGCGGTGCGTCCATCTCAGGCAGTCCAAGGGGCTTCGCGGAGAGCACGACGCGCGAGCCGCGTCGACCGAGGCCATGCGCGGATCCGGCTCTGCCGGGCCGCAGCATGAGCCGCCCCGGGGGGTAGCGAACGAAGTGAGCTTGGGGGCATCAGTTCACGAGCATCGCTGCGGCCTGCCGGTACCAGGTGTCGAGGTAGGGCGGGATGTACAGGCCCAGCATCAGCCCCAGCGCCAGGTGCGCAAACACCGGCAGCAGCGCCGGCGGGTGCAACAGCGGCTTGACGTTGGTTTCGCCGAAGACCATCGGCTGCACCCGGCTGAAGACCGAGGCGAAGGCCACGCCCAGTGCCAGCAGCAGGAAGGGTGTGGCCCAGGGGTGGTCGCGCATCGCGGTGGTGACGATGAGGAATTCGCTGGCGAAGACGCCGAAGGGCGGCATGCCCAGGATGGCCAGCGCGCCCAGCATCAGCCCCCAACCCACTGTGGGGCTGACCGTCATCAGGCCGCGGATACCCTCCATCATCTGCGTGCCCGCCTTCTGCGTGGCGTGGCCGACGGCGAAGAAAATGGCCGACTTGATGAGCGAGTGCACCGTCATGTGCAGCAGCCCGGCGTAGGTGGCGATCGGCCCGCCCATGCCGAAGGCGAAGGTCATCATGCCCATGTGCTCGATGGACGAGTAGGCGAACATGCGCTTGACGTCGCGCTGGCGGATCAGGAAGAACACCGCCGCCACCACGCTGAGCAGGCCGAAGCCCATCATCAGCCGGCCCGAGAGTTCGGCGCTGCCCAAAGCGCCGTCGGTCAGCACCTTGCAGCGCAGCACGGCATAGAGCGCCACATTCAGCAGCAACCCCGAGAGCACGGCCGACACCGGCGTCGGACCTTCGGCATGGGCATCGGGCAGCCAGTTGTGCACCGGCACCAGACCGACCTTGGTGCCGTAGCCGATGAACAGGAAGGCGAAGGCCAGCGTGATGATGTTGGGGTCGAGCTGGCCCTTCACGGCGTCGAGGTGCGTCCACAGCAGCGCACCGCCTTCGGCACCCAGCACACGTTCGGCCGCCATGTACAGCAGCACGGTGCCGAACAGCGCCTGCGCGATGCCCACGCCGCACAGGATGAAATACTTCCACGCCGCTTCCAGGCTGGCCGCCGTGCGGTAGACGCTGACCAGCAGCACGGTGGTCAGCGTGGCCGCTTCCATCGCCACCCAGATGATGCCCAGGTTGTTGGTGGTCAGCGCCAGCAGCATCGTGAAGCTGAACAGCTGGTACATGCTGTGGTAGAGCCGCATGCGCGGCGGCGTCATCTTGCCGTGGTCGCGCTCCACGCGCATGTAGGGGCGCGAGAACACCGCGGTGGTCAGGCCGACAAAGGCTGTCAGCGTGACGAGGAAGACGTTGAGCGCATCGATGTAGAACTCTTCGTGCCACATCAGCTGCGGGCCGCTGGCGACGATGTCCGCCGTCAGCACGCAGGCGGCGATGAAGGTGCCCAGGCTGAACGCGACGTTGATGTCGCGCGCGTTGTCCTTGTGGCCGAACAGCGCCAGCACCAGCCCACCGGCCAGCGGGCAGCCGAGCAGGAAGGCGAGTGTGTTGAGTTCGAAGCCTTGCACTCAGTGGCTCCGTGCCAGGTAGCTTGACCCGCGGGGCGCGATGCGCGCGGATGCAGCGGCTGCTTGCGGCCCGTTACGGACGTTGGCGACGTCTTGGGCTGTCTCGGCCTTTCGAGGTGCGTTGCGTAACGTAGGCCGGGGTTTCGGCCCGGCGGCCGACTCCCTTTCTTTGCGGGTGCAAAGAAAGGAAGCAAAGAAAGCACCTTCAATAGGGCACACCTTCAGAGCCGTTGTCATCGATCGCTGCGCTCCGGCCGCTGCTGCGCGCGATCTCGCGAAGCCTCGCTCGACAGACTGGCCCGTCCAGGCCGTGGCGGCGCGGTGCACGGTCATGCTGTCGCGGGGCAAGGCCGTTCGCGCTTGGCTGCGCCGTCGCAATGCCCGCCGTGGCGTCGCAGGCCAAGGCGGTCTCCTTGGGCTGCGGGCACCCGGCCTGCGCCTCCAGGGCGTTCGACAGCACGTCGGTGCTGGCGTCGCCCGGCGCTTGCCGGGCCAGTCTGTCGAGCGAGGCTTCGCGAGATCGCGCG
>JBBRBW010000163.1:0-4842 GCA_038205425.1 Burkholderiales bacterium | reverse complement strand
GCCGTGGCCGGCCTTCATGTTGACCGCCAGCAGCAGCGGGTTGCGGTCGGTCTTCATCGCGCGCATTCGCGCCACGTACTTGGCAGGCTCGTAGTACTGCACCTGCGAGTCCCACAAGCCGGTGGTCACGAGCATCGCCGGGTAGGCCTTGGCCTCGATGTTGTCGTAGGGCGAATAGCTCAGCATGTAGTCGTAGGCCGGCTTTTCGCGCGGGTCGCCCCACTGGGACCACTCGTTGACGGTGAGCGGAATGCTCTCGTCCAGCATGGTCGTCACCACATCGACGAACGGCACGTCCAGCACCATGCCCCTGTAGAGCTGCGGTGCCTGGTTGGCCACCGCGCCCATCAGCAGGCCACCGGCCGAACCGCCCTGCGCGAAGACCTTGCCCGGCGCGCCCCAGCCGGCCTTCAGCAGCGCCTGCGTGGCGTCGACGAAGTCGTTGAAGCTGTTCTTCTTGTTCATCATGCGGCCGTCGGCGTACCAGCCCTCGCCCAGATCGGCGCCGCCGCGCACATGGGCGAAGGCGATCACGAATCCGCGGTCCATCAGGCTGGGGCGGTTGGACGAGAAGTTGGGGTCGATCGAAAGACCGTAGGAGCCGTAGCCCAGCACCAGCAGCGGCGCGCTGCCGTCGACGCGCGCGCGGTCGCGCCGCCACGACAACGTGACCGGGATGCGCTTGCCGTCACGCGACGGCGCCCACAGGCGCTCGGTGGCGTAGAGCGCAGCGTCGTAGCCGGGCACGACCTTTTCCTTGCGCAGCACAGCCTGGCCGCTCTTCAGGTGCAGGTCGTAGGTGGCGGTGGGCCGCACCATCGAGGTGACGTTGAAGCGCAGGTGGGCGGCCGCCGGGTCGCGGTTGTCGCCCAGCGTCACCGCGGTGCCGGCCGGCGCCGCCAGCGCGGCCACGCGCGCGCCGCCACCGAGCAGGCGCACACGCACGTCGGCGTCCACGCGTTCCTGTACGGCGATGCCGCGGGTCGTCAGGACGAAGGCTTCGAGCGTGGCCTCTTCGCGCCCGGGCACCAGGGTGCGCCACAGGCTGCGCAGGTCGGGCGCGCGGTCGGGCGCGCTCACGAGGCGGAAGTTCAGCGCGCCCTCGTTGGTGCGCACCACCCAGCGGCTGCCCAGGTGGTCGGCGCGGTGCCGCACCTGCTCGCGGCGCGCCAGCGCGACGCGCACGGGGCTCGCGGGTCGGTCTGCAGGCACGACCAGGGTCTCGGTGGTTTCGGTGCCGCGCACGTCGATCACGACATAACGGCCCGACGCCGTGCGCCGCACCTCGGTGAACAGCGTCTTGTCGAGCTCGTCGTAGACCTTGACGTCGGTCTTCGGGTCGGTGCCCAGCACGTGGCGGTAGACGGGGCCGCTCTGCAGCGTTACCGGGTCCTGCAGGATGTAGAACAGCGTGCGGTTGTCGTTGGCCCAGGCCAGTTCTTCGAGCACACCGGAGATCGTTTCGGCGTAGACCTCGCCACTGACGAGGTTGCGGAAACGCAACGTGTGGATGCGGCGTCCGGCAGTGTCTTCGGTCCAGGCCAGCAGCCTGCCGTCGGGGCTGACGGCGGTGGACGCGACCTTGAAGTAGGTGTGGCCGCGGGCCAACGCCGGCTGGTCGAGCAGCAATTCGCGCGGCGCCTTGGCCTCGGCGCGCTCGGGCGTGCCGCGCTGGCGCAGCAGGCGCGGATACTCGTCGCCGGCTTTGAACTCGGTCCAGTACCACCAGCCGTGGTCGTAGACCGGCGGCGAACTGTCGTCCTCGAGGATGCGGCCGCGCATCTCGGCGACCAGTTGCTGGCGCAGGCCGGCCAGCGGCGCCAGCACGGCGTCGGTGTAGGCATTCTCGGCCTCGAGGTGGCGCAGGATCTCGGGCCGCTTGGCCCGGGCGTCGTCGTCGCGCAGCCAGTGGTACTCGTCGACGCGCTCGCCCTGCGGGCCCTTCACGACGTGCGGCAATACGGGCGCGACCGGCGTCGCGATGGGCTGTGCGGCGGCGAGCGTGCTGGCGGCGAGTGTCATGAGGACCAGGGTTCTGAGCATGGGCGTCGATGATAGGTGCGACCCTCCCGACATGCATGGGGGGTGCGTTGGCGCACTGACGTTGGCGGGTGCCCATGTTCTCCTGAGCTCCGACCCCGCATCCGCGGGCACGCCGCAGGAGTACCCCCATGTCGAGCCCCCGTGCCACCCGGACCCTGCGCCGCATGCTTCTGGCCTGCTGCCTCTGCGCCGCCGGGGCCGCCGGTGCCGACAGCGGCACGCGCATCGGGGTGCTGTTCGCCGACCCCACGGCCAGCTACGCCGGCTACTACGCCGACCTCGAACGCCTGACGGTGGCCGCTGGCAGCGCCTGGCTGCAGCAGCTTGCAAGCGCACCGGGCGTCGAGCTGACGGTCAACATCAGCTTCGCATCGCTGGCCACCGCCAGCGGCCGCAGCGCGACGACGGCCTACTACGGCAGCGCAAGCGACGGCAGCACGCTGTGGTCGCAGGGCGCCGCCCACGAACTGCGCACCGGCATCGACGCCAACGGCGCAGCGCCCGACATCGAATTCGTGATCGGCATCGACGGCTACCTGCAGAACGAACTCTGGTTCGACCCGGACCCGCTGTCGCGCAGCGCCGCCGTACCCGGCAGCCAGACCGACGCGATGACGGTGCTGATGCACGAGTTCGGTCACGCGCTGGGCTTCAACGGCTGGCTCGACGCGAGTTCGGGCGCGGCGGCGGGCGGCTACCTGTCGACCTTCGACGCCCAGGTGCAGCCGATGGCCACGCCCCTGGGCACGGCGCTGTTCTTCAGCGGGGCGCAGGCGATGGCGGTCTACGGCGGCCCGGTGCCGCTGACCCTGGGCGCCTACGCGCACCTGGGCAACGACGTGGCGGGCCTGGGGCTGGACCTGGTGCCCGACCTGATGAACGGCGTCGTCTTCTACCGTGGCGTGCGCGGCGACATCTCGGCGCTGGATCTGGCCATGCTGGCGGACACCGGGCTGGGCGTCACGGCGCTGGTCGTGCCCGAACCGGGTGCTGCACTGCTGCTGCTGGCCGGCCTGCCGCTGCTTGGCGCGGTGCTGCGGCGCCGTCGGCGCCTGGAACGCGCGGCCGTGCCAAGCTGAGCACCCCCAGGAAGTGGCTTCGCCATTCCCGCCCCTGGGGGTCATGGAGAGTGTCAGAGCCACACTGCCCTGAGAGGGCAGTTCAGCTGCACGGCGCCGCCTTACAAGAGGTCAACCGGCGGGGCCCGACCCACGTTGTGGATGAAGTCCCGCCAGATGGTGGGGCTGCTCAGCGGATTCGGAGCTTCACGAATTCGGACACGACATGAAGACTCCATGACCAAGAACCTGCTGCTCGCCGCCCTGCTGTCCACCGCTGCCGTCGCCAGCTTCGCGCAAGCTGCCGCGCCCGCCACCCCGGCCAAGCCCGCCGCTCTGGCTGCCGCCGCTGCGCCGGCTGTTGCCGCTGCCGCCACCCCGGCCGAAAAGCCGGCGGCCAAGAAGGCCACCAAGAAGGTTGCGAAGAAGAAGGCCACCAAGGCCACCGCCGCCGCCAAGTAAGCCAGGACCCGGGCTGCCGTCCCGGGCGAAAGAAGGGGCTGGTTTGCACCAGCCCCCATTTTTTTGTCGGCGCGTGGAACAGCGCCGCGGGCATCGAAGCGCCTATGTCGAGATCGCTCAGCACCAGGTCGATCTCGGCGCGCGCAGCGGCGTGACGCCGGCAGTCGCCAGCACGGGGGCAAACAGGGCGTCGTCGCGGCCCACCTCCAGGAGAACCACCCCGGCGCAGCAGCGCTCAGGCCGCCATCGGCACCAGGAAGTCGCGGCTGATGCCGACGCCGATGTCGTTGACGCGGTCGAGGAACTCGGTCAGGTAGGCGTGCAGCCCGGTGGCCAGGATCTCGTCGATGCGCCCGTACTGCAGGTCGCTGCGCAGGCGACCGGCGCGGCGCTGCGTTTCGCTGCTCTGCTCGTTGGCCACCATCTCGAGGTTGGCCACCACGTCGTTGAGGCAGGCCGCCAGCGAGCGTGGCATGTCGGGGCGCAGGATCAGCAGTTCGGCCACCTTGTCGGGGTGGATCACGTTGCGGTAGACCTTGCGGTAGATCTCGAAGCCCGAGACCGAGCGCAGGATCGCGCTCCAGTGGTAGAAATCGACCTCCAGCCCCTCCTTGGCTGCGCCGGGGCCGAAGTAGTCGCCGCCGGCCAGGGCCTGGAACTTCACGTCGAGCAGCCGCGCGGTGTTGTCGGCGCGTTCGAGGAAGGTGCCGATGCGCAGGAAGTGCAGCGCCTCGTCCTGCAGCATGGTGCCCACGGTGACGCCACGGCTGAGATGGCTGCGGAACTTCACCCACTCGAACAGGCTGCCGGGGTCGCGTTCGAAGGCGTCGCCCATCAGCAGCCGCCCGAACTCGAGCCAGGTCTGGTTCTGTGTCTCCCAGACCTCGGTGGTCAGCGCGCCGCGCACGGCGCGGGCGTTCTCGCGTGCCGCGCGCACGCAGGAGACGATGCTCGACGGGTTGGTCTCGTCGCGCACCATGAAGTCCATGACGTTGCGCGCCGTGACCAGGTCGTACTTCTTCGAGAAGCTCGAGGTCAGCTCGCTGATCGACAGCAGCCCGCGCCACCCTTGCTCGGCCATGTCGACGCTCTGCGGCAGCAGGCTGGTCTGGTAGTTGACGTCGAGCATGCGGGCGGTGTTCTCGGCGCGCTCCATGTAGCGCGCCATCCAGAACAGGTGGTCTGCAGTTCTAGACAACATGAGCTTGCTCCAAGTCGATTCGGGCATTGATCGAGAACTTGCGCGGAACCGGCTTCGCCGGGCCGCAGCAAGAGCCCC
>JBBRBW010000162.1:0-4989 GCA_038205425.1 Burkholderiales bacterium | reverse complement strand
CATGATCATGCCCATCAGCGCGATCACGCCGAGCAGCGCCACGAAGCCGAACGGCCGGTTCAGCAGCAGCAGCGCCGCCGCCACGCCGGCAATGCCCAGCGGCCCGGTGAGGAACACCAGCATCGCGCGGCTGAAGCTCTGTAACTGAAGCATCAGCAGCGTGAAGACGATGAACAGCATGACAGGCACGCCGGCCGCGATCGAACCCTGTCCCTTGCTGCTTTCTTCCACGGCGCCGGCCACTTCGATCGTGTAGCCCGCCGGCATTGTCTTGGCCATCGCCTGCAGCGCTGGCCAGATCTGCGCGCTCACCGTCGGGCCCTGCAGGCCTTCGGCCACGTCGCCCTGGATCGTTACCGCGTAGTTGCGGTTGTCGCGCCACATCACGCCCGGCTCCCAGCTGAAGTCGATCTTGGCGAGTTGCGTCAGCGGCACGCTCTTGCCGCTGGCCGTGGACAGATAGGCGTTGCCGATGTCGGTGATGGCATTGCGTTCTTCCGGCGGCTGGCGCAGCACGATGTCGACCAGCTTGTCGCCTTCGCGGTACTGGCCGATGGTCGTGCCCGACAGCATGGTGCGAGAAGAAAGCGCCACCTGCTGGCTGGTGACGCCGAGCGCGCGCGCCTTGTCCTGGTCGATGTTCAGGCGCAGCACCTTGATCGATTCGTTCCAGTTGTCGTTGACGCCGCGCATGTTGGGGTTGGCGCGCAGCACTTCCTTGGCCTGGTCGGCCCAGTGCCGCAGCACCATGGCGTCGGTGCCCATGACGCGGAACATCACCGGGTAACTGACTGGCGGGCCATTGGGAAGCAGCTTGAAGCGGCCACGCACCTCGGGGAACTCGGTGGCCAGCAGGGCCGTCAGGCGCAGGCGCAGGGCCTCGCGTTCGTTCAGGTTTTTCGGCAGCAGGATCGCCTGGCTGACATTGCTCTGCGGGAAGACCTGGTCGAGCGGCAGGTAGAAGCGCGGCACGCCGCTGCCGATCCAGGTCGTCACCGACTGCAGCCCGGGCTCACGCATCATGCGGGCCTCGAAGCGCCGCGCCACCTCTTCGGACTGCTGGATCGTCGAGCCTTCGGGCAACCAGAGCTCGACCAGGATCTCGGGCCGGCTCGAGTCCGGGAAGAACTGCTGCTGGACCTTCCCCATGCCGACGATGCCGAGCACGAAACTCGCCACCGTCAGCCCGATGGTCAGCCAACGGTGCAGCACGCACCAGTTCACCAGGCGGCGGAACCTGGCGTAGAAGGGCGTGTCGAACAACTCGTGAGGTCCGGCAACCGCAGGATCTTCGCCAAGCCTCTCTGTATCGCCTTCGGTGCCGCCTTCGGCGACCTCGACCTTCGCCCGCGTGTGCAGCAGCCATGCGCCGAGGTAGGGCACGAAGTAGACCGACACCACCCATGAGATGAGCAGAGCGGCCGTGGTCACCGCGAAGATCGCGAAGGTGTATTCACCGGTCACCGACTTGGCCAGCCCGATCGGCAGGAAGCCGGCCGCCGTGATCAGTGTGCCGGTCAGCATGGGCATCGCCGTCACGTCGTAGGCGTGGGTGGCCGCGCTCATCTTGTCGTAGCCCTCTTCGAGCTTGCGCACCATCATTTCGACGGCAATGATGGCGTCGTCGACCATCAGGCCGAGCGCGATGATCAGCGAGCCCAGCGATATCTTGTGCAGGCCCACGCTCCAGTAGAACATCGTCACGAAGGTCACAGCCAGCACCAGCGGGATCGTGATGCCGACCACGAGGCCGGGCCAGATGTCGACGCGCAGCGGCCGGAAGTGCAACCCCAGGCTGATGAAGCTCACCAGTAGCACGATGACCACCGCTTCCAGCAACACCTTGACGAACTCGTTCACCGAGCGCACCACCGCCTTCGGCTGGTCCTGCACCTGTTCCAGCAAGATGCCGACCGGCAACTCGCGCTGTATCTGCGCCGTGGTCACGCTTAGCGCCTTGCCCAGCGCGATGATGTCGCCGCCCTTGGCCATCGAGACGCCGATGGCGATGACCTGCTTGCCCTGGTGGCGCACCTTGACGGCGGGCGGGTCGACGGTGCCGCGGCGAATCTCGGCGATGTCGTCGAGCCTGATCGTCGTGGCCACGCTCGTGGCCGGGTTGACGGCGCGAATCGGGAACCGCCTGAGTTCGTCGACCGAATTGAACTGACCGCCGATGCGCACCTGAAAGTTTTCCAGCCCGGCGTTCATCACGCCCGCGCCCTCTACAGCGTTCTGCGCGCCAAGTTGCGCCACCACCTGGGTCATGTCCAGGCCGAGCTGGGCCAGACGGTTCTGCGAGATCTCGACGAACACCTTTTCCGGCTGCGCGCCGAAGATCTCGGCCTTGCCGACGTCCTGCACACGCAGCAGCTTCTGGCGCACGCGGTCGGCGAACTCGCGCAGTTCCTCGTCGCTGAAGCCATCGGCCGACAGCGCGAAGATCGAGCCGTAGACATCCCCGAAATCGTCATTGAAGACCGGGCCGATGACGCCTGTGGGCAGCGTGTTGCGCATGTCCGAGATGCGCTTGCGCGTCTCGTACCAGCTGTTGGCGACTTCGTGCCCCGGTGTCGAGTCCCGCACCTGCATGAAGGTCAGGCTCTCGCCCGGCTTGGTATAGCTGCGCACCTTGTCGGCGTAAGGCACTTCCTGCAGCGTCTTCTCAATCTTGTCGGTCACCTGTTCGGCCATCTGCTGCGCGCTGGCACCCGGCCAATGGGCCTGCACGACCATCGCCCGGAAGGTGAACGGCGGGTCTTCGTCCTGGCCGAGCTGGAAGTAGGCGACGACGCCCAGCACCATCAGCACCACCATCAGGTAGCGTGTCAGGGCCGGGTGTTCCAGCGCCCAGCGCGAGATGTTGAAACGTGTCGCGGCAGCGCCGCCATGGGGGTTCGATTCGTTCATCACGGGCCCGGAATCAGCGGCTGTCGGCCGGTGACGACGCCGCGGCGGCGAACGCGGGCTGATACAGCTGGACCTTCTGGCCGGCCGTCAGCACATGCACGCCGGCGGTCACCACCTGCTGGCCGGGGCTCAGGCCGCTGGCGATGATCACCGTGTTGCCTTCCGCGCCGCCGACCGTCACCGGCTGCAGCCGGACCGTCATGCTGGCCTTGTCGAGCAGCCAGACGGCCGTCTTGCCCTGCTGCTGCAGCACGGCCGACAGCGGCAGGCGCGCGACGCCGGTGCGCCGAGGCTGATCTATCAACACCGACGCGGTCTGGCCCAGTTGCACTTGCGCCTCACCGAGGTCGGCCTTGGCCTGGAAGGTGCGGGTGGCCGGATCGGCTGCGGCTGCCAGCTCGCGCAGCGTGGCCGGCAGTTCGCCGGGTGTGCCCCAGATTCGAACCCGCAGCGCGCCCGGGCGGCCGAGCAGCGGGCGCATGCCCGCCACCACGTCTTCAGGTACCGAGAACATGACGTCGCGCGGGCCGTCGTGCGCCAGCCGCAGCACGGGTGCACCGGAGGCCAGCACGGCGCCGACCTCGGCCTCGACGGCGGTGATGACGCCGGCCGTCGCGGCCGTCAGCGTGCTGTAGCCGGCCTGGTTGCCCTGCACGCTGGCCTGCGCCTGCGCCTGGTCGAGTTGCGCCTGCGCCGAGCGCAGCGCCGATTCGCGCCGCTCGAGCTCCATGCCGCTGATGAAACCCTGGTCGCGCAGATCCTTGTAGCGCTTGAACTCGGCGAAGGTGAGGTCGAGGTTGACACGCGCGGCCTTGACGGCGGCGCGCGCCGCGTCCTGGCCGAGTTGCAGATCCTGCGGATCGAGCTGGGCCAGCGTTTCACCGGCCTTCACACGCTGGCCAAGCTCGGCCTGGCGGCGCAGCAGCTTGCCGGCGACGCGAAAACCGAGCCGGCTCTCGACGCGAGCCTTCACCTCGGCGGCGTACTCGTGAGTGCCTCCGGCACTGTCATTGCCGACGACGACCGTCCGCACGGCGCGCACGGGCTCGGCCACGGGCTCGGGCTTCGAGCAGCCGGCCAGCAGCAGCAGGGCCAGCAAGGGCGCGAGTAAAACGGTCGGATTCTTCATGCTGTCTCTCGAATGCGATGTCGGGGCACGGGCTGCGCACCCGCAGCGAGCCGCGCGAAAAAACTCGCTAATGACTGACTGGTCAGTAATATATGAGGCGGCAGCCGTGGTGTCAAACAAACCACGCTCACACCGGAAGCACTGCACGCCGAGTGAGAATCGGCATGTGAGCGTTGATCATTACGAAAATTTTCCGGTGGCTTCGGTGCTTTGCCCGCCCGCGCTGCGGCCTGCGGTGATGGCGATCTATCACTTCGCACGCACCGCCGACGACATTGCCGACGAAGGCGACGCCACCGCAGCCGCCAGGCTGGCGGATCTCGCCGCGTATCGGGGCGAACTGTTAGCCAGCCTGGCCGGCAGCCCGGCCGGGCCGCGCTGGCCGCAGGTCTTCGGCCCGCTGGCCGCGCAGGTGCGCACGCACGCGCTGCCAGCAGGGCCCCTGCACGCGCTGCTCGACGCCTTCGAGCAGGACGCCGGCAACCCGCTCTACGCAGACCGGGCGCAGTTGCTGGACTACTGCGCCCGCTCCGCCAACCCTGTGGGCCGATTGCTGCTGCACTTGTACGGCGTGAGCGACGCAGCGTCGCTGCGAAGGTCAGATGCCATCTGCACGGCGCTGCAGTTGATCAACTTCTGGCAGGACCTCAGCGTCGACCTGCCGCGCGGGCGGGTTTATTTGCCACTGGCCGACCTGCGGGCGCTCGGGCTGGACCCAGTGGGCATTCAGCGGTGCGTCGACAGCGAAGCATCACGCCGCCTGGTGCGTGAACTGTGCGACTGGGCCGAAGGTCTGATGCGGGAAGGCGCTCCGCTGGCACTGCACCTGCCGGGCCGTGCCGGCTGGGAGTTGCGTCTGGTCGTGCAGGGTGGTTTGCGCATCATCGAGAAGATCAGGGCCATGAACTGCGCCAGCCTGGGCCACCGCCCCGCCATCCGGGTGGGCGATG
>JBBRBW010000161.1:0-5061 GCA_038205425.1 Burkholderiales bacterium | reverse complement strand
CGCGGCAAGACCTGTTCAAGGCGCAGCAGATGCAGCTGGGCGACGAACGGCGTGTAGCGTTCGCCGCCAAGCCAGAGTGCGAACGCCTCCAACTCCGGTGCAAAAGCCGACCGCGCCAAAGCAGACGCTGACACGCGACATCGCACTTGGGCCGGCCGGATGACCGGGCGAGCGCCGAAACGCGGCCAGGCCGGCGCCGCGCTGCTGCTGGCGATGGTCATCGTCTCGCTCATCGTCACCACCGCGGCAGGCATGGTGTGGCTGCAAACCCGCGCCGTGCAGGTCGAGGCCGCCGAGCGCGCACGCGCGCAGTCGGCGTGGATCCTCAGCGGTGCGCTCGACTGGGCGCGCTTGATCCTGAAGGAAGACGAGCGCGGCGCCCGCCAGCGCGGCAAGGCCTTCGACTCGCTCGACGAGCCCTGGGCCACGCCGCTGGCCGAGGCGCGCCTGTCCACCTTCCTGGCCGCCGACCAGGAAAACAACGCCGACAGCGGCCCCGAGGCCTTCATCAGCGGCAGTATCGTCAACGCGCAGTCGCGCTTCAACCTGCGCGGCCTGATCGACGCCGCGGGCAAACCGCAGCCGCTGCAGGTGGAGGCGCTGCAGCGGCTGGCGAACCTGGCCGGCGCACCGGGCGACACCGCGACGCGCATCGCCGAGGCGCTGTCGCGCGCCGAGGCGCCCACCGGCGACGAAGGTGCCGGCGGCGCGCCCATCCGACCGGCGCGCATGGCCGACCTGACCTGGCTGGGGATCGAGCCGGCCACGCTGCAACGCCTGGCGCCCTGGGTCGACCTGCTGCCGGTGGCCACACCGGTGAACGCCAACACCGCGCCGCGCGAGGTGCTGCTGGCGGCCATCGACGGCCTCGACCTCGGCAGCGCCGAACGCCTGGTGCAGGCGCGCCAGCGTCGGCCCTTCGAGACGCTGGCCGAGCTGGAGGCACAACTGCCCACCGCGGTGAAGGCCGAGGCCGGCCGCGTCGGCGTGGGCTCGAGCTGGTTCGAGGTGTCCGGCCGCCTGCGGCTGGAGGAACGTGTGCTCGAGGAACGCTCGCTGCTGCAGCGTGAAGGCAGCAACGTCAACGTGCGCCGCCGCGAGCGTGAGAGCTTCGTCGCCGCCGCGCGCTGATGCGCCCAGCCGCGAGGCCACAATACGCCCCGCCCACGCCTGCCTTTCCACCTGCCGCGCCCGCACCTGCCGATGTCCGTCCTAGCCCTCCTGCTGCCGCCCCGTGAGCGCCTGGCTGCGCGTGCCGCGGGCGCCGACGTTTCCGGCACCCCCGCCAGGCTGCCCACGGAATGGAGCTTCGTGCTCAGCAGCGACGGCCGCAGCGCCACGCAGCAGGGCCACGCGGCGCCCGCACTGCTGCCGCGCGCCGACCACGTGCTGCTGGTGCTGGCCGAGGCCGACGTCAGCTGGCACCGCGTCGACATCCCGAAGGCGCCGGCCGGCCGCCTGCGCGCCGCCCTGCTGGGTGTGATGGAAGAAGGCCTGCTCGAGGAAGACGAGGCGCTGCACTTTGCACTGGCCGAAGGCAGCGAAGCGGGCCAGCCGGGCTGGGTCGCGGTGACGCACCGGCCGCGTCTGGCCGCCGCGCTGGCCACGCTGGAAGCGGCCGGCCTGAGCGTCGAACGGGTTGTCGCGGCCAGTGCGCCGGCGGCCGAAGGGCAAAGCGCGCGCGGTCACTTCTTCAGCGTCGACCACGGCGCCGAGGCCGTGCCCTGGTTGTCGCTGGCGCGCCCCGACGGGGTGGCCGTGCTGCGCATCGGCGGCGCGCTGGCGCGCGCGCTGCAGCCCGACGCCGCCGCGGTGCGCTGGAGCGCGACGCCCGCCGCGGCCGCCGCCGCCGAACGCTGGTTGGGCCTGCCGGTGCCGCTGCTGACCGAAGCCGAACGCACGCTGGAAGCCGCCGCGGGCGCGACCAACCTGCGTCAGTTCGACCTCGCCGCCCGCCACCGCGGCACCCGCGCGCTGCGCGAGGGCGGCAAACGTTTCCTCAGCGCCGAGTGGCGGCCGGTGCGCATCGGCGTCGTTGCGCTGCTGCTGCTGAACCTGGTCGGCCTCAACGCCTACGCCTGGCAGCAGCGTCAGGCGCTGGCGGCCAAGCGCGTGGCGATGGACCAGCTGCTTAGAACCGCCCACCCCGGCGTGCGCGTGGTGCTCGACGCGCCGCTGCAGATGCAACGCGAGAACGAACGCCTGCGCGCGGCCGCCGGGCGCCCGGGCGATGCCGACCTGGAAGCGCTGTGGAGCGCCGCCGCCGCGGCCTGGCCCGACGGCCAGGGGCCGGTGCAGTCGCTGCGTTTCGACGGCGGACGGCTGACGCTCACCGTGCCCGGTTTCGCCGAACCGCAGCTGACCCAGTTCCGTGAACGGCTCAAGGGCAGCGGCTTCAACGCCGAACTCAGCGAAGGGCGGCTGATCTTCAGCCGCGCCGCCGCGGCGCCGGGGGGCCGCACATGAGCGCGCCGGGCCGCCCCAAGAGCGAATGCCGGAGTGCGCAGCACGAAGGTACACCAGTGAGCGCGCCGGGCCGCTCCCAGGCGCTCGTCCCGGAGCGCGCAGCGCGGAGGGTATTCCAATGAGCCCGCAGGGTCCCCCGAGGGCTCGTTCCCGCTGGGCGGGACCGGCCGCAGGCCGTAGGGTGCGCCAGTGAGCCCGCAGGGTCTCCCGAGGGCTCGTTCCCGCTGGGCGGGACCGGCCGCAGGCCTCAGGGTGCACCCATGAGCGCCGCCGGCCGTTCGAGCGCAATCGCCGCCATGGCACCGATGCGCGCCTGGTGGCGGGCCTTGTCTGCGCGCGACCGCCGCCTGCTGCGTGTCGCGCTCGCCGTCGCCGTGGTCGGGGTGTTGTGGCTGCTGGCCGTGCAACCGGCGCTGCAGACGCTGCGCAGCGCCCCGGCGGCCCTGGACAACGCCGAGGCTCAGCTGCAGGCCATGCAGCGCCTGGCCGCCGAGGCGGGCGAACTGCGTGCCACGCCACCGGTCAACGCCGAGCAGGCGGGTGCCGCGCTGCAGGCGGCCACGGCCAGGCTGGGCGAACAGGCGCGCCTGTCACTGCAGGGCGACCGCGCCGTGCTGACGCTCAACGGCGTGGCCACCGGCCAGCTGCGCGACTGGCTGGCCGAAGCACGCTCGGGCGCGCGCGCCCGGCCGGTCGAGGCCAACCTGATGCGCGGCGCCCAGGGTTTCAGCGGCACGCTGGTGCTGGCCATCGGGGGCGCACCTTGAAACGCTGGGCGGGGCTGGGTGCGGCCGCCGGAGCCCTGGTGGCGCTGGTGGCCTTTGCGCCCGCGGCCTGGCTGGCCGGCGCCGTCTCGCAGGCCACCGACGAGCGCCTGCTGCTGGCCGGGGCGCAGGGCACCGTCTGGCAGGGCAGCGCGGTGGTCGTGCTCACTGGCGGCAGCGGCAGCCGCGACGCCAGTGCCTTGCCCGGGCGGCTGCACTGGCGCCTGGGCCTCGACGGCATGGCGCTGGCGCTGCACGCACGCCAGGCCTGCTGCCTGAACGGCGAGCTGCTGCTGCGCGTGGTGCCCGGGCTGGGCCGGCTGCGCATCGAACTGCCGGTGAACACGGCCACCGGCGCCGCGGGTGCGGCCGTCGGCCAGTGGCCGGCGTCGTGGCTGATGGGCCTGGGCACGCCCTGGAACACGTTGCAGCCGGCGGGCACGCTGCAGCTCAGCAGCCCCGGCCTGTGGCTGGAGCAGGTGCAGGGCCGCTGGCGCTTCAACGGCCGCGCCGAGCTGCTGCTGGGCAGCATGGCGTCGCGCCTGTCGACACTGGAGACCCTGGGCAGCTACCGCCTGACGTTGGTCGGCGTTGCCGGCGGCGGCGAGGCCGCCACGGTGCAGCTCACCACCACCAGCGGCGCGCTGCAGCTGTCGGGCAGCGGGCAACTGCTGGGCAGCGGCGCGGCGTCGCACCTGCGTTTCCGCGGCCAGGCCAGCGCCGAGGCCGGCTCGGAAGCGGTGCTCAACAACCTGCTGAACATCATCGGACGGCGCCAAGGCGCCGTCTCCGTCATTTCCATAGGATGAGCATGAACCCACGGCACCTTCCGGGCTGTCTCGTTGCGCTGGCGCTGTCGCTGTCCGTGCCGCCCCTGGCCCAGGCGCAGAACTTCGCGCCGCGGTCGCGGGCGCCGGTGACGGTGAACTTCGTCAACGCCGACATCGACGGCGTGACCCGCGCTTTCGCGGCGATGATCGACCGCGCCATCCTGATCGACCCGCGTGTCAAGGGCAGCATCACCGTCTACAGCGAACAGCCGCAGAGCGTGCGCGAGGCCTGGCAGAGCTACCAGTCGGCGCTGCGCGGCCTGGGCTTCGCGGTGGTCGAAAGTGGCGGCCTGCTGAAGGTGGTGCCCGAGGCCGACGCCAAGCTGCAGACCGGCACCGTGTCGGTCGGCGAGGTGGGCGTGCGTGGCGACCAGGTCATCACGCAGATCTTCACGCTGCGTTACGAGAACCCGAACAACCTGGTGCCTGTGCTGCGGCCGCTGATCAGCGCCAACAACACCATCAACGCCAACCCGGGTAGCAACTCGCTCATCATCACCGACTACGCCGACAACCTGCAGCGCATCGGCAAGATCATCGCCGCACTCGACAACCCCGCGGGCACGGGTGTCGACATCGTGCCGCTGCAGCACGCGGTGGCCGCCGACCTGGCGCCGCTGGTGCAACGCCTGAGCGACGCCGGCGCCGGCACACCCGTGCCCGGCGTGGCCGCGGGCGGCGCCGGCGGCACCACGGTGGTGGCCGATTCACGTTCGAACTCACTGCTCATCCGCGCCGCCAACCCGGCGCGCCTGGCGCTCGTGCGCGCCACCATCGCCCAGCTCGACCGCCCCAGCACGCTGCTGGGCGCCGGCGGCGGCATGTGGGTGGTGCACCTGAAAAACGCCGACGCGGTGCGCCTGGCGACCGTGGTGCGCGCGGCCTTCGGCGCCTTCGGCAGCACCTCAGGCGGTGGCGCCGGTGCGCAGTCGGCGCCGACGCCGCAGGCCGCGGCACCGGCCACGCCGGCCACCGCGCCGCTGGGCAGGGGCGGCGGGGGT
>JBBRBW010000160.1:0-5380 GCA_038205425.1 Burkholderiales bacterium | reverse complement strand
CGCTGCCGGCTTGGGTTCCACGCGCTTGGGCTCCAGGCCGACGATGGTGGTCGGCGCGATGCGCTGCGTCGTGTAGCGCTGGATGCGGTGGATCATCCCGCTGTCGCGGCGCTCGGCCAGTGTCACTGCCAAGCCGCTGCGACCGGCGCGGCCGGTGCGGCCGATGCGGTGCACGTAGTCCTCTTCCTTCATCGGCAGGCCGAAGTTGATGACGTGGCTGATGCTCGGCACGTCGATGCCGCGCGCGGCCACGTCGGTTGCCACCAGCACGCGCAGGTGCTTGCTGCGCAGGCCCTGCAGCACACGCGTGCGGCGGCCCTGCGGCATGCCGCCGTGCAGGCTGGCCACGCTGTGGCCCATGTCGTGCAGGCGGTCGGCCAGCCAGTCGGCGTCACGCTGCGTGCTCGTGAAGACCACGGCCTGCTCCATGCTGCGCTCGGTCAGGATGTGGTCGAGCAGCGCGTTCTTGTGCTCGAAGTCGTCGGCCCAGTGCAGGCGCTGCTCGATGTCGGCGTGGCCCTCGGTCTGCGAGCTGGCTTCGATGCGCAGCGGGTCGCGCAGCAGGTCGGCGGCCAGGCGGCCGACGGTGCCGCTGAAGGTGGCGCTGTACATCGCGGTCTGGCGCTGCTTCGGCGTCGCGTCGACGATGAGGCGGATGTCGTCGATGAAGCCCATGTCGAGCATGCGGTCGGCTTCGTCGAGCACCAGCATCTCGACGTTGCCCAGCTGGCACTTGCCCGAACCGAGGTGGTCGATGAGGCGGCCGGGGGTGGCGATCAGGATGTCCAGCGGGCCACGCAGCGCGGCGAGCTGAGCGCCGTAGGGCACGCCGCCGACGACGGTGGCCACGCGCAGGCCCGGCACGAAGCGGCCGTAGTCGCTGGCGGCCTTGGACACCTGCATGGCCAGTTCACGGGTGGGGGCCAGCACCAGGATGCGCGGGCCCTTGGTGAAGTTCTGCGGGCCGCGCGGGCCGCTGTTCGGGCCGGCCAGCGGGCCGGCGGCTTTGCGCTCGGCGGCAGCCTGGTCGCGGCTGGCCAGAATGCGCGTCAGCGCGGGCAGCACGAAGCTGGCCGTCTTGCCGCTGCCGGTGCGGCTGCTGACCATCAGGTCCTTGCCGGCCAGCGCCGCGGGAATGGCCGAAGCTTGCACTTCGGTGGGTTCGGTGTAGCCGGCGGCGCTCAGGGCGCGCGTCAGCACTTCGTTCAGTTTCAGGCTCTCGAAACTCATTTGTACTCTCGCTCAGACACGCAAAGGCGTGCCGTCGCAGCCCAAAAGCGGGCCGCGCAGGTGAAGTCGCGTAGGTTTCCCGGCCCTGGATGTCGGAATGGACGGGCCGGAAGGTCGTGCGACGGCATCGCCGCCGACCCGTGAGAAGCGCACCGCAGCTTCGACGCTAGGGTCTGGGCTTGAGTGGCAAGAGGCCGAAGGGGATGAACGAAAGGCCTGTTTGTTGGTGTCAACACCCAGGCCAGCCTTCGAGTATAGCCCGGATTCGGGTTAGTACCGGGCTCTCCTCAAATGGCGGCGCGCTGAACACGCGGCGCCAGCACTTCCCACACCGGCCGCAGGCGGCCCGGCAGGTCGGGCAGGCGGCCCAGTTCGGTGCGGCTTTCGCCCGGGGCGTGGAAGTCGCTGCCGCGAGACGCACACAGTCCGAACTCGATGGCCGTATCGGCGTAGCGGATGTGCTCGGCCGCGCTGTGGCTGCCCGTCATCACCTCGACACCCTGGCCGCCGTGGGCGACGAACTCGGTGAAGAGTGCGTATTCCTCCGTCGGGGTGAATCGATACCGCCCCGGGTGGGCGATGACCGCCACGCCGCCGGCCTGCGTGATCCAGCGCACCGCGTCGCTCAGCCTGGCCCAGCTGTGCGGCACGAAACCGGGGTGGCCTTCGGTGAGGTAGCGGCGGAAGACGCTGTGCGTGTCGGGGCAGACGCCGCTTTCCACCAGGAAGCGCGCGAAGTGTGTGCGCGAGATCAGTTCGGGGTTGCCGACGTAACGCAGCGCGCCTTCGAAGGCGCCGACGATGCCCACCTTGGCCAGCCCGGCGGCCATTTCGTGCGCCCGCTGCAGGCGGCCGCCGCGCGTGGCGGCCAAGCCGGCGTTCAGCGCCGCGTCTTCATCGTCGAAACCCAGGCCGACGATGTGCACCGTCTGGCCGGCGAAGCTGACCGAGATCTCGGTGCCGGTGAGGTAGTCCATGCCCAGCGCCAGCGCGGTGTCGCGCGCGCGCCGCTGGCCGGCAAGTTCGTCATGGTCGGTCAGTGCCCAGAGATCGACGCCGTTCGCATACGCCCGTTCGGCCAGCGCTTCAGGGGTGAGGGTGCCGTCGGAGACGTTGCTGTGGCAGTGGAGGTCGGCGTTGATCAGGTGCACTCCCCAATTGTAGGAAGCGGCCCTGCCGTGGGTGCGGCCCGCCCGATGCGACCCTGCGGGCGCAACTGCTTCAGTGCGCGGGCTTCAACGTGAAAGGTTCAGCGTCGAACCGCAGCGTGCGGCCAGCGCGTGGTCGTGGGTGACGACGACAAACGCCGTGCCGTTTTCGCGCGCCAGTTGCAGCATCAGCTGGAACACACCGTCGGCGGTTTCGCGGTCGAGGTTGCCGGTGGGCTCGTCGGCCAGCACGCAGGCCGGTTGCGTGACCAGCGCACGCGCTATCGCCACGCGCTGGCGTTCACCGCCCGACAACTGCGCCGGGTGGTGGTGGACGCGCGCGGCCAGCCCCACCTTGGCCAGCATCTGCCGCGCCTGTTCACGCGCTGCGGCTTGCGGCATGCGGCGGATGCGCAGCGGCATGGCCACGTTGTCGAGCGCGCTGAACTCGGGCAGCAGGTGGTGGAACTGGTAGACGAAACCCAGGTGCAGGTTGCGCCAGCGGCCTTGTTCGGCGGCGTCCAGCGTCGTCAGGTCGCGGCCCATCAGTTCGACACGGCCCGAAGTCGGTGCGTCCAGGCCGCCCAGCAGGTGCAGCAGCGTGCTCTTGCCCGAGCCCGAGGCGCCGACGACGGCCAGCGTCTGGCCGCGGTGCACCTGCAGGCTGACGCCGCGCAGCACGGTCACGTCGAGCGCATCTTCGCCGCGGCCCTCGATGAAACGTTTGTGCAGGTCGAAGGCGGCGAGCACGACCGCGCCCGTGGCGGCATCAATCGTCTCAGCAGCGGCGGTAGCGTTCACGGCGTCATTCATAACGCAGCGCCTCGGCCGGGTTGACGCGGCTGGCGCGCCAGCTCGGGTAGATCGTCGCCACGAAGGACAGCAGCAGCGAGATCACCAGCACCGGCACGATGTCGGCCGCCATCGGTTCGCTCGGTATGCGGCTGATGACGTAGATGCTGCCCGGCAGGAAGGCCACACCCAAGGCGCGTTCGAGCGCAGGCACGATGACGTCGATGTTGAAGGCCACCAGCAGACCCAGGGCGCAGCCGCCGAAGGTGCCGATGATCCCGGACGTTGCACCCTGCACCATGAAGATACCCATGATCGAACGCGGGCTCGCGCCCAGCGTGCGCAGGATGGCGATGTCGGCGCGTTTGTCGGTCACCGTCATCACCAGCGTGCTGACGAGGTTGAAGGCGGCCACCGCGACGATGAGCGTGAGGATGATGAACATCAGCCGCTTCTCGATCTGCACGGCGTCGAACCAGTTGCGGTTGGTACGCGTCCAGTCGCGCACGATGACGTCAGGCCCCAGGCTCTGCGTCAGCGCCGCAGCGACGGTGCGTGCCGCGTGCACGTCGGCCAGCCGCAGTTGCACGCCGGTGGGGCCTTCGACGCGGAACAGGCGCGCTGCGTCGTCGACGTGGATGAGGGCCAGCGCGCTGTCGTATTCGTAGTGCCCGGCCTCGAAGGTGCCCACCAGCGTGAGCTGCTTCAGGCGCGGCACGACACCGGCGGGCGTCACCTGGCCACCCGGGGCGACGAGCGTGATCTTGTCGCCGATGTGCGCGCCGATCAGCCGCGCCAGTTCGGCACCGACGACGATGTTCCATTCGCCGGGTTTCAGAAGCGCCATCGTCGCCGCCTGCGTGCGCGCCAGGTCGGTCACCTTGGCTTCCTCGGCCGGCTCGATGCCGCGCACCACGGCGCCGCGCAGCTCGTCGCCGCGGCCCACCAGCGCCTGCGCCGCGACGTAGGGCGCGGCGCCGATCACACGCGTGTCGCGCTGCGCGGCAGCGGCAGTGGCGCGCCAGTCGGGCAGGGCGCCGCCGGCGGCGTCGAAGACCTCGATGTGGGCGATGACACTCAGCATGCGGTCGCGCACTTCCTTCTGGAAGCCGTTCATCACGCTCAGCACGATGATCAGCGCGGCCACGCCCAAGGCGATGCCGAGCATCGAGACGCCGCTGATGAAGCTGATGAAGCCGTTGCGCCGGCCCGCGCGGCCGGCGCGTGTGTAGCGCCAGCCGATGTGCCACTCGTAGGGCAGGTTCATGGGGGCGTCGAGGTCATGGGTGATGCATGCTAACGGACGGCACCGGGCCGGCCGGTTCGCCAGCGCACCAAACCCAGGCCGGGCAGGGCCGGCGCCGGGCCACCGGGATAATGCGGGCATGCACCTGTTGATCCCCTTCGCGGCGCCGCTGTCCGAAGCGGGCCGTCAGGCCGCCGCCACGCTGGCGCTGCCCAACCTGCGCTGGCTGATGTCGCGCTGGGCCGAGGTGCAGCGCGACAGCGCCGACGAGTGGAGCCTGTCGCCGCCGCACGAACGGGCGCTGGCGCTGGCCGTGGGCTGGCAGGGCGGCGGCGGGCAGCTGCCCTGGGCCGCGCGCGCGGCACGGGCCGACGGCATCGCCCCCGACGACCTCGCCTGGGGCTTGATGACGCCCGCCCACTGGCACCTGGGCACCGAACAGATCAGTCTGCTCGACCCGGCCACGCTGCTGCTAGACGACACCACGTCGCGTGCGCTCTTCGCCGCCGTGCTGCCGCTCTTCCTGAGCGAGGGTTACGCGCTGCATTACGGCGCGTCCCAGCGCTGGTACCTGGCGCACGAGAGCCTGGCCACGCTGGCCACCGCCTCGCTCGACCGCGTGGTGGGCCGCAACGTCGACGCCTGGCTCGGCAAGGATCCGGCCGCGCGTGCGCTGCGCCGCCTGCAGAGCGAGGTGCAGATGCTGCTCTACACCCACCCGCTGAACGACGAACGCGCCGCGCGCGGCCTGCTGCCGGTGAATTCCTACTGGCTGAGTGGATGCGGCCCGGCGCAACCCGAAGCCGGCGTGGCGCCGCAGGTCGACGAGCGCCTGCGCGGCCCGGCGCTGGCCGACGACTGGGCGGCCTGGGCCAAGGCCTGGGAGACGCTGGACGCCGGGCCGGTGGCCGCACTCGCGCAGGCGGCGGCGCGCGGCGACGCCGTCACGCTGACGCTGTGCGGC
>JBBRBW010000159.1:0-5404 GCA_038205425.1 Burkholderiales bacterium | reverse complement strand
CGGCGCCTTCAGGCAGCGGGTAGTCTTTTGCGTACTGCGCCAGGGTTTCGCTCTTGCCCGCTGCTTTCGCTGCGTCGAGCATGGCGTCCTTGCCGGAGTGACAGCCGGAACCGTCGCCCTGGAGGGCGGCGGGATTGGTGACGGTGGGTACGGCGCTCATCGGTGCGTCTCGCGTCAGGCGGCGTCGTAAACGACTTCCAGCGTGGGCTTGATGACCTCGTGCTTGCCCACCATGTCGAAGATCGTCGCCGGCTCCATCTTGAAGTCACGCCCTGTGACTTCGGCCGAGAACAGGCCCAGCAGCTGGTCCTGCGTCTGTGGCCGCGGGCGCACCGGCGGCGCTTCGGCGACGTTGGTGGCGAGCTCTTCGAACAAGGACGCCCACTGCGTGCCGGGGCGGCCGATGATTTCGTAGCTGGCGCTCTTGCGGCGAATGTCGTCGTTGGCAGGGATGGTGGCCAACACCGGGATGCCGGCTGCAGCAGCAAACTGCTTGGCCTCGCCGGTGCCGTCGTCGCGGTTGATGACGACGCCAGCCACACCCACGTTGCCGCCTAGCTTGCGGAAGTACTCGACCGCGCTGCACACGTTGTTGGCGACGTACAGGCTCTGCAGGTCGTTGCTGGCCACGACGATGACCTTCTGGCACATGTCGCGGGCAATCGGCAGGCCGAAGCCACCGCAGACCACGTCGCCCAGGAAGTCGAGCAGCACGAAGTCGAAGCCCCAGTCGTGGAAGCCGAGCTTTTCCAGCGTCTCGAAGCCGTGGATGATGCCGCGGCCGCCGCAGCCGCGACCGACCTCGGGCCCGCCGAGTTCCATCGCATAGACACCGTCGCGCTTGAAGCAGACATCGCCGATGGCCACGGCCTCGCCGGCCAGCTTCTTCTTGGAACTCGTCTCAATGATCGTGGGGCAGGCCTTGCCGCCGAACAGCAGGCTGGTGGTGTCGCTCTTCGGATCGCAGCCGATGAGCAGCACCTTCTTGCCCTGCTGCGCCATCATGTAGCTCAGGTTGGCCAGCGTGAAGCTCTTGCCAATGCCGCCCTTGCCGTAGATGGCGATGATCTGCGTCTCTTTGGTGACCGGGCCGGTGTGCACCTTGTCGGGCTCGACGGCGGCTTCGGCGCGCAGTTGCTCGCGGGCCATGAAGGTGACGGTGGCCGTCGCGGGAATCGTGCTGCTGCTCATTGCATCTGTCTCCAGTCGAGAACCATCTTCAGACACGCCGCGTCGCCGAAGGCGGTGCGAAAGGCGCTCTCGGCGTGGGTCGCCACATCGTGGTGGGTGATGAGGCCGTCCAGCGACAGCCGGCCGTTCTCGGCGAGCTCCCTGACGGCCATCATGTCGGCGCGCTTCCATTCGGCGGCTGTGCGGATCTGCGCCTCGCGCATGAAGGCCGGCGCGAAGTTGAAGCTCAGCGGCTCGTGATAGAAGCCGGCCAGCACGACCTCGCCGCCGAAGGCCAGGCGGGCGATGGCCTTGTCGAGGATGGCGCAGTCGCCGCTCACGTCGTAGATGGCCTTGTAGTCGCGCCGCGTGTCGTCCAGCGGCGAGATCACGCTGTAGCCGATGCCGCCATGCGCACGCTCGGGGTTCAGCTCCCACACCGTGGGTGCCTCGTAGCCGGCGGCCACCACCATGCGGGCGAGCAGGCGGCCGAGCACACCGTGGCCGACGATGAGGTCGGGCGGCCGGTGCGGCGCCACCGTGCCGCCGCAGGCCACCGCGTGGTAGGCCGTGGCGGCCAGGGCCAGCAGTACCGCCCGTTGACCCAACTTGTCGCTGATGGGCACCACCTTCTCACCGGGCACCACCACCTTGGACGCCGTGCCGCCGAACAGGCCGCGCACCTCGCCGTAGCAGCGCGCGCCGGGCACGTACACCCGTTCGCCCACCGCGTGGCCCGAGGTCGACCCGGCGGCCACGATCCTGCCCACCGACTCGTAGCCCGGCACCAGCGGGTAGCCCATGCCTGGGAACGTCGGCATGCGGCCCGTCCAGAGCAGGCGTTCGGTGCCGGTGGAGATGCCGCTGAACTCGATGTCGACGACGACATCGCTGTCGACGGGGTCGGAGAGGTCCAGCGTGGCCACACGCAGGTGCTCGGGCTGTTCGAGGACGACGGCGTGCGTCTTCATGCGTGGCCTCCGCTCAAGAGGCGGTGCAGCTGGGGACGGCAGGACGCGCTGAAAGGCATGGGGGCGGGGGCGGGTGAGCGGATCGGGATCGTCTTGGCGCCGTGTTGGCGTCTGGATGTCATCGTAGGCTTACGTTGAGGAGTGTCAAGCGGGATTTACGCTTTTCGTGTTCAGAGGTTCTCAAGGCTTGCGCGCCACCAGCACGCTGACTTGCAGCGGAATCGGCGTGGCCAGCTCGCGCACCTGCGTGAATCCGGCGTCCTGCACCAGCCGGCCCAGCTCGGCGGCGCTGCGCGAGCGCCCGCCGTGCATGGCCAGCAGGTAGAAGTTGAAGTAGGCGTCGCCCATGCGGCGCGCGCCGCTGGCGCCGGCCATCGGTTCGGCCAGCAGCAGCGTGCCACCTGGGGGCAGCGCGTCGAAGACGGCGCGCAGAATGGTGGCGGCGCGTTCGTCGGGATGGTCGTAGATGACCCGGATGAGCGAGGCCACGTCGGCGCCCCGCGGCAACGCGTCGCGCGTGAAGTCGCCGCCGTGCACCGTCGCGCGCGGCGCAACGCCAGCCGCGGCGAAGTTGCGCTGCGCTGCCGGCACCACGCCGGGCAGGTCGAAGAGCAACAGCTTCAGTTCCTTCGAGCGGCGCGACGCCGCGAGCAGGAAGCGGCCCTGGCCGCCGCCGACGTCGAGCAGACATCGGTGCTGGCCGATGTCGTAGGCGTCGAGCACCTCGTCGGCCACCAGCGGCTGCGAGGCCGACATCAGCGCCGAGTACTCGTTCACCGCCTCGGGCAGCAGCGCGCCCGGCGTGGCGCTGCTGGCATAGGCCCAGTAGCGCGACAGCGCCGGCGCCGTGCCGCCCTTCAGCAGCGCCACCGGGTCGGTGAGGTCGCCGTAGAGCACGGCGTGGTGTTCGACCATCGCCGCCACCGCCCCGTTGGCAACCATCGGCGCGCCCAGCTTGCCCAGCCCGTAGCGCAGGCCCTGCGGGCCCTCGCGGCGGTCGATCAGGTCCAGCGCCACGGCGGCGGCCAGCAGGCGCTCGGTGCCCTCGGCCGGCAGGTCGAGCAGCCGCTGCAGCTCGGTGGCGCTCAGCGGGCCGGCGGCGAGGTGGTCAAACAACTTGAGCCGCACGCAGGCCAGCAGCACCTGCGAATAGACGAAGCCCGCCACCAGATCGAACAGCGCGCGCGCACGGCGGCGCGCGATCGGGCGCATCCACCAGGTGCGCGCGGCGCGGCGCTGGAAGTCCGGGCTCGTGAGCACGCCGTCGCGCCAGGCCTGCCAGCGTTCGCGCCAGGTGGGCGCCGGGGGGGTGTTGGGGTGGGGCAGACGGGCTTCCAGCATTTGCTTGGGTTCGGGGTTCAGGCAGCCATGGCCAGCGTGCGCACCGTGGCTTCGGGCACCAGGCGTTCGGACTCGGCCCGCACCAGCGCACGCAGCGCCGACGCGCCGCGGCAGGGCGGGATGGCGCCGACGGCGCGCGCCAGCAGCGCGTCGAAGTGCGCGATGGCGCCGCTCAGGCCCATTTCGGTGGCGCAACTCGGCCGGCACAATGCGATGTCGCGGCCGCTGGGCTTGCCCAGCAGTTCGGTGGCCAGGGCCACGTCGCGGATGTCGTCGGCCACCTGGTAGGCCTCGCCGAGGAAGAGGCCGAAGGACTGCCAGCGTTCGGGGTTGGCGCCGGCGGCCAGCGCGCCGGCCTCGGTGCAGGCCGAGAACAGCGAACCGGTCTTGGCGCGGTGGTAGGCGGCCAGGCCGACGAAGGGTTCACATTCCCAGGCCTGCCCGGCGACGATGCCGGTGGGTGCGCCCACGCGCTGCGCCACGATGGACAGCAGCCCCGGCAGATCCTGCGGCGCATGCCGTGCGGCCTGGGCCAGGGTCTGGAAGGCCAGCACGATGAGCGCGTCGCCCGTCAGCACCGCGATGCGCTCGCCGTAGGCGGCGTGCACCGTGGCCACGCCGCGGCGTGTCGTGGCGTCGTCGAAGCAGGGCAGGTCGTCGTGCACGAGCGAAGCGCAGTGCAGCAGCTCGATGGCGGCGGCGGCGCCGTCGGCCAGCGCCGGATCGCCGTCGCCGCAGGCCTGCGCCACCGCCAGGCAGAGCTGCGGCCGAATGCGCGCGCCGCCCGGGAACACCGCGTGGCGCAGCGCCGCGGCCAGCTTGGGCGGGCCGGTCGTGTCTTCGCCCAACGCCAGCGCGGTCTGCAGGGCGCGCTCGATTCGATCCAGGGTTTTCATGGTTGCAGGTCCTCGTAGGTGCCGCGGCTGCGGAACATCCGGCGGCCGAGGCGTCACGTTAGGTTGTCACATTAAGTTGTCAATCAAACGAGACAGGTCTAGGATAGAGAGATGCACCACAGCCGTCAACGCGTCCTTGCCCACCCCTTGTCGGGAGCCGTGCGATGACCGTCCTGGCGCTCGGCATCAACCACCACAGCGCACCGCTGGACCTGCGTTCGCGCTTCGCCTTCGCGGCGCCGCACCTGCCGGCGGCGCTGCGCAGCCTGCGGGCATGCCTGCAGCGCGCGGCGCCCGAGGCGGCGCTGCTGTCGACCTGCAACCGCACCGAGCTCTACGTGGCCGCCGACGACGCACATGGCGCCGCCGCACTGGCGCGCCCCACACTCGACTGGCTGGCGGCGCAGGGCGGCACCAGCGGCGCGCGGCTGTCCGACCATGCCTACGTTGAAGAAGACGGCGCCGCGGCGCGGCATGCCTTCCGCGTGGCCTCGGGCCTCGACTCGATGGTGCTGGGCGAGCCGCAGATCCTGGGCCAGATCAAGCAGGCCGTGCGCGAAGCCGGCCTGGCCGGCACACTCGGCAGCACGCTGCACCAGCTGTTCCAGCGCTCCTTCTCGGTGGCCAAGGAAGTGCGCACTGCCACCGAAATCGGCGCCCACTCGGTGAGCATGGCCGCGGCCACGGTGCGTCTGGCGGCGCAGCTGTTCGAGGACCTGCGCCAGGTGCGTGTGCTGCTGGTCGGCGCGGGCGAGATGATCGAACTGGTGGCAGCGCACTTCGCGAAGCAGCAGCCGCTGTCGCTGACCGTTGCCAACCGCACGCTCGAACGCGGCGAGACGCTGGCCGCCCGCTTTGGCGGCCAGGCCCTGCGCCTGGCCGATCTGCCTGACCGGCTGCACGATTTCGACGTTGTCGTCTCGTGCACCGCCAGCAAGCTGCCGCTGATCGGCCTGGGCGCGGTGGAGCGCGCGCTGAAGAAGCGCCGCCAGCGCCCGATGTTCATGGTCGACCTGGCGGTGCCGC
>JBBRBW010000158.1:0-5922 GCA_038205425.1 Burkholderiales bacterium | reverse complement strand
AACGTAGGCCGGGGTTTCGGCCCGGCGGCCGACTCCCTTTCTTTGCTTGTGCAAAGAAAGGAAGCAAAGAAAGCACCTTCAATACGGCACACCTTCAGAGCCGTTGTGATCGATCGCTGCGCTCCGGCCGCTGCTGCGCGCGATCTCGCGAAGCCTCGCTCGACAAACTGGCCCGTCCAGGCCGTGGCGGCGCGGTGCACGGTCATGCTGTCGCGGGGCAAGGCTGTTCGCGCTTGGCTGCGCCGTCGCAATGCCCGCGGTGGCGTCGCAGGCCAAGGCGGTCTCCTTGGGCTGCGGGCACCCGGCCTGCGCCTCCAGGGCGTTCGACAGCACGTCGGTGCTGGCGTCGTCCGGCGCTTGCCGGGCCAGTCTGTCGAGCGAGGCTTCGCGAGATCGCGCGCAGCACCGGCTGGAGCGCAGCGATCGATCACAACGGCTCTGAAGGTGTGCCGTATTGAAGGTGCTTTCTTTGCTTCCTTTCTTTGCACACGCAAAGAAAGGGAGTCGGCCGCCGGGCCGAAACCCCGGCCTACGTTACGCAACCCACTTCGAAAGGTCGGGACACACGTGAATGTCCGCAACGGGCCGACAACCGCCTCTGTGCCCAACTGACCCCTACCGCCGCTCATGACCCGCGGTAGGTGCTGTAGCTCCACGGGCTGACGAGCAGCGGCACGTGGTAATGGCCGGCGGCGTCGGCGATGCCAAAGTCCAGGTGCACCACGTCGAGGAAGGTCGGCTCGGGCAGGGTGAGCCCGCGTGCACGGAAGTAGGGCGCGACCTCGAAGCTCAGACGGTAGTGGCCGGCGGCCATGGTGGTGGCGTCGAGCAGCGGGCCGTCGGCGCGGCCATCGTGGTTGAGCACCAGCGACTTCAGCGTGACGGCACCCGCGGCGTCCAGGCGCTGCAGGGTGACGGCCATGCCGGCGGCCGGGCAGCCGTGGGCGGTGTCGAGGACATGCGTGCTGAGGTGGCCCATGGGCGGCGGCCTTTCGGTATCGCTTGCGCGGTGCGACAAACTGTATACACTTTCGAATACACGTCAAGGCCCGGTGATCCCGGGTAACGCAGCTTGGCCGCGCAGCCTCTCACCGCAAGCCCATGGCCCGCTCCACCGCCCCGCTCAAGGTCATCCGGCCGACGCCGCTGCGCCGGCGTGACGCCACGGCGCCGGCCGGCGCCACGCAGCGCATCGCCGAGGCCATCACCACGGCCATCGTCGAGCGCCGCCTGATGCCTGGCACCAAGCTGGCCGAGCAGCAGATCGCCGACATCTTCCAGGTCAGCCGCACGCTGGTGCGCCAGGCGCTGAACCAGCTCAGCCGCGACCGGCTGGTGACGCTGGAACCGGCGCGCGGCGCCTTCGTCGCGATGCCCAGCGTCGAAGAGGCGCGCCAGGTCTTCGAGGTGCGCAAGATGATCGAGAGCGCGATGGTCAGGCAGCTGTGCGCCGGCATCACGGCGGCGCAGGTGGCCGCGCTGCGTGAACACCTGCGCGCGGAGGCGCAGGCGGTGGCGCGCGCCGACGTCAGCGGCCGCACGCGGCTGCTGGCCGACTTCCACGTCGTGCTGGCGCGCCTGCTGGGCAACGAGGTGCTGGCGCAATTGCTGGCCGACCTGCTGAGCCGCTGCTCGTTGATCGCCCTGATGTACCAGAGCGCCCATTCCGCGGAACACTCGGGGCAGGAACACGTGGCCATCGTCGACGCCATCGAGCGTGGTGATGCCCGTGCCTCCACGCGCCTGATGGACAACCACCTGGGCAATGTGGAACGTAACCTGCAGATGCACCCGCGCGTGGGTGATCTCGCTTCGCTGTTGAGACCGACATGACCCATCTGCCCTACCCCCGAGACCTGCGCGGCTACGGCCGCGACGTGCCGCACGCCCGTTGGCCCGGCGGCGCCCGCATCGCGGTGCAGTTCGTGCTGAACTACGAGGAAGGCGGTGAGAACAACCCGCTGCACGGCGACCCGACGAGCGAGACCTTCCTGTCCGAACTCGTCACCGCGCAGGCCTACGAGAACCGGCACATGACGATGGAGTCGATGTACGAGTACGGCTCGCGTGCCGGCGTCTGGCGCGTGCTGCGCGAGTTCGACCGCCGGGGTCTGCCGCTGACCGTGTTCGCGGTGGCGGCGGCGCTGGAGCGTTACCCCGAACTCGTGCAGACCTTTCTGGCGCGCGGTGACGAGATCGCCAACCACGGCCTGCGCTGGATCCACCACCAGCACATGCCCGAGGCCACCGAGCGCAAGCACATGGGCGTGGCCACGCACCTGCTGCAGCAGCTGACCGGCGGGCAGTGGCCGCTGGGCTGGTACACCGGCCGCGACAGCCCCAACACACGCCGCCTGGTGGCCGAGCAGGGCGGCTACGAGTACGAAAGCGACTACTACGGCGACGACCTGCCGTTCTGGCTGCAGGTGCAGACAGGCGACGGCACTCCCGGAGCCGAAGGCGCCGGTCCGGCTCTCGTGCCGCAACTCGTGGTGCCCTATGCACTGGACACCAACGACATGCGCTTCGTGCAGGCCCAGGGCTTCAACACCGGGGACCACTTCTTCACCTACCTGCGCGACGCCTTCGAGGCCCTGTATGCCGAGGGCGACCCGGCGGGCCTGGACCGGCCGAAGATGATGAGCATCGGCATGCACTGCAGGCTGCTGGGCAAGCCCGGGCGCATTGCGTCGCTGCAGCGTTTCATGGACCACGTGCAGGCGCGCGCCGACGTGTGGATCTGCCGCCGCATCGACATCGCCCGCCACTGGCGCGCCACCCACCCCTTCGACCCCGCCACGGCCTTCGTCTGGCGGTGAATGTGAGCCCCCAAGCTCGCTCGCGCTCCACGCAACGCCAGAGGCGTTGCTTGCTCGGCCGTCCAAGTCCGCGCAGGCTGACTTGGAGCCGCGGCCTTCGCCCCCCCGAGGGGGGCGAGTCGGACGAGGAACAGTCCCTGCGGACTGTTCCTCGCCTCCGAGCGCCAGCGGCGTCCTCGCCGCTGGCCGTTCGCCTAGGGCCCGGCAAAGCCGGTTCCGTGGCGAGAAGCTGGATCGAATGCAGAAAGGGTCCGTCATGCTGACGCTGAAGCAGATCAACGCCGCCATCCCGGCCGAATTCGTCGCGCTGCTGGACGGCACCTACGAACACTCGCCCTGGGTCGCCGAAGGCGCGGCTGCGATGCGGCCCTTCACCACGCTGGCGGCGCTGAAGCACGCGCTGGCCACCCGTGTGCGCGAGGCGGGGCGTGAACGTCAGCTGGCGCTGATCCGCGCCCACCCCGAACTGGCGGGCAAGGCCGCGGTGGCGCGGCAGCTCACGGCCGAGAGCGCGAACGAGCAGGGCCGGGCCGGCCTAGCCGACTGCACGCCGGCCGAGTTCGCGCGCATCCAGCAGCTCAACGCCGACTACAACACGAAGTTCGGCTGGCCCTTCATCCTGGCCGTGCGCGGCCCGCGGGGTTCGGGGCTGGGCCGCGCCGAGATCATCGCCACCTTCGAGCGCCGCCTGGCCGGCCACGCCGATTTCGAGTTCGCCGAGTCGCTGCGCCACATCCACCGCATCGCCGAGATCCGGCTCAACGACAGGTTCGGTGTCACGCCCGCGCGCGGCCAGCAGGTCTGGGACTGGGCCGAGCAACTCGCCGTGCACAGCGACCCCGGCTTCAAGGAGGAGGGCCAGCTGACGGTGACCTACCTCACCGACGCGCACCGCGCGGTGGCGCGGCAGCTCGGCGCCTGGATGCAGGAGGCCGGCTTCGACGAGGTGCGCACCGACGCCGTGGGCAACGTCGTCGGCGTCTACCAGGGCAGCGACCCGGCCGCGCCGCGGCTGCTGACGGGCAGCCACTACGATACCGTGCGCAACGGCGGCAGGTACGACGGCCGGCTGGGCGTCCTGGTGCCGCTGGCCGTCGTGTGTGAACTGCGCTCCGCCGGGCGCCGCCTGCCCTTCGGCATCGAGGTCGTTGCCTTCGCCGAAGAGGAGGGACAGCGCTACAAGGCCACCTTCCTGGGCAGCGGCGCGCTCACCGGCAATTTCGACCCCGCCTGGCTCGACCAGACCGATGCCGACGGCGTGAGCATGCGTGCCGCGATGCAGGCCGCCGGCCTGCCGGCGACGCTGCAGACCATCGCCGCCGATCAGCGCGACCCGGCACGCTACTGCGGCTTTGTCGAAGTGCACATCGAGCAGGGCCCGGTACTGAACGAGCTCGACCTGCCGCTGGGCGTGGTGACCTCGATCAACGGCAGCCTGCGTTACTTCGGCCGCGTCATCGGCCAGGCCAGCCACGCCGGCACCACGCCGATGGACCGCCGCCGCGATGCCGCCTGCGCGGTGGCCGAGCTGATGCTGTTCGTCGAGCAGCGGGCCTGCGCCGTGCCCGACGTGGTGGGCACCGTGGGCATGCTGCAGGTGCCGAACGGTTCGATCAACGTCGTGCCGGGGGCCTGCCACTTCAGCCTCGACCTGCGCGCCACCACCAACGGCGCGCGCGACGCGCTGGGGGCCGACGTGGTGGCCGAGCTGCAACGCATCTGCGCGGTGCGCGGCCTGAGCTACACGCTCGAACAGTCGCTGGCCGCCAACGCCGCACCCAGCGCGCCGGCCTGGCAGGCGCGCTGGGAGGCGGCGGTGGCCGCGCAGGGCCTGCCGGTGTTCCGCATGCCCAGCGGTGCCGGCCACGACGCGATGAAGCTGCACGAGGTGATGCCGCAGGCCATGCTCTTCGTGCGCGGCGGCAACTCGGGCATCAGCCACAACCCGCTCGAAACCATCACCGCCGACGACGCCGAACTCTGCGTCGCGGCCTTCATGCAGCTGCTGCAAGGCTTGGCCACCGAATGAGCGACTACGACAAGCTCGACGCCTGGGTCGACGCCCACTTCGACGAGGAAACGCATTTCCTGCAGGCCCTGGTGCAGGTGGCCACCGACACGCCGCCCGGCAACAACGCGCCGCACGCCGAACGCACGGCCGAGCTGCTGGCCGGCATGGGGCTGAACGCCGAAAAACACGCCGTGCCGGCCGACGAGGTGGCGGCCTGCGGCATGCAGTCGATCACCAACCTCATCGTGCGCCGACGTTTCGGCGCCGGCGGGCCGGTGGTGGCACTGAACGCCCATGGCGACGTCGTGCCGCCTGGTGAAGGCTGGACCCACGGCCCCTACAGCGGCGAGGTGGTGGGCGGCAAGCTCTACGGCCGCGCTTCGGCGGTGAGCAAGAGCGATTTCGCGAGCTACACGTTTGCGCTGCGCGCGCTGGAGGCGCTGGGCCAGCCCTTGCGCGGCACGGATCAGGCGGCCGTGCCGCTGCGCGGCACGGATCAAACGGTCGTGCCGCTGCGCGGCACGGTGGAACTGCACTTCACCTACGACGAGGAGTTCGGCGGTGAACTCGGCCCGGGCTGGCTGCTGAAGCGCGGCCTGACGAAGCCCGACCTGCTGATCGCCGCCGGCTTCAGCTACCAGGTGGTCACCGCGCACAACGGCTGTCTGCAGCTGGAAGTCACGCTGCACGGCCTGGCCTCGCACGCCGCCTACCCCGAAACCGGCATCGACGCACTGCAGGCCGCGAACCGGCTGCTCACCGCGCTCTACGCCTACAACGACGTGCTGCGTTTGCGGCGCTCGGCGGTAGCCGGCATCAGCCACCCGTACCTGAATGTCGGCTTCATCGAAGGCGGGAGCCACACCAACGTCGTGCCGGGCAAGGTGCTGCTCAAGCTCGACCGCCGTTTGATCCCCGAGGAAGACCCGGCGGCGGTGGAAGCCGAAGTGCGCGCGCTGATCGAGGCCGCCGTGGCCCCCCGCGCCCCCACCGGCGGGGGCCCCGGCGGCGCGGGCGTGCGCCAGGGGGTCAGACGCCAGCAGCAGGCCCGCCCCCGGCCGCCCGTGGCCGGCCCCCCGCCCCGGGGGGCCG
>JBBRBW010000157.1:0-5931 GCA_038205425.1 Burkholderiales bacterium | reverse complement strand
GCGGTAGATGGTCTGCTTGATGGCCAGCACGTCGGGGTCGTTGACGGCCTCGCGCAGGAACTGCACCACCGGCTCGAAGCTCTCGAAGGGGTGGTGCAGCAGCACGTCGCGCTGGCGCAGCGTCTCGAAGATCGAACGTCCGGGCGGCAGCCGGCCCTCGGGCCAGCGCGGCTCGAAGGGCGGAAAGCGCAGGCGGTCGGCCTCGGCCTGGTCGATGAGCTGGTTCAGGCGCACCAGGTTGACGGGTCCATTGACCTTGTACAGCGCCACCGCGGGCAGGCCGAACTGCTCAAGCAGGAAGTGCGTGAGTTCGTCCGGACAGGTCGACACCACCTCGAGCCGGATGGCCTGGCCGAAGTGGCGCAGGGTCAGGCCGCTGCGCAGCGCCTGTCGCAGGTTGGTGACGTCGTCCTCGTCGACCTCGAGCTCGCTGTCGCGCGTGACGCGAAACTGCGAAAACGACTCGACGGTACGCCCGGCGAAGAGCTCGCCCAGGTGGGCGCGGATGACGCTGGTCAGCAGCACGAAACCCTGACGGCCCGGCGTCAGCGCCGCCGGCAGGCGGATGACACGCGGCAGCACCCGCGGCACCTTGACGATGGCGATCTGGTTCTGGCGCCCGAAGGCGTCGCGCCCGCTGACGCGCGCGATGAAGTTCAGGCTCTTGTTGGCCACCTGAGGGAAGGGGTGGCTGGGGTCCAGGCTCAGCGGCACCAGCAGCGGGCGCACTTGTTGCTCGAAGAATTGGCCGACCCACGCGCGCTGCGCGGCGTTGCGCTGGGCGTGGTTCAGCACCACGATGCCTTCGGCTTCCAGCGCCGGCATCACCTCGTGGTTGAACAGGGCGTACTGCTCGTCGATGAGATCGTGCGCGGCCTGCGCCACGGCGGCCAGGTCGGCCTGGGTGATGCCGCTGCCGGGCTGGCGCACGGCCTCGATGTAGTCGGCCACGCGCACCTCGAAGAACTCGTCGAGGTTGCTGCTGACGATGGTGACGTAGCGCAGGCGTTCGAGCAGCGGCACGTCGGCGCGGCGTGCCTGCGCCAGCACGCGGCGGTTGAACTGCAGCAGCGACCGTTCGCGGTCCAGCAACTGCAACGCCACGGTCTGCGCGGCCTTCTCGCGCAGCGCGCTGGTGCGGTCGTCGGCCAGCGCGGCCAGCGGCGGCAGGCGCTGCGGCGTCACCGCCGTGGTCCGGGCGACGGGGTCGTTGTCATCGTTCATCAGTAGGTAGTTTATGAATTCTGGGCGACAAGCGCGTGACACCGGCCCGGCCCCACCCGGCGCCGTCAAGGGCCCAGCAGCTTGCCGGTGCGCGCCAGCGACGTGCCGGCAACCTTGGCCAGGCGTGCGCCCGGCGTCGCCCAGCGCGTGGCGCTGCGCGCGTAGAGCACGCCGGCAGACAGCGTGCGCAGCGGCAGCACTTCACCGCTGTCGACGTCGACGAGGTCGGCAATGACGCTGCCGGCCGCCACGCGGGCGCCCGGCCCCTGGTGGAAAACGACGACGCCGCAACGCGGCGCCAGCACCGGCTCGCTGCCGGCCAGCGGCGTCGGCTGACAGCGCGCGGCAGGCATCGGCTGCGGCGTGCCGGCGACCACACCGCGGCGGCGCAGGAACTCGACCAGGGCGTCGGCGTCCTGCGCGGCCAGCGCGTGCGAGGTGTCGGCCTGGCCGCGCAGTTCCACCGTGGTGCTGAAGCAGGCCAGCGGCACCGGGTGGCCGGGGTGGGCCTGCTGCACGACGAACCATGGGCGGCTGCAGGCCTCGTCGAAGGGCGAGTCGCCCGATTCGGTGGCCAGCAGGATGGCCTCGGCGCCCAGCAGCGCGCCCAGCTCGACGCACAGCGCCGCCTGCGGCGTGAGGCCGTAGAGGTGCAGCGCGGCTTCGGCGTCGCAGTGCAGGTCGAGCACGATGTCGGCGTCGATGGCCAGGCGCAGCAGCTGGATCTTGAGGTCGTCCACCGGGTTCGGGGCCGTCAGCGCGGCCACTGCGCGGCGCAGTTCTTCACGCACCAGCGCCACGTTGGCGGTCGCGTCGTGGCCGAGCCGGCCCTGCACCGCCGCCGCGACGGTGGCCGCGACGTCGGGCACCTGGCGGTTGAAGTTGACGCCGTCGCGCAGATCGAAGCGGCCCTGGTGCTGACCCAGCTGCTGCTGCGCCAGGCCCGGCGGATTGGCACAGGGCACCAGCACCACTTCGCCCAGCAACTGGTCGGCGGCGTCCAGCGCCGCCAGGCGCTCACGCAGCGCCTGCGCGACCAGCATCGCCGGCACTTCGTCGGCGTGCAGCGCGGCCTGGATCATGGCCTTGGGGCCGCGCCCGGGCATGCCGAAGCGCAGCACACGCAGGCTGTGCTGCAGGCCGGGGCTGGCGCTGGCCAGGACGATGGTTTCGCTGTGCATGTCGGGCACCGACAGGCCGCAAGCGCTACAGCGCCAGCAGGTGCTGGCGGTAGTGCAGGAGCTCGTCGATCGACTCGTGGATGTCGGCCAGTGCGGTGTGTGCCTGCGCCTTCTTGAAGCCGTCCATCACCGCCGGCTTCCAGCGCCGCGCCAGTTCCTTCAGCGTGCTGACGTCGAGGTTGCGGTAGTGGAAGAAGGCCTCCAGCGTGGGCATGGTGCGCGCCAGGAAACGCCGGTCCTGGCAGATGCTGTTGCCGCACATCGGGCTCTTGCCCCTGGGCACGTACTGCTTCAGGAAGGCGATCACCTGCGCCTCGGCCGAGGCCTCGTCGATGGTGGAGGCGCGCACACGCGCGGTCAGGCCGCTGCGGCCGTGGGTGCCGGTGTTCCAGGCGTCCATGCCGGCGAGCACGGCGTCGCTCTGGTGCACGGCGAAAACCGGGCCTTCGATGCGCACGGTGAGATGCGGGTCGGTGACGACGACAGCGATCTCGATGATGCGGTCGGTGTCGGGCAGCAGCCCGGTCATCTCGAGGTCGATCCAGACCAGGTTCTGCTCGTTCGGTGCCAGCGTCGTTTCGCTCATGGTGCCTTGCCAGGGTCAAAGGTGCTGATTCTCGCCCACGCCTACACTCGGCGCCCATGCAGAGCAACCACGTCACCCTGGCCTTCGCTGCCGCCTTGCTCGTGTCGCTGGCCGTGAAGCTGTGGCTGGCAACCCGACAGATGCGCCACGTCTCGGCCCACCGCAACCGCGTGCCCGCGGCTTTCGCCGCCACCGTCACGCTGCAGGCGCACCAGCGCGCGGCCGACTACACGCTGGCCAAGGGCCGCTTCGGCCTCTTCAGCATGGCCTTCGGCAGCCTTTTGCTACTGGGCTGGACGCTGCTGGGCGGGCTCGAGGCGTTGAACACACTGCTGCAGGGCACTGTGCTGCCCGCCTGGGGGCCCATGGCCTACCAACTGGCGCTGCTGGCGGCCTTCGCGCTCATCGGCAGTCTGCTCGAATTGCCGCTGGACGCCTACGGCACGTTCCGTATCGAGCAGCGTTTCGGCTTCAACCGCATGTCAGTCAGGCTGTGGCTGGTCGACCTGGCCAAGGGCGCCGCCGTGGCGGTGCTGGTCGGGCTGCCGCTGGCGGCCGTCATCCTGTGGATCATGGGCGCCTCGGGCGGGCTGTGGTGGCTTTACGCCTGGGTGACCTGGGTCGTGTTCAACCTGGCGCTGCTGGTGCTCTATCCCACCGTCATTGCGCCGATGTTCAACAAGTTCGAGCCCCTGCCCGACGAAGCGCTGAAGGCGCGTGTGCAGGCGCTGATGCAGCGCTGCGGCTTTGCCGCCCAGGGCCTGTTCGTGATGGACGGCAGCAAACGTTCGGCCCATGCCAACGCCTACTTCACCGGCCTCGGCGCGGCCAAGCGCGTGGTCTTCTTCGACACCTTGCTGCAGCGCCTGAGCCCGGGCGAGGTGGAAGCCGTGCTCGCGCACGAGCTCGGCCACTTCAAGCACCGACACGTGCTGCAGCGCATGGTGGGTATCTTCGGCTTCAGCCTGGCAGGGCTGGCGTTGCTGGGCTGGCTGGCCGGCCAGAGCGGCTTCTACGCCGGCCTGGGCGTGGCACCCAGCATCGGCGCGCCCAACGACGCGCTGGCGCTGCTGCTGTTCATGCTGGCGCTGCCGCCTTTCACCTTCTTCGTCTCGCCGCTGATGGCGCACTTCTCGCGCCGGCACGAATTCCAGGCCGACGCCTACGCCTGCCAGCAGGCCGACGGTGGCCACCTCGCCAGTGCGCTGCTCAAGCTGCACGAGGACAACGCGGCCACGCTGACGCCCGACCCGGTCTACGTGCGTTTCTACTACTCGCATCCGCCGGCGTCCGAACGCTTGGCCGCCCTGCCCGCGCCGACATCCGGCGTGCTGCCCTTGCCTGCCTCCGCCTGACACCATGAGCTCACTCGCCAACCGCCGCTGCCAGCCCCTCGAGGGCCAGCCGGCCATGGGTGTGGCCGATATCGAGGCCCATCTCGTCCATGCACCCGGTTGGGCGCTGGTCGACGGTGCGATCCAGAAGCGCTACGACTTCCCCGACTACCACCGCACGATGGCCTTCGTGAACGCGCTGGCCTGGGTGGCGCACGTGGAAGACCACCACCCCGACCTGCTGGTCAGCTACAGCGGCTGCACGGTGCGCTTCAACACCCACTCGGTGAGCGGGCTCTCGATCAACGACTTCATCTGCGCCGCCAAGGTGGACGCCCTGCTGCCTTGACGCCGACCGCGAACGGCCCCGAGGTGACGCCGGCCGGGGCTACCGTCGGCTTGGTCGTGGCCGCACACGGCCGCCACGTGATGGTCGAGACGCCCGAAGGCCGGCGTGTGCTGTGCCAGACGCGAGGCAAGAAGAGCGAGCTCGTCGTCGGCGACCACGTGCGCTGGCAGATCACCGGCGACGCCGGTGTCGTCGACGGGCTGGAGCCGCGGCGCAACCTGCTCTTCCGGCAGGACGAATGGCGCACCAAGTCCTTCGCTGCCAACCTCGACCAGCTGCTGGTGCTGGTGGCGCCCGAGCCGGTTTTCAGCGAGTCGCAGCTCACGCGTGCGCTCATCGCCGCGGCCGAGGCCGGCATCCCGGCCGTCATCGGCCTGAACAAGACCGACCTGCCGACCATCGCTATCGCACGCGAGCGCCTGGCGCCCTATTGCGCGATGGGCGTGACGGTGATCGAGCTGGCGCTGAAGACCGACCCGCTCGGCGCCCAGGCCGTGCTGACGCCGCTGCTGGCCGGCCGCACGACACTGGTGCTGGGCCCCAGCGGCATGGGCAAGAGCACGCTCATCAACCTGCTGGTGCCGCAGGCCGCGGCCCAGGTGGGCGAAATCTCGCAGGCCCTGAACACCGGCCGCCACACCACGACCAGCACACGCTGGTACTGGCTGGACGGCACCGACACTGCTGAAGGCGCCGGCCCTGGCCCCCGTGGCGCGCTGATCGATTCGCCGGGCTTCCAGGAGTTCGGCCTGCGCCAGGTGCAGCCCGAGCTGCTGGCCAGCCTGATGCCCGACTACGCCGCAGCGCTGGGCCAGTGCCGCTTCCACAACTGCAGCCACCGCCACGAACCCGGCTGCGGCGTGCGCGATGCCGCAGCGCGTGGCGAGATCAGCCCGACGCGGCAGCGCATCTACGGCGAGCTGTACGAGGAACTGTCGCAGAAGAAATGGTGAACCGGGTTCCCGGTTGACCGACTGCGCTTCGCTCGACCGGCAACACATGGGCCGCCGACCAAGGCCTTGCGCGGATCCGGCTCTGCCGGGCCGCTGCAAGAGCCCCCCAGCCCCCCAGCGGGTAACGAGCGAAACGAGCTTGGGGGCCCGTTCACCCCACGACGTGGGCGAGGGTCAGCAGCGCCACCAGCAACATCCACAGCACCACCGAGCGCCACACCAGCCCGACGACGCTGCGAAGGTGGCCGACTTCCGGTGTCAGCCCGAGCGTGGAGCCGGTCGCCTCGGCCTCGTCGGAGCTAGT
>JBBRBW010000156.1:0-6295 GCA_038205425.1 Burkholderiales bacterium | reverse complement strand
ATTGCCAGGCGGCATTCGCCACCGGCAACACCAGCGTCGTGCAATTCACGCTGCGCCACGCCGCGCCGGCGTAGCGCCTCTCGCTCGTCGTCGTCAGCGGAACGATTCCACTACCGCAGCCAGCCCTTGCGCCGGAAGTAGATCAAAGGCACGGCCACCGAGATCGCCATCAGGCCCAGCGCAAACGGGTAGCCGGCCTGCCAGTCGAGTTCGGGCATGAACTTGAAGTTCATACCGTAGACGCTGGCGATCAGCGTCGGCGGCAGCAGCGCCACGCTGGCCACCGAGAAGATCTTGATGATCTTGTTCTGGTTGATATTGATGAAGCCCACCGTGGCGTCCATCAGGAAGTTGATCTTGTCGAACAGGAAGGCGGTGTGGCTGTCCAGGCTGTCGATGTCGCGCAGGATCTGCCGCGCTTCCTCGAATTGCTCGGCATTCAGCATGCGGCTGCGCATCATGAAACTGAGCGCGCGCCGCGTGTCCATCACGTTGCGGCGGATGCGGCCGTTCAGGTCTTCCTCGCGCGCGATGGCGGTCAGCGCGGCGCCGGCGGTGCGGTCGTCGACCTCCTGCGTCAGCACACGTGCGCTGACCTTCTCCAGACTGTCGTAGATGCCCTCGAGGCGGTCGGCCGAGTACTCGGCGTCGGCGTCGTAGAGCTTGAGCAGCACGTCCTTCGCATCCTCGATCAGTGCCGGGATGCGCCGCGCGCGCAGGCGCAGCAGGCGGAACACCGGCAGGTCCTCGTCGTGAATCGAGAACAGCACGTTCTTGGACAGGATGAAGGCCACGCGCACGTTGCGCGCTGGCTCGGCCTGCGCCTCGGGGCTGCTGTCGCCCGGGTCGATCAGGAAGTCGGAACGGATGTGAAGCTCGCCGTTGTCTTCCTCGTAGAAGCGGGCCGACTCTTCGAGGTCGTCGTCGACCGCGTCGCTGGGGATGGACAGGCCGAAGCGCTGCTGCACCCAGTCTTTTTCTTCCTCGGTGGGACTCTCGAGATCGACCCATACCGGCTGCAGCAGCGCCAGCATGTCGAGGCGTTCGATCTCGGCCTGGACCAGCCGGCCGTGGGCCAGCGTGAAGACGTTGAGCATGGGACTTCTTCCGGGAGCGGCGTCACCGCACGCAGCGGCGGGGAAGGGTGGGCTTTCAGGGCGGCGGGGGTCCGTCGCGCGCCGGCACCGAAGGCCCGGAACGGACGGTCACCGCATGGGTGCGGGGTCCAAGGCGTCTCTCCACAGGAAGGATGCGGAATTATGCCCCCGCGGCCGCAGGCGGCCGACGGCCGGCGCGCCCGGATGGCAGACTCTGGCCCATGAGGAAACTGCTGCTTGGGGGCGCCCTCGCCCTGCTGGTGGCCACGGCAGCGGCGCTGGTGGCACTGACCGCCGCCCTGCAAAGGGAACCGACCGTGGCGCTGTACCAGGCGCCGGCGGTGGCAGACGTGGCGCGTGCGCTGCAGCTGCTGCGCACCCACGACCCGCGGCGCGCGCGCCCGGGCGCCGTGAGCGCGGCGCAGGTGAACGAACGCGACCTCGAGCTGCTGCTCAACCACGCCGCGCTGCGCCGGCTCGACGCCTACACCGCCGTCAGCCTGCAGCGCGGTGAGGCCGTCGTGCGCAGCAGCCTGCCGATGCCACCCAACCCCTTCGGCCGCTGGCTGAACGTCGAATTGCGGCTGTTGGAGACCGGTGGTCTGCCGGTGATCGACAGCTTGCAACTCGGCCGCCTGCCGCTGCCCGCGATGCTGGCCGAGCGCGCCCTGCCCTGGCTGGCGCGGCGCGCCGGCGTGCAGGCCGAGCTCGACGTGGCCGCCGAGGTCGTGCGGCGGGTGCACTTCATGCCGCAGCGCCTGGCCGTGGTCTACGCCTGGCGCGACGACAGCGCCGAGCGTGTGCTCGGCGGGCTGGTTCCGGCCGACGATCAGGCGCGGCTTCGCGCCTACAGCGACCACCTCGCCAAGGTGGTGGCACGCCAGGGCCCGGGCTGGACGGTGTCGCTGGCGCCGCTGGTGGGCCCGATGTTCGAGCTGGCGCGCCAGCGCAGCGCGGGCGCGCCGGCCGACGCCGCGGCCGAGAACCGCGCCGCGCTGGTGGTGCTGACGCTCTTCGCCAACGGCCGCGGCGTCGGCGCGCTGCTGCCCGCCGCGCGCGCCTGGCCGCGTGCACGGCAGCTGCAGGTGACGCTGGCCGGGCGCGACGACTTCCCGCGCCACCTGATGATCTCGGCCACGCTCGCCGCCGAGGGCACGGGGCCGCTGTCGCGTGCCATCGGCATCTACAAGGAAGTGGCCGACGCGCAGGGCGGCAGCGGCTTCAGCTTCAACGACATGGCCGCCAACCGTGCCGGCACGCGGCTGGGCGAATGGGCGGTGTCGCAGCCGCAGCGCCTGCAGGCAGCGCTGGCCCGCGGCATCGAGGAAAGCGACCTGATGCCGGTCTGGGCCGACCTGCCCGAGTTCCTGTCCGAGCCCGAGTTCCGCCAGCGTTTTGGCGGCGTCGGCGCGCCGGCTTACGAAAAGATGCTGGCTGAGATCGACCGCCGCGTCGAGGCCTTGCCGGTCTTCCGCTGAAGAAGTAGAGCCCCCAAGCTCACTGCGTTCGCCACCCCCCAGGGGGGCGTGTCGGACCCCGCAGAGCCGGTTCCGCGCAAGGCCTTGGTCAGCCGGCGTCCGCCCGTTTGTTGGAGCCGGCCACCAGGTCGAAGCGGAACAGCCGGCACTCGATGGCGCCGTTCCACAGCGGCACGCGGCGGCTTTCCTTCAGGCGCATCAGGCCGGGCAGCTTCATGTCGGGGCTCAGCAGCCAGGCCGTCCAACCCGCGTACTGGCGTTTCCAGTGCGAGGCCAGGCTGCCGAAAAACTCGGCCGAGCTGCCTCCGCCCTCGAAACCCTCGCGCGCCGTGGCGGTGCCCTGGCCCTTGGGCGCGATGCGCTCGCCATAGGGTGGATTGATCACGATCGTGCCGCTGGCAACTGGCGGCGGGCGCTGCAGCGCGTCGGCGGTCTTGAACTCGATGGCCTGCAGCACGCCGGCGCGCTCGGCGTTGCGGGTGGCGAAGTCGGTCATGCGGAAGCTGACGTCACCGGCGAAGATGGGCACCGCCGGCGTGTGCACCCGGGTCTGCGCGGCCTGCTGCAGTTCACGCCAGGCGGCGAGGTGGTCGCGGAAAGGCAGCAAACGCTCGAAGGCGAAGCGGCGCTGGCCGCCAGGCGCGATGCCGCAGGCCATCTGCGCCGCTTCGATGGCGATGGTGCCGGCGCCGCAGCAGGGGTCGAAGAGTGGGCCGTCCTCGGCGCGCCCGGCCCAGCCGGTGGCGGCCAGCATCGCGGCGGCCAGGGTTTCCTTCAGCGGCGCCTCGCCGGTGTCTTCGCGCCAGCCGCGCTTGAAGAGGGCCTCGCCCGAGGTGTCGACGTAGATCGTCGCGTGTTCGGGGCCGACGAAGAGCGCGATCGGCAGGTCAGGGCGGCGCGTGTCGACGCTGGGGCGTTCGCCGGTGGCGTCACGCAGCGTGTCGCACACCGCATCCTTGATGCGCAGCGCGGCGAAGTTCAGGCTCTGCAGCGGAGAACGCATCGCGGTGACGTCGACCCGCAGCGTCTGCGCCGGCGAAATCCAGTGCATCCAGTCGACGCGCCGCGCCAGATCGTAGAGGTCGTGTTCGTCGCGGTAGGAGCCGTCGGCCAGCGGCCACAGCACACGCGTGGCGAGGCGGCTTTCGAGGTTCAACTGCATGGCCGTGCGTTGATCGCCCTCGACCCATACGCCGCCGCGCGTCGTCTCGGCGCTGATGCCGGTGATGCGCAGCACCTCGTCGGCCAGCAGGGCCTCGACGCCGCCGGCGCAGGGCAGGAACAGGGCCGACATCAGATGGCTTTGCGCAGGGATGCGGGGGCGATCTTCAGCGCCTCGCGGTACTTGGCCACCGTGCGCCGCGCCACCTGGATGCCCTGCTCTTCCAGCATGTCGCTGAGCTGGCTGTCGGACAACGGCTTCTTCGTGTCCTCCGCAATCACGAACTGCTGGATCAGCGCGCGCACCGCGGTGCTGCTGGCGTTGCCGCCGGCGTCGGTGTTCAGGCTGCTGCCGAAGAAGTACTTCAGCTCGAAGGTGCCCTGCGGCGTGGCCATGTATTTCGCGGTGGTCACGCGCGAGATGGTGCTTTCGTGCAGACCCAGTTCGTCGGCGATCTCGCGCAGCACCAGCGGCTTCATCGCGATGGCGCCGTGCGTGAAGAAGGCCTTCTGGCGTTCGACGATGGCCTTGCTGACACGCAGGATGGTGTCGAAGCGCTGCTGGATGTTCTTCACGAACCAGCGCGCCTCCTGCAGGCGCGAACTCAGGCCCGGATTGGCCGAGGCGCCGCGCTGGCCTTTTGCGGCCTGGGCATACAGGTCGTTGATGCGCAGCTTGGGCATCACGTCGGGGTTCAGCGTCACGCTCAGGCCGCGGCCGGTCTTGCGCACGATGACGTCGGGCACGACCACAGTGGCCTCGTCGGCGGCGTAGGGCCGGCCCGGCTTGGGCTCGCAGGCGATGATGAGCAGCTGCGCGTCGCGCACCAGGCCCTCGTCGGTGCCGGTGAGCGCGGTCAGGCGCTTGACGTCGCGGCGCGCCAGCAGCTCGAGGTACTGGTCGCAGATGCGCAGCGCAAGCTGGCGCGCCGGCGCCTTCGGCAGCTGCTTCAGCTGCAGGCTCAGGCATTCACCGAGGTTGCGCGCACCCACCCCGGTGGGCTCCAGGCTCTGCAGCCAGCGCAGCGCGCAGCGCAGGCGGTCGTCGATGTCGGCGCGGCCCTCGGCGTCCTCGACGCCCAGCATCGCGGCCAGGCGTTCGGCGATCTCGTCCAGCGGGTCGGCCAGGTAGCCGTCGGCGTCCAGGCTCTCGATCAGCACCCACAGCGCAGCGTGGTCAGCCTCCGAGAGGCGCATGCCCATCACCTGCAGGCGCAGGTGATCCTCGAGCGAACCGCTGCTCGAACGGCGCTCCTGCGGCTCGAAGTCGTCGCCCTCGCTGTTGGCCGTCGACGACGACGACGACGACGGTGTTTCGCGGATGCCGTCGAAGTCGTCACCCTCGGTGCCGTTTTCCCAGTCGTCGCGCGCGGTGGTGCCGAACTCGTCGCCGCGGATCTCGCTCACCGCCTCGCCCGCGTCGGGCGCCTCGTTGGCGGCTTCGCCGTCGCCGACGCGGTCGGCCACGCGGTCGACAGCCTGGCGCTCGGGCGGTGTCTCGAAGGGGTTGGCCAGCAGCTCGTCCTCGGCCTCGAGGAAGGGGTTCTGCTCCAGCATCTGCCCCACTTCCTGGTGCAGCTCCAGCGTGCTGAGCTGCAGCAGGCGGATGGATTGCTGCAGCTGCGGCGTCAGCGCCAGGTGCTGGGACAGGCGTACCTGCAACGACGGTTTCATGATGCGGTTCCTGCAACCGCTGGCGCCGCGATCAAGGCCTTGCACGGATCCGGCTCTGCCGGGCCGTAGCAAGAGCCCCCCCCGGGGGTGGCAAAGGCGCGAAGCGACAAGCCTGGGGGCCCCATGTCACATTCTGAAGTTCTCGCCCAGGTACACCTTTCGTACCTCGGCGTTGGCGACGATGTCGTGCGGCGTGCCTTCGGCCAGCACGCTGCCCTCGCTGATGATGTAGGCGCGGTCGCAGATGCCCAGCGTCTCGCGCACGTTGTGGTCGGTGATGAGCACGCCGATGCCGCGCGAACGCAGGAAACGGATGATCTTCTGGATTTCGATGACGGCGATCGGGTCGACACCGGCAAAGGGCTCGTCGAGCAGGATGAAACGCGGCTGCGTGGCCAGCGCGCGTGCGATCTCGACGCGCCGGCGCTCGCCGCCCGACAGCGCCGGGGCCGGCGAGTCGCGCAGCTTCTCGATCGCCAGGTCGTGCAACAGCTTGTTCAGCAGCTCGTTGATGACGGCCGTCTTCAACGGCCGGCCGTCGGGGCCCAGCTGCAGTTCGAGCACGGCGCGGATGTTCTCTTCCACCGTCAGCTTGCGGAAGATCGACGCCTCCTGCGGCAGGTAGCTCAGGCCCAGGCGCGAACGGCGGTGGATGGGCAGGCCCTGCACCGGCTGGCCGTCGATCAGGATCTCGCCCTGGTCGGCGCGCACCAGGCCGACCACCATGTAGAAGGTGGTGGTCTTGCCGGCGCCGTTGGGGCCGAGCAGGCCCACCACCTCACCGGGGCCTACCGCCAGATGCACGTCCTTGACCACCTGGCGAGTGCCGTAGCGCTTTTGCAGGCCGGTGACGTAAAGCCCATGCTTGGCGGCCGTCTCGACCGC
>JBBRBW010000155.1:0-6331 GCA_038205425.1 Burkholderiales bacterium | reverse complement strand
CGCTTTGTTGTGGCGACTTGAGACCAGATGAGACGCTAACTCTCTGTCAGGACTGGCTTTTCGAGGAAAGCCGGACTGCATGGCACGACCTGACACGAAGATAAATCATTCCCACTCGATCGTCGCCGGCGGCTTGCTGCTCACGTCATAGGCCACGCGATTGATGCCGCGCACCTCGTTGATGATGCGGCTGGAGACCCTCTTCAGCAGCGCATACGGCAGCTCGGCCCAGTCGGCGGTCATGAAGTCGCTGGTCTGCACGGCGCGCAGTGCCACCACGTAGTCGTAGGTGCGGCCGTCGCCCATCACGCCCACGCTCTTCACGGGCAGGAAAACGGCAAAGGCCTGGCTCGTCAGGTCGTACCAGCTTTTGCCGGTGGCGGGGTCGATGGTGTTGCGCAGTTCCTCGATGAAGATGGCGTCGGCGCGCTGCAGCAGCGCGGCGTACTCGGGCTTCACCTCGCCCAGGATGCGCACACCCAGGCCCGGCCCCGGGAAGGGGTGGCGATAGACCATCTCGGGCGGCAGGCCCAGGGCCACGCCCAGCTCACGCACCTCGTCCTTGAACAGGTCGCGCAGCGGCTCCAGCAGCTTCAGGCCCAGCGTCTCGGGCAGGCCACCGACGTTGTGGTGGCTCTTGATCGTCGTGGCCTTCTTGGTCTTCGCGCCGCCGCTCTCGATGACGTCGGGGTAGATCGTGCCCTGGGCCAGCCACTTCGCGTTCTGCAACTTCTTCGCCTCGGCCTGGAAGACCTCGACGAACTCGCGGCCGATGACCTTGCGCTTGGCTTCGGGGTCACTCACGCCCTTCAGGTGGCTCAGAAACTGCGCGCTGGCGTCGACGTGGATCACCTTTGCGTGCAGCCGGCCAACGAACATGTCCATCACCAGCTGCGCCTCGTTCAGGCGCAGCAGCCCGTGGTCGACGAAGACGCAGGTGAGCTGTTCGCCGATGGCGCGGTGGATGAGTGCCGCGGCCACGCTCGAATCGACGCCGCCGCTCAGGCCCAGGATGACCTCTTCGCTGCCGACCTGCTGGCGGATGAGCGCCACCGCCTCCTCAATGTGGTCGCGCATCACCCAGTCGGGCTTCGCGCCGGCGATCTGCAGCACGAAGCGTTCGAGCAGTTCGCGGCCCTTCACGGTGTGCGTGACCTCGGGGAGGAACTGCACGCCGTAGTAGCCGCGCGCCTCGTCTGCGATGCCGGCGATGGGGCAGCTGGGGGTGCTGGCCATGAGCTTGAAACCCGGCGGCAACGCGGTGACCTTGTCGCCGTGGCTCATCCACACCTTCAGCATGCCGTGGCCTTCGGGTGTGCTGAAGTCTTCGATGCCCTCGAGCAGCCTGGTGTGGCCGTGGGCGCGCACCTCGGCATAGCCGAACTCGCGGTGGCTGCTGGCCTCGACCTGCCCGCCCTGCTGCACCGTCATCGTGAACATGCCGTAGCAGATGCCCAGTACCGGCACGCCCAGTTCCCACACGGCCTGCGGTGCACGCAGGTCCTGCTCTTCATAGGTACTGGCGTGGCTGCCCGACAGGATGATGCCCTTGGGCGCGAACACGCGGACGAAGTCGTCGCCGACGTCGTTGGGGTGGATCTCGCAGTAGACGTGCGCCTCGCGCACGCGCCGCGCGATGAGTTGCGTGACCTGCGAGCCGAAGTCGAGGATGAGGATCTTGTCGTGGGTCATGGCTTGGTCTATGGCGTGCGTCACGGCGGCTTGGGGGGCACGCGCTTCAGGCGCGGCCGGGGGTGGCGGCCAGCGCGCTGCGGCGCTGGCGGCGGAAGTGGATGACGGCCAGCAGCAGCGCCAGGCCCTGCAGCACGGCGCAGAAGAACATTGGCGCGCCGATGCGCCAATCGCCTGCTGGCAACTGCGACACGGCGCCCAGCAGCGGCGTGGCCAGCGCCGGCGCCAGCACGGCCATCAGGCTGTTCAGGCCGCTGACGGCACCCAGCGTCTGGCCCTGCTCGGCACCGCTGGCCGCCGACGAGACCAGGCTCTGCAGCGCCGCGCCGACCGTGTTGCCGAGCAGGTTGCAGACGATGACGAGGTAGAGCATCCAGCCCTCGGTGACGAGGCCGTAACCGGCGAAGGCCAGCGTCGACGACACCAGCGCCAGCACCGCCAGCCGCTGCGGCGTCACATGGCGGAGGATGCGACCCAGCAGCACGCCCTGCACCACGGCCGAAACCAGGCCGACGGCAAACAGCGACCAGCCGTTCTCGGTGGGACCCCAGTTGAACTTGAAGGTGGTGTACAGCACCCACACCGTGTACAGCGTGAACTGGGCCAGACCGACGAAGGCCAGCACCGGCAGCAGCAGGCCCACACCTTTCAGCCGCGCCAGTTGCTGCAGCGACGACAGCGGATTGGCAGCCGACCAGCCCACGGCCCGGCGTCGGTCGGCAGGCAGCGATTCGGGCAGCACGAAGACGCCGTAGGCCAGGTTCAGCAAGGCCAGGCCGCCAGCGACAAAAAACGGCAGCCGCAGGTCGATGCCACCCAGCAGCCCACCCAGCACCGGCCCGAGGATGAAGCCGATGCCGAACATCGCGCCCAGCAGCCCGAAGCGGCGCGCACGCTGCTCCGGTGGCGTGATGTCGGCCACGTAGGCGTTGGCGACCGCCGCGTTGGCCTGCATCGCGCCACCGACGATGCGCGAGGCCAGCAGCATCCACAGGCTGGTGGCCAGCGCGGTGGTGAAGAAGTTCAGCGCCACGCCGCAGAAGCCCAGCAGCAGCACCGGGCGGCGGCCGTAGCGGTCGGACAGTGCGCCGAGCAGCGGCGCAGCCACGAAACTGGCCGCGGCGAAGGTGAAGGCGATGAGGCCGTACCAGTGGGTCTGCTCGGCGGCGCTGGCGGTGAACTGCCCCACCAACGCAGGCAGCACAGGCACGATGATGCCCACCGCCAGCATGTCGATCAGCACCGCCACCATGATGAAGCGCATGGCAGCCGGCCGGCCGCCGGGCGGCGCGGCGGGCGCCGGCACGGGCCCCGCGTGGGGTGTCGCGGCGGCCGTCATTCCATGCGGTAGTTGGGCGCTTCCTTCGTGATCTGCACGTCGTGCACGTGGCTTTCGCGGATGCCGGCGGCGGTGATCTCGACGAACTCGGCACGCTCGTGCATCTCGGCCACCGAGGCGCAGCCGCAGTAACCCATCGCGGCGCGCAGGCCGCCGGCCATCTGGTAGATGATGCTGACCATCGAACCCTTGTAGGGCACGCGGCCCTCGATGCCCTCGGGCACGAGCTTGTCGGCGTTGGGATTGCTGGTCTCGTCGGCTTCCTGGAAGTAGCGGTCGGCCGAGCCGGCCTTCATGGCGCCGATGCTGCCCATGCCGCGGTAGCTCTTGTAGCTGCGGCCCTGGTAGAGGATGACCTCGCCTGGCGCCTCTTCGGTGCCGGCGAACATGCCTCCCATCATCACCGTGCCGGCGCCGGCAGCGATAGCCTTGGCGATGTCACCCGAGTAACGGATGCCGCCGTCGGCGATCAGCGGCACGCCGCTGCCGCGCAGCGCGGTGGCCACGCTGTCGATGGCCATGATCTGCGGCACGCCCACGCCCGCAACGATGCGCGTGGTGCAGATGCTGCCCGGCCCGATGCCCACCTTTACCGCGTCGGCGCCGGCTTCCACCAGCGCCAGCGCAGCGCTGCCGGTGGCGATATTGCCGCCGATGACGTCCACCTGCGGGAAGTTGCGCTTGACCCAGCGCACACGCTCGATCACGCCCTGACTGTGGCCGTGCGCGGTGTCGACAACCAGGGCATCGACACCGGCCTTGACCAGCAGTTCGACGCGTTCCTCGGTGCCTTCGCCCACGCCCACCGCGGCGCCGACACGCAGTTTGCCGTGGGCGTCGCGGGCCGCGTTGGGGAATTCGGTCTGCTTGGTGATGTCCTTCACCGTCATCAGGCCGCGCAGTTCGAAGTCGTCCGAGACGACCAGCACGCGCTCGAGGCGGTGGCGGTGCATCAGCGCCTTGCCTTCCTCGATGCTCGCGCCCTCGTGCACGTAGACCAGGCGTTCACGCGGCGTCATCACGTCCCGCACCGGCAGTTCCAGCCGGGTCTCGAAGCGCAGGTCGCGGTTGGTGACGATGCCCACCACCGTCTTGCCTTCGACCACCGGGAAACCCGACACGCCGTGCTGGCGCGACAGCGCCATCACCTCGCGCACGCTGGCCGAGGGGCCGACCGTGATGGGGTCGCGCAGCAGCCCCGATTCGTAACGCTTGACGCGCGCCACTTCGGCCGCCTGCTGCTTGGGCGTGAGGTTCTTGTGCACGATGCCGATGCCGCCCTCCTGGGCGATGGCAATCGCCAGGCGCGCTTCGGTCACCGTGTCCATGGCGGCGGACACCAGCGGCAGGTTGAGCGCAATGTTGCGCGAAAGGCGGGTGGCAAGACGGGTGTCGCGCGGCAACACCTGGGAATAGGCCGGCACCAACAACACATCGTCGAAGGTGAGCGCTTTGCCGAGTAGGCGCATGCAAGGGCTCCAGTCGCAAAAGCAGATTATAGGGAGCGCCCCCAGGTCGGCGCCGCGGTGACGCGCCGTCACGTGCCGTGACATAAGCGTCGGCCCGCGCGCAGGCTGCCGCACTACACTGGCCTCATGCGTGCATCGTCGCCTGAACCGTCGCGCCCTGGCGCCCTGTCCCTCGCCGTCCTGGCCGCACTGGTGCTGGCCCTGGCGGCCCCGTTGGCCCATGCGCAATGAAAGTGGCGCGACAAGTCAGGGCAGATCAACGCCAGCGACCGCCCGCCGCCGCTGGACATCCTCGAAAAGGACATCCTCGCCCGCCCCGCCCCCGTGCCCGAGCAGCGCCGCGTGTTCCCGGCGGCCGCAGCCAGTGCCGCCTCCGGCGCCGAGCCGCTGCGCCCGCCGGCCGGCGACCGCGAGCTCGAGGCCCGCCGCCGTGCCGCCGAGCAGGAACAGGTCGGCAAGACCAAGGCCGAAGAGGAACGCCAGGCCGGGCAACGCGCCGAAAACTGCCGCCGTGCGCGCAGTCATATGTCGGCCATGGAATCCGGCCAGCGCATCGCCCGCGTCAACGAGAAGGGCGAGCGCGAGGTGCTTGACGACCGCGGCCGCGCCGACGAGATGCGCCAGGCGCGCGAGGTCATGGCCTCCGACTGCCGCTAACGCAGCCCGGCAGCGCCCGCCGGCGCGCACCTCAGCGCGGGGCGATCTTGTCGAGGTGGCGCTTGTAGCGCTGGCGCCGCGCTTCCTTGGGGTCGACGGTGAGCGGGCGGTAGATCTCGACGCGGTCGCGGTCGCGCAGCAGGGTTTCGACACCACGCAACTGGCCCCAGACGCCGGTGCGCAGGCCCTCGCTGGCCAGGCCATGGCGGACGAGCACGCCGCTGGCCTGCACGGCGTCGGCCACCGTGGCGCCGGGCGGCAGCTGCAGGGCCTGCAGGTCGGTCACGCCCGCGTCCGGGCAGTAGGCCACCTCGACGCGAAGTTCAGCGCGGGCCATACACGCTCTCGGCGCGGCGCACGAAGGAATCGACCAGCGTGTCGGCCACGCGGTCGAAGACCGGGCTGACCACCGCTTCCAGCGCCTTGCCGGCGAAGGCGTACATCAGGTCGAACTCGATCTTGCAGGCCGACTCGTCGCTGCCCGGCCGTCCCAGCGGCAGGAATAGCCAGGTGCCTTCCAGCTGCGAGAAGGGTCCGTCGACCAGCTTCACGGCCACCGATTGGCCCGGGTGATGCGTGTTGCGCGTGGTGAAGGCGTGGCGCACGCCCATGTAAGCCATGCCCAGGCGCGCGGTGACGCCGTCGGCGTGGTGGTCGACGACCTCGGCCTTGTCGCACCAGGGCAGGAACTGCGGATAGGCGTGCACGCCCGTCACCAGGTCGTACATCTCGCGGGGCGAGTACCAGAGCAGGACCGACTTGCGCACGTGCTTCATACAATGCCGGCATTCTAGGAGCGCGTTGTGTTCCGGCCGCCCGCCCCCACCTGACGCCCCTGCCCATGTCGAACATCGCCGAAAACCGCCGCGCCCGTTTCGAATACAGCATCGAAGAACAGTTCGAGGCCGGCATGGTGCTGAGCGGCTGGGAAGTGAAGGCCATCCGCGCCGGCCAGGTGCAGCTGACCGACGGCTACGTGCACGTGCGCGAAGGCGAGCTCTTTCTCATAGGCTGCCGCATCAACGCGCTGGGCGCCGCGTCGACCCACGTCACGCCGGAGGCCGACCGCACCAAGAAGCTGCTGATGCACAAGGCGCAAATCCGGCGCCTGATCGGCAAGATCGAGCAGAAGGGCTACACCCTGGTGCCGCTGAACCTGCACTACAAGGACGGC
>JBBRBW010000154.1:0-6364 GCA_038205425.1 Burkholderiales bacterium | reverse complement strand
GGGCGCAAGGCCGACTTCCGCAACGTCATGATCATCATGACGACCAACGCGGGCGCCGAGACCATGAACAAGTCGACCATCGGCTTCACCAACAAGCGCGAGCAGGGTGACGAGATGGCCGACATCAAGCGCCTGTTCACACCCGAGTTCCGCAACCGCCTGGACGCCATCGTCAACTTCCGCGCGCTCGACGAAGACATCATCCTGCGCGTGGTCGACAAGTTCCTGCTGCAGCTGGAAGGCCAGCTCGCCGAGAAGAAGGTGGAAGTCACCTTCAGCGACGGCCTGCGCAAGTACCTGGCGAAAAAGGGCTTCGACCCGCTGATGGGCGCACGCCCGATGCAGCGCCTGATTCAGGACACGATCCGCCGCGCGCTGGCCGACGAGCTGCTGTTCGGCCGCCTCGTCGACGGCGGGCGTCTGAGCGTCGACATCGACGACAAGGACGAGGTGCTGCTCGACATCCAGCCGCCGAAGAAGAGCGACAAGCCGCGCGCCGAGGCGGCCGCCGCCTAGGTCTGGCGCGACGGCAGCCGCTCGGCCGCCGGGTCCTGCAGGTAGAAACGACAGAGCATCCCGTACAACGCGGGATGCTCTTTTTTCATGACCTCGGAGCTGACGAAGAAGGCCTCGCTGGCAACAGCGAAAAACTCTTCCTCGCCGCTGGCGCCGTAAGGGTCGAGCACGGTGTCCTGCCCGGCGTCGACACGCTGGACGAAAGCGTCGAACTCGGCTTGCAGCGTGGCCTGCCATGCGGCTGGCGGCAGGCCGGGCGGCAGCAGCGGCACGCCGTTGGCGCGGCCGTCGGCCATGTCCAGCACATGCGCAAATTCGTGGATGACGACGTTGTAGCCGGCCGCGGCGCTCTGGCCGGCGCTGCGCACGTCGCGCCAGGACAGCATCACCGGCCCGCCTTCCATGGCTTCGCCCGACAGCGGTTCGTCGTAGCTGTGCACCACGCCGTCGTCGTCGGCCACCTCGCGGCGTGCGACCACCTGGTCGGGGTGCACAACGATGCCGACGAAGCGGTCGTAGCGCGCCAGGCCCAGCCGAAGCACGGGCAGCACGGCCTGCGCCGCAATGGCCACCACCATGGCGTCGGTCAGGTGCAGGCCGCCAGCGGCGCTGAATTCCTTGCGGTCGAGGAAGAGGCTGGTCAACCGGCGCAGTTCATCGCGGTCGGCCGCGTCGCGCCGCTGCAGAAAGGGGTAGCGAACCAGCGTGCGTTTCCACAGGTCGTCGGGAATGGTGCGCCGCTGTACGGCGGCGTCTTCGCGCTGGCGCCGCCAGCGCTGCCACAGGCGGCCCATCATGGCGTGTCAGAGCCCCACGGGCGGCAGGCGCTCGAAGCCGCCCCGCGTCAGGCGCAGCACCTCGGCGCGCTGCGCGGTGTCGAGGTCCCAGTCGCTCAGCACGTGGCGCTTGAAGCCCGGCGCCAGCGCATTGCTGCCGGGGCGGTGCGTGTGGCCATGCACCATCTCGGCCGCGCCCATGGCGTGCATCCAGCGCACGGCTTCGGAGGCGTCAACGTCGGTGGCCAGGTCGCCGTCCATCGACCAGCGTCCGGCGCCCGCCGCGCCTTCGGCCTGCCAGCGCTCGGCGCTGGCCTTGCGCATCGCGGCGGCGATGTCCAGACGCTCGGCCAGCGGCTTGGCCAGGAAGGCGGCCTGCCAGGCCGGCGAGCGCACCTCGCGCCGGAAGGCCTGGTAGGGCAGGTCGTCCAGGCACAACGCGTCGCCGTGGCTCAGCAGCAACGGCTGGCCCCAGGCAGACAGTACGGTGGGGTCGGGCAGGGCCATCAGGCCGGCCTCGCGAAGCAGCGCCGCACCGACGAGGAAGTCGCGGTTGCCGGCCATGAAGGCCAGTTGGCGGTGGCTCGCTGCTTCGGCCAGCACCTCGACGCAGCGCCGCTCGAAGGGCCGGCTGCGGGCGTCGTCGCCCACCCAGACCTCGAACAGGTCACCGAGGATGAAGACGGCATCGGCCGTCGTCTGGCGCAGGTGCCGCTCCCAGGCCTGGAAGGTGGCCGGCATGGCCGCGCACAGGTGCAGGTCGGAGATGAAGTCCACCGCGCGCCACGCCGCGGGTGCGGTGAACTCGAAGAAGGCCGGGAGCGCCGCGCCCCGAGCCGGTTCCACCATCAGCCCAGCTCGGTGACGCGGGTGATGAGCACGTCGTCGACGGGCACGTCGTCGTGGAAACCCTTGCGGCCGGTCTTGACCTTCTCGATGGCATCGACCACGTCCATGCCCTCGACGACACGGCCGAACACGGCGTAGCCCCAGCCCTGCGCGTTCTCGGCGCGGAAGTCGAGGAAGTCGTTGTCGACGCAGTTGATGAAGAACTGCGCTGTGGCTGAATGCGGGTCGCTGGTGCGCGCCATGGCCAGCGTGTACTTCTTGTTCTTCAGGCCGTTGTTGGCCTCGTTCTGGATGGCGGCTGCGGTGGGCTTCTGCTTCATGCCGGGCTCGAAGCCGCCGCCCTGGAGCATGAAACCCTTGATGACGCGATGGAACACCGTGCCGTCGAAGTGGCCCTTCTTCGCGCACTCCAGGAAGTTGGCCACCGACAGCGGCGCCTTCTCGTCGTCGAGCTCGATGCGCAGGGTGCCCGCGCTGGTTTCCATCTGGACGTTCTTGGTCATGTCATTTCTCCACGGTGGCTTTGCGGATGGTCACGGGCGTGACCGGCAGGTTCTGGTGCGGGCCCTGGGCGCGGGTGGGCACGTCCTTGATCTTGTCGACGACGTCCAGGCCCTCGGCCACCTTGCCGAAGACGGCGTAGCCGTCGCGGCCCTCTGCGGCGTCGAGGCGCAGGTTGTCGTTGACGTTGATGAAGAACTGCGCCGTGGCCGAGTTGGGGTCGGAGGTGCGCGCCATCGCGATGCTGCCGCGCACGTTGGACAGGCCGTTGCGGCTCTCCAGCGGGATCGGCTTTCGCGTCGTCTTCTCGCCCAGGTCGGCCTTGAAGCCGCCGGTCTGGATCATGAAGCCGTTGATGACGCGGTGGAAGATGATCCCGTCGTAATGGCCGGCGCGCACGTACTGCAGGAAGTTGTCGACCGACTTCGGCGCCTTTTCGGCGTCGAGTTCGAGCACGATGTCGCCCTCGGTGGTGGCCAGGCGCACCTTCTGCGCCAGCGCGGGCGCCGCGACGGTCACGAGGGCAAGAACCAGCAGGCTGGTGAGCAGTTTCAAGGCAGCTTCTCCGCAAGTCGGGGCGGCCCATGGGCCGCGCGTCGCGAGCCGGCCGGCGGCCGGTCAGGGCGCGAGTCTAGCGGGCCGCCGAAGGCGCTGCGGCGAGCAGGGCGCGCACGGCTTCCAGACGGCGCAGCAGCGGCACGTCCACCGGTCCGGTGGCGGTGGCCAGTTCCCAGGCCTGGGCGGCCAGCATCAGGTGCACCTCGCCCAGGTTGGCCCGCGCGATGCGGTGGCCCGGGTCGTTGCGCAGCGCCGATTCCAGTGCCTGGCGCGCGGCTTCCAGGCGGCCGGCGCGGGCCTGCAGCAACGCGATGTTGTTGTAGGGGTCGGGCAGCTCGGGGTACTCCTGCGCCATGGCGGTGAAGTGCGCCAGCGCGTCGGCGTCGCGCTTCAGGTCCATCAGCGCCACGCCCTGCAGGAATCGCAGCGAAACATCGCGCGGCCGCGCCGCCAGCGCGCGTTCGGCCAGCTGCAGTGCGGCCGCCGGTTCACCGCGCGTCAACAGCGCGCGCAGCTCGGTGGCCTCGTCGGCATGCGCCGCGCCCGCAACCAGGCACAGGGCGGCCAGGCCGGTGGCAAGCAGGGCAGGCACGCGGGGTGTGAAGGGCATCGGGGGAGTCAGGGGCGCGCGGCCTTTGCGCTGGAGGGTGGCCGCTATACTGAATTCCATTCTATCGGTGCTGTCTTGGCCGCCGCCCACGCCGTGCGCAGCGCCACAGCCTCCCGCCTGCCAGCCAGGGCGGCCCCGCGGGGCCCGTCTGCCCCGAGTCCATGAGCCTACGCATCCACAACACCCTGACGCGTCGCCTGGAGGAATTCAGCCCCCTCGAGCCGGGCCACGTGCGCATGTACGTCTGCGGCATCACGGTCTACGACCTCTGCCACCTGGGCCATGCCCGCATGGTGCTGTCGTTCGACACCGTCTACCGCTGGCTGCTGGCCAGTGGCTGGCGTGTCACCTATGTTCGCAACATCACCGACATCGAGGACAAGATCATCAAGCGGGCGCTGGAGCGCGGGCAGACCATCCGCCAGCTCACCGACGGGATGATCGCCGCCATGCACCGCGACTTCGCCGCTTTAGGCGCACTGCCGCCGACGCACGAGCCGCGTGCCACCGACTACGTGCCGCAGATGCTGGGCCTGATCGAGACGCTGCAGCACAAAGGGCTGGCCTACCAGGCCCGAAGTGCCGATGGAAGCGCCAATGGAGGCGGCGACGTGAACTTCGCCGTGCGCCGCTTCCCCGGCTACGGCAAGCTCAGCGGCAAGAGCCTGGATGAACTGCGCGCCGGCGAGCGCGTGGCCGTGCTCGGCGACAAGGAAGACCCGCTGGACTTCGTGCTGTGGAAGTCGGCCAAGGCCGACGAGCCCGCCGACGCCAAGTGGGAGAGCCGCTACGGCCCCGGCCGCCCGGGCTGGCACATCGAGTGCTCTGCGATGAGCTGCGCGCTGCTGGGTGAGCCCTTCGACATCCACGGCGGTGGCATGGACCTGCAGTTCCCGCACCACGAAAACGAGATCGCGCAGAGCGAAGGCGCCAGTGGTGGCGAGTTCGTGCGCACCTGGATGCACAACGGTTTCCTCAATGTCGACGACACCAAGATGTCGAAGTCGCTGGGCAACTTCTTCACCATCACCGACGTGCTGAAGCACTTCGACGGCGAGACGGTGCGCTTCTTCATGCTGCGCACGCACTACCGCAGCCCCTTCAACTTCAGCGACCAGCTGCTCGAAGAGACGCGCACCGCGCTCAAGCGCCTGTACACGGCGCTCCAGTCCGCGGATGGGGTGCCGGCGCTGGCAGACATCGACTGGGCCGAGCCGCGCGCGGCCGCCTTCAAGGCCGCGATGGACGACGACTTCAACACGCCGGGCGCGGTGGCCGTGCTCTTCGACCTGGCCGGCAGCGTCAACCGCGGCGTGCCGGCCGACGTCGCCTTGCTGAAGGCACTCGGCGCCGTGCTGGGCCTGCTGCAACAGCCGCCGAGCGACTACTTGCAGGGCGGTGGCGGACTGGACGAAGCGGCCATCCAAGGGCGCATCGGGGCCCGTGCCGCGGCCAAGAAGGCGCGCGACTTCGCGCTGGCCGACCGCATCCGTGCCGAGCTGCTGGGCCAGGGCGTCGAGCTCAAGGACTCGGCCCAGGGCACCACCTGGGTCAGAACCTGAACATGCCCAAGCCCACGCTTGAGGCTGCCATGCCCGACGCCCCGGCGGCCGCGCCCGCCGTCGCGACGCCCGCCTTCTGGGACGAAGCCTGCAAACATCTGGGCAAACGCGACCGCGTGCTGAAGAAGCTGATCCCGAAGTTCGGCGAAGCCCGCCTGCAGAGCCGCGGCGACGCCTTCACCACGCTGGCGCGTTCGATCGTCGGGCAGCAGATCTCGGTGAAGGCCGCGCAGTCGGTATGGGACCGTTTTGCCGTCACCGTCGGCGGGCCTGCAACGCGCCTGCAGCCCGGCGGCGTGCTGGCGCTGGAAGTGCTTCAGATGCGCGAGGCCGGCCTGTCGGCGCGCAAGTGCGAATACCTGCTCGACCTGGCGCGCCATTTCAGCGAAGACCGCGTGCACGTACTGCAATGGGCCGAGATGGACGACGAGGCCATCATCGACGAACTGGTGGCGATCCGCGGCATCGGACGCTGGACGGCGGAGATGTTCCTCATCTTCCACCTCATGCGGCCGAACGTGATGCCGCTGGACGACCTGGGACTCATCAAGGGCATCAGCCTGAACTACTTCAGCGGCGAACCCGTTTCGCGTGCCGAGGCGCGCGAGGTCGGCGAGGCCTGGGCGCCGTTCCGCTCGGTCGCCACTTGGTACATTTGGCGCAGCCTGGACCCTGTACCCGTGGAGTACTGACTTGAGCAAACGGCACTTCCTGGAATTCGAACAACCCATCGCCGAACTCGAATCGAAGATCGACGAGTTGCGCTACGTGCACAACGAATCGGCGGTGGACATCAGCGACGAGATCGAACGCCTGGCGGCAAAGAGCCAGCAGCTCACGCGCGACATCTATTCGAACCTGACGCCCTGGCAGGTGACGCAGATCGCGCGCCACCCGCAGCGGCCCTACACGCTGGACTACGTCAACGAGATCTTCACCGAGTTCCAGGAGTTGCACGGCGACCGCCACTACGCCGACGACCTGTCCATCGT
>JBBRBW010000153.1:0-6441 GCA_038205425.1 Burkholderiales bacterium | reverse complement strand
GGGTCAAGGTGCCCGGCAGAGCCGGTTCACCTTGAGACGGCGCGCCGACAGCGGCGATGTGCGCCTCAGGCTTCCAGCACTTCGAAGCTGGTCGTGATTTCGGCGGTCTTGGCCAGCATGATGCTGGCCGAGCAGTAACGCTCGTGCGACAGCGCCACCGCGCGCTCGACGGCCACAGCCGGTACGCCACGGCCCCTGACGACGAAGTGCATGTGGATCTTCGTGAACACCTTGGGGTCGGCCGGTGCGCGTTCCGACGTCAGCCGGACCTGGCAGCCGCTCACGTCGTGGCGGCCGCGCTTCAGGATCAGCACCACATCGTAGGCGGTGCAGCCACCCGTGCCGGCGAGCACGGTCTCCATGGGGCGCGGCGCCAGGTTGCGGCCGCCACCGTCGGGCGCGCCGTCCATCGTGATGAAGTGGCCGCTGCCGGTCTCGGCGACAAAACCCATGCCAGTGCCCGGCATCCAGTTGATGGTGCATTCCATGCGTTTGTTGCCCCTTGTTGGCGCACCGGCGGAAGGTGTGCCGCATGTTTGGAGTGGTGCCACCAGACACCGCTGCAACAAGCATATTGCAGTGCAGCATTCCGGTGATATATTGGCTTCATCGGTGGTCGTTGAACACACCACCGGCCGATTGTCTCCTCCACCTCCAAAAACGGTGGATTCGGCCCGGGGCCCCAAACCCCGGGCCCTTTTTCTGCCCGTGACTCGCCTGTGCAGGCCGCCCCGGGCCCCGGCTTAACATCTGCGGCTCCCCTGGACCGAGCCCCACGATGCCTGCTGGCAAGAACCCCCCCAAGAGCCCGGCCGCCGCGCCGCCGGCGCGCAGCGTGGCACCCAAGGGGCAGCGCATCGCCGCTGCTTACCTCAAGCGTGTGCTCACCGCGCGGGTTTACGACGTGGCGCGCGAAACGGCGCTGGAGCCCGCGCGCAACCTGTCGCGCCGCCTCGGCAACCAGGTGCTGCTCAAGCGCGAGGACCAGCAGCCGGTGTTCAGCTTCAAGCTGCGCGGCGCCTACAACAAGATGGTCCACCTGCCTCCCGAGGCGCTGGCGCGCGGCGTCATCTGCGCCTCGGCCGGCAACCACGCGCAGGGTGTCGCGCTGGCCGCCAAGAAGCTGGGCTGTCGCGCCGTCGTCGTGATGCCGGTGACCACACCGCGCCTGAAGGTCGACGCCGTGCAAGCGCTGGGCGGCGAGGTCGTGCTGCACGGCGACAGCTACTCCGACGCCCACACGCACGCGGTCGAACTGCAGGCGCAGGGCGGGCTGACCTTCGTGCACCCCTTCGACGACCCCGACGTCATTGCCGGCCAGGGCACGGTGGCAATGGAGATCCTGCGCCAGCACCAGGGACCGCTGGACGCCGTCTTCGTCGCCATCGGCGGCGGCGGCCTGGTCTCGGGCGTGGCCGCGTACATCAAGGCCGTGCGGCCCGAGGTGCGCGTGATCGGCGTGCAGACCGCCGATTCCGATGCCATGCTGCAGTCGGTGCGCAAGGGCCGGCGCGTGACGCTGAAGGACGTCGGCCTGTTCTCCGACGGCACCGCGGTGAAGCTGGTGGGCGAAGAGACCTTCCGCATTGCACGCGAACTCGTCGACGACTACGTGGTCGTCGATACCGACGCCGTCTGCGCCGCCATCAAGGACGTCTTCCAGGACACACGCAGCGTGCTCGAACCCGCAGGCGCCCTGGGCGTGGCCGCCATCAAGCAATACGTCGCCACGCACAAGCTCAAGGGGCAGACGCTGGTGGCCATCACCTGCGGCGCGAACATGAACTTCGACCGCCTGCGATTCGTCGCCGAGCGCGCCGAGTTCGGCGAGCAGCGCGAGGCCCTGTTCGCGGTGACCATCCCCGAGGAGCGCGGCTCGTTCAAACGCTTCTGCGAGCTGATGGGCCCACGTTCGGTGACCGAGTTCAACTACCGCATCAGCGACGCGGATGCGGCGCACGTCTTCGTCGGCCTGGCCATCCAGCGCCACGACGAAGCCGAGCGCATCGAGCGCAACTTCGTCAAGCAGGGTTTCGCCACCGTCAACTTGACCGGCGACGAGCTGGCCAAGGAACACATGCGCCACATGGTGGGCGGGCGCAGCGAACTGGCGCGCGACGAACGCCTGTTCCGCTTTCAGTTTCCGGAAAGGCCGGGCGCGCTGATGCGCTTCCTGGCCGCCATGCACCCGGGCTGGAACATCAGCCTCTTCCACTACCGCAACCAGGGCGCCGACTACGGCCGCATCCTGGTCGGCATCCAGGTGCCACGCGGCGACGAGGCGGCCTTCGATGACTTTCTGCGCACGCTGGCCTGCCCCTGCACCGAGGAGACGCGCAACCCCCTGGTCGCGCTGTTCCTGAAGTAGCCCGCCGCGCCGGCCCGGTGCGTGCTGCTGGCTACACTCAGGCGCCATGGCGTCATCGAACCGTTCGCTGGTCAGTCCGACCACCAACCCGCAGCTCGAGCAGGCGCTGCGCGCGAAGCTGCAGCGCCGTAACGAGGTCGGCGGCAGTCTGGGTGAACTGGAGCCGTTGGCCATCCGCATCGGCCTGATGCAGAACACGCTGCGTCCGCACTTCACCGAGCCGCAGCTGCTGGTGTTCGCGGCCGACCACGGCATCGCCGTCGACGGCATCCGCGAAGCCCATGGCCGCACGACGCACGAGACGGTGCGCCTGCTGCTGCGCAACCAGCTGCCGCTGACGGTGTTCGCCCACGCGCAGCAGCTGGAGCTGACGGTGGTCGACTGCGGCATGGCCGAGAGCCTGCCGCCGCACGACCGCCTGCTGGTGCGCAAGATCGCCCATGCCACGCGCAACGCGCGCGCGGCCGCCGCGATGAGCCTGGAGCAGGCTCACGCCGGCATGCGCGCGGGCATGGAGATCGGCGACAAGCTGCGCGGCAACTGCACGCTCATCGCCGGTGTCGGCGTCGGCGCGCACGAGAGCGCGGCGATGGTGCTGTCGCGCATGACCGACACGCCTGTGCGCGATCTCATCGTCAGCGGCCCGCACATGGACAAGGACGAGCTGGCGCACCTGATGATGGTGCTGCAGGCCGCCCAGACCCGGCACCGCGACGTCGTCGACCCGATCGAGGTGCTGGCTGCCTTCGGCGGCTTCGAGGTCGCGGTGATGGTGGGCGTGATGCTGATGGCCGCCAGCAAGCGCCACCTGCTGATGGTCGACGGCATCCCGGCCTGCGCCGCGCTGATGCTGGCCGCGCGCATCGCGCAGCCGGTCACCGACTACTGCATGTTCTGCCGCAGCCACAGCCACCTCGGTCTCGACCAGGCGTTGAACCTGTTCCACGCCTCGGCGCTGCTGGAACTGGGCATGGAAAGCACCGACGGCACCGGCGCCACGCTGGCCTGGCCCATGGTGCGCAGTGCGGCCGCGCTGCTGGCCGAGCCTGTCGAGGGTGAGGAAATTGACTTCGCCGCGGTCGACGGTGAAGCCGAAACCCCAAGTGAGCCGGCACCCGTGCGCTCGCCTTTCGGCGACGCGCTGTACTGAAGGGCGCGGCGGTTCGGCCGGCCGCCGAGAGCCGAGAGCCGGCCCTCAGCGCGTCTGCAGGCCCTGCGGCGGCACCGCCAGCGGGGGCGGCGGGGGCTCGGCGTCGACGTCGGGCTGTTGCGGCTGCACCGGCGGACGCATCACCACGCCGCTGGGTTGCGGCCGCAGCGGCCGCAGCGGCCGCACGACGGGCGCAGTACCGCCCCCCAGTCCGGGCAGCACACCCGTGGCTGCCGTCGCCGGTGGCGCGAGGTTCAGCGCCACCACGGCGGCCCCGTCGCGCGGGCCCAGCGTGGCGCCGCGTGCGGCCACCGACTGCAGCACTGTGGTGCCGTCGACCACGGCGCCCACGCGGTAGGCCTTGGGCGGCTTGCCATCGACGGCGATGAGCGCCAGCCCTTCCTTCGCGGCGCGCGGCGAACGCGGGCTGACGACACCGACGAGCTGGAAGCGGGCGTCGGCCACCGGCTCATCGGCGGCGGCCACCGCGGGCGGCGGGTCGGCGCCGAGCAGGCGCGTCAGGTCGCCGCGCAGCGCGACGGTCGGCGCCGCCGTCTGCGTGTGCGGAGGCGCCGCGAGCGGGGTCACGAAAACCCTGAACGCCCAGAACAGGGCGCTGCCTGCGGCCAGCGCCCATACCCCCCCCGTCCACCAGCGTGCCGACATCGGCCGATTATGATTCAAGCGATGCAGCCGGCCCGGCTTGCACCCGCCACCAGCGCCCTCCGCGGCGACGACCATGACCGCCTTGCCTGCTTACGCCCGCCGCCCCCCGTCGACCATCGCGCGCGGCTTCACGCTCATCGAGCTGCTCGTCGTGCTGGTGATCATCGGCGTGCTGGGCGCGCTGATCGTGCCCAACCTGTTCTCCAGCCTCGACGACGCGCGCGGCACGGCGGCGCGCACCGACATCAAGACGCTGGTCGAGTCGCTGAAGCGCTACAAGATCGACAACCAGCGCTACCCGTCGGCCGATCAGGCCCTGGACGCGCTGGTGCGCAAGCCCGCCGCCAGCCCCGTGCCGCCGAACTGGAAGCCCTACCTCGACAAGCTGCCCGCCGACCCCTGGGGCCGGCCTTACCAGTACCTGAACCCAGGCGTCAACGGCGAGATCGATGTCTTCAGCTTTGGCGCCGACGGCCAGCCGGGCGGCGAAGGCGTCAATGCCGACATCGGCTCCTGGCAATAACGCGGCGCGCGGCGCGCTGCCGCGCAGCCTGCGTCGGCGTGCCGCCGCATTCGGCTTCACGCTGCTCGAACTGATCATCGTCGTGGCCATCGTCGCGGTGTCGGCCGGCCTGATCACGCTGAGCCTGCGTGACAGCCACGAGGCGCGGCTGGAAGAAGAGGGCGAACGCCTGAGCGCGCTGCTCGAGATGGCGCGTGCCGAGGCGCGTGTGGCCGGCATCAGCGTGCACTGGGTGCCGCGGCAGGACGACGGCGCCGACCCCGATACCGCGGTGCAGTTCCGCTTCGTCGGCCTGTCGGCGCTGCAGCCGCTGCCCACACGCTGGCTCGATCCGGCCACGCGGGCCCAGGTCGTGGGTGCAGCCACCGTGGTGCTGGGGCCCGAGGCCATCCTGCCGCCGCAGCGCATCGTGCTGCGCCTGGCCGACAAGCGGCTTGAGCTGGCCAGCGACGGGCTGGGCCCCTTTGCCGCGTCGCGGCCTTGACGTGGAGCCCCCAAGCTCGCTGGCGCGCGCTACCCCCCAAGGGGGCCGTCCGCCAATGGACCGGCGGAGCCGGTTCCATGGCGGAAAGCTGGGTTGCGCCGCACTGCGCCTGGGGCATCTGGAGTGGTGAGGCGCCAGCGCGGCTTCACTGCGCGGAACCGGCCCGGAGTGGCCGGTTTCACTGCGCGGAACCGGCCCGGAGCTGCCGGTTTCACTGCGCGGAACCGGCCCGGAGCTGCCGGTTTCACTGCGCGGAACTGGCCCGGAGCGGCCGGTTTCACTGCGCGGAACCGGCCCGGAGCGGCCGGTTTCACGCTGATCGAGGTGCTGGTGGCGCTGGCCATCGTGGCCATCGCGCTGGGCGCCGGGATACGCGCGGCCGGCGTGCTGACCGACAACGCGCAGCGCCTGTCCGACGTCGTCGCCGCGCAGTGGTGCGCCGAGAACCAGCTCACCGGGCTGCGCATCAGCCGCACTTTTCCGGGTGTCGGCGATGCCGACTTCGGCTGCGAGCAGCTCGGCCGCAGCTTCCCCGGCAAGCTGGTGACACGGCCGACGCCCAACCCCAGCTTTCGGCGCGTCGACGCGGTGGTCAGCGACAGCGAGGGTCGCCCGCTGCTGACGCTGTCGACGGTGCTGGCACGGCCATGAGGCTGCTTCGCTCCTGGCGGGCGCAGCGGGCCGAGCGCCGGGCCGCTTCGAGGCCGGCCCACACCGCCGCTGGGGATCGATCGGCGTACCCGTCGATCCAGGGACGCCATGACGGCGGCTTCACGCTGGTCGAGGTGCTGGTGGCCCTGCTGATGATGGCGCTGCTGGCCGGCCTGTCGTGGCAGGCGCTGGACGGTGTGCTGCGTTCGCGCGACGACAGCCGCCTGGCCATCGACCGCACCGTGCGCCTGGCCACCGTGCTGACGCAATGGGAGCAGGACCTGCAGGCCCTGCACGACACGCTGGCCGTGCCGGCGCTGTCCTTCGACGGCCAGACGCTGCGCCTGACGCGGCGCAGCGAAGGGGGCGTGATGCTGGTGGCCTGGGCGGTACGCGGCGGCAAGTGGCAGCGCTGGACGACGCCGCCCTACGTGCGCGCCGGTGAACTGCAGGAGGCCTGGCTGCGCAGCCAGCAGCTGCAGGGCAACGAGCCCGGCACCGAGCTGCTGGCCGAGGGCGCCGAGCAGTGGCAGATCTACTTCGCACGCGGCGGCCAGTGGAGCAACGCGCAGTCCACCGGCGACCTCGCCCTGCCCATC
>JBBRBW010000152.1:0-6487 GCA_038205425.1 Burkholderiales bacterium | reverse complement strand
CTACCTGGCCGCGCTGCAGACCATCCCGAACGACATCTACGAGGCCGCCACGATGGACGGCGCCGGCCGCCTGCAGCAGTTTTTCTACATCACGCTGCCGAGCCTGAAGCCGATGATCTTCTTCGGCGTCACGCTCAGCCTGATCGGTGGCCTGCAATTGTTCGAGGAGCCTTTCATCCTGACCGGCGGGCGCGGCGGCAGTGACCAGTCGGGCATGACGACCGCCATCTACCTCTACCGCATGGCCTTCGACTTCAACGACTTCGGTGCCGCAAGCGCGATGTCGTGGCTGCTCTTCATCCTGGTGGCCATCCTGACCTGGCTGACCAACCGCGCCTTCCGCCCCCGCGGGCCTTCGGCCTGAACCCTGACATCGACATGACGATGAAAACCGACCGTCTCGCGCCCTGGGCCGCCTACTGCGTGGTGGGAGTGGGGGCGCTGATCATGCTGGCGCCCTTCTACTTCATGTTCGTCTTCGCGACCCATTCGCGCACCGAGATCTTCAGCCTGCCGCCGCCGATGTTCTTCGGCGACGATTTCCTGGCCAACCTGAAGATCCTCACCGAACGCATGCCGTTCTGGCGCAACCTGGGCTGGAGCGTGTACGTCGCCATCCTGTCCACGCTGCTGACGCTGCTCTTCTGCTCGATGGGCGGATACGCCTTCGCCATGTTCGAGTTCCGCTACAAGAACGCCCTTTTCGCGCTGGTGTTGGGCACCATGCTGCTGCCGTCCTTCATGAACATGATCCCGACCTTCATGATCATGGACGCGCTGGGCTGGATCGACAAGCCACGCGCCCTCTACATCCCGGGCGCGGCCAGCGCCTTCGGTATCTTCCTGATGCGCCAGTTCGTCACCTCGTCGATCCCGAAGGATCTGATCGAGGCCGCACGCATGGACGGCTGCAGCGAGCTCGGCATCTACGGCCGCATCGTGCTGCCGCTGCTGAAGCCGGCGCTCGGCACGCTGGGGCTGATCACCTTCATCGCCTCGTGGAACAACTTCATCGGGCCGCTGATCGTCATGCGCAGCCCCGACATGTACACCTTGCCGCTGGCCCTGCGCAGCCTGCAGAGCCCGGTCAACACCGAGTGGGGTGCGCTGATGACGGGTTCGGCCATCGCGACCCTGCCGCTGGTGGTGCTGTTCGTGCTTTCCTCGCGCCAGCTGATCTCTGGCCTGACCGCGGGGGCCGTGAAGTGAGTGACGGACTTTCGCGCGCCGCGCGCCTTGCGTGTGTTCATACCCGTTCCCGTGCGGCGCCGGCCACAAGCCGTCCGCCCCACCGAATTTCCAAAAAAAACCGATGACCATGCTCGCACCGCTCGACAAGAATTCGCCGTTTCCCAAGGGCTTCGTCTGGGGTGTCGCCACCAGCGCCTTCCAGATTGAAGGCGCCGCCGCCGAAGACGGCAAGGGGCCGTCGATCTGGGACGACTTCTGCCGCCGGCCCGGCACCATCGCCGACCGGAGCCACGGCGAGAGGGCCTGCGACCATTACCACCGCCTGGAAAACGACCTCGACCTGATCGCTGACCTCGGCGTCGATGCCTACCGCTTCTCGGTCTCCTGGCCGCGCGTGCGGCCGGGCGGCGACGGTGCCTGGAACGAGAAGGGCCTGGACTTTTACGAGCGCCTGGTCGACGGCCTGCTGGCGCGCGGCGTCAAGCCCTACCTGACGCTGAACCATTGGGACCTGCCGAGTGAACTGCACGCCAAAGGTGGTTGGGCCCACCGCGACACGGTGCACCGCTTCGTCGAATACGCCTGCGGCATCGACAAGCGGCTGGGCGACCGCGTGTCCACCATCACCACGCACAACGAGCCCTGGGTGATCGCCACGCTGGGGCATGAAACCGGCATCTTCGCCCCCGGCATCAAGAATCGCGCGGTGGCCATGCAGGTATCTCACCACCTGCTGCTCAGCCATGGTCTCGCCCTGCAGGCGCTGCGCGCCCAGGGCTGCAAGAGCCGCCTGGGCATCGTGCTCAATCTGTCGCCCACCCTGCCCGTCAACGACACCGAGGCCGACCACGCGAAGACACGGCTCGAAGACGGCCGCTCGTCGCGCTGGTACCTCGACCCGTTGTTCCGCGGCAGCTACCCGGCCGACGTGCTGGAGCATCTGGGCGCCGACGCCCCGAAGGTCGAGGGCGGTGACATGGCGCACATCGCCGTGCCGATGGACTTCCTCGGCATCAACTACTACACGCGAGCCATGGTCAGCGCGGCCGAACCCTTCGAGGTCAGCGACAGTGGCTACGAACTCACCGACATGGGCTGGGAGGTCTACCCCGAAGGACTGACCGACCTGCTGGTGCGCCTGCACGAGGACTACCCGGTGCCGCCCATGTACGTGAAGGAAAACGGCGCCGCCTTCAAGGATGTGATGGTGAACGGCCAGGTGCACGACGAACAGCGCCGCAGCTACATCGCCAATCACATTGCCGCCGTCGGCAACGCACTGCGCCGCGGTGTGCGCATGGAGGGCTACATGGTCTGGAGCCTGCTCGACAACTTCGAGTGGGCCTCGGGCTACGAGAAGCGTTTCGGCATCGTGCATGTCGACTACGAAAGCCAGCGCCGCACGCTGAAAGACAGCGCCATGTGGTACCGCGATTTCCTGCAACGTCAGAAGGCGGCACGCGGCCTCGGCGCGGCACAGCTCACAGGGGTTTGAGATGGGTCAGGTTTCACTGCGCGGCATCCGCAAGAGCTACGGCAAGGTCGACGTCATCAAGGGCGTCGACCTCGACGTCGCTGACGGCGAGTTCATCGTCTTCGTCGGTCCTTCGGGCTGCGGCAAGTCGACCACCCTGCGCATGATCGCCGGGCTGGAAAGCGTGACTGGCGGCGACCTGCTGATCGACGGCGTGCGCTCGAACGACGTGCGCCCGGCCGACCGCGGCGCCGCGATGGTCTTCCAGAGTTATGCGCTCTACCCGCACATGACGGTGGCCGAAAACATGGGCTTCGCGCTGAAGATGGCCGGCGTGGCGCGCGCCGACCGCGACGCTCAGGTCGGCCGCGCGGCGGACATCCTGCGCATCACCGAACTGCTCGGCCGCTTCCCGAAAGAACTGTCGGGCGGCCAGCGCCAGCGTGTGGCCATCGGCCGCTCCATCGTTCGCAAGCCCAAGGTCTTCCTGTTCGACGAACCGCTGTCGAACCTGGACGCCGCGCTGCGCGTCAACATGCGCATCGAACTGTCGCGCCTGCACAAGGAGCTCGGCACGACGATGATCTACGTCACCCACGACCAGGTCGAGGCGATGACGCTGGGCGACCGCATCGCGGTCTTCAACAAGGGCATCGTCGAGCAGCTGGGCCCGCCGATGGAGCTGTACAACCGGCCGGCCAACGAATTTGTCGCCACCTTCATCGGCGCGCCGCGCATCAATCTCGTGCCGCGCCCACCGGCCGCCGGCGCCGCCGCGCCGCACGTGGCGCTGTGGAACGCGCTGGCCGGCAACGCACCGGCGAGCGCACAGCGCGCCGGCCTGCGGCCGGAACACCTGCACCTGGCGCCCGCCGGCCAGGGCATCCCGGCCACCATCGCGCTGGCCGAGCACCTCGGTGACTCATCGATCATCCACCTGCGCGTGGAAGGCATCCCCGACCTGCTGAATGCCAAGGTGGGAACCGAGCACAGCCAGTGCGATGCCGGGCAGACCGTCGGTCTGGCGCCCGATGCCGCCTGGGCCCTGGTGTTCGGCGCCGACGGCCGCCGCCTGCCCTGACGAAAGGTTTCGATGTCAGCTGCAAAGCCTGATGAATGGTTGCTGGTCTGGAACGACGAATTCGAAGGCGACCGGATCGACCCGCTGAAGTGGGATTTCGACCTTGGCAACGGTTTCTTCGACTACAAGAGCCACCAGTGGATCGCCGGCTGGGGCAACGAGGAACTGCAGTACTACACGCGTGAACCTGAAAACGTGTTCGTCAGGGATGGCTGCCTGACCATCCGTGCGATCAGGGAATCCCTGCACGGCTGCGGCTACACGTCGGCGCGGCTGAAGACGCGCAAGCGCGACGGCACGCCACTTTTCAGCACGCTGTACGGCAAGGTGGAGTTCCGCGCCAGTGTGCCCTGGGGCAAGGGACTCTGGCCGGCGCTCTGGATGCTGCCGCTGGAAGACAAATACGGCGGCTGGGCGGCGTCTGGCGAGATCGACCTGATGGAGATCGTCGGCGAGAAGCCGCACCAGGTGCTCAACAGCATCCACTTCGGCTCGGTCTACCCGCATCGCTCGCTAGTCACCCACGTGCACGACCTGCCGGGCGGCAGCACCGTTGCCGACTGGCATGTCTACGCAGCGGAGTGGGAACCCGGCGAGATCCGCTTCTATGTCGACGGCGTGCACACCTCGACCCAGTCCTTCTGGTGGAGTTGCAGCAAGACAGTGGAAGGCAGCGGCGTGGTGCCCAAACGCGCTGCCGACATCAACCCCTGGCCGGCCCCTTTCGACCAGCCTTTCTACCTGCTGATGAACATTGCGGTGGGCGGCAACTTCCCCGGCGCGCCCAACCCCGCCACGCGCTTCCCCGCCGAACTGGTGGTGGACTACGTGCGCGTTTATGACAAGGCCGGCGGCTACACGCCAGCGCGGCCCCGCCCCAAGGGCAAACTGCCCTGGCACAAATGAACCCGGCCGCCATTCGAAGCGGCTGACAGGAAACACTGATGTCCAAGAGTCCGAATGAAGCCAACCGCTGGCAGCTGGCTGCCGGTGTTTCGGCCCCGCGCGATGAGCGCCTGCACCCCGAGGCCGGCGCGGCTGCTGCCACGCCCGATCTGTCTGCCGATCAACAGCAGATGTTGTCGGACCGCTTCCGCGCCACGCTCGCCACGGGCACGCACGGCCTGTGTTTCAGCCCCTACCTCGAAGGCCAGTCTCCGGGCGATCAGATCAGAGAGGCGCAGATCCGCGAACGCCTTTCGATCATCCGCCACAGCACACGCTGGGTGCGCAGCTTTTCCTGCACCGACGGCCACCAGCACACACCGCGCATAGCGCATGAGCTCGGGCTGAAGACGCTGGTCGGCGCCTGGCTGGGCACCGACGAAGAAATCAACGAGCGTGAACTGCAGGGCTTGATCGAGGTGGCACAGGCCGGCCACGCCGACATCGTCGCAGTGGGCAACGAGGTGCTGCTTCGCGAGGACATGGACGAGGATGCCCTGCTCGCCCGCATCGAGCGTGTGCGCCGCGCACTGCCCGGCGTGCCGGTCGGCTACGTCGATGCGTACTACCTGTTCGAGAAGCACCCGCGCATCACCGCGGCCTGCGACGTGGTGCTGACCAACTGCTACCCGTTCTGGGAGGGCTGCCCGCTCGAGCATGCGCTGGCCTACATGCAGGACATGCTGACCCGCACGCGGGCGGCGGCACCCGGCAAGCGCATCGTCATCAGCGAGACCGGCTGGCCCGACATGGGCAGCGCCTTCCACGGCGCGCAGCCGTCGCAGGAAGGCGCCATGCGCTACTTCATCGACACCCAGGAATGGGCGCGCAACGAGGGCATCGAACTCTTCTACTTCGCCGCATTCGACGAAGCCTGGAAGGTCGGCGCCGAAGGCGACGTCGGCGCTTGCTGGGGCCTGTGGGACAAGGACGGCCGGCCCAAGTTCATCGCCGCCGGCGCATGAACGACGTCGCCTGAAATTCCCATGCTGCAACTCCCCAGCGGCAACGCGATCTGCTATTCCGGCTACCGCCAGGGCCAGAACCCCGGCACGCAGACCTACCCGTCGAAGGCCGACATCCTCGAGGACCTGCTGATCCTGTGCAAGAACTGGCGGCTGCTGCGCCTTTACGACTGCAGCCCGCACGGCGTGCGGGTGCTCGAAGTCATCCGCGAAAACGGCCTGGACTTCCAGGTCATGCTCGGCGCTTACCTCGGCGCCGAGATGAACAACTTCGGCTGCCCCTGGGGCGGCACCCACAGCGAAGAGCAGCTCGACGCCAGCCAGCGTGAAAACGCAGCCGAACTGGAGCGCCTGATCACGCTGGCGCGCCGTTTCGACGACATCGTGTTCTCGGTGGCGGTCGGCAACGAAGCCACCGTCGACTGGACCGACCACTTCGTGCCGGTGCACCGGATGATCGACTACGTGCGCCACGTCAAGCGGCATATCGGCCAGCCGGTGACCTTCTGCGAGAACTACGTGCCCTGGCAACACAAGCTGCGAGACCTGGTGCCCGAGCTCGACTTCATCTCGCTGCACACCTACCCGGTGTGGGAGTACAAGCACATCCACGAGGCGCTCGACTACACGAAGGAAAACGTGCACAGCGTGGCGCATCTGTACGCCGGCAAGCCCATCGTCATCACCGAGGCCGGCTGGGCCACCAATTCCAACGGCCGCGGCATCCAGCCTGAACACTCGTCTCAGGAACTGCAGCAGATCTACTACCGCGACCTGATGGACTGGACCGCCGAGGCCGGCATCCTGACCTTCGTCTTCGAGGCTTTCGAC
>JBBRBW010000151.1:0-6514 GCA_038205425.1 Burkholderiales bacterium | reverse complement strand
CGGGGCTGCGCTATGTCGACTGAGAGCGTTCTCAGGCGGCATTGCCGCCGCGCTCACCCCAGCCCTTTACCTGAAAGAAAGGGGATCAGACGAAACGGCCACCAGACTGGCGTCACAGCCGGGCTTTTGCTCCCTCTCCCTCAGGGAGAGGGTTGGGGTGAGGGTGCAATGCCGGCCCTGCAACAGTACCCTCGCTCATGCATTCACCGTCACCCCAGACCTCTCGCTGAGAGGCACAGAGAGCCAAACTGCGTGTCTGAAGCCCAAGCCGCTGCCCGCCACCAGCAACGTGTGGAAGAGCTGTGCGCAGCCGCCATCCGCGCGCTGTGCGGGCAGCGCGACCTGCACTTCCGCGGGCGCCGGCTGCACCGTGGCCGCGAGCGGCTGCCGGCCTTCGCGCCGCACCTGCATCCGCGCATCGAGGACGACGACTTCGGCTCCTTTCGCGGCGCCGCCGACGGCCTGGCACTGCGGCTGCGGCTGTCGAACGACACGCTGCACAAGAGTCTGGCGCCGGCAGAGCCGGTGCGCCGCATGCTGTTCGACATGCTGGAGCAATTTCGCGTCGAGTCTTTGGCAGCCGGTGATGGCGCTGGCGCAAGCGAAGGCGATGCCGCTTGGCCCGGTGTACGCCGCAACCTGCGCCACCGCTTCGAGCACTGGACTCTGGCCGCCCACCACGGTGGGCTGACCGACACCGCTCGCGGCCCGCTGCTGATGACGGTGGCGCAGATGTGCCGCGCGCGGGTGACGGCCGAGCCCGTGGTGGAAGAGATCGAAGACCGCATCGAGGCCACGCGCGCCGGCATCGGCGCGCTGCTGGGCCCCGGTCTGGGGCCTTTGCGGCGCAGCCGCCACGACCAGGCTGCTTACGCCCAAGGCGCGCTGGCGGTGGCCGATGCCGTGGCGCGCCTGCTCGAAGCCAGCGGCGACGGCCGGGCCCTGAAAGACGCCGACACCGGCCACGAACACGACGAACGGGTGGCCTTCGGCTTCCTGGTGGAGCCCGACGACGCACCCGTTGCCGACACCACCGCCACTGTGGTGCTGGGCAGCAGCCGCGTGCTGCTGGGCAGCGACATCGGCTACCGCATCTACACCACCGCCTACGACCGCATGCTGCGGCCGGCAGCGCACATGCGCGTTGCCCAGCTGGACGAGTTACGCCAGCGGCTGGACGGCCTGGTGGCCGCACAGGGACTGAACCTGAACCGCCTGGCGCGGCAACTGAAAGCGACACTGTCGCGCCCCGCGCGCGACGACTGGGCCAGCGCGCAGGAAGAGGGCCTGATCGACGGCCGTGCGCTGTCGCAGCTGGTGGCCTCGCCCACCGAACGGCGGCTGTTCAGGCAGCAGCTGCAGGAACCGCAGGCCGACGCCACGGTCACTTTCCTGATCGACTGCTCGGGCTCGATGCGCCAGCACATCGAGCAACTGGCACTGCTGGTCGATGTGCTGGCGCGTGCGCTGGACATGGCCGGCGTGCCGCATGAAATTCTCGGCTTCAGCACCAGCGCCTGGAACGGCGGCCGCGCACTGCGCGACTGGCAGCGCGAAGCCGGTCGCGCAGGACCCGGCGCAGGACCCGGCGAAAGACCTGGCGAAAGACCCGGCGAAGGACCGCCCGCAGGCGCAAGCGAAGGCCGGCCACGGCACCCCGGGCGCCTGGCAGAAGTCGCGCACCTGATCTTCAAGGACGCCGACACACGCTGGCGCCACGGCCGGCGCGACATCGCCGCGCTGCTGCGCCCCGACTTGTTCCGCGAAGGCGTGGACGGTGAAGCGCTGGCCTGGGCCGCGCAACGCCTGCGCACACGCAGCGAAGCGCGCAAGCTGCTGGTGGCGGTGTCAGACGGCTGCCCGATGGAAGCCGCCACGCAGCTGGCCAACGACGAGCACTACCTCGACCACCACCTGCAACAGGTGGCGGGGCAGATCGAAAGCGACGGTGACATCGAGCTCGCCGCGCTGGGTGTCGGTCTCGATCTGAGCCCTTACTACCGGCGCGGCCACGTGCTGGACCTGCAGCACGGTGTGACGGACCGTCTGCTGCGCGAAGTGGTGGCCTTGCTGGCCGGCCGCGGCGCGCGCCACGGCTGATAGGCGTTTTCATTCGCGCGCCGACGGGGCGGTCTGGTGGGGGCCGTTTCGTGCTCGACCCGCACCCTCACCTGCCGCAGCCGCCCGCGCAGCTCAGGCGTCTCGCCACCGCGCTGAGCGGGCGACCCGCGCCCTCGCCTGCCGCAGCCGCCCGCGCAGCTCAGGCGTCCTGCCACCGCGCTGCGCGGGCGCCGGGCCAGGCGCAGACCGTGTGCAGCTCAGGCGTCCTGCCACCGCGCTGAGCGGGGGCCCGGCCAGGCGCAGCCCGGCCCTGCGGCGCTCAGAAGGTTTCCCACTCTTCGGCGCCCGCCGTGGCCAGGGCCTTTGCCGGTGAAGCTGCCGTCACGGGCTGCTTCGAGCCGGCGGGCTTGGCCTTGACGGTCGGGCGGCTGGCGCCCTTGCCTGCGTGGTTGCTGCTGTGCGCAACAGGGGCCGCCTTGATGGCAACCGGGGCCACGTAAGCAGCCGGCCCCGAGCCGATGTCACCGGCCAGCTTGAAGACGCTGACCACCTCGGCGAGGTCCGCAGCCTGGCGCTTCAAGCTGTCGGCAGCGGCAGCGCTTTCCTCCACGAGGGCCGCGTTCTGCTGCGTCGACTCGTCGAGCTGGGTCACGGCGCGGCCCACCTGCACGATGCCCTGCGTCTGCTCGGCGGTGGCGCTGGAGATGCTGCCGATCAACTCGCTGACCTGACGCACCTGGTTGACGATCTCATCCATCGTCTGCCCCGCGCCGGCCACCAGCCGGCTGCCGTTCTCGACCTTGTCGACGCTGGCGCCGATCAGGGTCTTGATCTCGCGCGCCGCGCTGGCCGAGCGCTGGGCCAGGCTGCGGACTTCGGAAGCCACGACGGCAAAACCGCGGCCCTGCTCGCCCGCTCTGGCGGCTTCGACTGCCGCGTTCAGCGCGAGGATGTTGGTCTGGAAGGCGATGCCGTCGATGACGCCGATGATGTCGACGATCTTGCGCGAAGAGGTCGAGATGTCCTGCATCGTGGTGACGACCTGAGCCATCACCTCGCCGCCCTTTGCAGCGGCCGCAGAGGCGCCGCCGGCCATGCGCTCGGCCTCGACCGAGGTGTCGGCGTTGGCTTGCACCGTCTGCGACAGCTGCTGCATCGAGGCCGTCGTCTGCTGCAGGCTGCTGGCCTGCGTCTCGGTACGGTGGCTGAGGTCGGCATTGCCGCTGGCGATCTCTTGCGAGCCGGTGGCGATCGAGTCCGAGGCCGTGCGCACCTGGCCCACCAGCCGCGCCAGGCTGGCCTGCATGCTGCCCAGCGACGACAACACGCTGCCCGCCGGTGCCTGCGCGGCGCCGGGAACCAGGCTCAGGTTGCCTTCGGCCACGCGCTGCGCGGCCTCGCCCAGCGCCGTCGGCTCGGCCCCGAGCTGGGCCAGGATGCTGCGCGAGATCATCCAGGCCAGCGCCACGCCGACCACAAGCGCTGCCACCAGCGCGGCCAGCATGACCGCCAGAAAGCCACCGGCCTCCCGCATCGCGATCTTGTTCTCGGCCTGGATGCGCCCTTCCTCGAAATCGATGAGCTGGTTGACCGCCGCCAGCCACTTCACGTACTGCGGCTTGGCCTGCCCCCACAGCAGACTTTGGGCGGCCACGGTGTCGCCCTTGTCGACGGCGGCGATGATCGCCTTGGTGGTCTCGACGGCCTGGCGCTCGATGTCCTTGATGCCGGCGTACAGGCGCCCCAGTTCGGGCGTTGCACCGGGCTTGCCGATCAGCGCCTCCAGCGGCCCGGCCGACTGGGCATAGAAGGCGGCCAGCTGGTCGATGGCGGCGACTTCGCGCTGTCGGTCCGCAGGGTTCGCGCTCAGCACCACGTCACGAATGGCGATTGAGCGGTCGTGCGCGGAGCCCCGGAAGTTGATCGCGAAGCGCTGGATGGGAGCATCCTGTTCGCTGTTGACGCGCAGCGAGTTGTTGATGATCTGGACCTTGACAACGGCGACAGCCGTCACGCCCATGAGGATCGCCAGGATCAGACCAAAGCCGAAGTAGAGGCGTTGGGCAACCGTCGGTCGAAATGACATGCGAGAGCTCCTGAACTCAAGGATTCAACGGCAAGATGGCCGCAGCGTGTGGGCCAGCGGCCGCAGTGCGGCGCGCACGCCGGCCGGCTTGCGCCGCACATGTGCCGGTTTCGGCCCCGCGCGTCGGAACTGGAGCCCTGTCGCAACGGCGCGCGTTCCAGCGCTGGCCATTGCCGTGCATTTTCGACCGACCTGCCGACTGACGAAGTCAGCTCTCAGCTCTTGCAGGTCCCGACGATGTCAAATTTTGCTCAGCAGGTCCGCGAGGCTGTTCTTCCAGATGAAGGCGGCTGCGACACCAGACACCGGCACCGGCCCGCGTCGTGGCGTCATCACCCTCCGACTGTTAGCCTAAAGCTGGGCCTGGGTCTGAAACGGGGCCGGAAGATGAATCTGTCAATGCTCCAGCTGCGCCGGCAGCGCATCGGCCAGGAAGTCATACACCCGGCGCACCAGGCGGTTGGTGCGGATTTCGCGGTGCACCGCCAGCCAGCACGGCAGCGGCGGAATCTCCAGCATGGGCAGCAGCGGCATCACCCCCGGCCAGTGACGGATGTTGTAGTGCGCCACGAAACCGATGCCTGCGCCAGCCGCCACCAGCTGCCCATAGGCCACCTGGTCGTCGGTGCGCACCACGAACTGCTGGCGCGCCAGCGGCAGGCCCAGGCGGGCGAAGCCGCGCTCGATGGTGTCGTCGCGGTCATAGCCGATGAGGCGGTGCTGCGCGAGTTCACGCGGCTCGCGCGGCGTGCCGGCACGCTGCAGATAACTGCGGTGCGCGGCGGCGGTGATCGGCACCTCACCCACCTTGCGCGCCACCAGGGAGGCTTGCACGGGCCGCACCATGCGCACGGCGATGTCGGCCTCGCGGCGCAACAGGTTGGTGAGCTGGTTGGTGGCCACCAGCTCGATCGCAATGCCGGGCTCGGCCGTCTGCAGCGCTTCGATCACGGGCGGCAACAGCCAGGTGGCCGCCACGGCACTGCTGCTGATGCGCACCGTGCCGGTCTCGGCGCTGCGCGCGCTGGCCAAGCCGTGCGAGAGCGCCAGCGCGCCGGCCTCCATCTGGCGCGCCGCGTCGGCGATCGCGAGCGCCGCTGCGGTGGGCGTGACGCCACGGCCGGTGCGCTCGAACAGCGGCGCGCCGAGTTGTGCCTCAAGCTCGGCGACGTGGCGGCTGAGCGTGGGCTGCTGCGCGTTCAGGTTCCGCGCCGCGCCCATCAGGCTGCCAGCGTCGAGCACGGCGAGAAAACTCTTCACGAGTGCCCAGTCAAAGCGTTCCGGTGCGTGGTTGGCCATACAAAATTGTATGTCTGACCTGCAGGGTTCAGCAATTGTCGAATGGGCCGCTGCTGCCGACACTGCGCTCACTGCCACTTCAGGAGCCGTTCATGGCGCTCACCGATCCCGCTGCCCACACCCGCCCCACCGTGCTGATACTCGGTGCCAACGGGCGCCTGGGCAGCGCCGCTGCGGGCGCTTTCGCTGCCGCCGGCTGGCAAGTCTTGGCGCAGCTGCGGCGTACCCCCAATGCCACGCTGGCCGGCACCGTGCAAACAGTGGACGTAGCGCTCGCCGACACCGCCGCGCTGGTAGCTGCCGCCGGCGGCGCGCGGGTCGTCGTGCACGCTGTCAACCCGCCCTACACGCGCTGGGAGGCCGAGGCCCTGCCGGCTCTGAGATCAGGCCTGGCCGTTGCCGAACGGCTGGGGGCGCATTTCATGCTGCCGGGCAACGTCTACAACTTCGGCGAGCAGATGCCGGCGCTGCTGAGCGAAGACACGCCGCAGCAGCCGAGCACCCGCAAGGGCGAAATCCGCGTCGAGATGGAGCAGCTGATGGCCCAGCGCGCTGCAGGCGGCGGCTGCACCGCGAGCGTGGTGCGCGCTGGTGACTTTTTCGGAAGCGGCAGCGGCAGCTGGTTCGACCTGGCGATCGTGAAGTCTTTGCGCGCCGGCAAGCTGGTCTACCCCGGCCCGCTGCAGTTGCCGCATGCCTGGGCCTACCTGCCGGATCTGGCGCGTGCCTTCGTGCGGGTGGCGCAACAGCAGAAACATGCGGCCTTTGCGTGCTGGCACTTCGAAGGCCACACGCTGACCGGCCGCGAGTTGCTGGCCGGTCTTGAAGCTGCAGCCGCCGACCTGGGCCTCGCACCGGCCCAGGGCTTTCGGCACGGCAGCCTTCCTTGGCGCCTGCTGGGCGCCATGGGTCTGGTGGTGCCGGGCTGGCGCGAACTGGCGCGCATGGCTTACCTGTGGCGCGTGCCGCACGCGCTGGACGGCCGCCGCCTGGCCACGCTGCCCGGCGCACCGCTGTTGCCCACGCCGCTGGCGAGCGCGCTGCGTCAATCGCTGCTCGATCTGGGCT
>JBBRBW010000150.1:0-6592 GCA_038205425.1 Burkholderiales bacterium | reverse complement strand
CAAAAGGGACAGCCTGCAAGCTGTTGCTCTTTGGCTAAATCAATGTCAATACGGTGAAGAAGATAAAAAAGGTATCGCGCTGGAGACCAGCAAGGGCGACCTGCCGCTGGCGCTGGCGCTGGGCGCCGTGCTGCTGGGCGTCGTCGGACTTATCAACCTCGGTATCGGCGCCGTGCAGGGCCGCACGGCCCGTGTCGGCGCGCTCGTCACATGAGGCCACTCGACAGGGGTGCGTCCGTGTCGGCCGGCGCGCCGCTCGTCACGCTCGATGCGGCGGCGGTCGACTTCGGCGGTGTGCAGGCGCTGCGGCCGCTGGACCTGCGTCTGCACCGCGGCGACTGCCTCGCCCTCGTGGGAGCCAACGGCTCGGGCAAGACGACGCTGCTGCGTGTGCTGCATGGCCTGTTGCCTTGCGCGGGCCGACGCGAACTGCACGGCGCCGACGCGGCAACGCCGCCAGTGGTGGCGATGCTCTTCCAGCGGCCCTTCCTGTTGCGCCTGTCGGTGCAGGCCAACATGATGCTGTCGCTGTGGCTGCGCAAGGTGCCGCGGGCCGAGCGCGCGGCGCGCTGCACGCAGGCCTTGCAGCGTGTGGGGCTGGCCGGGCTGGAGCGACGCGGGGCCCTGGCCCTGTCTGGTGGCCAGCAACAGCGTCTGGCGCTGGCTCGCGCCTGGTCGCTGCGGCCCGACCTGCTGCTGCTCGACGAACCCACCGCCAGCCTCGACCCCAGCGCCAAGCACGAGGTCGAGCGGCTGATCGCCGAGATCGCCGCCGATGGTACGACGGTGGTGATGAGCACCCACAACCTGGGCCAGGCCAAGCGCCTGTGCACACGCGTGGTCTACCTCGAAGCGGGACAGCTGGTCGTCGACCTGCCGGTCGGCCGCTTCTTCGCCGACACGCTGCCCCCCGCGGCCGCGCTCTTCCTGCGCGGCGAGATGCCCTGGCCCCTCAACCCCGGCGCTGCGCCGAATTAGCATCGAGCGCATGAACGCCATGCTTCCGATCGACCTGCGCTCCGACACCGTCACGCGGCCCACGGCTGCCATGCGCGCGGCCATCGCCGCGGCCCAGGTGGGCGACGACCAGTACGGCGAAGACACGCTCACGACGCTGCTGCAGGAGCGCTGCGCGGCCCTGTTGGGCAAGGAGGCTGCGCTGTGGCTGCCCTCGGGCACGATGGCCAACCAGGTGGCGCTGCGCGTGCTCACGCGGCCGGGCGACGAGGTGATCACCAGCCGCGAGGCGCATGCCGGCTGGCACGAGACCGGCGGGGCTGCGGCCAACGCCGGCGTACAACTGGTGGAAGTGGGGCAGGGCGGGCTCTTCAGCTGCGCCGACTTCGAGGCCGCGATCAAGCCGCAGGGTCTGCCGGTGTTCCCGCCCACCACGGTGGTGCAGATCGAGAACACGCACAACCGTGGCGGCGGCCGCGTCTTTCCGCAGGTCGAGGCCGAACACATCTGCGCCAGCGCCCGCGCGCGGGGCATGGCCAGCTTTCTCGACGGCGCGCGGTTGTGGAACGCCGCCGTGGCCAGCGGGCGCAGCGAAGCCGAGCTTGCCGCGCCGTTCGACCTCGTGGCGGTGGCCTTCTCGAAGGGGCTGGGTGCGCCGGGCGGTTCGCTGCTGGCCGGCCGGCGTGAGCTGATCGCCGCCGCCAACCGCCACCGCCGCATGCTGGGTGGCGCAATGCGCCAGACCGGTTTCTACGCCGCCGCGGCGTTGCACGGGCTGGACCACCACCGCGCTCGCCTGGCCGAAGACCACCGCCATGCCCGCGCGTTGGCCGAGGTGCTGGCCGCCAGCCCGAAGGTGCGGCTGGACCTGGCCACGGTGCAGACCAATATCGTCGTCTTCCAGCTGGCCGAAGACGCACCCGACGCCACCCGCTTCGTCGCGCTGGCCCGTGCGCAGGGCGTGCTGCTCAACGCCTTTGCCACGCGCACCGTGCGTGCGGTGACGCACCTTGACGTGAACGCCGCGGAGGTGGAGCGGGCCGGTGACGTGCTGCTCGCGTTGCTGGCCTGAGCTTGGCGGCTGGCTCAGCGTGTTGCCGGGTGCGCCAGATCGCGGAGCATCGTGGGGCCGGCGTGGCGCTCGACCTCGGCCATCAGGCCGCGGAAGTAGCCCAGCGGCGCCAACCCTTCCAGCAGCACGAACATCGGTGCCACGAACAGGCCCACCAGGTCGTCGACGAAGGCTGGCTTGCGGCCCTCGTAGTAGTGGCCGATGAACTGGATCATCCAGCCGACGATGAAAAAGCCCGCGCCCCAGGCCACGCCCTGCCCGGTGGCGCCGGCCATGAGGTGGGCCAGCGCGGCCAACAGCAGCCACACCGCGGCAGTGAGGCTGCCCAGCGCCAGGGCGCCGCGGCTCAGCGTCCAGGGCAGCACCAGCGCCAGGGCCAGCGCCGCTGGCGTCAAGTTGAGGCCGCCGATGTTGAACACCGGCCGTGCCAGCAGCACCAGCGCGCCGAACATGATCATCGGCACGCCGATGAAGTGGGTCAGGATGTTGCGCCGGTCGCGGTGGTAGGCCGCGTACTGCGTCAGCAACTGCAGTGCGCTGCGAAAGGGCGTCGCCATGGCGATTCTCCTGGGGTAGACCGGCACGAAGCCATGCTAGCGCAGGCTCCTAGAATCGTGCGCAACGGGAAGTGTGCAAAACGACGGGGAGCCGCATGACGATCAAGAGCGACAGGTGGATACGGCGAATGGCCGAAGAGCACGGGATGATCGAGCCCTTCGAGCCCGGCCAGGTACGCACGGCCGCCGACGCCAACGGCGAGATGAAGCGCATCGTCAGCTACGGCACCAGCAGTTACGGGTATGACATCCGCTGCGCGCCGGAGTTCAAGGTCTTCACCAACATCTACAGCACGGTGGTCGACCCGAAGAACTTCGACGAGCGCAGCTTCGTCGACATCAACCAGGACGTCTGCATCATCCCGCCCAACAGCTTTGCGCTGGCGCGCACACTGGAGTACTTCCGCATCCCGCGCAACGTGCTCACCATCTGCCTGGGCAAGAGCACCTACGCGCGCTGCGGCATCATCGTCAATGTCACGCCCTTCGAGCCCGAATGGGAAGGCTACGTGACGCTGGAATTCAGCAACACCACGCCGCTGCCGGCCAAGATCTACGCCGGCGAGGGCTGCGCCCAGGTGCTGTTCTTCGAGAGCGACGAGGTCTGCGAGACCAGCTACAAGGACCGTGGCGGCAAGTACCAGGGCCAGCGCGGCGTGACGCTGCCCAAGACCTGAGGGCCGCACCGCCCTATCTCCAGCTCCCGGCGCCGCGCGATGCGCCGAACTGCCGCGGTCGGCCAGCGCTGTTCGTGGATCTGCGTGCGCCCAGGCCGGGGCAAGATGCCGCCACGCGCCGGCGGTCCGCGGGCGCCCGGAGACCCCGATGCCGCAGCTGGATTCCCGCGCCGACAGCCCGAACGCCCCCGCACCCGTCCTCGCGCTGCCCGTCGGCGTCATGGCGCGCTTCAGGCGGCTGATGAACTACGAGGGCTGGGAAGTCGACCTGGCGCGCATGTGCGTCGACACCGACTACGCCTACGCCTGCCTGGCCACGGCGCACACCAGCAGCGACGAACGCCTGCGCCGCACCGCGCTGACCCTCTTCGGCGCCTACGACCGCAACGCCGAAGCGCCCGTGCTGCACTGAGCCGGCACGCGATTTCGCGCACCGGGGCTGAGCCCCGTGCGCCCGCGGGTTCCCCGCAGGACGGGGCCGGCCGCTGCCGGGCGCAGAATGCCCCCCCGACGACCATCGTCGGACTGAGGGCGGCACATGAAGTGGGAAGACCAGGAACGCAGCGACAACGTCGAGGACCGACGTGGCCAGGGCAGCAGTGGCCCGCGCATCGGCGGCCGCGGTGTGGGCATCGGCACCGTCGCCGTGGCGCTGGTGGCGGGCTGGATCTTCGGCATCAACCCGCTGACGGTGCTGGGCCTGCTCAGCGGCGACGGGCCCGAGGTCGCGCAGACGGCCCCCGCCGGCCCGGCCAAGGCCCCGCCGCCCGAGGACAAGGCCGCGGCCTTCGTCTCGGTGGTGCTGAAAGACACCGAAAGGGTCTGGGGCAAGCTCTTCCAGGCCGGCAGCAGCACCTACCAGCCGCCGCGCCTGGTGCTCTTCCGCGGCGCCACGCCCACCGCCTGCGGCACCGGCGAAAGCGCCATGGGCCCCTTCTACTGCCCCGGCGACAGGCAGGTCTACATCGACCTCGACTTCTTCGACACGCTCAGCAGCCGCCTGGGCGCGCCGGGTGACTTCGCGCAGGCCTACGTCATCGCGCACGAGGTGGCGCACCACGTGCAGAACCAGATGGGCATCACCGACAAGGTCGACGCGATGCGCGGGCGTGTCTCGCAGGCGCAGCAGAACGCGTTGTCGGTGAAGGTGGAACTGCAGGCCGACTGCCTGGCCGGCGTGTGGGCGCACCACTCGCAGCAGGGCAAGGACTGGCTGGACCGTGGCGACATCGAGGAAGGGCTGAACGCCGCGTCGAAAATAGGTGACGACACGCTGCAGCGGGCTTCGCAGGGCCGGGTCGCGCCCGACAGCTTCACCCACGGCAGCAGTGCGCAGCGCGTGAGCTGGTTCAAGCGCGGGCTGGCCAGCGGCAGCGTGCCGCAGTGCAACACCTTCGAAGGCAGCTAGGAGCGGGCGGTGCAGCGCATGGAGCGCATCGCCGGCCTGCGCGCCGGCGGCAAAGGCAAGGTCGTCAGCGCCGCCGAAGCGCTGCTGCTGGTGCGCGACGGCGACACCGTGGCCAGCAGCGGCTTCGTCGGCATCGGCTTTGCCGAGAACCTGGCGGTTGCGCTGGAGAAACGTTTCCTCGCCCACGGCAGCCCGCGGGGTCTCACGCTGGTCTATGCCGCGGGGCAGGGCGACGGCAAGGACCGTGGGCTGAACCACCTGGGCCATGAAGGGCTGGTGGCACGGGTGATCGGTGGCCACTGGGGCCTGGTGCCCAAGCTGCAGAAGCTGGCGGTCGAGAACCGCATCGAGGCCTGGAACCTGCCGCAGGGTGTCATCTCGCACCTGTTCCGCGACATCGCCGCCGGCAAGCCGGGGCACCTGAGCCGCGTCGGCCTGGGCACCTTCGTCGACCCTCGCCACGGCGGCGGCCGCATCAACAGCCGCACCACCGAAGAGCTGGTGCGGCTGATGACTGTCGACGGCGAGGACTACCTCTTCTACAAGGCCTTCCCCATTCACGTGGGCCTGATCCGCGCGACGACGGCCGACGCGGACGGCAACCTGACGATGGAGCGCGAAGCGCTGACGCTGGAATCGCTGGCCATCGCGATGGCCGTGCACAACAGCGGCGGTGTGGTCATCGCGCAGGTCGAGCGCCTGGCCGAGACCCATACGCTGAACCCGCGGCAGGTGAAGATCCCGGGTGTGCTGGTCGACTGCGTGGTGCTGGCCGAGAAGCCCGAATACCACCAGCAGACCTTTGCCGAGCCCTACAGCGCGGCCTTCGCCGGCGAGTTGCGCGTGCCGGTGGCCGACGTGGCGCCGATGGCGCTGGACGACCGCAAGATCATCGCCCGCCGCGCGGCGCTGGAGCTGCGGCCGAACAGCGTCGTCAACCTGGGCATCGGCATGCCCGAGGGCATCGCCGCGGTGGCCGCCGAGGAACGGGTCATCGACCTCATCACGCTGACGGCCGAGCCCGGCGTCATCGGCGGCATTCCGGCCGGCGGGCTGAACTTCGGCGCGGCGGTGAACACGCAGGCCGTCATCGACCAGCCCTACCAGTTCGACTTCTACGACGGCGGCGGCCTCGACATCGCCTTCCTCGGCCTGGCCCAGGCCGATGCCGAGGGCAACGTCAACGTCAGCCGCTTCGGGCCGCGCCTGGCCGGCGCGGGGGGCTTCATCAACATCAGCCAGAACGCGCGGCGCGTCGTCTTCGTTGGCAACTTCATGGCCGCGGGGGTGCCGAAGTTCGTGGCCCAGGTCGAGCAACGCACCTTCTCGGGCCGCGAGGCCTTCCGGCGTGGGCAGGACGTGCTCTACGTCACCGAGCGCGCCGTGTTCGGGCTGCACGCCGACGGCATCGCGCTGCTCGAGATCGCGCCCGGCCTCGACTTGCAGCGCGACGTGCTCGACCGCATGGCCTTCGCGCCGGTGCGCGAGCGCGAGCCGTCGCGCATGGAAGCCGCGCTCTTCGCCGAGGCCACGCTGGGCCTGCGTGCGCGCCTGCTCCTGCTGCCGCTGGACAGCCGCTTCACCTACGACGCCACGTCGCGCACGCTGTTCATCAACTTCGAGCGCCTGAACATCCGCACGCCCGAAGACGTGGAGGCCGTGCGGCGCGAGGTCGAACGCCATGTCGTGCCGCTGGGCCACAAGGTCTGGGGCGTGGTGAACTACGACCACTTTGCGCTCGACCCTGCCGTCGAAGACGACTGGGCGGCGATGGTGCGCGAGCTCGTCGACCGCCACTACCTCGACGTCGCGCGCTACACCACCAGCGGTTTCCTGCGTGCAAAGCTGGGCCCGGCGCTGAAGGCGCGGGGCGTGGCACCGCACATCTACGAGACGGCCGAAGAGGCCCGTCGTTCACTGA
>JBBRBW010000149.1:0-6639 GCA_038205425.1 Burkholderiales bacterium | reverse complement strand
CGAGATCATCAAGGGGCTGATCCTGCCGCAGTTCGTGATCCTGCCGCTGGCGGTGGTGCTGGTGTGGCTGGCGCTGTCACGCGGCATCCTGCCGCTGGCCAAGCTGCAGCAGCGCATCCGCCGTCGCGACAACACCGACCTGAGCCCCTTGTCCGACGCGGGGGTGCCCGAGGAAGTGGCGCCCCTGGTAGCGGCCATCAACGACCTGCTGCAGCGCCAGCAAAAGACCATGGCCACCCAGCGCCACTTCCTGGCCGACGCCGCGCACCAGCTGAAGACGCCGCTGGCCGGGATGCGCATGCAGGCCGAGCTGGCTGCGCGCGAGATCGACAGCGGCCGCGGCGACCCGGTGTCGATGAAACACACGCTGCGCCAGATCGGGCTGTCGACGCAGCGCGCGGCGCACATGGTCAACCAGCTGCTGTCGATGGCGCGTGCCGAGGACACCGGCCAGGCCGCGCGCCACCAGATGGTCGACTTGGCGGCGGTGACACGCGCCGTGGTGCGCGACTTCGTGCCACGCGCCATCGAGCGCCGCATCGACCTCGGCTACGAAGGCCCGGAGAGCCCGGGCCACCAGGAGAACACTCGGCTGCGTGCCGAGCCCGTGCTGCTGAGCGAGATGGTGCGCAACCTGGTCGACAACGCGCTGCAGTACACGCCGCAGGGCGGCACGGTGACGGCGCGCGTGGTGCCCGACCCCTTCGGCCAGGTGGTTGTGCTTCAGGTGGAAGACACCGGCCCGGGCATCGCACCGGCTGAGCGCGAGGCGGTATTCCGCCCCTTCTACCGCGCCCTGGACACACAGGTCGACGGCAGCGGTCTGGGCCTGGCCATCGTTGCCGAGGTGGCGCAGCGGCACGGTGCAGAAGTCACCGTCGGCGACGTGCGGCCGCGGGCCAGCCTGCCGCCGGGGGGCACGCCGGGTGCGCTGTTCACGGTGCGTTTTCCGCTCGCGGCGGCGGCGACCAAGTCCGTCGCAAAAGCGGCCGCCTCGGCGGCCTAACTCTGCATCAGCCTGCGGCTGCGGGCGATCGACATCAGGATGCCCAGCCCCAGCCCCAGCGAGACCATCGCCGTGCCGCCGTAGCTCACGAAGGGCAGCGGCACGCCTACCACCGGCAGGATGCCGCTGACCATGCCCATGTTGACGAAGGCGTAGGTGAAGAAGCCCATCGTCACGGCGCCGGCGAGCAGCCGCGTGAAGACGGTGGGCGCCTCGGACGCGATGACCAGGCCGCGGAAGATAAGGAAGGTGAAACCGGCCATCAGCACCAGCACGCCGGCCAGCCCGAACTCCTCGCTGAAGGCGGCGAAGATGAAGTCGGTGGTGCGCTCGGGGATGAACTCGAGGTGGGTCTGCGTGCCCTGCATGAAACCCTTGCCGCTGACGCCGCCCGAGCCGATGGCGATCATGCCCTGGATGATGTGGAAGCCCTTGCCCAGGGGGTCGCGCGTGGGGTCGAGCAGGGTGCACACGCGTTGGCGCTGGTACTCGCGCAGCACCTTCCAGTCGACATCGGGTTGGCACAGGGCATCGCCGGCGGCCACGATGGCCACCAGGCCCAGCGCAGCCAGCACCAGCACCGGCAGCACCAGGCGCCAGCTCAGACCGGCGAAGAACATCACATACAGGCCGCCGGCCAGCACCAGCAGCGCAGTGCCCAGGTCGGGCTGCTTCATGACCAGCCCCACCGGCACCAGCAACAGCAGCGCGGCGACGACGAAGTCCGGCGCGCGAAGCTGGCCCTCGCGCTTCTGGAACCACCAAGCCAGCATCAGCGGGATCGCGATCTTCATGATCTCGCTCGGCTGGATGACCAGCGGGCCCAGCGCCAGCCAGCGCGTGGCGCCCTTGCGCGTGACGCCGAACACCGCCGTGGCCACCAGCAGCGCCAGCCCCGCCATGTACAACGGCACGGCCAGCCGCTGCAGCTTCTGCGGCGGCACCTGCGAGACGACGAACAGCACCGCCAGCGCCAGCAGCATGTTGCGGCCGTGGTCGACGAAGCGTGTGCCGTGGTCGAAGCCGGCCGAGTACATCGCCACCAGGCCCACCGCGCCCAGCAGCAGCACGGCCACGAAGAGCGGGCCGTCGAAGCCCCCGAACACACGCCGCACCCACAGCCAGGGCGAAGGGCGCTCGAAGGTGCCGATCATCGGACCGGAGCGGCCGCCGCCGCGACACGTTGCGACGGCGCCGCCGCCGAAGCCGCCAGCGTCGGCGCCGAGGCCGCCGCCGAAACCGCCAGCGCCGGCGCCGAGGCCGCCGGCTCGGGCAGCAGCGCCTGGCCCGGCAGCGGCACGTCGGCCGCACGGCGGGGCTTGCCCAGGGGCGCCTTGGCCTTGCCTTCGCGCACTGCGGCCAGGTCCTCCTCGCTCGGGTACTGGCCCAGCAGCAGGTAGTCGAAGACACGTCGCGCGATGGGGGCCGCGGATTCCGAGCCCCAGCCCGCGTTCTCGACGATCACGGCCAGCGCCACCGTCGGCGCGGCGATGGGTGCGGCGGCGACGTAGAGCGCGTGGTCGCGCTTGTGCTCCTCGAGCTTGGCGGCGTTGTACTTCTCGTTGGCGCGCGCCCCCACGGCCTGCGCCGTGCCCGTCTTGCCGCCGCTGACGTAGCCGGCGCCGGCAAAGGCCGCTCGCGACGTGCCCTCCTGGGCCACGCCCTGCAGCGCGCGGCGCAGGACCTCGACGTCGGCGGGCTTGTACGGCAGCGGCTCCAGCGCATCGCTGGCCACGCGTTTGCGCTGGCCGGTGATGACGTCCTCGATCTCGCGCACCAGCCGCGGCTTGTAGCGCTGGCCGCCGCTGACCAGCGTGGCCGTCGCTGCGGCCATCTGCAGCATCGTGAAGTTGTTGTAGCCCTGGCCGATGCCCAGCGAGATGGTCTCGCCGGCGTACCACTTCTGCTGCTCGGGCTTCTTGAAGCGCTTCTTCTTCCACTCGGTCGAGGGCAGGTCGCCGGTGACCTCGCCCTCGACGTCGATGCCGGTCTTGCGGCCAAAGCCCATCGGGAAGAGCTGCTCGTGGATCAGGTCCACGCCCATCTCGTTGGCCAGCGAATAGAAGTAGACGTTGCTGGACTGCACGATGGCGCGGTGCATGTCCATGATGCCGCCGCGCTCGGTCTCGGGGCTGCCGAAGCGGTGGCCACCGAAAGTGAAGACCAGGGTGTCGTTGATCAGCGTCGCGGGCGAACGCTTGCCGGTGTTGAGCGCCGCCATCGCCATGAAGGGCTTGTAGGCGCTGCCCGGTGGGTACGTGCCCCGGAGGGCTCTGTTCAACAGCGGCTTGTCGATGCTCTCGTTCAGTTCGCGCCAGCTCTCGACGTCGATGCCGTCGACGAAGAGGTTGGGGTCGAAGGTCGGCTTGCTGACGAAGGCCAGCACCTCGCCCGTGCGCGGGTCCAGCGCCACCAACGCGCCGCGGCGGTTGCCGAAGAGGTCTTCCACCAGCGCCTGCAGCTTGATGTCGATGGACAGCACCAGCTTGTCGCCCGGTGTCGGCGGATGGCTGCTCAGGCGGCGCACGGCGCGGCCGCCGGCGCTGGTCTCGACCTCCTCGAAACCCGCGGTGCCGTGCAGCACCTTCTCGTAGCTCTGCTCCAGACCCAGCTTGCCGATGTATTCGGTGCCCTTGTAGTTGCCCTGGTCGGCCTCGTCCCAGTCTTCCATGGCCGACTTCTCGGCCTGGTTGATGCGCCCGATGTAGCCCAGCAGGTGGCTGCCCACCTCGCCCAGCGGGTAGTTTCGGAACAGGCGCGCCTTGACGTCGACGCCCGGGAAGCGGAATCGCTGCGCCATGAAACGCGCCACTTCCTCGTCGCTGAGCTTGGTGCGGATGGGCAGCCACTCGGCGCCCTTGATCTCTTCCTGCAGGCGCTTGAAGCGGCGGCGGTCGCGCGGCTCGATGGTGACGACACCGGCCAGCTCGTCGACCAGCGTGTCAAGGTCGGCGGCGGTGCTGCCGCGCCCGAGCCGGGGCGAGACCTCCAGCGTGTAGGCCGAATAGCTGGTGGCCAGCACGACGCCGTTGCGGTCGACGATGAGGCCGCGGTTGGGCACGATGGGCACGACCGCGATGCGGTTGGCCTCGGCCTGCGTGGCCAGCTGTTCGTGTCGGATGACCTGCAGGTAGACCAGCCGCGCCGCCAAGAGCGAAAACGCGAACAGCACGAAAGCGGCGGCGGCCAGCAGCCGGCCGCGAAAGCGGCCGATCTCCTCTTCGACGTCGCGCAGTGTGGTCATGAACAGGGCCCTACAACGGTCGATTCTGGTCCGGATCGGGCGCACGCCGCTGCGGCGCCAGCAGCAGCACCGTGGCCAGGGGCCAGAGCAGGGCCTCGAAGATCGGCGCCAGCAGCAGGCCCCAGCCCGGGAACATGCCGCCGGCCAGCATGCGCACGGCCAGCGCCACGCCGTGGGCGGCGAAGAACACCGGCAGGATCTGCAGCGCCTGCTCGACGACACCGAACCACAGCAGGCGCCGGTGGATGGTGATGGCCACGAAGCTCAGCAACGTGTAGGCCAGCGCGTGCTGACCGAGCAGCGCGCCCTGGTGCACGTCCATCAGCAGGCCGAAGACGAAGGCCAGGCCGACACCCACGCGCCGCGGCTGGTGCACGTTCCAGAACACCAGCGCGAGCGCCAGCAGGTCGGGCACGGCCGGCTGGCGACCCACCGGAAGCAGGTTGAAGCCCAGTGCCAGCAGCAGCGACAGCGCGATGAAAAACGGGTTGACCGGCAGCAGCAGCTGGTTCGTGCCCCGCGGCATGATCATGGTGCGGCCTCCACGGTCGGCAGGGTCATGGCGCGCTGGCCCTGCGGGGGGTCTTCAACTGACGTTCGCTGCGGGTCTTCGGCGCTTCCACCGGTTCGGGCGGCGGCGGCAGCTGGGCCGCCAAGGGCTCCAGCACCAGCACATGGCGCACGCCGTCGGGGTTGGCCTCGGGCTGGAGCTGGATGCGCGCAAAACCGGACTCGACGCGCCGCTCGACGCTGGTGACACGCGCCACGGGCAGCCCCGGCGGGTAGACACCGTCCAGGCCGCTGGTCTGCAGCACGTCGCCCACCTTGACGTCGGCGTTGGCCGAGGCGTAGCGCAGTTCCATGCCGCCGGCCGGCCCGCCCCCGAAGGCCGCGCCGCGCTGCTGCGTGCGCGGGTTCAGCACGGGAATGGCGGCGTCCTTGTCGGCCAGCAGTGTGACTTCGGAGGTCAGCGTGTAGGTGCGTGTCACCTGGCCCAGCACGCCGGCCTCGTTGATGACCGGCGAGCCGGCCCGCACACCCTGCGCAGTGCCACGGTCGATGAAGACCTTGCGCGAATACGGGTCGGCGGCCTCGTACAGCACCTCGGCGGGCGACGAGCGCACGACCGTCGCTGCGCGCAGCTCGAGCAACCCGCGCAGGCGCTGGTTCTCCTGCGCCAGCTGCTCGGCGCGCAGCGCGCGCTCGGCCTGCGACGCCACGCGCAGCGCCGCCGCGCGCTCGGCCTCCTGTGCGCTGCGCAGGCCGCGCAGGTAGTCGTCGCCGCCCTGCACCGCCTCCACCGGCACGGCCAGCACACGCTGGACCGGCAGCAACGCCACGGCCAGCGTGGCGCGCAGCGGTTCAACGAACTTGAAGCGGGTATCGGCGACCATCAGGAACAGCGCCAGCGCCGAGAAGAAGATCAGCTTCGTCAGCGCCGACGGGCCCTGGCGGAAAAATGGCGGCGGGGTGCGGTCGAGCGTGCCCAGGGGCATACACGAACCTCGGCTGGATCAGTGGGCGGGCGAGGGCCGTCGCGAGCGCGCAGGGGCCGGTGACGGCAGCAGGGCGCTCACTCGGACGTGAAGATGGAGCCGAGCCGTTCCATGCGCTCCAGCGCCATGCCGCAACCCCGCACGACGCAGGTCAGCGGGTCTTCCGCCACCAGCACGGGCAGACCGGTTTCTTCCGACAGCAAGCGGTCCAGGTCACGCAGCATGGCACCACCGCCGGTGAGCATCATGCCGCGCTCGGCGATATCGGCCCCGAGCTCGGGCGGCGTGAGTTCGAGCGCGTTCTTGACCGCTGACACGATGTTGTTGAGCGGATCGGTCAGCGCCTCCAGAATCTCGTTGGACGACACCGTAAAGCTGCGCGGCACACCTTCCGACAGGTTGCGCCCGCGCACTTCCATTTCCTTGACTTCGCTGCCGGGAAATGCGGATCCGATCTTCTTCTTGATGGTCTCGGCCGTCGGCTCGCCGATCAGCATGCCGTAATTGCGCCGGATGTAGTTGATGATCGCCTCGTCGAACTTGTCGCCGCCGACCCGCACGCTGCCCTTGTAGACCATTCCGCCGAGCGAGATCACGCCGACTTCGGTGGTACCACCGCCGATGTCCACCACCATCGATCCGCTCGCTTCGCTGACCGGCAGGCCGGCGCCGATGGCTGCGGCCATGGGCTCTTCAATAAGGTATACGTCGCTGGCACCGGCGCCCAGCGCGGACTCGCGGATGGCCCGGCGCTCGACCTGGGTCGAGCCGCAGGTCACGCAGATGATGATGCGCGGGCTGGGCTTGAACAGGCTGCGCGGATGCACCATCTTGATGAACTGCTTGAGCATCTGCTCGGTGACCGTGAAGTCGGCAATCACGCCGTCTTTCAT
>JBBRBW010000148.1:0-6652 GCA_038205425.1 Burkholderiales bacterium | reverse complement strand
CAGCGGCGCGAAGGTGCCGTGGTCGTAGCCCTGCGTGCTGTCCTGGCCGGCATCGATGCCGGCGCCCTGCAGCAGGTCCTGGATGCGCTGGGCCAGCGCAGGCGCGCCGGGCGCGGCGTAGCTCACGCGGTAGGTGTGCTCGGGGAAGCCGTGGTAGTCGTAGACCATGCCCGGCCGCGCCGCAGCCATGGCCGTGAAGCGCGGCGCTTCCCAATGGCCCGAGATGCTCAGCACGGCGCTGGGCTCGGCGCCGATCTCGTGCACGATGCCCTGCAGCGCGGCGGCCAGCGGCGCCATCGCTTCGCGCATTTCGGGCATCCACGGCCAGGGGCCGCCACCGTGCGAGATGAAGTAGGTCGGCAGGCGCAGGGCAGGGGAGGTCATTGCAGGGCCTTTCGCGGAGAACGGCAAGCAGTGTCGCGCTTGCCGGGCTGCCGCGGGTTCAGCGCCGTTGCACGCGGCCTGCAGCGGCACTGACCGCCGCGCTGATCGCCGCACTGACCACAGCCCTCAGGCGGGCCGGCTCATGGTGCACCGAACACACCCGCCTTTGCCCGGCTTATCGCCCTCAAGTCCGGCGGCCGGCACGGCACCATGGCGAGGCTCCCCGTCGGAGCGCCCGAGACCATGGCCGATTCCGCCCAAGACCGCACCCTACCCGCCACACAGCGCAAGATCGAGAAGGCGCGCAAGGATGGCCAGGTCGCGCGTTCTCGCGATCTCGGCCACTTCGGCGCCCTGGGCGGCATGGTGGCGCTGCTGGCGGCCACTGCACCGCTGCTCAACGAGTGGCTGGGCCGCATGCTGACCGAGGGCCTGCGCTTCGACGCCGCAATGGTCGGCGACCCGCAACAGATGATGGACCGCTTCGGCGACCTGAGCCTGCGCCTGCTGGCCGTGCTGGGGCCTCTGTTCGCGGTCATGCTGGCGGTGGCGCTGGCCAGTGGTGTGCTTTCCGGGGGCTGGAACTTCACCTGGAAGGCGATGGAGCCCAAGTTCGACAAGTTCAATCCGCTCACCGGTCTGCAGCGGGTGTTCTCGATCGACCAGATGACGCAGACGCTGAAGGCCTGTTTCCTGGCGGTGCTGCTGGGCGGTGCCGGCGCGCTCTACCTCTGGCGCGGCTGGGTGCACCACGCCGAGCTGCTGGCCATGCCGCTGCCCGCGGCGCTGGCCGAAGGTGCCAGCCTGCTGCAGGGCGGTCTGCTGCTGCTGTGCGGCGTGCTGGCCACGTTTGCGCTGGTCGACGTGCCGCTGCAGCGCCAGATGCTGCAGCGCCGGCTGAAGATGTCGGTGGTCGAGATGAAGCAGGAACACAAGGAGACCGAGGGCAATGCCGAGGTCAAGGGCCGCATCCGCGCCAAGATGCGCGAGATGGCCAACCGCCGCATGCTGCAGGCCGTGCCACAGGCCGACCTGGTGGTCATGAACCCGACCCACTATGCGGTGGCGCTCAAGTACACCGAAGGCATGGCCGCCCCGAAGGTGGTGGCCAAGGGCGCCGACCTGCTGGCGATGAAGATCCGCGACCTGGCGCGCGAGGCCAAGGTGCCCGTGCTGCAGGCGCCGCCGCTGGCGCGTGCGCTCTACGCCCATACCGAGGTCGACCAGGAGATCCCGGCGCGCCTGTTCAGCGCCGTGGCCCAGGTGCTGGCCTGGGTCTACCAGCTGCGCGACGCCGCCGCCAGCGGCCGCATGGCCGCAGCAGCGGCCCCGATGCCCGAGGTGCCCGCCGACCTCGACCCGCTGAATCCCGCCTACGACCCTGCGCTCAGGCGCAAGGCCGGCCGCGCCGCCCCGCTGCGCCAGGAGCCTGAACTTTGAATGCCGTCCTGACCCGCCTGAACACCTGGTTCGGCCCGGCGCAGAGCGCCGTCGTCAAGGGCCTGGTGCTACCGGCCTTCGTGGTGATGATGCTGTCGATGATGGTGCTGCCGCTGCCGGCCTTCGTGCTGGACCTGCTGTTCACCTTCAACATCGCGCTGGCCCTGACGGTGATGATGGTCAGCGCGCAGATGGTCAAGCCGCTGGACTTCGCGGCCCTGCCCACGGTGCTGCTGGTGACGACGCTGCTGCGGCTGAGCCTGAACGTCGCCTCCACCCGCGTGGTGCTGATGGAAGGCCACACCGGCCCGGGCGCGGCGGGGCAGGTCATCGAGGCCTTCGGCCACTTCCTCATTGGCGGCAATTTCGCCGTCGGCCTGATCGTCTTCGCCATCCTCGTGGTCATCAACTTCGTCGTCGTCACCAAGGGTGCGGAGCGCATCGCCGAGGTCGGCGCGCGCTTTGCGCTCGATGCGATGCCCGGCAAGCAGATGGCCATCGACGCCGACCTCAACGCCGGCCTGATCGACGAGAAGATGGCGCGCCAGCGCCGCGCCGAGGTAGCTGAGGAAGCCGACTTCTTCGGCAGCATGGACGGCGCCAGCAAGTTCGTGCGCGGCGACGCGATGGCCGGCCTGCTGATCCTCTTCATCACCATCGTCGGCGGTTTCATCATCGGCCTGGCGATGCACGACATGAGCGCCGGTGAAGCCGCCAGCAGCTATGTCACGCTGGCCGTCGGCGACGCGCTGGTGGCGCAGATTCCGGCGCTGCTGATCTCGGTCGCATCGGCGATGGTGGTGTCGCGCGTGGGCAAGGAACAGGACATCGGCACGCAGATCCGCGGCCAGGTCTTCGATTCGCCGCAGGCCCTGGGCGTGGCCGCCGGCATCGTGGGCTTGCTCGGCCTGGTGCCCGGCATGCCGCACATCGTTTTCCTGCTCGTCGCCGGGGGCCTGGGCGCCTTGAGCTGGCAGCTGATGAAAAAGCGCAGACTGGCCGCCGAAGAAGGCCAGCGCAACACCGCCGGCGTCGAGGCCCAGCCGGCGGCCAACGCCGAAGCCAGCTGGGACGACCTGACGCCGGTGGACACGCTGGGCCTGGAGGTCGGGTACCGCTTGATCGCCCTCGTCGACAAGGCGCGCCAGGGCGACCTGCTCACGCGCATCAAGGGTGTGCGCAAGAAGTTCGCGCAGGACGTCGGCTTCCTGCCGCCACCGGTGCACATCCGCGACAACCTGGTCGAGCTCAAGCCCAGCATGTACCGCGTGACGCTGCGCGGCGCGATGGTCGGCGAGGGCGAGGCCATGCCGGGCCAGTTGCTGGCCATCAATCCCGGTGGCGCCACCCAGCAATTGCCCGGCATCAAGACCAACGACCCGGCCTTCGGCCTGCCCGCCGTGTGGATCGAAGAGCGCTACAAGGAGATGGCCCAAATGGCGGGGTTTACGGTGGTTGATTGCGCGACCGTCGTGGCCACCCATCTTTCACACTTGATGCAGGTTCACGCCGCCAAGCTGCTCGGCCGCGTAGAGACCCAGGCACTCGTTGAACACGTGACCAAACTGGCCCCCAAACTGATCGAGGACGTGGTACCCAAGATGGTCGGCATCGCCACCCTGCAACGTGTGCTCCAACTGCTGCTGGACGAAGGTGTGCACATCCGCGACATGCGCTCGATCGTCGAATGCCTGGCCGAGCACGCCAGCACCGTCACCGACCCCGGCGAGCTGGCCCGCCGCATCCGCGTCCACCTGGCGCCGGCCATCGTGCAGCAGATCTACGGCGCCATCAAGGAACTCGACGTCATCGCGCTCGACCCCGAGCTCGAGCGCCTGGTCACCCAGGCCCTCACCAGCCCGCATGGCGCGGCGCTCGACCCCGGTGTCGCCGACACCCTGAGCCGCAGCGCCGCCGACACCGCACGCAAGCAGGAAGACATGGGCGTCCCGGCCTGCCTGCTGGTGCCCGACCTGATCCGCGCGCCGATGGCGCGCCTGCTGCGCCGCGCCGCACCGTGCCTGAAGGTGCTGGGGCACAGCGAGATTCCTGACACCCATTCGATCCGTATCGGCTCGATCATCGGAGCAAACGCATGACCCCCACGCTCACTGTCGTCCGCTGCCCCCCGAGGGGGCTGACCTCCCTTGAGACGGCTCTGCGGGAGGTCGCATGAACTTGAAGCGCTTTACGGCCCGCACCTCGCGCGAGGCCCTGGCCCTGGTCAAGCAGGCCTTCGGCGACGACGCCGTGGTGATGTCGACCAAGCCGTGCGCCGAAGGCGTCGAGGTGCTGGCGATGGCCCCCGAGAGCATCCAGCAACTCGAGCGCATCGGCCAGACCGCCGAGCACATGACGCCGCCGCCGGCGCGCGAACGTGTGGTGGCGACCGCCGCCCGCGGCCGCGAGCGCCAGGAGCCGCGCTTCGAGCCCGTCTTCGAGGCGCCGCCCGAGGCCCGCGCGCCGCGTCGCGCTGCCGCCGAACCGCCGCCCGAGCAGGACGTCGCCCACGACATCGAGCAGCTGCAGATGAGCACGCTGTCGTTCCAGGACTACGTGCGCCAGCGCATGCTCAAGCGCCGCGAGACCGAGATGCAGGCCGAGCGCGCCGCTGTCGCCGCTGCCGCGCCGCCGGTGCCGGCACCGCTGCCGCCCAGCGTCGCGACCATCGAGGCCGCGCGCGCCCGCCATGCCACGCGCCGCGAGGTGCCGGTGCTGCGCGACGAAGTGCCGCTGCCGATGCACAACGCCGCGCCGACCGCTGCCGTGGCGCGTGCGTCCAGCGCCGCCGCCGACGCGCTGGCCGCGCAGGGCAAGCAGATCGAACTGCAGGCCGTGGCCGCGCGTGGCGCCGAGCGTACCGAGATGATGTCGGAGTTGCGCTCCATGCGCGGCCTCATCGAGCAGCGCTTCGGCGCGCTGGCCTTCATGGAAAAGCTGCAACGCCACCCGCGCCAGGCCGCACTCGCGCAGCGCCTGCTCGACGCCGGCTTCTCGCCCGCACTGATCCGCAAGCTGGTCGACGGCACGCCGGCCGAGGGTGACGAGCTGACCTGGGCCGCGCACATCCTCGAACGCAACCTGCCCACCGGCGAGCGCGAGGCGCCGCTGGAAGAGTCCGGCGGCATCTACGCGCTGATCGGCGCCACCGGTGTCGGCAAGACCACCAGCACGGCCAAGCTCGCGGCGGCCTTCGCCACGCGCCACGGTGCGGCCAACCTCGGCCTCATCACGCTGGACGCCTACCGCGTCGGCGCCCACGAGCAGCTGCGCACCTACGGCCGCATCCTCGGCGTGCCGGTGCACACCGCGCACGACCGCGCCTCGCTCGAAGACCTGCTCGACCTGCTGAGCGCAAAGAAGATGGTGCTCATCGACACCGCCGGCATGGCACAGCGCGACACCCGCACGCGGGAACTGCTGGACATGCTGTCGCACCGCGCCATCAACCGCCTGCTCGTCGTCAACGCCTCGGCGCAGGGCGAGACCATCGAGGACCAGCTCGCCGCCTACGCCGCGCCCAGCTGCCGCGGCATCGTGCTGAGCAAGCTCGACGAAGCCGTCAAGCTGGGCCCGGCACTCGACTCGATGATCCGTCACAAGCTCAAGGTGCTGGCGGTGGCCAACGGCCAGCGTGTGCCCGAAGACTGGCACCGCCTGAGCGCCAACGCGCTGGTGCAGCGTGCGCTGAAGGGCGGCGGCACGGCCGCCTGGCGTCTGGACGACAACGACGTCAACCTGATCTTCGCCGGCATGCCGGCCATGAAGGCCGCGCTGGCCCCCGTGCACGCCTGATGCCCCAAGCTCAGATGCGCGACTTCTACGCCACTTCCGACCCGATGCCGCTGGACCAGGCGGACGGGCTGCGCCGCCTCTTCGCCGGCCGCCAGCGCCGCGTGCTGCCGTTGGCCGCCAACCCGCACGTGGCCTTTGCCGGCGTCGTGCTCGACCGCCTGGCCGCCGTGCTGGCTGCGCAGGGCCACGAGGTGCTCGTGGTCGACGCTGCCAGCAGCTCGCCACTGCCGCACGAGCTGGCGCGTGTTGAACTCGCCGCCTGTGTCGAGCCCATCGCGCCGCGGGTGTCCTATCTGCCGGCGCGCGGCCTGCCCATGGCTTACGTCGACACCCGCGGCTCGGCCGGCGGTTTCATCGACGCCGTGCTGCTGGCCGCACCGCAGGCCGAGGTGGTGCTGCTGCACGCCGACGCCGCCGACCTGGCGCGCCTGTTCAAGCACCGCGCCGCGCGCCCGCTGCTGATCGGGGCCGACCACCCCGAGAGCATCAAGCACGCCTATGCCAGTGCCAAGCTGCTGGCGCAGCGCTGCGGGCTGATGACCTTCGACCTGCTGCTGGCCGCACCACCGCAGTCGCCGCGCGCCGCCAGCATCGCGGCCAGCCTGGGCGGCTGTGTCGAGAACTTCCTTGGCGCCGTGCTGCGCCACAGCGCGCTGGTCGACCCGGCCGGCGCGGGCGACGAGCCCGCCAGCCCGTCGCTGGCGCGTCTGCTGGCCGAACAGCTGGCGCTCGACGAACTGACCGGCGCCGCGCGCCGGCCCGCCGCGCAGCCCGCCCCACCGATGCGTGCCGGGCCCGGGTGGCACGCGCCCGGCGCCGACCTGAACAAGAACCGCCCTGCATTCCTCTAGAGGCATGAACATGTACACCGCCAAGGGACAACTCGACGCCGGCGCCCTGCTCAAGCAGTACCAGCCGCTGGTTCGCCGCCTCGCCCACCAGATGATCGCCAAGCTGCCGGCCAACGTCGAGATCGACGACCTGATCCAGGTCGGCATGATCGGCCTCACCGACGCGCTCTCGCGCTTCGACG
>JBBRBW010000147.1:0-6968 GCA_038205425.1 Burkholderiales bacterium | reverse complement strand
GGCCGAGCGCTTCGGCTTCGACGCGGGCCTGTTCGTGTCTTCCGGCACCCAGGCCAATCTGGTGGCGCTGTTGTGCCGCTGCGAGCGCGGGGACGAATACATCGCGGGGCAGGAAGCGCACGCCTATCGCTTCGAGGGCGGCGGCGCGGCGGTGCTGGGCAGCATACAGCCCCAGCCACTCGTGAACCAGCCGGACGGCAGCATCGCGCTCGCCGACATCGAAGCGGCCATCAAGCCGATCGACAAGCACTTCGCACGCACCAGGTTGCTCGCGCTGGAGAACACGATCAGCGGCCGTGTGCTGCCCATGAGCTATGTGCGCAGCGCGCTCGATCTCGCGAAGGCGCGTGGACTCGCCACGCATCTCGACGGCGCGCGCGTGTGCAACGCGGCCGTCAAGCTGCGCATGGCGCCTGCCGACGTGGTGGCCGGCTTCGAAAGCGTTTCGATCTGCCTCTCCAAAGGACTCGGCGCACCCGTGGGTTCGGTGCTGTGTGGCGGCAAAGCCTTCATCGCCCGCGCAGTGAAGTGGCGAAAGATGCTGGGCGGAGGAATGCGGCAATCCGGCGTGCTGGCCGCCGCAGGCCTGTATGCCATCGAGAACAACTTCAAGCGGCTGGAAGAAGACCACGCCAACGCGGCCACGCTTGCGAGCGGGCTGGCCCAGGCCGGCTGGGACGTGACGCCGCCGCAAACGAACATCCTGTATGCGGCGGTGCCGGCGGAGAAGTGCAGCGCATTCGCGGATTGGCTCAAGGCGCGCGACGTGCATGCCCGCGTCACACCCCGCATGCGCATGGTGCTGCACATGGACGTGTCGACCGCTGACGTCGCCACGGTGATCGACGCTTTCGCATCCTTCCCGGGTTGACGCAAGGCAGGTTCGCGGCGCGACAGGGACGGCACTGCCTCGCTGGCGTCGGCCTGGTCAGGCGATTGACACTCTGGCGTCACGATGGCCGCCCAGGCTGAACCGACCCCTCTGCCCGATGCTGAGCTTACGGCCACCATCGCCGCGCTCGACACCGCTGCCTTCGACGCCTTTAACCACGGGCACGCCCCCGACCAGCTCGATCGATACGCGAGCTTCTTCGGACCTGACGTGGAGTTCTATCACGACCTCGGCGGCGTCACGTAGACACGCGACGCGATGATCGCGCAGACCAAGGCCAACGTCTGCGGCAAGTTCCAGCTGAGCATGAGCATGAATCTCGATGGAGAAAAGCCCCGTGGCGATCACGTTCGGTGATGTACCGATGTCATTTCCCATCATCGAACGTGAGCAAAGTCTTCTGAGCAAATTCAACAAGTTAGAGCAGCCGGCATGGCACGATTCATGCGCTCCGGCAGACGAACTACTGAAATTGCTTCTGATTAGTCTTTTGAACTTTCTCAAGGCGCCTCGCCCCCACCGAAAGCCTCCGTGAACCATCATCGAGCTCGATCATCGGTCCATCGAATTTGCTGATCACACTCACCCGACAGCGGCCCCACGCGAATGCCCTGAGATCACCGAGAACGCCGACTCGGGGCGTTTCCAAATTACTGTTGCGCGGGTGGAGAACACTCGCTGACCGTCATCTCCCTGGCGCTGCCCGCAGCAGCGCGCAGAGGTGGTCAAAGCTGGGCGTCAGAGTCGCGTCGTCGGTCTGCAGCAGTCGGTCGCCGACATAGATCTCGGTCAGGCTCCATCCTGGGACGTCGGCTGCACGGACGTCGTCGAACAGCCAGCAGCCCGATTCTTCAGCCACCCAATCGCGCGCCTGCATGACGGTTTCGGCGGAGCCCGCAAAGTGCAGATGCAGCATGTTCGTTTGCGGTACCGCGGGGTTGACGCGCAGCGCTTTGCGTTGGCCGAGGGCGGCGGCAGAGGCCAGGGTGCGCTGGTACAGCGCCGGCATCGCGGCCAAGCGCGCGTCGAAACGCATCGCCGCTGAGGCCACCATCGAACTCAGGTGGTACAGGGTACCGCCCATGCGACGACGCCACAGACGCGCCTGCTCGATGAAGGCGGTATCGCCCGCCAGCACGGCCCCAGCGAAGGCGCCAATGCCCTTGTAGAGCGAGACGTAGACCGAGCCGAAACCGGCGGCAATCTCAGCATGGGGGCGTCCGTAGAAAGCCACGCTCTCCCACAGCCGTGCGCCATCCATGTGCAGCGCAACGCTGCGCGACTGGGCCGCCGACTTCAGCACTTCGAGCTCGTCCCAGCTCGGCAACTGGCCTCCAGCCTCGCGGATGGGCAATTCGACAATCAAGCAGGCCAGTGGCTGAACGATGGCAGCAAGGTCCGCCGCCGTCATGGGCCGCCGACGATCGCCTATCGGCACGCCGTGGCAGTGCAGCAAGGCCTAAAACGCCTCCTCCTCGTGCAAGGCCAAGTGCGAGGTCGGGTGCATGCCGAAGCGCGCCAGCCCCGCTGCCTCGGTCCAGATGCGCACGGCCGCGAGCTGCGCCATCACGCCACTGGGCATGAAGGTGGCCGCCTGCTTGCCCAGCAAGGAGGCCAACTTGCCTTGGAAGGCCTCGACGAGCTCGCCCTTGCCGTAGACATCGTGCGCGACCCCGTGAGCCTCACACCAGTCTGCCACCTGGCGGAATTCAGCGGCGGTGTCGGGTACGACGAAGCCGGGCACGATCAGCGCACGTTCGGCGGCGGCGATGCCGGGCGGCGCGGCGGGGACGTTCATGGTGCGCGGCCTCCTCGAGGGTGGGGCGGCTGCAGTGCCTAGACTTGTGTGACCGTACGCCGCAGCCCATGTGTTCCCCGGCCAGGACGGTTTTGACCTTGGCGGGGGTGATCGAACCCAGAGTGCCACCGGTTTGCCTGTCGTGGGAACCGCGCGAGGGCCTCGCTGGTCGGCAGGAGGGGCTGCCGGCCGCCACGCGTCACTCAAGCTCGTAGCGCTTGATCTTTCGCCATAGTGTTGACTTGTCGATGCCCAGGATCTCGGCAGCCGTGGTGCGGTTGCCCTTGGTCTCGCGCAGCGTCTTGGCGATGAAGTAGGCCTCGATCTCCTCCAGGCTCTGCGGCTCCATGCCGTCGATCACGCGCACCGGGGAATCGCCTTCGGACGCCAGGCCCGGCGGCAGCACGTCGACGTCGAGCCAGTCGCTTTCGGTCAGGATGATCATCGACTGGATGGCGTTCTCCAGTTCGCGCACGTTGCCGGGCCAGTTGTGGCGCATCAGCGCGGCCAGCGCGCGCGGCGTCAGGCCCTGCACCGGTTTGCCCAGTTGCGTGACGTAGCGCGCCAGGAAGTGGTTGGCCAGCAAGGGGATGTCGCTGCGGCGCTCGCGCAGCGGCGGCATCACGATCTCGACGACCTTGAGCCTGTAGTACAGGTCCATGCGGAAGCCGCCGGCGTCCACCAGCAACGGGAGCGGTCGGTTGCTGGCCGCGATCAGGCGCACGCTGGCGAGTCGCGGCGTGGTGTCGCCCATGCGGTAGTAGGTGCCATCCTGCAGCGTGCGCAGCAGCTTCGCCTGGAATGCCGACGAGGCGTTGTTGACCTCGTCCAGGAACAGCGTGCCCTTGTCGGCAATCTCGAAGAAGCCGGCCTTGGCACGATCGGCACCCGTGAAGGCTCCGCGCTGGTGGCCGAAGAACTCGCTCTCGATCACGGTTTCGGGGATGGCGGCGCAGTTCAGCGCCACGAAGCGGCCCTCGCGGCGCTGGCTCATGAGGTGGATCTGGTGCGCCACGACTTCCTTGCCGGTGCCCGATTCGCCGGTGATGAGCACGCAGCAGTCGTAAGCGGCCGAGGCGCGGATGAGCCGTCGCACCTGCTCGATGGCCGGGCTCTTGCCGACCAGGCCGTCCAGCGACGAATAGGCCAGCACGTTCTCGCGCAGCTGCGCGTTCTCGCCACTCAGCTGGTGATGCTGCAGCGCATGCTCCACAACCCGGCGCAGGTCATCCAGTTCGAAGGGTTTGCGAAGGTAGTCATAGGCGCCGGCCTTGAGCGCGTCGATGGCCGACTCAAGCGTGGCATGCCCGGTGATCAGCACCACCTCCGTCTGCGCACTGCACCGCTTGGCAAAGCGCAGCACGTCCAGCCCGCTGACCGAGGGCATGCACAGGTCGGTGAGCACCACCGCCACCTCGTGCCGCTCGAGGTGTTCGAGGGCTTGCTGCGCGTGGTCGGGGGCCACCACCTCGGCAGCGATGTCGCTCAGGGCCTCGGCGATCATGCGGCGCATGGCCGCGTCGTCCTCGACGACCAGCACGACCGGTCGGTGTGATGCCAAGGGCTTGTCGGAGGGTGTGGACATCGGGGCTCAGTGGGCCAAAGGCAGCGTCAGCACGAAGCGCGCGCCGCTGTGCGCGGCGTCGCAGTGCAGCGTGCCGCCCATGCGCGTGGTGATGGAGTGGCTGATGGCCAGGCCCAGGCCCGTGCCGTTGCCCGTCTTGGTGGTGAAGAAGGGGTCGAAGATGCGGCGCCGGTTCTCGGCTGGCACGCCCGGGCCGTTGTCGACGACTGTGACGATGGCGAACTCGCCGTCGCGCTCGCAGCCGACCTGCTCACGCGGCGCCGCGCCCCCTGTGCAGGCCTGCACGGCATTGACCAGCAGGTTCACCAGCACTATCTCCAACTGTCCGGCGCCACCACGCACCACGATGAGCTCGGCCGGGTCGACTTCGATGGGCACCTGCAGGCGCCGTCCCTGGCAGTTCGAGACTGCGTCGCAGGCCTCTCGGATGAGCGCGGTGACATCGCAATGCAGCGGCTGGCAGGCCGGCTGGCGGGCGTACGCCAGCAGGTTGTCGATGATGCGCGAGCAGCGCTTGGATTCGGCGTGGATCACGCGCGCGTACTCGGCCTTTCGCTCGTCGTTGGCCTTGCCTTCGTTGAGCAGCTGCGCATAGCCCATGATCGTGCCCAGCGGCGTGTTCAGCTCGTGCGCCACGCCGCCGGCCAACTGCCCCATGGCCACCAGCTTCTCGGTCTGGTGGGTGATCTCCTCCAGGCGCTTGTATTCGGTCACGTCCTGCAGGATCACGGCCGCGCAGGGGACGGTGGCGTCCTTGCGCCACTTGAAGAAGGTCAGGTTCAGCGACACGTGCCGCGCATCGCCGCCGGCGTTGATGCACAGCAGCGCGTTGCGCACCGGCTGCGCGCCAGCAAAGGCATCGCGCAGCAAGGCCTGGCCGGCGTCGTCGATCTGGGTCAGCAGGAATATGTCCTGCCCCATCAGAGCCTGACTGCCCAGGCAGAACAGCGTCTCGGCCTGCAGGTTGCTGCCGGTGACGCGGTGCTCGGCGTCAACGATGAGTAGGGCGCCGGGCAGACTCTGGAGCACCGCCTCGTGGCTATTGCGTTCACCGATGATGGCCAGCTGCGCGCGCTCCATTTCCGAGAACAGCGAGCCGAGGTCGCGGGCCAGTGCGTCGTAGTCGTCGGCCAGCGTCGCGATCAGCCGTCGTGGCAGGCCGTGGATCGGCAACGGCGTCAGGCTGCCGTCGCGCGCGGCACGCACGGCATCGTGCAGGCAGGCGATGGCATGGCGGTAGGCCAGCAGCAGTGCCACGCAGGCGGCCAGTGCCAGCGCCAGCAACACCGACACTGCCAGCATCCCCTGGGCCTTCGCCACCGCGAACGCGGCGCCCGCCGCCAGCATGGAAAGCAGGCCCAGCGTCAGCGTCGAGCGTGCGGGCCGGCCCGGCGCGCCCACCGAAGCGAGCGCACCGACGTTCGTGGTGAACTTGGAAAAACCCATGCCTCGTCCTCTGGACGCCCGCCGAGCCGGGCCGCGCTGCGTTGCTGCGACCCGCTGGCTGCAGTCTGCCGGTCGATCATGCCACCGCGGCAGGCCGCCGCGATGGCCTTCGACAGACCCGACACAGGCGCCTGAAGCCCCGGCGACTCAGAAGATGAACTGCAGACCGGCCGTGAACTGCTTGTAGTCGCGCTGCGCCGGGTTGGCCGGGTTCTGCACCTCGAACTTGACTTGCGTGAACTCGGCGCTGAGCATGAGCTGCTGGCCTTCGATGTAGTAGTGCGCGCCCAGGCCATTCCACTTCTGGTCGCCGTAACCCAGCGGCCGGTTGTAGGTCGACTTCTCGCTGCGCCCGAAGAACTGCAGACGGCCGGGGCCGACGCGTCCGGGCAGCATGTAGCCCAACTTGACGTAGTGGCCCTTGAGGTCGGTGCCGGCCGGCAGATCGGCATCGGGCGACAGGCCGAAGTGCACCTTGTCAGTGTCGTACTTGATGACGGCAGCCGAGGCCGTGAAGGTGCCAGCCGACGTGGGTTGTTCGTAGAACACGTCCACCGTCCACGCCTTGTAGTCCTTCGGATCGGTCTTGCCCATCGAGTCGCCATACGCGACATTGGACTGGCGGTCCACTGCCGCCCCGATGGTCAACACCCGTTTCGTACCGAGGTAGGTGCCCCGGTAGCCGTAGTCGGTCTCGGGGTCGAGCAGGCTGACGTGGATGCGCGCGGTCAGGCGCGGGCCGTCCTTCACCACCGGGTTGCCTTCGCGGCCGTCGGCGATCATGACGCGGTAGTTCACCATGCCATCGGCCAAGTTGCCCCACATCGCCACGCCGGTGTCGCGGCTGCCGCCCCAGGGCGTGTAGGCGAGGAGTTCGGCGCGGTCCATCGTCAGCGGGTCGAAGCAGGCTTCGAGGTTCTCGCGCGTGAAGGTGTTCTTGAAGCGGCCGACGATGAAACGCAGCGGGTCGCTGTAGTCGATGGTGATGTAGCCGTCGCGGAAGAAGACGCTGCGGTCGTCCTGGCCGCCACGGCTTTCGCCCGGGGCGTCGAGGTTGGCGTAGAAACCCACCAGGTCGTTGTACTGGCCCGAGAAGGTCACGCGGTTGCGGCGCAGGAAGAAGTCGGTGCTCTTGCCGGCGTCGGTAGGCGAGGTGAAGTCGCGGGTCTGCGCCCAGGCCTGCAGCGAGTAGTTGAAGGTCAGACTGCCTTCCTTTCCGAAGGCGATGGTCGGGCCGGCGTGGGCCG
>JBBRBW010000146.1:0-7135 GCA_038205425.1 Burkholderiales bacterium | reverse complement strand
CAGGCCCGACAACGTCCGCCAAGGAGGCCGACAACCAGCCCGCCCACACTCATTCCTACAATCTCAAGCGCGCAACCCAGCACCAAGCCCCAGATCGGTCACGTTCCCGAAATCACCGGTCACGTTCGCCGAAATACGCACATGTGCCGGTGGATGTGGTGGTCATCTTCCGGAAGCCGATCTGGCACCCGGCATTGACGCGCGTCCAGTACGGCTCGGCGCGCGGCTTTAGCCGGTTGCGCGCATCCACGGTGTCGATCCTGGTGGCCATGCTCATGTCCTCCAAACGAAAGTGGGGCAAAAGTGGGGCAATGTTACCTGGACTTTAGAGGACGTAGCTGGATCAGTTTACCTATGCGAACGATGTCCTTGAAGGTCTCGTAGCGTCCGCATTCCCCACCTTGACATGGTGGGGGTCGATGGTTCGAGTCCATTCGCGCCTACCAACACACAAGCCCCCGGTTCCGCTTGGAACCGGGGGCTTTTTGTTGTCTGCGCGCGGCGCGGTCCGACGCGTGCATGCTTGTTTGCGGTGCCGACGTGGGCGACTTGGCCGGCAGTGGGAGCGCGCTAGGGTTTTGGAGCAGCACAGCCGCATGGTGCAGCGCGGAAACGCAGGGGTGGCGCCCTTAAGATGCCGCCGCAGCGCACCATGGCTGCCTACCTGCACCGCATGAGCGACAACCCCATCATCCTCGAGACCCGCGCCCTGACCAAGGAGTTCAAGGGCTTCGTCGCCGTGAGCAAGGTCGACTTGAAGGTCAGGCGCGGCAGCATCCACGCCCTGATCGGCCCCAACGGCGCCGGCAAGACGACCTGCTTCAACCTGCTGACGAAATTCCTGACGCCGACCGCGGGCCAGATCCTGTTCGACGGCCACGACATCACGGCCGAGACACCGGCGCACATCGCCCGCCGCGGCATCATCCGGTCGTTCCAGATCTCGTCGGTGTTTCCCCACCTCACGGTGCTGGAGAACGTGCGCGTGGCGCTGCAGCGCAAGCTGGGCACCTCGTTCCAGTTCTGGCGCTCCGAGCGTTCGCTCGACGAGCTGAACGCCCGTGCGCTGGCGCTGCTGGGTCAGGTCGACCTCGAGAAGTACGCCGGACTCACGGCCGTGGAGCTGAGCTACGGCCGCAAGCGTGCGCTGGAGATCGCCACCACGCTGGCCATGGACCCGCAGCTGATGCTGCTCGACGAGCCGACCCAGGGCATGGGCCTGGAAGACGTCGACCGCATCCGGCAGCTCATCAAGAAGGTGGCGGCCAGCCGCACCGTGCTGATGGTCGAGCACAACATGAGCGTGGTGGCCAGCATCGCCGACACCATCACCGTGCTGCAGCGGGGCGCCACGCTGGCCGAAGGGCCCTACGAGCAGGTGTCGAAGAACCCGGCCGTGATCGAGGCCTACATGGGCAGCGCGCAGACCGAGCTGAAGGGTGGCCACTGATGGCTGCACCCTTCCTGCAACTCAAGGACGTGCACGGCTGGTACGGCGAGTCGCACGTGCTGCACGGCATCAGCTTCGACGTTCAGGAAGGCGAGGTCGTGACGCTGCTGGGCCGCAACGGCGCCGGACGGACGAGCACGCTGCGCGCCGTGATGGGGCTCATCGGCAGCCGCAAGGGCAGCATCAAGGTGCGTGGCACCGAGACCATCGGCCTGCCCACGCACCGCATCGCGCGCATGGGCATCGGCTATTGCCCGGAAGAGCGCGGCATCTTCAGCAGCCTGTCGGCGGAAGAGAACCTGATGCTGCCGCCCGAACTGGCCAAGGGCGGCATGAGCCTGGACGAGATCTACGCCATGTTTCCGAACCTGAAGGAACGCGCGCAGAGCCAGGGCACGCGGCTGTCGGGCGGTGAACAGCAGATGCTGGCCGTGGCCCGCATCCTGCGCACCGGTGCACGGCTGCTGCTGCTCGACGAGATCTCCGAGGGCCTGGCCCCGGTCATCGTGCAGAAGCTCGCCGAGATGGTGACCATGCTGCGCAAGCAGGGCTACACCATCGTCATGGTGGAGCAGAACTTCCGCTTCGCCGCGCCGCTGGCCGACCGTTTCCTGGTCGTCGAGCACGGCGAAGTCATACAGAGTTTCACGCAGGCCGAACTGCCTTCGCGCATGGAGCGCCTGCACGAGTACCTGGGCGTCTAGCCGTACCGCCGCCCGCCCACCCGCAACACCAGGAGATGAACCGATGAAGCTGAAGAAACTCTCTGCCGCCTGCACGCTGGCCTGCGCCGCGATGATCGGTGCCGTGGCACCCGCCCAGGCCCAGATCACGGGCGACGTCATCAAGATCGGCATCATCACCGACATGTCGGGTCTGTACTCCGACATCGACGGTGCGGCCGGCGTCGAAGCCATCCGCATGGCGGTGGCCGACATGGGCGGCAATATCGCAGGCAAGAAGATAGAGGTGATGTACGCCGACCACCAGAACAAGGCCGACGTCGCCGCCGCCAAGGCCCGCGAGTGGTTCGACACGCAGGGCGTGGACATGCTCATCGGTGGCACCAACTCGGGTACCGCGCTGGCCATGGCCAAGGTCGCGGCCGAGAAGAAGAAGCTGTTCATCGCCATCGGTGCGGCCAGTTCCGCGCTGACCAACGAGCAGTGCAACCCCTACACCCTGCACTGGGCCTACGACACCGTGGCGCTGGCCAAGGGCACCGGCAATGCGGTCGTGAAGGCCGGCGGCAAGAGCTGGTATTTCATGACCGCCGACTACGCCTTCGGCGCTCAGCTGCAGAACGACACTTCGGCCGTGGTCAAGGCCGCGGGTGGCACCGTCGTCGGCGCCGTCAAGCACCCGCTCTCTGCCAGCGACTTCAGCTCCTTCCTGCTGCAGGCGCAGGGCAGCAAGGCGCAAATCTTGGGCCTGGCCAACGCCGGTGGCGACACCATCAATGCGATCAAGGCGGCCAACGAGTTCGGCGTCACCAAGACGATGAAGCTGGCCGGCCTGCTGGTCTTCATCAACGACATCCACTCGCTGGGCCTGAAGACGACACAGGGCATGTACCTGACGGACAGCTGGTACTGGAACCGCGACGCCGAGACGCGCGCCTGGAGCCGCAAGTTCTTCGAGAAGGTCAAGCGCATGCCTTCCAGCATCCAGGCCGGCGACTACTCGGCGGCGCTGAACTACCTGCAGGCGGTGAAGGCCACCGGCAGCGACGATCCGGACAAGGTGCTGGCCAAGATGAAGGCCACCAAGGTCAACGACATCTTCGCCAAGGGCGGCTTCATCCGCGGCGACGGCCGCATGGTGCACGACATGTACCTGATGCAGGTCAAGAGCCCCGACAAGAGCGTCGAGCCCTGGGACTACTACAACGTGGTGCAGACCTTCAAGGGCGAAGAAGCCTGGACGACCAAGGCCGAAAGCAAGTGCGCCCTCTGGAAGTGACCGGCTGACCTGAACCCCGCGCGCGATGGACATCTTCGGCATCCCGATCCAGGCCTTCATGGGCCAGCTCTTGCTGGGTCTGGTGAACGGCTCGTTCTACGCCATGCTCAGCTTGGGCCTGGCGGTGATCTTCGGCCTGCTGGGCATCGTCAACTTCGCGCACGGGGCGCTGTACATGATCGGCGCCTACGTCGCCTGGCTGGGCGCCGAATACGCGGGCATCGGTTTCTGGTGGAGCCTCTTGCTGGCGCCGCTGGTGGTCGGTGCACTCGGCGTCGTCATCGAGCGCACGCTGCTCAAGCGCCTTTACAAGATAGACCCGATCTACGGCCTGCTGCTGACCTTCGGCCTGGCCCTGATCGCCGAAGGCGTGTTCCGCGACCAGTTCGGTGTCTCGGGCCAGCAATACCCGGTGCCTGAACTGCTGCAGGGCGCCACCAACCTGGGCTTCATGGTGCTGCCCAACTACCGCGGCTTCGTCGTCTTCGCGTCGCTGCTGGTGTGCTTGGTCACCTGGTGGACCATCGAGCGCACGCGCCTGGGCAGCTACCTGCGCGCCGGCACCGAGAACCCGACGCTGGTGCAGGCCTTCGGCGTCAACGTGCCGATGATGGTGATGCTGACCTATGGCGCCGGCGCCGGGCTGGCCGCGCTGGCCGGCGTGCTGGCCGCGCCCATCATCCAGATCACGCCGCTGATGGGCAGCAACCTGATCATCGTCGTCTTCGCCGTGGTGGTGATCGGCGGCATGGGCAGCATCCTCGGCTCCATTCTCACCGGCGTCGCGCTCGGCCTCGTCGAGGGCCTGACCAAGGTCTTCTACCCCGAGGCCTCGAGCATCGTCGTCTTCGTCATCATGGCCATCGTGCTGGTGATCCGCCCCGCCGGCCTGTTCGGCAAAGAGAAGTGATGACCCCCAACGGCACCGAAGACCGCATCGAGCGCCTGTCGCGCATCGCCTGGGGCGTGGGGCTGGCGCTGCTGGTGGCGGCGCCCTTCATCGGCGTCTACCCGATCTTCATGATCAAGGCGCTGTGTTTTGCGATCTTCGCCTGCGCCTTCAACCTGCTGCTGGGCTACACGGGGCTGCTGTCCTTCGGCCACGCGGCCTACCTGGGCGCGGCAGCCTACATCACCGGCTGGCTGGTGCGCTCGGCGGGCTGGTCGCCCGAGCTCGGCATCGCCGCCGGCATGCTTACAGGTACGGTGCTGGGTGCGCTGGTAGGGCTGATCGCCATCCGCCGCCAGGGCATCTATTTCGCGATGATCACGCTGGCAATGGCGCAGATGGTGTATTTCGTCTGGCTGCAGGCGCCCTTCACCGGCGGCGAAGACGGCCTGCAGGGCGTGCCGCGCGGCACGCTCTTCGGCTTCATTCCGCTGGCGAGCGACATCACGATGTACTTCGTCGTGCTGGCCGTCTTCGTGGCGGTGTTCCTGGCCGTCATCCGCATCGTTCACTCGCCCTACGGGCAGGTGCTGAAGGCGATCCGCGAGAACGAATCGCGTGCCGTCTCCCTGGGCTACGACGTCGACCGCTACAAGCTGCTGGCCTTCGTACTGTCGACCACGCTGGCCGGCCTGGCCGGTTCGCTGAAGACGGTTGCGCTGGGCTTCGCGACGCTGTCCGACGCACACTGGTCGCTGTCGGGCGAGGTCGTGCTGATGACGCTGCTGGGGGGCATGGGCACCTTCGCCGGGCCGGTGCTGGGCGCCTTCACCATCATCGGACTGCAGAACTTCCTGGCCGACCGCGTCGGCTCCTGGGTCACCGTCATCATCGGTGTCATCTTCGTGCTGTGCGTGGTGGGCTTCCGCCGCGGCTTCGTCGGCGAACTGCTGGCCTGGCAGAAGCGGCGCAACGCCGACGGTTCCTGAGCGCGCGGGCGCCGACCACCCGCACGCCCGGTCGGCCGTTCACTCCACGCCAGCCCCGTTTCGTCGCAGCCGCCTGGCGGCGGGCGGGCGCGGCGCGTTACGCTCGCGCCTACTTTTTTCGGATCGGCGTGCCCGGCACGCTGCGTGAACATGCGTTTATCCCTGCTCGTCGTGGCCCTGGCACTGGCGTCCTGCGGCAAGTCCGGCCCGCCCGGTGGCGCCGGCCAGGGCCCTGCCAGCGCCGCCAGTGCCGCCAGTGCGGCGGCGGCCGCTGCCACCACTCTACTGCTGGCGCAGGAAGACCTGCTGCTGCTGCAACCCAGCCTGCTCGCCAGCGGGCCCGTCATTACCGGTGCTGTGCAGCCCGAGCGCCGGGCCGACCTGCGCGCCGAGGTGGCCGCGGTGGTGATGCAGGTGCTGAAGCAGAACGGCGACGCCGTGCGTGCCGGCGAACTGCTGATGCGCCTGGACGACACTGCCATCCGCGAAAGCCTGGGCTCGGCCGAGGAGGCGGTGCGCGCCTCGACGCAGGCCTTCGAGCAGAACGAGCGCCAGGTGCAGCGCCTGCGCACGCTGCAGGCCCAGGGCATGACCTCGACGCAGGCGCTGGAGGATGCCGAGCAGCGGCGCAACAACGCGCAAAGCGACCTCGTCGCAGCGCGTTCGCGTGCGGTGTCGGCGCGCCAGCAGCTGACGCGCACCTCGGTGCGCGCGCCCTTCGACGGTGTGGTCAGCGAGCGCAAGGCCTCGGTCGGCGACACCGTGCAGGTCGGCCGTGAGCTGGTCAAGGTGATCGATCCGCGCAGCATGCGTTTCGAGGGCCTCGTATCGGCCGACCGCATGCTCGAGCTGAAGGTCGGTCAGATGGTGAGCTTCCGCGTCAATGGCTTCACGCAGGGCGACTTCGCGGGCAAGGTGCGCCGCATCGACGCCGCAGCCAACGCCACCACGCGCCAGGTCGAGGTGGTGGTGAGCTTCGACGACCTCGCCGCCGCGCCGAAGGTGGCGGGCCTTTTCGCCGAGGGCCGCGTCGAGACCGGCGGCGTGCAGGCGCTCACGCTGCCCGGCAGCGCCGTGGTGCGGGCCGGCGAGCAGGCCTTCGTCTGGCGCCTGAACGGCGCCAAGCTGGCCAAGGTGGCGGTGAGACTGGGCGAGCGTGACGCGCGCAGCGGCGAACTGCCCGTGCTTTCGGGCCTGACCGCCGGCGATCGCCTGCTGCGCAGCCCGGGCAGCACGCTGGTCGACGGCCAGAAGTTCGAGCTCGCCACCGCCGGGCAGGCGGCCAGCGCCTCGGCGTCCGCCGCTGCGGCCAAGTGAGGAGGCGCCATGTTCCTCTCTGAATTCAGCATCAAGCGGCCGGTGGCGATGATCGTCATCATCATCGGCATGATGGCCCTGGGCCTGCTCGCCTTGAGCAAGCTGCGCGTGAACCAGATGCCCGACGTTGAGCAGCCGCTGCTCGTCGTTGCCATTCCCTACCCGGGTGCCAGCCCCGACACCGTCGAGCGCGAGGTCATCAACCGCATCGAGAAGGCGCTGCAGGGCATCTCGGGCGTCACCGACGTGCGCAGCACGGCCAGCGAGGGCAACGCGCAGCTGCTGCTGATCTTCAACTTCAACAAGAACATGATCGAGGCCGCCGACGAGGTGCGCAACGCCATTGGCACGGTGCGTTACAAGTTGCCAGTCGAGATTCGCGAGCCTGTGCTGACGCGCCTGGACCCCGCTGCGCAGCCCATCATGCAGCTGGCGCTGTCTTCCAGCACGCAAGACTTCGCCACCATCTCGCGCCTGGCCGAAGACGACTTGGCAGACCGCTTTCGTGGCCTGGCCGGGGTGGGCAAC
>JBBRBW010000145.1:0-7285 GCA_038205425.1 Burkholderiales bacterium | reverse complement strand
CAGAGCGATCTCTGGCCTGGCCACCCGCAGGCCCAGACCGCGCAGATCGCCCCGCTGGCACTCAAAGACGGCGATGCCGCAGCCACGATGGCCGCGCTGCTGCAGGTGGTGCGCACCGCCCCCGGCGCAGTGGTCGTGAAGGCCGGGCCCGACTACATCTACGCCCAGTTCAGGACGCCGCTGATGAAGTACACCGACGACGTCGAGTTCTGGTTCGACCCCGCCGCCGGGGTGGTGCAGGTGCGTTCGGCCTCGCGCCTGGGCGAAAGCGACCTCGGCGCCAACCGCTCGCGTGTCGAAGCCTTGCGGGCGCGGCTGACCGCGCCCTGAGCACAGCAAGGACGGCCTCGGCGCAGCCGGCGCCCGCCGCGGCACGCTGCGCGCCGCAGGGCGCCACCCGATCGCATGGCCCTTGTGGCCGCTGCGCTGGCGCTGAAGTCGCGTCGCCATGTCCCAGACCCCTGCCCGCCCCCAGCACCGCGCCAAGCGCTCCGACCGCGCGCCTCGGCGCCCGCACTGAGCCGCTGCGGCGCCTGCGGCGGTCCGTGCTGCAGGCACTTCCTCGTCGTCGGCGGGTTGTGCCTGGGCATCGCGCCCTTCCTCACCGTTCTGGATGGGCGCGGCTCTTTCTCCAAGCTGGTGCTGATCGGGCTGGAGCCCGCCCGCGCCCAGGCCAGGCTCGACCCCCTGATCGCCTGCCTGCGCGCCACGCTCGACCCGGCTGTGTTCTGGCAGGTACACCGCGGCACGCTGGTGCAGGCGCGCGCCATCACCACCGCGCGGCGCGAGGAGTCGGGCAAGCTCACGCTGACGCTGCGCGGGCGGCCCGAGAAGCTGGTCGCCAGCCGGCTCTGCGCCCACCTGTTCAACGGCATGTAGCCGCGGCACGGCCGCGGCAGGGACCCGGTTCGTTCAGGCGCCGTCCGGGCCGGTCAGCAGCGACACCGAGCCGTCCGAGCCCTGCCCCAGCAGACCGGTGGCGGTGTAGATGCCCAGCTTGGCGCGCGTGTCCTGGATGTCCAGGTTGCGCATCGTCAGCTGGCCGATGCGGTCGGCCGGCGTGAAGGCGCCTTCCACCTTTTCCATGCTCAGGCGCTCGGGCGCGTAGGTCAGGTTGGCGCTTTCGGTGTTGAGGATGCTGTAGTCGTTGCCGCGGCGCAGTTCCAGCGTCACTTCACCGGTGATGGCGCGCGCCACCCAGCGCTGTGCGGCTTCGCGCAGCATCAGGCATTGCGGGTCGAACCAGCGGCCCTGGTACAGCAGCTTGCCCAGCACGCGGCCGTTGGCGCGGTACTGGCCGATGGTGTCTTCGTTGTGGATGCCGGTGACCAGGCGTTCGTAGGCGATGTGCAGCAGCGCCATGCCCGGGGCTTCGTAGATGCCGCGGCTCTTGGCCTCAATGATGCGGTTCTCGATCTGGTCGCACATGCCCAGGCCGTGGCGGCCGCCGATGGCGTTGGCTTCCATGAACAACTCGACTGCACTGGCGAAGGTTCTGCCGTTCAGCGCCACCGGCACACCTTCCTCGAAGCGCACGCTCACCGTCTCGCGCTTCACTTCCACGTCGTCGCGCCAGAAGGCCACGCCCATGATCGGCTTGACGATGTGCATGCCCGAGCTCAGGTACTCCAGGTCCTTGGCCTCGTGCGTGGCGCCGAGCATGTTGCTGTCGGTGCTGTAGGCCTTCTCGACGCTCATCTTGTAGTCGAAGCCGTGCGCGACCAGGTACTCGCTCATCTCCTTGCGGCCGCCGAGCTCGTCGATGAAGGTCTGGTCGAGCCAGGGCTTGTAGATCTTCAATGAGGGATTCGCGAGCAGCCCGTAGCGGTAGAAGCGCTCGATGTCGTTGCCCTTGTAGGTGCTGCCGTCGCCCCAGATGTTGACGCCGTCTTCGCGCATCGCCACCACGAGTGCGGTGCCGGTGACGGCGCGGCCCAGCGGCGTGGTGTTGAAGTAGGTGGCGCCGCCGGTGCTGATGTGGAAGGCGCTGCACTGGAGGGCGGCGATGCCCTCGGCCACCAGCTGGGCGCGGCAGTCGACCAGGCGCGCAAGGTCGGCGCCGTAGGCCAGCGCCTTGCGCGGAATCTCGTCGTAGTCGGTCTCGTCGGGCTGGCCCAGGTTGGCGGTGTAGGCGCAGGGAATGGCGCCCTTGGCGCGCATCCAGTGCACGGCGGCGGAAGTATCCAGGCCGCCGCTGAAGGCGATGCCGACACGTTGGCCGGCGGGCAGGTTCTGAAGGATGTGGGTCACGGCGCGGGTTCTCCTGAGCCCGTGATTGTCGCCAAACCCGGGCCGGCTCAGTCGCCAGGCGCCAGCGGGTCGACCACTACCGTAGGCACGACCTGTCAGCTGAGGCCAAAGCGGTGATGCTCTGCGCCTGCGCCATGGCCGTCAGCCCCCGGCCATGCAGTTGACCATCCAGCGCACGCCGAAGCGGTCGGTGAAGATGCCGAAATAGGCGCCCCAGAACATGTCCTGCATCGGCATCTCGACCGTGCCACCGACGGACAGGCCGTTGACGAGGCGGTCGGCCTCGGCGCGGGTGTCCGGTTCGAGGTTGATGTGCATCTGGTTGCCGGGCGTGACGGTGAAGCCCATCGACTCGGGTGCGTCGGTGCCCATCAGCACGTGGCCGCCCAGCAGCGGCAGCTCGACGTGCATCACCAGCTGCCGGTCGGCCTCGGCAAGCGGCGGCTGGCCGGGTGCCGGCGGAATGTCCGCAAAGCGGTGCGGGGGGCCGTTGAAGTCGCCGCCGAAGACCGAGCGGTAGAAGAGGAAGGCCTCCTCCGTCTGGCGCGGGAAGTTCAGGTAGGTGCTGACGCGGGCCATGGTGTCCTCCGAACATGTCACGCGTGCCGACGGGCGCACGCCTCCCACTGCAGGGCGCGATGATGAACGCGATGGCTGCGCCCGGAACGCGGCCGCGCTACGGGACTTCCCGAAGCACCCCCTGTCTGCAGCACCCTCGACGACCTTGCCGCGCCGGGCGCCGGTGGTGGCCAGCGAACTGAGCGGCCGCGCGTTCAGTCCCTCGGCCGTGTGCCGAGCCGCTCCAGCCTGTCGAAGGCCCACTGCACCGCCACCGCCAGCAGCGCCGCGGGCAGAGCCCCGGCCAGCATCAGTTCGCTGTCATTGACGGCCAACCCGGCGACGATGCGTTCGCCCAGCCCGCCGGCGCCGATGAAGGCCGCCACCGTGGCCGTGCCGACGTTGATCACCGCCGCTATCTTCACGCCTGCCAGCAGCGTGGGCGCGGCCAGCGGCAGCTGCACTTCGCGCAGGAGCTGGCGCGGTGTCAGACCCAGCGCCATGCCGGCCAGCGACAGCCCCGCCGGCACACCCACCAGCCCGGCATGTGTGTTGCGCACGATGGGCAGCAGCGCATAGACGAACAGGGCCAGCAACGCCGGCACGAAGCCGATGACGCCCAGCACGGCAATCAGGAAGGCCAGCAGCGCCAGCGAGGGCACCGTCTGCAGCACACCCACGCCGCCCAGCAGCAGGCCGGCCAGCTGCGGGCGGCGCCAGGCCCACACGCCCAGCGGCACGCCCACCACCACCGCCGCGGCCACCGAGCCGAAGACCAGCGCCAGGTGCTGCCACAGCAGGCGGCCGAGGTCGGGCGCAAACAGGCGCGCGGCGAAGCTGGCGCGGCCGGCAGCCACCGCCGATGCGGCAGCGTCCGCCGGCGCGGCGCCGCCTTGGGTGGCCAGGAAGCGGCGCGCCACTTCGGCGAAGCTCAGCCCGTCGATCTCGACCTGCGCGTTCAGCCGGCGCATCGTCGGCTCGTCCAGCCGCCCGGCCAGGCGCTGCAGCGGCGTGGCGTCGACCGCGGCGCGCATCAGCAGCACGGCGTCGTAGCGCGGAAAGAAGCCGCGGTCGTCGACCAGCACGCGCACGGCGCGGCGGCCGAGCTGGGCATCGGTGCTGTAGACGTCGATGAGGTCGACCTGCCCGGCCTCCAGCGCGGCATAGGCCAGACCGTGGTCGAGCGCGGCGCCCGGCGTCAGGGCCAGCCCGTAGGCCTTGCGCAGCGCGGGCCAGCCGTCGGCACGCTGCTGGAATTCATGCGACAGACCCGCCTTCAGCGCCCCGGCGGGCAGCCGGGCCAGGTCACCCAGCGTCTTCAGCCCAAGACGCTCGGCCACGCTTTCGCGCACGGCCAGTGCGTAGGTGTTGTTGAAGCCCAGCGGCACCGCCGCCTTGAACCCGCGCGGCGCGAGCCAGGTGTTGAGCTGTTCCAGCGACGGCGGGCCTTCGCCGGCGTCCGGGCGCTTGAGCAGCTCGCGCACGATGGTACCGGTGTATTCGGGGTAGATGTCCACCGCACCGCTGGCCAGCGCCTGCTCCAGGATGCCGGTGTTGCCCAACCCGGGCTTGTGTTCGGCGGCCACGCCGGCCTGCGTCAGCGTCTGGCGCACCAGTTCGCCGAGCACATAACTCTCGGTAAAGCGCTTGCTGCCCACCACGAGCGGCGGGCCGGCGGCCTGCGTCAGTGCGGTCGAGAGCGCCAGCAGGGCCGCGGTGATCAGTCGTTTCATGCCGGCATTCTCCGTCGCGGCCTGTCGCGTCGACCGGCCCTACACTCGCGGCCCACTCATGCCCGCAGCCGCCGCCTACCCCACGCCACCGGCGCCGCTTTGGCGCGACACCCTGGCTGGCGGCGTGAACGCGCTGGTGACGCTGGCGCTGGTGCTGACGCTCGGGCTGCTGGCCTATGCCCCGCTGGGCGCGCAGGCTGCCCCGGTGGGCATCGCCGCGGGGCTGGCCGCCGTGATCGCCGGTGGCAGCGTCTATGCGCTGTTCAGCCGCTCGGCGCTGCCGATGCTCGGCGCCAGTTCCCCCACCGCGCTGGTGCTGGCCGGACTGGTGGCGCAACTGCTGGCCGACCCCTTGCTGGACGCCAGCACAACCGCCGGCCTGGCCGCGCTGCTGTCGGTGACGGCCGCCACGGTGCTGCTGATGGGCGCGCTGCAGATCGCGATGGCGCTGCTGGGCCTGGGCCGGCTGGTGCTCTTCGTGCCGCAGCCGGTGCTCGGCGGCTTCATGAACGGCGTCGCCGTGATGATCATCGTGCGCCAGCTGCCGACGCTGCTGGGGCTGCCGTCGCTGCACGCGCCGGGCGACCTGCTGCACACCCAGCCGCTGACGCTGGCCATCGGCGCGGCCACTGCGCTGGCGGCGTGGCTGGCGGCGCGGCGCTGGCCCAGGGTGCCGTCGCCGCTGGTCGGGCTGGCCTGCGGCTGCGGGCTCTACGCGCTGTGCCTGTGGCTGCTGCCCGGTGCACCGCTGGGCGCCGTGGTCGGCACGCTGCCACAGGAGCGCCTGCTGCCCGACGCGCTGGGGCCGCTGCTGCAGGCGCCGGCAGGCTCGCTGCTGCTGCGCCACGCGCCCGCCGTGGTCGCCACCGCCCTGGTGCTGGCGCTGATCAGCGCACTGGACACGCTGCTCAATGCGGTGGCCGTCGACCAGCTCACGCACACCCGTCATCAAGGCCGGCGTGAACTGCTGGCGCTGGGCGCGGCCAACATGGCCAGCGGCCTCTGGGGCGGCATGCCGCTGGCGCTTTCGCGGCTGCGCGCGGTGACGCTGCTGAACAGCGGCACCCGCGGCCGCCGGCCGGCGCTGCTGGCCGCGCCGCTGCTGGTGGTGGTGGCGCTGTGGGGCGCGCCGCTGCTGGCGCCGCTGCCGCGCACGGTGCTGGCAGGCATGATGCTGGCGCTGGCATTGGCGCTGGTGGACCGCTGGTCGAGCCAGCTGCTGCGCCAGTTGCGCCGCGGCGAAAGCTCGGCCGAGTTGCGCAACAGCCTGGTGCTGGTGGCCGTGGTGGCCGCCGTCACCATGGCCTTCGGCTTCGTCGCCGCCGTCGGGCTCGGGGTGGTACTTTCGCTGGGCGTCTTCGTGCGCGGGCTCAACCGCTCGCTGCTGCGCGGGCGCGCCACCGCCGCCGAGCGGCCGTCGCGGCGCATCTACGCGCCGGCGCAGGAAACCTGGCTGCGCGGCCAGCGCCAGCGCATCACGGTGCTGGAACTGGAAGGCTCGCTCTTCTTCGGCACGGCCGAGCGCCTGTCCGCGATAGCCGACACGCTGCCCGCCGACACCCACACGCTGGTGCTGGACTTTCGCCGCATCAACGGCATCGACGAGACCGGCGCCGTGCTGCTGCTGCAGCTGTCGAAGTGGCTGGGCCAGCGCGGCGTGGCGCTGCTGCTGGCCGGCGTGCAGGCCGACAACGCCCACGGCCAGCGGTTGCGCATCTATGGCTGCTTCCGCGAGCACGAACGCCCCGACTGGTGGCCCGACGCCGACCGCGCTGTCGAGGCCGCCGAACAGCAGCTGCTGGCCGAGGCCGGCCCCGGCGCGCCGGCGGCCGGCGTGGCACTGGCCGACAGTGCGCTGATGCACGGCCTGAGCGCCGCCGAGCAGGCCCGCGTGGCCGAATACCTGCAGCCGCTGTCCTTCGCCGCCGGCGCGTGGCTCTTCCACCGCGGCGACACCGGCGACCGGCTCTTCGTACTGACGGCGGGGTCGGTGTCCATCGTCGGCGGTGATGCCGGCGTGGTGACGCCCGAGGCTGGCGTGGCCGCCGGGCCACGTCGGCACCACGGCCCGCGCTACGTCAGCTACTCGCCCGGCGCGCTGTTCGGCGAGACGGCGATGCTCGACGGCGGCGGCCGCAGCGCCGGCGCCGTGGCCGACCGCGACTGCAGTGTCTACACCCTCAGCGAGCAGGGCCTGGCGGCGCTGGCCGCGGCCGACCCGCCGCTGGGCCTGCGCCTGATGCGCAACATCGCGCTCCATCTGTCGCAGCGCCTGCGCGGCGCCGACTGGGCCTGGCGCGCCGCCAGCGCCTGAGACTCGAGGCGGCGCCGTTCGGCCGATCGGCAGACCGCCGGCGCCGAGTTCATCGGGCCCGAGATGAATGGCGCCGTCTGCCCGCTGAAGTCGGACGGGCTGCCCGGCTGCATCAAGGGCCACAGCGGCCCCATGTTCACCGTGCGCGTGCACACCGAGTACGAGCCACGCTGCGGCGCATACTGGCTGCCCAGGCCGCCACGCGGCCCGAAGGCGCCCCGCGATGCCCGGCTACCAGACGCAGCAGCAGCACATCGCCATCGCGGGCGTGGCCGACCTGCTGATCCGCTCGCTGCGCGACCGCCAGCAGTACAGCGACCCGGCGGGTCTGGCCGGGCGGCTGGGCATCTCTTCGGCCAGCTGGCCCATCTTCGGGCTGTCCTGGCCTTCGGGCCGCCAGCTCGCGGCACGGCTGGCCACGCGGGTCCTG
>JBBRBW010000144.1:0-7332 GCA_038205425.1 Burkholderiales bacterium | reverse complement strand
CGTCGGTGTGAAAAGGGCTGATATGCAGATTGAGCAACGAGAACCGCGCCCACCAGCGCCAGCGTGCGGCCACGTTCGATGGCGAAGCTGACACCGTCCACCGCATGCACGTACAGGCGCGGCTGGCGCTCGATGACGCGGTTCAGCCACGGCGCCGAGACGTCGAAGGTCTTGGCCAGGTCGCGCACTTCCAGCAGCGCGGTCATGGCTGCTGCGCCTTGTCTTCCACCAGCCAGCAGGCCGCGCGAGTGGCCCCGGCATCGCGCAGTTCCGGGCGTTCCTCGCGGCAGCGCGCCATGACCTGCGGGCAACGCGGGTTGAAGGCGCAGCCGCGGGGGATGGCGTTCAGTCGCGGCATCGCGCCGTCGATCTGCAGCAGCCTTTCGCGGTCTTCGTACATCGCCGGGATCGAGCCCATCAGGCCGCTCGTGTAGGGGTGGCTCGGGCGGTGGATCACTTCGCCCACGGGCCCGATCTCGGCCACGCGGCCCGCATACAGCACCGCCACGCGGTCGCAGGTCTCGGCGATGACGCCCATGTCGTGCGTCACCAGCATCACCGCGGCACCGTGGTCCTTGCACAGGCGCTTGAGCAGCGAAATGATCTGCGCCTGGATCGACACGTCCAGCGCCGTGGTCGGCTCGTCGGCGACGATGAGCTTCGGCTCGGCAGCCAGCGCCAGCGCGATGACCACGCGCTGCCGCATGCCGCCGCTGAACTGGTGCGGGTACTGGTCGAAACGCTGCTCGGCCGCCGGAATGCCGGTTTCCTGCAGCAGGCGGATGGCGCGCTGGTGTGCTTCCTCGGCGCCCACGGGCAGGTGGGTCTGGATGGTCTCGGTGAGCTGGCGACCGATGGTGTACAGCGGGTTCAGCGAGGTCAGCGGGTCCTGGAAGATGGCGCCGATCTGGCGGCCGCGGATCTTGCGCATCTCCTCATAAGGCAGGTTGTCGATGCGCCGGCCAGCCAGCAAGATCTCGCCGCCAGCGATGCGGCCGGGCGGTTCCAGCAAGCCGATGATGGCCGCGCCGGTGAGCGACTTGCCTGCGCCCGACTCGCCCACCACGCCCAGGATCTCACCGGGCGCAATGTCGAAGCTGATGTCGTCCAGCGCCAGCAGCGTGCCGCGGCGCAAGGGGAACTCCACGCGCAGATGCTTCACTTCCAGCAGCGGCGTGTTCATCTCAGCCTCGGGTTCAGCGCATCGCGCAGCCAGTCGCCGAGCAGGTTCACGCTGAGCGCGATCAGCACCAGCATCGCGCCGGGGAAGATGGTGATCCACCACTCGCCCGAGAACAGGAAGTCGTTGCCGACGCGGATCAACGTGCCGAGCGATGGCGATGTCGGCGGCACGCCCACGCCCAGGAAGGACAGCGTGGCCTCGGTGATGATGGCTGCCGCCACCTGAATGGTGGCCAGCACCAGCACCGGCCCCAGCACGTTGGGCAGCACGTGGCGCAGCATGATGCGCAGCGGCGCCACGCCGATGACGCGCGCGGCCTGCACGTATTCCTTGTGGCGTTCCACCAGCGTACTGCCGCGCACCGTGCGCGCGTACTGCACCCAGCCGGTCAGCGCGATGGCCAGGATCAGCACGCCCAGGGCCAGGCTTTCGGGTGCTTGCGGAAACATCGCCCGCGCCACGCCGTTGATCAGCAACGCGACCAGGATCGACGGGAACGACAGCATCACGTCGCACACGCGCATGATGAAGGCGTCGACCGCGCCGCCGGCGAAGCCGGAAAGCAGCCCGAGGCTGACGCCGACCACCAGCGACAGCAACACCGAGGCCAGCCCCACGGCCAGCGACAGCCGCGCGCCGTAGAACAGCGCCGACAGGATGTCGCGGCCCTGGTCGTCGGTGCCGAGCAGGAAGGTCCGGCTGCCGCCCTCCATCCACGCCGGCGGCAAGCGCGCGTCTGACAGGTTGAGCGTCGCCAGGTCGAAGGGGTTGTGCGGCGACACCCAGGGCGCGAAGACCGAGCAGAACACGCACAGCGCGGCGATGACGGCCGCCAGCATGGCCATCGGCGATTGGCGAAAGCTGTGCCAGACGTCGCTGTCGAGCCAGCGCGCCAGGCGCCCGGGGGCGGCTGCAGGGGTGCTCATCCCTTCAATGTCCTGCGGTCGACTTCTCGATGCGCAGCCGCGGGTCGACGGCGAAGTACAGCAGGTCGACGACGAGGTTGACGATGACGAAGATCAGCGCAATCAGGCACAGGTAGGCGGCCATCACAGGGATGTCGGCGAACTGCACCGCGTTGATGAACAGGAAGCCCATGCCGGGCCACTGGAACACCGTCTCGGTGATGATGGCGAAGGCGATCAGCGAACCCAGCTGCAGGCCGGTGATGGTGATCACCGGCACCAGCGTGTTCTTCAGCGCGTGGCCGAAATAGACGGCGCGGTTGCTCAGCCCGCGGGCGCGCGCGAACTTCACGTAGTCGGTGCGCAGCACCTCCAGCATCTCGGCCCGCACCAGCCGCAGGATCAGCGCCAGCTGGAACACGCTCAGCGTGATCGCCGGCAGCACCAGGTGCGCCCAGCCGTCGACCGTCAGCAGGCCGGTGCTCCAGCGGCCCAGGGCCACCGTGTCGCCGCGGCCGAAGCTGGGCAGCCAGCCGAGCGTCACGGAAAACACCAGGATCAGCAGGATGCCGATCAGGAAGGTGGGCAGCGAGACCCCCAGCAGCGACAGCGTCATCACCAGCTGCGAACCGAAACTGCCGCGGCGCAGCGCCGAATAGACGCCCAGGGGAATGCCAGCCAGCAGCGCGATGACAGCCGCACCCAGCGCCAGTTCCAGTGTGGCCGGAAAGCGCTCGGCGATCAGCGTCGACACCTTGCGCCCCTGGCGCAGGCTCAAGCCGAATTCACCGCGCACGGCGTTGCCGACAAAGCGCGCGAACTGAACCGGGAAGGGCTGGTCGAGGCCGAGGTCGCGGCGCAGCTCTTCACGCTGTTGCTGGGTTGCGTCCTGTCCCAGGAGGCTGGTGACGGGGTCGCCGACGTACTGGAAGAGCATGAAGGCGATGAAGGCGACCGTGAGCATCACGATCACCGCCTGGACGAGCCGGCGCAGGATGAAAACGAGCATGCAGCGGGGAAGTCAGAAAACCTTCAGGCCGGGTTCGCCGCCGCCGTCAAGGCAGCCACGAACCCGGCCTGAAGTGTGAGGGCTGTTGCGGCAGCGGTCAGAAGCGGTGGCGGATGCCCAGCGCCAGGCTGGTGGAATCATCGCCGGCCTTGGCCGTCACGCCACCCAGATAGCCCGCGGCGCCCGGTGCGGCCTGGCCGAGGCCGCTGTTGACGAAGCGCGTGGCCACGGCGTTGATGTCGGTGCGCTTGGACAGCGCGTACGAGTAAGCCACGCCGTAGGACACGGTGTCGGCGTTGGCGGCACGCTTGTCGTCCATCTTGCTGTAGGCGACGTAGAAGGTATTGACGCCCGAGACCAGCTTGTAGCCGACGTGCATCAGGCGCCCGTCCTGCTTGAAGCCGTTCACGTAGGCGGCCTGCACCAGCGCCGCGGTGGCAGCACCGACGCTCGGTGTCACCGTCGCCGCGATGGTCGACAAACCGGTCGGGTTGTCGTCCTTGACCTGGCCGAACAGCGCCGACACCGAGCCCGGGCCGAGAGCCACGGTCGCGCCGAGCACGGTGCTGGTGAGCGACTTTGCGCCCTTCTCGTTTTCGCGTGTGTTGTAGCCCAGGCCGACCGAGAAGGCCGGCGTCTTGTAGATCGCGTTGGCGCCCAGCAGCTTGCCTGTGGTCGCGGAGCCCTCGGCAGCGGCGGCCATCAGCGCGGCCGAGAAGCCGCCGAGTTGGATGCGATAGGCCAGCGAGTTGCTGACGCGGATGTCGACCGACGACGGGAGCGAGCCCACCTGACCGGCGGCCAGACTCGACTGCGTCTGCAGCGTGTCGAAGGTGGCGCTGATCTCGTAGGCCGGCGTGTACTGGCGGCCGGCGAGGATGGCGCCCACGGGGGTCACCAGGCCAACATAGATCTGGCGGTCCCAGAAGGCCCCGGCCAGGTTCACACCGACGGTGTTGCCGATGCTGCCCGAGACCGCGTTGACCACCGGCTGCAGCGCGCCGGGCAGGCCCAGCAGTGCGGCCTGCGACACACGATCAGGCAGTTGCGAGCCCGACTGCGGACGGTTGGTGCTGGTGCCGTTGTCGGCCTCGATGCGGGCTTCGGCCGTGAACAGCGCGCGCCAGCCGCCACCCAGGTCTTCGGTGCCGCGGAAGCCGAGACGGGTGCCGTCCATGATGCCGCTGGACAGCTGTTTGACCGAGCCGCCCCTCAGGCCAGAGACCTGGGACACGCCGACATCGAGGATGCCGTAGGCGGTAACGCTGGACTGCGCGCTGCAGGCCAGCGCTGCGCTGGCGAGGGCCGTGAAAGCAAAGATCTTTTTCATGAGGGTCGGTCTCCGATACGCCTATGGCGCCATAGGCGTATTTTGGTGCTGGCCGGCGCGATGATGGTGCGCGTTGTTGCGTCGGGTACACACACGGAATCCCCAGTCCTGCGGCGCTGCTCCGGGTCGGCGCGCACTGCTTCAGTGCAGCGCTATCGGTCCGTACCAGGATGCGGCGCTGCCGCGCGTGTTATCGCTGTCGGTCATCACCGCGATCGAGCTTAGGGCCCCCGGTTCTTCGCCGAAGGCGAGCCGGAAATCGGCCGCGAGGTCACGCCTGTGCTGACGCCAGCGGCGCAGCTCGGCCGGGCCCGAGTCGACGACGATCTTGCGAATGCGGTCGCTGCGGGGGTTGACGATGACGCTGCCGACGGGCGCCTGCGCGTCCCAGACGTACATCAGCGTGGCGTAGGGAGGCTTCTCGCCGGTGAGGGCCTCGGCCAGCTCGAACAGCATGCGCGTGCGCAGGGGCAGGGCGGCGACGTTGCCGCCAAAGGCAAACATCACGCGCGCCGGTGCGTCTTCCCGTGCGGCGTCGGCGACGCTGCCGCCGGCGACCAGATCCTGCACCCACCACGAGAAGGTGACGTCGCCAAGGCTGCCTGGCGCTCGCTGCAGGTGCTGGCGGTACATGCTGGCCGAAGCTTCGGACACGGCGGCGAGCGCGGGGCGGCCGTCCTTGTGGGTCCAGCTGTAGTGCGTGGCCTCCTTGCCGGGCAGGGCTACTGCATGCCAGCCCTCACCGTGTGCCACCGCCGCAGTGCCGGCATCGGTTGGCGGCGTGGGGGACACGGCGGCGCAGGCCGACAGCAGCAGGGTCGCACTCAGCAGCGCGCATCGAAGCAGGTAGGGCATGCGTGAAGGCTGAGCGGCCCAGGGTGCCGCCAGCAAGCGGGATGATCCAAAAAAGTTGGCCGCCCGAAGGCGGCCAACTGGAAAGCTGCAAGGCGCCTGTTGCCAGGCACCGCCAGATCAGAAGCTGTGCGTGATGCCGAACTCGTAGCCGGTCGAGCTCTCGCCGCGGCGCATGCCAGCCGGGCCAGCCGAACCAGCCGTGTAGTTGCCGCCGCCGGTGGTGCCTGCGCCAGTCGCAGCGTTGCCTTCGTTGCTGATCTTGCCGTAGCTCGTGTACAGCGAGGTGCGCTTGGAGAGGTTGTAGACGTAACCGATGCCAAACGACGTGGCGTCGTAGTTTCTGGCGGCGGTTGCGACTGAACTGCCGCCGTCGGCCTTGGTGTACTGCGCCTTCAGCGTGCCCTTGCCCAGAGGCATGCTCAACGCCACGCTGATCAGGTCGATGTCGTTGCTCACGTTGCCGGCCCCGCCGACGCCGTTATTGAACTCGCTTTTCTCGTAGAAGCCCATCAGCGTCGCAAAGCCCATGTTGAACGAAGCGCTGACGTTCATCGATTCGAGGTCGGCCACACTACGCTCGCTCTTGCCGTAGCCGACGCCGACGTTCAACGGACCGGCGGCGTAGCCGAGGCGGCCACCGACGTACTTGTCGCCCGTGCCTTCGCCAGCACCGACGTTGACCTGCCCGTACAGGCCGCCCATCGCGGGCAGGAAGTACATGATCTGATTGTCCGTGCGGGTGCCGGTAGCGATCCCGCCCTGAGTCAGGTAGGAATTGCGCAGGTTCGCGCTGGTGGCCACGCCGACTTGGCCGAAGGGATCACCCACCGCCATGTTCGAGTAGTGGGCCGTGAAGTCGCGGCCCAGACGCAGTTCACCGAAGCCGCCGATCAGGCTGACCGTGGCGCGGCGAGCGAAGTTGAAGCCGCCGCCAGTTGCGGCACCGGTGCCGGTATCGGTGTTCACCTGGCCTTCGAGCCAGAAGCCGGCGCGCAGGCCGCCACCGAGGTCTTCGATGCCGCGGAAGCCCAGGCGGCTGGTGGCTTGACCACCGCTGACGAGCGCCTTGATGGAGCCGGCGCTGCCGTTCTTCGTGTCGCGAGCGGCCGCATCGACGATACCGAACAGGGTGACCGACGACTGAGCCGAGGCCACGCCGGCAAACGCGGTCAGCGCAGCCAGGGCGAGCAGGGATTTTTTCATTGCAGCTATCTCCTAAGTTGAACGAGAGGTCCCGATCAAGGTGCTCACCCGGCAAGGGGCGGATCAGGCCAACCTCCTACGCGGAAGTTAACCTCTATTGCACCAGACCGCCGAACCCCTTGCTACCGTTTGGAGGCGAAAACGCCGCAGCCCGTTGTGTGGCTACAACGTTGCTCTGCCTGCCACACGCTGGCTGCTCCGCTATGCTGACCCGCATGGAAACCACCGACCGCCTGCTGTCCAGCCTCGACCACGCCCTGCGCACGCTGTCCGGTGCGGTGCATGCCGCGCGGCCGCTGCCTGCCGTTACCGCAGCCGACGACAACCTCGACGACGAGGCCCGGCGCCTGTCGGGCGCGCTGATGCGGGTGAACCATGTCGGCGAGGTCTGCGCCCAGGCTCTGTACCAGGCCCAGGCGCTGACCGCCCGTACGCAGGAACTGCGCCAGCAGATGGACCGCGCCGCGCGCGAGGAGACCGACCACCTGGCCTGGACGCAGCAGCGGCTGACTGAACTGGGCGACCGCCCCAGTCTGCTGAACCCGCTGTGGTACGCCGGCGCCTTCGGCATCGGCCTGCTGGCCGGGCGGCTCGGCGACGGCACCAGCCTGGGCTTCGTCGTCGAGACCGAGCGCCAGGTCGAGCAGCACCTGGCCGGCCATCTCGACCGCCTGCCGGTGGAGGACGAGCGCTCACGCTCGATCGTGCAGGCGATGAAAGAAGACGAGGCGCGCCACGCCGCCGACGCGCTGGCCGCCGGTGCCATCAACCTGCCGGCGCCCGTGCGTTGGCTGATGCGCGGTGCGGCGCGCGTGATGACGACCACCGCGCACCGTATTTGAGCGCC
>JBBRBW010000143.1:0-7631 GCA_038205425.1 Burkholderiales bacterium | reverse complement strand
CAAGGCGAAGTTCATCGCGCAGGTGATGAGCGGCGACAAGGGCCTGCGTTCCATCGAGGACGTGGAACTCGCGACGCTGAGCTATGCGGAGGTCAAGGCGCTTGCCTCGGGCAATCCGAAGGTGATCGAGAAGGCCGGCGTCGATGCCGACATCGCGCGCTACTCGTCGCTGTTCATGGTGTGGCGCAACCAGCGCTATGCGAACGAGTCGGAGGTGGCGCACCTGCCGATGCGCATCGAGAGCAGCCTGAAGCTGCTCAACGCGCTGGCGCGCGACGCCGACGCGGCCGCCGGCCTTCTCCAGGCGGGAGAGCTGGCGGCCACGGTTCATGGACGGTCACATCGGGGGCCGGAAGCATTGGGCGATGCCCTGCGAACGGTGATCAGGAGGGCGCGCGCGAGCGTGTCGGCCCGGTCGACCGAGGAACTGCTGGGTGCAGTCGGCACCTTCGAGCTCTGGGTCTTCATCGGCCGCGAGTTCGACGATGTGCATCTGTACCTGAAGGGTGAAGTCATCCACGACAGCCGATCCTTCCAGACGGGGCCGGCGCTGTACCAGGCCCTGCGCGACACGATCCTGGCCATGCCGGACTGGCGCCTGGAGACCGAGCGCAAGCTCGCGTCGACAAGGCGACGGCTGGACGAACTTCGCGAGGAACTGGGTAAGCCGTTTGAACACGAGGAACGGCTGACCACCCTCCTGGGGCGGCAACGCACACTGGCTGCCGAACTGGATCTCGACAAGGACGAGACTGGCACCCAGGGCCTGGAAGCATCAGAAGAATCATGGCAGCCTGACGCAGCAATTCCGGCCCCATCGCATCTGCGGTGGGGCCGCTTTTCTTCGTGGGCCCCAGGTGAGGCAGCCAGTGCGGACGGCACAAGCATCGTCGTCGTCGCACGATCATCTGGTCGAAGCAAGTCCGATGATCTGCATTGCTTGACGACTAACGACGGCGCCGATTAAATGGATTCGACCGTCGCAATCTGCCTGCCATCGACGGCGAAGTTCTGCAGCAGGCCGGAGCTGACACCGCAACCTCGTTCCCGGGGCCAGATCAGCCGTTTTCGCGCGTGCGGGCGCACTGAGCCTCGCCAGAAGCCGACGCTCGTCGAACCGCCGCCACCGGTCCACGGGCCGCTGGCGGCGTTCTGTTTTCCGCGTCCCGACGGCTGACTGCGACAGGACTCGCTGGGTGCTGAGGTTCCCCCCACGCATTGCCAGATCCCAGCGAAAGCGTTGTAGGCTTTTTGTAGGCTTTCTGAGGGCTCCAGAAAGACTAAGGGCCTAGAAAGTCAGCTTTCGCTCACCTTCTAGGCCCCGTCATTACTGGTGCGGCTGGCAGGAATCGAACCCACGACCCCTTGGTTCGTAGCCAAGTACTCTATCCAGCTGAGCTACAGCCGCATCAAGCCTTGCAGTATAGCAGGGGTTCTTGACCCGCATGCCGGCCGGGCTGGCTCGGAGTCAGTCCAGCGCCGCGGCGGCCTGCTCGCAGCGCAGCGCACGGGCCTCGTCGCCTTCCTCGCGCGCCAGCGCCGCGAGCTGGCGCCAGGCGGCGCGCCGTGTGCGCGAAGGCAGACCGGGTGCGGTGGCGGCCTGTTCCAGCAGCAGGCGCGCCTTGCCCCAGAGCTGGCGCTCGGCGAAGACCATGCCCACCGCCGCGACGACCGCTGCTTCGTGGCCGTACGCCTGGGCCGCCGCCTCCAGCCGCGGCAGCCAGTCGCTGCCGATGCCGCCCCGGGCTTCGATGAGGGCCAGTGCCACCTGTTCACGGTCCTCGCGAGCCAGCTCCGACAGCCGCTCCCAGAAGGGTTTGAGCCAGAGGCGTGCTTCCTCTGCCGCGTCCAGGTGAACGGCTCGCAACGCCGCGCGTGCCACCACGACGGGGTCTCGGCGGTCCGCAGGGTCGAACTGGCCCCACAGGCGGCGCAGCTGCTGCACGTCGTGCGCGCCCTCCAAGGTTTCGCCGGCCAGTGCGCGCAGCAGGGCCTGCGCGACCAGCGGCGAGAAGGCCTGGTGCTTGGCCAACAGGCGCGCCGTCTGCAGCGCGTCCAGCGGCTGGCGCGCCATGCGCAGCGCCTGCAGCTTCAGGCGCAGCGCGTGAGTGCGGCGCGCGGCGCCGGGCGGCAGCGCCTCCAGCGCTTCCATTGCGCGCGGCGCGTCGCGGTCTTCCAGCGCCCATTCGGCGGCCAGCAGGCGCACGGCCTCCTCGGCGTTGCGCACGCTGCTGCGCAGGGTCTTGGGGCCGCGCGCAACCTTCAGCGCCTGCGCCAGGGCTTCGTCGCGGCGCGGGCGGTCCTGCAGGCGGTGCAGGCTGCCGGCGGCCAGCAGCCGCGCCAGCACATGAAACTCGGCGTCGGCCTGCAGCGCCTCGTGCTCGTCGGCGATCAGCAGCGCACGTTGCGCGGCATTGCGCGCGCGGCCGTAGCGGGCGCCGAAGTATTCGGTGAGGGCCTCGCGCAGCGCCGCATGCGCCGCGCGTTCGCGCCGCAGGGCGCGCCAGGCGCCGGCGCGCTGGGGCAGGCTCAGCAGCGAATTGAGGGCCTGCACCGCGGCCATCAGCACCAGGCAGGCGCCCAGCATCACCAGCACGAAGAGGTTGAGCGAGAAGTCGGTGCGCCAGCCGCTCCAGTAGATGCTGACCAGGCCGTCGTTGGCGCCCAGCGTAGTTGCGGCCACCACGGCCACCACGAACAGGCCCACGAGCCAGATGACGCCGCGCATCGGGGGTGCCGCCTCGTGCCCGGCGCGCCGTCAGCGCCCCGCCGACGCGGTGGCGATAGCCGCCAGCGTGGCGTCGGGCCGTGGCACGGTGATCAGCCGCGCCTGCGCGGTGACGGTGCGCACCAGCTCGCTGGCCGCGGCCACGCGGCGCGTGCTGCGGTCGAAGTAACGGTCGAGCGCAAGCTGCGCGTCACGCAGGTCGGACTGCGCGGTGTCGAACTGGCGCGACAACAGCGCCAGGCGTGCGTTCAGCAGCCGCAGCTTGAGGTTCTCGCGCAGGAAGAAGGCCTGCTCGGGCGCCACCAGCATGGCCTCGGGGCTGTCGATGCGCGTCACGCGCACCAGGCCCTTGACTTCATGCCAGACGACGGCCGCGAACTCGCGCCACTGCGCCGTCCATTGCCAGCCGCGCGCCACGGCGCTGGCCGCCGTGGCCGGGGCCGACGCGGCACTGGCCGCGCCCGCCGTGGCGGCCACGCGCGCCGGCGCACGCCGTTCGGGTGCCGACAGCAGCGGCAGTTCGTCGATCTGGCGGATGACCTCGTCAAGGCGGATGGTGAGCTGCGTGATGTCGGTGACGCCGGCGCTGCGTGTGCGTTCGAGGTCTTGCGCCACGGCGCGGCGCACACGCTCCAGCCGCGGCTGGTTGTAGCGCGCCAGGCGCTCGTCAGCCTGCTTCAACGTCAGCACCAGCGGCTCGGCGCTGCCGGTGATGGCCGCCTGCTGCAGGGCCACTCGGATCGCGGCCTCGACGTCGGCCAGCACGTTTTCGTCGCGTGAACGTGACAGCGACTGGATCAGCTCTTCGAGCTGCGTGCGCTGCATCGTCGTTTCGGCGATGCGCGCTTCCATCAGCGCCTGCCTGGCCGCGGTCTCGCGCGACGTCAACTCGGCCTGGCGCGCCAGCGTGCGTGCCTCGGTGGCCTGGCTGCCGCTGTCCTGCTGGCGCTTGACGAGTTCGGCCTCGAGCGACTTCACACGCTGCTGGGTGTTCCAGGCCAGCACCAGCGCCGCGGCGGCCAATGCAGCTAGCACGCTGGCGCCGGCGGCGATCCAGCGGCCGTGGCCGACCCCGGCGGGCACCGGGGGCGGCGCGGCCGGCGCGGGTGCCGGCAAAGGCGCCTCGGTCGGCACGGCGGGAGGGGGCGCGGGCGTGTCGGTCACAGGGAGTCAGATTGTATCGACGGCCATGCGGCGGCTTGTGCCGCCACCGCGGCCGGCGCGGCTGCCGTCAACACCACCCGCCCGAAGCCGAGCTCGCGCGCCGTCTGCGCGATGCGCGGGTGCGAAGCCAGTGCAGCGCTGCGCGACCAGTCGGCTCCCGGCGCCAGCGTGCGCAGCTGGGCCACGCCTTCGCTGCTGCTGAACAGCCACAGGTGCGCGGCGGGCGCGGCCAGCGCGGCGGCCAGCAGGGCCCGGCCGGCGGCGTCGGGCTGCGGTGCGCAGCGGCGGTAGGCGGCAACGAAGTCCACCGTGGCGCCGCGTGCGCGCAGCGTGTCGGCAAACCAGTCGCGGCCTTCTTCGCCGCGCACCACCAGCACGCGGCGGCCGCCCCAGTCTTCGTGCACCAGCAACGCCCACAGCGCCTCGGAATCGAAGCTTGCGCCGGGCGGCGGCTCGACGACACAAGCCGCCGGCACGCCGGCCGCGCGCAGTGCCGCCGCGGTACCCGGCCCGGTGCAGCCCGCACGCAGGCCGGGCGGCCAGGACAACCCGGCCGATTCCTGGGCGAAGAAGTGCGCCACGGCATTGGCACTGACGAACATCACGAAGGCGGCGCCGGGCAGCGCACGCCACGCCTCGCGCAGCGGCGCGGTGTTGTCGACCGGGGCGATGTCCAGCAGCGGCAGCGCCGCCGCGTCCTGCCCCAGTGCCTGCAGCGCCTGCACCCAGTCGGCCGCCTGCGCCGCCGGACGGGTGACGACGAGCCGCATCGCCAGACCTGCGGCCGGCTTCAGGCGGCCGGCAGGTAGCTGCCGGCGCCTGCCTCGCGCAGCCGTGCGGCGGCTGCGTTGCCTAAAGCGCGTGCGCCGGCCTCGTCGATGACGTCAGCGGTCAGACGCGTGTGCAGCAACGGACGCTTGGGGTCGTTGGCGTCGCCCAGCGCAGCGTCCAGGCGCAGCGTGTCGCCGACCCAGACGGCGTGCGCGGCCAAAGGCATGCTGCAGCTGCCGCCCAGCGAACGCGACACCGCACGTTCGGCGTGGCAGGACAGGAAGGTGGGCCGGTGCAGCGTCTTGGCGAGCAGCGCCCGCAGCTCGGTGGCGTCTTCGCGCACCTCGATACCCAGCGCGCCCTGGCCGGCCGCCGGGATCATCATTTCGGGGTCGAAGGTGGCGCGGATGCGCGACGCCAGCCCCAGCCGCTTCAGCCCCGCGGCGGCCAGCACGATGGCGTCGTAGCCGCCTTCATCGAGCTTGCGCAGGCGGGTGTCGAGGTTGCCGCGCAGCGGCTCGATCTGCAGGTCGGGGCGCCGGCTCAGCAACTGCACCGCGCGGCGCAGGCTGCTCGTGCCGACGACGGCACCCTGCGGCAGTTCGTCGACGCTGCCGTACTTGCCCGAGACCAACGCGTCGCGCGGGTCTTCGCGTTCCCAGATGGCGGCCAGCACGAAGCCTGCCGGCAGGTCCATCGGCACGTCCTTCAGCGAGTGCACGGCAAGGTGGGCGCGGCCCTCTTCCAGCGCGGTCTCCAGCTCCTTCACGAAGAGGCCCTTGCCGCCCACCTTGGACAGTGCGCGGTCGAGGATCTGGTCGCCGCGGGTGGTCATGCCCAAGAGTTCGACCTGCAGGCCGAAACGCGCAACGAGGGTGTCGCGCACATGTTCGGCCTGCCACAGGGCAAGGCGGCTTTCGCGCGTGGCGATCACGGTGGCTTGGGTCATGCGGCGATGATAGCCAGCACCCGGCACCCGCCGGCCAGGCATGGGGCTTGCGGACAGCCAGAGCGACAATCGGTAACCCGGTTACACGCACAGGAGCCTGCCATGCTGCGCCCCCCCCCTGCCCGCACCAGCGCGGCACGCCGCACCAAAACGAGCCAGGCTGCGCCCGAAAGCGATGCGGCCGCAAAAAACAGGCCACTGGTCGAAGATATCCGGTTACTGGGCCGCATCCTGGGCGACACGATTCGCGAGCAGGAAGGCACTGCCGCCTACGAACTCATCGAACGCATCCGCCAGCTCAGCGTGGCCTACCGCCTGAAGGCCGACGCCAGCGCCGGTCGGGTGCTCGACCGGCTGCTGAAAAACCTGTCGGCCGACCAGACCGTCACCGTCATCCGCGCCTTCAGCTACTTCAGCCACCTGGCCAACATCGCCGAAGACCGTCACCACGTGCGCCGCCGCGCCGTGCACGAACAGGCCGGCGACCTGCAGGAAGGATCGCTGGCGCTGAGCTTCGAGCGCCTGCAGCGTGCCGACCACCGCGCCGCCGACATCGCCGCCACACTGGCCACGGCCTACATCAGCCCGGTGCTGACGGCCCACCCCACCGAGGTGCAGCGCAAGAGCATCCTCGACGCCGAGCGTGCGGTGGCCGAACTGCTGGGCGCGCGCGACGGTCTGCGCACACCCGAGGCGCGTGCCGAGAACGAGGCGCTGATGCGCGCCCGCGTCACGCAGCTGTGGCAGACCCGCATGCTGCGCACCGCGAAGCTGACGGTGGCCGACGAGGTGGAAAACGCGCTCAGCTACTACAACACCACCTTCCTGCGCCAGATTCCGCGGCTGTACCGCGACATCGAACGCGCCCTGCCCGGCCACGCCATCGCCTCGTTCCTGCGCATGGGTCACTGGATAGGCGGCGACCGCGACGGCAACCCCAACGTCACCGCGGACACGCTTTCGCATGCGCTGAAGCGCCAGTCCGAGGTGGCGCTGCGGTTCTACCTCACCGAGGTGCACGAACTGGGGGCCGAGCTGTCCATCAGCGGCACGCTCAGTGCTGTGACACCCGACATGCTGGCGCTGGCCGGGCGTTCACCCGACCACAACGAACACCGCCAGGACGAACCCTACCGGCGTGCGCTGATCGGCATGTACGCACGCCTGGCCGCCACGCTGCACCGGTTGACCGGCACCGAGGCGCTGCGCCACGCGGTGGCGCCGCAGTCGCCGTACCAAGAGGCCGCCGAGTTCCTGGCCGACCTGCGCGTCATCGAACGATCGCTCGCCTCGCACCACGCGCAGGCGCTGGTGGGCCCCCGCCTGGCGCCGCTGCTGCGCGCGGTGCAGGTCTTCGGCTTCCACCTCGCCACGCTCGACCTGCGCCAAAGCAGCGACAAACACGAGGCCGTGGTCGCCGAGTTGCTGCGCGTGGCGCGCATCGAGCCCGACTACAGCGCGCTGGCCGAAGCCGGGCGCCGCGAACGCCTGCTGGCGCTGCTGAACGACGCCCGCCCGCTGCGTGTGCACGGCGCCGTCTACTCCGAGCTGGCGCTGGACGAGCTGGCCATCTTCGAGACCGCACGCGAGGCGCTTGCGCGCTACGGCCGCGACGCGGTGCGCCACTACATCATCAGCCACACCGAGGAGGTGAGCGACCTGCTCGAGGTGCTGCTGCTGCAGAAGGAGACCGGCCTCTTGACCGGCACGCTGGACTGCGCACACGGCCCGGCGCGCGCGGCGCTGATCACGGTGCCGCTGTTCGAAACCATCGGCGACCTGCGACGCAGCGAACCCATCATGCGGGAGTTCTACGCGCTGCCCGGCGTGCGCAGGCTGGTGCTTACCAGCGGCGGCGAGCAGGACGTGATGCTGGGCTACAGCGACAGCAACAAGGACGGCGGCAGCTTCACGAGCCACTGGGAGCTCTACCGCGCCGAGACCGCGCTGGCCGCGCTATTCGCCGAACCCGGCACCGATGGCACGCCGCCGATCACGCTGCGCCTCTTCCACGGCCGC
>JBBRBW010000142.1:0-7886 GCA_038205425.1 Burkholderiales bacterium | reverse complement strand
ACAGGAAGACGAACAGGCGGCGCATTCGACTTCACTTCTTCGCCATCATCTCGGGCTGGTCCTTCTTGCCCTTGTTCTCGGGGATGAAGGGGCTCCAGGGCTGTGCCTTCACCGGGCCCTTGGTCTTCCACACCACGTTGAACTGGCCGTCGGCCTTGATCTCGCCGATGAAGACGCTCTAGTGCAGGTGGTGGTTCTTCTCGTCCATCTTACTCACGATGCCACTGGGCGCCGTGAAGGTCTGGCCGGCCATCGCGGCGATGACCTTGTCGGTGTCCGTGCTCTTGGCCTTGGTCACCGCCTGCGCCCACATGTTGAAGCCGATGACGCTGGCTTCCATCGGGTCGTTGGTCAGCGCCTTGTCCTTGTGGCCGGCAATGCCCTTGGCCTTGGCGTAGGTGCTCCACTGCTTGATGAAGGCATCGTTGGTGGGGTTCTTGATCGACTGGAAGTAGTTCCACGCCGCCAGGTGGCCCACCAGCGGCTTGGTGTCGACGCCGCGCAGTTCTTCTTCACCCACGCTGAAGGCCACCACCGGCACGTCGGTCGCCTTCAGGCCCTGGTTGCCCAGTTCCTTGTAGAAGGGCACGTTGCTGTCGCCGTTGATGGTGGAGACGACGGCGGTCTTCTTGCCTTCGGACGAGAACTTCTTGATCTTGGCGATGATGCTCTGGTAGTCGGAATGGCCGAAGGGGGTGTACTCCTCCAGGATGTCGGCTTCGGCCACGCCCTTGCTCTTCAGGAAGGCGCGCAGGATCTTGTTCGTGGTGCGCGGGTAGACGTAGTCGGTGCCCAGCAGCACCCAGCGCTTGGCGTTGCCGCCGTCCTTGCTCATCAGGTATTCCACCGCCGGGATGGCCTGCTGGTTGGGCGCCGCGCCGGTGTAGAAGACGTTCTTGCTGAGCTCTTCACCCTCGTACTGCACGGGGTAGAAGAGCAGGCCGTTGAGTTCCTCGACCACCGGCAGCACGCTCTTGCGCGACACACTCGTCCAGCAGCCGAAGATCACCGCAACCTTGTCCTTGCTGATCAGCTGGCGTGTCTTCTCGGCGAACAGCGGCCAGTTCGACGCCGGGTCGACGACGACGGCTTCGAGCTTCTTGCCCAGCAGGCCGCCCTTGGCGTTGATGGCCTCGATCTCCATCAGGATGGTGTCCTTGAGCACCGTCTCGCTGATGGCCATGGTGCCGCTGAGTGAATGCAGCACGCCGACCTTGATGGTCTCCTGCGCGAAGGCGTAGGGCATGACGCCCAGGGTGGCCGCGGCCAGCGCCGTGGCGATGAGGGTCTTGCCGACGTGGCGGCGGGTGGTGGTCATGGGTCTCTCGCTCCTGTGGGGCCGGGTGGGTAGGCAATGCTGTGCAGGCTAGGGCCCGCGGCCGGCTGCGGCCATACGCCGGACGGCGTACAGCCAGGCTCCTACACTGGGGCTCTGCCCTCACGCCCCTGCCCTCACCCCCTGCCCCTTCCCCGGGCCGCGCACCCGCCGCGGCGCCCGCGCTCCCAGATGCCTGCCCTGCTCCGCCTGCTTCGCCCGCTTCGCCTTGCCGCCTGTACGCTGGCGCTGCTGTGCGCGGCCGCTGCCCACGCACAGCTGCCCTCGCTGGACGATCTGCCCACGCCGCGCACGCCACCGCCCGAACGGGGGCCGGTGGTGCCGGCGCAGGTCGAGCGCTGGCGCCTGGAAGCCCAGGCCTACGAACACGGCGACGGCCTGCCGCGCGACCCCGTGCGCGCCGCCGAGCTCTACTGCCGCGCCGCCCGCCACGGCGACGCCGAAGCGCAGTTCAGCCTGGCCTGGATGCTGACGAACTCGCGCGGCATCGCGCGCGACGAGGCCCAGGCCGCGCACCTCTTCGCGGCCGCGGCCGAGCAGGGCATGGCACAGGCGCAGAACATGCTGACCCGCATGGGCAGCCCGCAGGGGCCACCACCGGCCTGCCTGCGGCCGCCCGAAGGCGACGCGCTGGCCGCGCCCGCGCCGGTGCAGACGGCCGCGGCGCGGCCCATCGTGCGCCTGCCACTGCCGCCACCGCCGCCGAACGCGCCCGAGCCCATCGTGCGTTTTGTCAACCTGCTGGCGCCCGACTACCAGCTGCAGCCGCACATCGTGCTGGCGGTGATGGCCACCGAATCGAACTTCAACCCGAATGCGGTGTCGCCGAAAAACGCGCAGGGGCTGATGCAGCTGATCCCGGACACCGCGGCGCGCTTCGGCGTGCGCAACATCCGCGACGCGGCGCAGAACATCCGCGGCGGCATGGCCTACCTGCGCTGGTTGATGGCCTACTTCGAAGGCGACGTGCGGCTGGTGGCCGCCGCCTACAACGCCGGCGAACGCGCGGTGGAGCGCTACCGTGGTGTGCCGCCCTATGCCGAGACGCGGCTCTACGTGCTGAAGATCCTGGCCGCGGTGGCGGGGCAGTCGCAGCACCCCTACGACCCCACGGCGACGCCCCCTTCGCCCGTGCTGCCGCTGATGCGCAGCCTGGCGCCTGCGGGCCGGTCGGGCCGCTGAAGCTTCACGGGCCGCTGCGTCGGCGCGGCACGCGCTGCTGCGTCAGCTGCATCAGCCGCAGTGGCCGCTGCCGCAGCCGGTCAGGGCCGGCACCTCGGCGGCCAGAGGCTTCAGCACGGCGCCGGTCTCGGGGTCGAAGCCGGCTTCCTGCATGCTGTACACCAGGCCCGCGTCCATGCTCTGCGCATGCATCGGAAACCACTCGGCCAGCGCCGGCACCAGCGCGCGCACGACATCGACGTCGGCCTCGTCGCGCAGTCGCCGGCTCACCTCGCGCACCAGTTCCAGCACCTGCGTGTGCTGCAGGCTGTGGCAGTTTTCGGGCGCAAAGCCGACACGCTGCATCCAGTCGTCTTCCTGCGCAAAGTGCGCCTCGGTGTGCTCGACAAAACGCTCCAGCGCCTGGGCCAGCGCAGCGGGGCCGCCATCGAGCGCCAGCTCGACGCCGCTCAGCAGTTCGACGAATGCGCGGTGCGTGTCATCCATGCGCGGCTGTTGCAGCGCCAGGGCTTCGTTCCAGGTCAGGGCGGCCATCTCGGGTGTGCTCCTCATGCAGGCCGCGCATTCTGCCCAGGCCGGCGCGGCCTGTCCTTGTGGCGCGTCAAGACCACCGGGCACTCGCCTTGCGCTAAGCTCATTGGCAGACCGGCGGCCGTGCGCCGGCAGGGGTATTTACATGAACGAGCCGGGCCTGCGCATCGTCCTGAGCTTCAGCGCCGACGACCAGGCCTGGCTGCGCCGCTCGGGGCTGGTGGTGCCGGCCTTCTGGCAGGGCCACGCAGTGGCGCCGGCGCAGGGCGACGTGGTGCGCATCGGCGGGCGCCAGTTCCTGATCCAGGCCCGCGTCTGGGAACACGACGACATCGGGCCGTTGCTGCGCCTGTTCGCCGGCGACGCCCACGCGCAGAGCGACACGCTGTTCGGCTAGTGCACGGCGCCACCCCTGCGCACCGACGGACCCGGCGGTGCTGACGGCGCGCTTCGACGGCGCTGCGCTGCGCCCGCCGGCGCCGCTGCCGCCCGGGCAGCTGCGCCACCCCGCGCAGGACCACCCGGCCTGGGCCGCGCTGCGGCAGTGGTGCCTGGCCGGCAGCGGCCCCGGCACGCGCCCCTTCTGGTCGCCCGCGGCGGCGCCCGCGATCGAGCAGCGCTGCACCGTCGCGGTACTCGCCGGCGGCGAGCCGGAAGCCGCTACAGCTCTGGCCCACGCCCTGTGTCTGGAACGCGACGGCAGCCTGCAGCTGCAGGCCTGCCGCAGCGCGGGCGCGCGGCTGCGCTTGCGCCTGGCGGCCAAGCTGCACGACACGCTGTGGTGGCGTGAGCGCCAGCCCGCCGACGCGTGGGACAGCGGCACCATCATCGCCACGCCGCAAGGCCTGCAGGCGCTGGCGCGTTTCACGCCGCGGCGCGCCACGCTGCTGGTGGCCGATGACCTGCCGGCGGGGGCCCTGCTGACGGTGATGGCCGACCTGCACGCGCGGCAGTCGCAGCTGGCGCAGCCGCTACGCCTGCTGGTGCTGAAGCCCAGCGGTCTGCCGGAACGCCTGCCGATGCCGGTGACAACAATCTGGCTCGGCCAGCAGGCCGCCTGAGGCCCACGAGGCGCGCCCTACCAAGGCCTTGCGCGGATCCGGCTCCGCCGGTCCGCTTCAAGAGCCCCCCCGGGGGGTAGCGAACGCAGTGAGCTTGGGGGCCCACATTCACCCCAGTTGGCGCACCCGCTGCAGCGCCATCGCCGCCGCCGCGGTGCGGGTCTCGACGCCCAGCTTCTCGTAGACACGCTCGAGGTGCTTCTTCACGGTGGCCGGGCTGCTGCCCAGGATGTCGCCGATGTCGCGGTTGGTCTTGCCCTTGGCCACCCAGTACAGCACCTCGCTCTCGCGCAGCGTGAGGCCGAAGGCCAGCATCGTGGCCTGTACGGTGGCGGCGTCGCTGACCTCGCGCAGCACCACCAGCCAGTCGTCGTCGACGGTCTTGCCCTGCAGGGTGCACACCAGCTGGCGTCCGCCGCGCGGGCCGGCCTGCGTGGTCGACAGCGGCCGCACCTCGCGGCCGGCGGCGGCGGCCTGCAGCCACTGCAGCAGTTCAGCGGGCACCTCGTCGCAGACGCTGTCGAAGTAGCTCGGCAGCCAGCGCCTTGCCAGCGGCGTCTGCCATACCAGGCGCGCGCCGCCCGGCCCCAGCCGCACCGCAATCGTCGCGTGGCCGTAGGCGTCGAGCGCGTTGCGCGCCTGGCGCGCCTGGCGTGCCGCCTGCATGTGCGCGGCCATGCGTGCCAGCACCTCGGGCGCGCGGATCGGCTTGGTCACGTAGTCGACGCCGCCGGCGTCGAAGGCCGCCAGCACGTGCTCGGTCTCGGTCAACCCGGTCATGAAGATGATCGGAATGTGCGCCGTCTCGGGCCCGGCCTTGAGCCTGCGCGCAACCTCGAAACCGTCGATGCCGGGCATCACGGCGTCGAGCAGCACGATGTCGGGGTCGGCCTGCGCCGCGCGCTGCAGCGCGCTGGCGCCATCGGTGGCCACCAGCACGGTGTAGCCGGCGGCGTCGAGCGCGTCGTGCAGCACGGCCAGGTTGTCGGGCACGTCGTCGACGATGAGCACGAGGCCGGCACTGCGGCTGGCGTCGGGCAGGCCCTGCGCGTGGCTGGCGGCGGCGCGTGTGGGCGCCAGGGCGGGGGGCAGTGTGTCGTTCATTCAGGTCACCTCGGGGCTGGCAAGGGCGCGCTCGATGAACGGGGCCATGCGGTGGAATTCGAAAGCCAGCGCCAGCGCGCGCAGCGGCGCCAGCCAGTCGGCGCACTCGGGCCGTTCGGCCTCGATCTGCGCCAGCAGGCGCTGCACGCCACGCGGGTAGCCCAGGCGCACCATGTCGTGCAGCGCCTGGAGCTGGGCGCGTGTCGGGCGCGGCGCGTCGGCGCCAGGCCGCGCTGTGGCCGCCGTGTCGGGCGGCGCCGCGGCGTGCCACTGCAGCGCCAGCCGCGCGCCCAGCCAGTCGAGCAATTCGTCCAGGCGCAGCGGCTTGGTGATGAAGTCGGCGGCCGTGATGCCGACATCGTTGTCCAGCCCCTTGTCGAAGGCGTTGGCCGAGACGATGGCCACCGGCGCCGCGCTCAAGCCCTGGGCGCGCAGGCTGCGGATGGTTTCCCAGCCGTCGATGCCGGGCATCGCCAGGTCCATCAGGATGGCGTCGACAGGCTGCGCCGGCCTTGCCACGCCTTCGCCGTCGGCCGACAGCGCGGCCTGCCCCAGCGCGCGCGCCTCCTGCAGCAGCGCCAGCGCGGCGTGGCCCGAGCCGGCCTCGAGCACGTCGAAGCCCAACGCCTGCAAGCGGCGGGCGAGCAGCGTGCGGTCGACCTCTTCGTTGTCGACCACCAGCACGCGCCGCCGCGGCCCGGCGTAACCCCCACGCGGCGGCGCCGGCAGCGGCACGCGCACGCCCTGCAGCGCCGGCAGGAAGAGCCGCACGCGGAACACCGTGCCCTGGCCGAGGCGGGTGTTGACCGTCATCTCGCCGCCCATCAGGTCGGTCAGCATCTTGGCGATGGTCAGGCCCAGCCCCGTGCCGCCGGCGGCGGCACCCCCTGCGTCCGCGCCGGTGGCCGAAGCGGCCGCATGCGCGCCGCGCGAGAAGGGCTCGAAGATGCGCTCGAGGTCGGCTGCGGCGATGCCGGGGCCGGTGTCCTCGATCTCGAATACCGCCATGTCGCGCACGTGCGCGGCGCGGAAGACTACGCGCCCGGCCTGCGTGAACTTCACCGCGTTGCCCAGCACGTTGATGAGAATCTGCGTCAGCCGGCGTTCGTCGGCGCGCACGAGTTCGGGCGCGGCGTTGATGTCGTGTTCGAAGTGCAGGCCCTTGGCGCAGGCCTGCAGCTCGAACAGCTGCACGATCTGCTTCAGCGCCTGGCGCAGCCGCATCGGCTTGGGGTCGAGTGTGAGCTTGCCGCCTTCGATGCGCGCGATGTCCAGCGTGCCTTCGATAAGCCCGAGCAGGTGCTCACCACCGCGGCGTATCACGCCCACCGCCTGTTTGCGGTGCACCGGCAGCGAGGGGTCTTCGTCGAGCAGCTGGGCATAGCCCAGGATGCTGTTCAGCGGCGTGCGCAGCTCGTGGCTGATGGCCGAGATGTAGCGCGTCTTGGCCTGGTTGGCGGCCTCGGCCGAACGCCGCGCGGCTTCGGCAGCGTGTTTGGCGCGCTGCAGTTCCTCGTCGGTGCGACGGTGCGATTCGATCTCGTGCACCAGGGCCTCGGTCTGGCGGTTGCTCTCTTCCTGCGCCACGCGGCGGCTGATCTGCGTCAGCACCAGCCACCAGCCGATGACGCCGCCCAGCAGCAGCAGCGCGCAATAGGCCTTGATGAAGCCGGTGCGCAGCGCGGGCGCCAGCAGCGCCGCGCTATCACCCAGCTGGCGCAGTTCGACGTCGTACAGCAGGTAGAGCAGCCCCGCGAGCGCGGGCGCCACGCAGCCCATCAGCAGCAGGTAGCGGCCCAGGCCAGTGTCGAGCTGCGGCCACCAGGCGCGCGGCGTGAGGCGGCGCAGCAGCGCCGTGAGCTGTTCGGGCGCGCGCGCGGCGGCCGGCTTGCACAGGTCGTGGCAGCGGGCGTCGAGTGAACAGCACAGGCTGCAGATGGGCCCGCCGTAGGCCGGGCAGGCGGCCATGTCCTCGCCTTCGTAGGCACGCTCGCAGATGACGCAGCGGCGCAGCGCCTTCAGCCCCGCGCTGGCGCCGAGGTAGGCGCCGGCGTCGTCGCCCGTCGCCGTGGCGCTGCGCGCGATGTAGTAGCGCCCCTGCGTCGCCCAGGCGATCAGCGGTGCGGTGACGAAGGCCACGGCCATGGCGATGACGGCCGAGAAGGCCTGCGCCAGCGGCCCGAAGGCGCCCAGGTAGGCCGCCATCGACAGCACCGACGCCGCGCCCATCGCGCCCACGCCGACCGGGTTGATGTCGTAGAGGTGGGCACGCTTGAACTCGATGCCTCTGGGCGAAAGACCGAGGGGCTTGTTGACCACCAGGTCGGCCACCACCGCCATGATCCAGCTGATGGCGATGTTGCTGTACAGGCCCAGCACGCCGCCGATGGCCTGGAACACTTCCAGCTCCATCAGCACCAGGGCGATGAGCGTGTTGAACACCATCCACACCACCCGCCCCGGGTGGCTGTGGGTGAGCCGCGCGAAGAAGTTGCTCCAGGCCAGGCTGCCGGCATAGGCGTTGGTGACGTTGATCTTCAGCTGCGACACCACCACGAACAGGCAAGTGACAGCCACCGCCAGCGTGTAGTTCGGAAAGATGCCGTTGAATGCCGCCAGGTACATCTGGTTCGGGTCGACGGCGCGGTCGGGCGGCACGGCCAGCTGCAGCG
>JBBRBW010000141.1:0-8026 GCA_038205425.1 Burkholderiales bacterium | reverse complement strand
CTTTCACTCGGAGGTCGTGACGAACGGGCAGGTGGTCGAAACCCACGCCGGCAACCCGCTCGACTTCATCGCGCAGTACCAGGCGCGCTTCAAGGTGGCGCTGAGCCCGGGCATGCCGCGCTTTTGCGGCGGGCTGGCCGGCTACTTCGGCTACGACGCGGTGCGTTTCATCGAGCCCAAGCTGGCGCGATCGGGGGCCGGCCGGCCGGACGAGATCGGCACGCCCGACATCCTGCTGCTGCAATGCGAAGAGCTGGCGGTGATCGACAACCTGTCGGGCCGGCTCTACCTCATCGTCTACGCCGACCCGGGCCAGCCCGAGGCCTACCCGAGCGCGAAGCGCCGTCTCGCCGATCTGGGCGACAAGCTGCTGCACAGCGTCACCGCGCCCGCCGTGAAGCGTGGCGTCGCACACGCCGTGGTGCGCGAGTTCGACGAGCCCGACTACATCGCGGCCGTGCTCAAGGCGAAGGAATACATCGCCGCCGGCGACATGATGCAGGTGCAGGTCGGCCAGCGCCTGAAGAAGCGCTACACCGAGAGCCCGCTCAGCCTGTACCGGGCGCTGCGCGCGCTGAACCCGTCGCCGTACATGTACTTCTACGACATGGGCGAGTTCCAGATCGTCGGCGCCTCGCCCGAGATCCTGGTGCGCCAGGAGCACACGCCCGAGGGCGACAAGGTCACGATCCGCCCGCTCGCCGGCACGCGCCCGCGCGGCGCCACGCCCGAGCTCGACAAGGCGCTCGAAGCCGAGCTGAAGGCCGAACCGAAGGAGCGCGCCGAACACGTGATGCTGATCGACCTGGCACGCAACGACATCGGCCGCATCGCCAAGACCGGCAGCGTGAAGGTGACCGATGCCTTCACGGTGGAGCGCTATTCGCACGTGATGCACATCGTCAGCAACGTCGAAGGCCTGCTCAAAGACGGCATGACCAGCCTCGACGTGCTGCGCGCCACCTTCCCCGCCGGCACGCTGACCGGCGCGCCGAAGATCCGCGCGATGGAGATCATCGACGAGTTGGAACCGGTGAAGCGCGGCCTCTACGGCGGGGCCTGTGGCTACCTGAGCTTCGCCGGCGACATGGACGTGGCCATCGCCATCCGCACCGGCATCATCAAGGACCAGACGCTCTACGTGCAGGCGGCGGCCGGCGTGGTGGCCGACAGCGTGCCCGAGATGGAATGGCGCGAGACCGAGCACAAGGCGCGGGCGCTGATCCGCGCGGCGGAGCTGGTCGAGGAGGGGTTCTGACACGCTCCTCATGATCGACCAGCCCCAGGTGGGCTTCACGGCGTCTCACTACGCTCCGCAAGCGCTCGCCAATGCTGGAGATCGAGGCTCTTGACGTCTCACGTGATCCAGCCCCAGCACGGCAGACGTCGGGTTTCAAAGCGGGTCGTCCGACGCCCTCGTGCTGCGGTCAACACGGCCCATCGATCCGACGCGACAGGTGGCGCCACCGATGTTCATGGTCGACGTCTTGGCGGAACTCGCCCCTGCCAGGCCTTGCTGCGCGTGACTCATCGTGACCGGCGAACTGCTACGCCTGCGACCGCTCTTCCAGCGCGTCAGCACCCGGTGTCGACCCAGACCAGGGACTTGCTCGCGGCGGTCAACAGCCTCGAAGCGGTCTTACGCCAGTGCAGGCCCAAGCCCGATGCTGACGGCGCTCAAGCGTTCGTGAAGTCCAGCGGCGACATCACGGTGTCGGTGGCGCCGGTGTTCCAGGGCCGTGTTCAGCCTGAGCACGACCCTGCCAGCCGCGTTGCACGGCACGCGCTCACCGGCCAGGGCCGGTCATGTGACGTAGCGGCACGGTTTCGCCAGCCCGTCGGCGCCCGTGCGTATCGCTGCGCGCGGCAGGGTGCCCTGCACCGTGAACACCCGGTTTCCGGCCCGCGCGCCAACGGCGATGCGGCAAGTGCAGGCTGCCGCCTGCAACGGCCTGAGCGTCTCGGTGCCGTCCGAGTCGGCATCAGCGTTGGCCAGGCAGGGGGCGCCTTCCTCTTCGACGAGCACGCCGCGGCAGATCGGTCCTCGACGCGGGTCCGCTGTTTCCTTTTCACGGCATGCCCTTATCCGGTTCTTCAATCGGCTCGAGCGAACCCGCGTCGCCGACGGGCAAACAGACGGGCTCGAGGCGAGCACCGGGGTCACCAACCGGATCCGTCTCGACGCCGGCCCGAAGCGCTACCGCGTCGAGTTGCTGGGCGCAATTCTCAGCCTGGTCCTCTAACCGCCGTGGTGTGACATCGGCGACTGCGCCATCACCTGGTTGTAATTGCGAAGACTCTGCGCCGCAGTGGCGGCCCAGCTCAGCCGCCTTTCGAAGTCCTGCCGTATGGTGCTTCGTGCAGCAGCGTCTGGGCGCCGGAGCAAGTCGACAAGGGCCTCACCGCACGCCATCGTGTCGCCAATGGGGAAAAAGCGCGTCTGGCCCGATGCCCCCGCAATGAAGCGATGTGGCGCGATGTCGGTACAGACCGCCGGCGTGCCGCAGGCCTGGCTCTCGATGAGGGCATAGTTGGAGCCCTCTTGCCGGCTCGCCGCGATGAAGGCGTCCGCGCTGCGGAACCACGCCGCGAGCCGCTCGTGGTCGACCGGGCCGAGCAGGAGGACCCTCTGCGCCAGTGCCGGCCGCCGGGCGATCCAGGCGTCGACCTGCGCGCGCAGCGGGCTCTCGCGATAGATCATGACGAGGCGCGCGTGGGGAATGGCCCGCGCCGCCACCTCGAACCCGCCCAGTGCCGTCAGGGGGTCCTTGCCTTCGTTGAGCCGAGCCACCCACAGGACCAGAGGTTCGTCACCGAGACCGAGGGCGCGCCGCGCGGCGCCCCGTTCGCCGGGCGTGAAGTCGCTGGATGCTTCGGGCAACTCGTAGACGCGGGAGGCGGCGCCGATCACACCCGCCTGCAGCCACGGCTGCGCATTGCCGGCCCCGTTGAACAGGAAGCCGTCGGCGCAGCGTGCCAGCAGCCGCTGGAGACCACCGTGCCAACCGCGGTGGGGCATGCCCCCATGGTGCTGGACGACGACGGGCACGGATCCACCCGTCGCGCGACGCAGCAACATCACCTGCACCGGAAACAGCAGCCCGTGGACATGCAGGATGTCGGGTGCGATCCGCGATGCCTCGCGGTGCAGCCTCGTATGCAGGCTCCAGATGCTGGCGGTGGCAGTGCGCGTCCGTGCCCTGAAGAGCACATAGCGCACGCCGTCGACCTCGAACCGCGCATCAGCGCTGAACCGCTGCAGCACCGTCGACGCTACATCCGAGATGCTGGCCTGTGCGGCGGCCAGGCGGTGCAGCGTGCGATGAGCCTGCACCACGTCTTGCACAGCCGTCCCAGGCGCGTAAGCATAATTGACGTGTACGACGTGCATCGCCTTGGTTCTTTGACTTTCAGCATAAGGCCTGCGGGCCGATGCCCGGCGAGAAGCCGTGCGAGACCAACGCGATGTGACTTGAGGCGCTCCGGGCCGTCGGCGATACTCCCGCCGAGCCGGCAGCCTGCCCACGCGGGCCCGGTAACGCGCATCCCCGCCTGCGGGGGCGAGGCCTTGAAGTGTGCGCAGCGACAGGATCGGCACCGGACGCAATGACAGAAGTACTTGTTGCGCACTCTTACTTCCTGCGGCTCGATCCGAAACAGGCGGCGAAGATGCGGCCCTATCCGCCGCTGGCGACGCTCTACGCGGTGTCGATGTTGCGTCGGGCCGGCCATCGGGTTGCGCTGTTCGATGCCATGCTGGCCTCGGGCGCCGAAGCGTTCGAGCAAGCGGTACGGCAACACCGGCCGCGCCTGGTGGTCCTGTACGAAGACAGCTTCAACTTCCTGAGCAAGATGTGCCTCACGCGCATGCGCGAGGAAGCCTTGCGCATGATCGCGATCGCGCGTGCGTCGGACGCGCGCGTGGTGGTTGCCGGCCCCGACGTGTCCGACCACCCTGGCGCCTACCTCGAAGGCGGGGCCGACCTCGCGCTCTTGGGCGAAGCCGATCACACCGTGGTCGAGGTCGCAGGCCTGCTGCTCGAGGCGACATCCGGCCAGTCGCCCCAGACCCTCGCACTGCAGCGAGTCCTGCCCAGCGGCGTGGCCTACGCCAGCACCGAGGGCGTGGTTTGCACGGCGAAGCGCCGCAACGAGCGGCATCTGGATCTCCTCCCCGAACCGGCCTGGGATCTCGTGGATGTGGAAAGCTACCGCGCGGCGTGGGCCGGCGAGCACGGCTTCTTCAGCCTCAACATGGCCAGTACGCGCGGCTGCCCCTACCGGTGCAACTGGTGCGCCAAGCCGGTCTGGGGCCAGGAATACGCGGTGCGGTCGGCGGCGGCAGTCGCCCGCGAGATGGCCTCGATCAAGCGCACGATGAGCCCGGACCACATCTGGTTTGCCGACGACATCTTCGGTCTCAAACCGGGCTGGATCGGCGAGTTCGCGCGCGAGCTGATTTCGCTGGACGGTGCGATCCCGTTCATGATCCAGTCGCGCGCCGACCTAATGACGCCGGCCGCCGTAGCGGCGCTGGCCGCCGCCGGCTGCGTCGAGGTGTGGCTGGGCGCCGAGAGTGGGAGCCAGAAGGTCCTTGACGCGATGACCAAGGACACCCAGGTCGAGGACATCCTGGCCGCCAGGCGGCGCCTCGGGCAGGCGGGTATCCGCGTCGGCTTCTTCCTTCAGTTCGGGTACCCCGGCGAGACTTACGAAGACATCCATCTCACGGTAGCGATGGTCAGAGCCGCCATGCCCGACGAGATCGGCGTCTCGGTCAGCTACCCCTTGCCGGGCACACGATTCCACGCCATGGTGCGCGACCAGATGGAGGCGCAGTTCAACTGGGTCGACAGCGCCGATCTGGCGATGATGTTCCGCGGCGCCTACCAGTCGCCTTTCTACCGCCGGCTGCACCAGGTCCTGCACCACGACCTCGATTTCGCGCGCCACAAGGCGCACCCCGGAACGCCGCTGGTGCCCGGTGACTGGCGCGTCGGCCTGTCCGTGCGCGAACTGCAACGCATCGTGGACGACGAGTGGCAGGAGATCGATCGGCTCGAGGTTCGCTACCGGCAACCGCAGCGGGCGGCGCCGCGGGCCGCCGTCATCCCGATGCACGTTGCCGGCACTGTGGTGAATCGACATGGCGATGCGCCGCCGCAGGTATCGGCGGCCGGCTCAAGGGGGGCCGACACATGAGCCGGCCGGGCAACCCGGCGGACGCCGACGCGCGCTTCGCCGACACGCGCAAGGCATTCGACAGCGTGGCGGCAGACTACGACGGACCGCGCGGCAACAACGCGTTGATCCAGAAGATGCGCGCAACCATGTGGTCCACGCTGGGGCGCACCTTTGCACCTGGCGCCAGGCTGCTCGACCTGGGCTGCGGCACGGGCCTCGACGCCGTCCATCTGGCCGGGCTCGGGCACGAGGTCGTGGCCACCGACTGGTCGCCCAACATGGTCGAGCGCACACGCGAGCGCGCCCAGCAGGCCGAGCTGTCGCATCGCGTATCGGTTGCCGCGCTGGGCATCCAGGAACTGGATCGACTGGACGGTGAACCCTTCGACGGCATCTACTCAAACCTCGGACCTCTGAACTGCGTCTCGGACCTGCGCAAGGTCGCTCGCGACTGTGCCCGGCTGCTGAAGCCGGACGGCCGCATCATCGCCTCGGTGATCGGACGCGTCTGCCCTTGGGAGTACGCCTATTACGCGCTGCGCGGCAATCACGCCCGCGCGCGGCTGCGATTCGCACGCGGCCCGGTGTCGATCAACCTGAACCGGCACACGCTCTGGGCCGAGTACTTCACGCCGCGCGAGTTCTGCCAGGCCTTCGAGAATGAGTTTGAGCTCGAGACCTATCGCGGCCTGAGTCTCTTCGTGCCGCCACCGTACCTGATCGACCACTGGCAGCGCTGGCCCAGGCTGGGCAGTGCGCTGGAAGGACTGGACCACCGATTGGGGGCATTGCCCTTGTTCCGTGATGCCGGCGACCACTTCCTGATGGTGCTCAAGAAGGCATGACCACCGGCCGCACGGTTCGGATCCACGGCAACATGTGGGCTGCCTTGCCAGCCGGCCTGAGCGCCGGAGCCGTCGACTTGCAACAGCGGGTCGACCGCCTGCCGATCGTCATCCTGCACGCGCACAGCGACTGCAACTGCCGCTGCGCCATGTGCGACATCTGGAAGACGCGCAGCCACCGTGAGGTTCCCATCGAACGCGTTCGCGCGTGGCTTCCCGAGTTGCGCAGCTTGGGCGTCGAACGCGTCGTGCTGACCGGCGGCGAGCCCTTGATGCATTCGGGCTTCCCTGAGTTGCTGGCGCTGCTGCGTGGGGCCGGGCTCGCGGTGACGGTGCTCAGCTCAGGGCTGCTGGTCGCCCACCAGGCCGAGGCGCTGGTCAGGTTCGCCGATGAGATCATCGTCAGCCTGGACGGGCCGGCACTGCTGCATGACGCCATCCGCGGCGTGCCGCGTGCCTTCGAGCGCCTTGCCGAAGGCGTGGGCGAGATCCGAAGGCGAGCGGGACGGGCGCTGCCGATCAAGGCGCGCTGCACGGTGCAGCGGGCCAACTGCGAGCATCTGGTCGCGACCGTGGACGCGGCTCGATCGATCGGGCTCGATGGCCTCAGCTTTCTCGCGGTGGACACCCACACCGAGGCATTCGAACGCACCGCGACCGCCGCGACCGCCGCGACGGGGCGATTGAGCGAGTTGTTGCCGACTTCCGAGCAACTGCCGACGCTGGCCGCGGAGATCGCGGCGCTCGAGGGGCACCACGCCGAAGCCTTCGCCACCGGGTACATCGCCGAACGGCCGGACAAGTTGCGCCGACGCCTGCTGCAGTACTTTCGGGCCACTCTCGGCGAGGCGCCGTTCCCCGGCGTCGACTGCAACGCGCCTTGGCTGTCGATGGTGGTCGAGACCGACGGCACCGTGCGTCCCTGCTTCTTTCACCGGCCCTATGCCCGGCTCGGCGACACGGATGCCGCGAACGCGTTCGACGCAATCCTCAACGGCCCCGCCGCGCTGGCGTGGCGCGGCCGACTCGACGTGCGAGCCGATGCCACCTGCCAGCGCTGTGTCTGCAACCTGGTCTGGAAAGACCCCGCGGGGTCAGCGTGAGTTCATGGTCGAGGGTGAACGCGATCATGAGCAGACCTTCGACCCGCCAGGCCGTTGCGGGCCGCTGGATCACGCCGCGCGCGCTCGCCTGCGCGGAACACGGCGCGCCGTTCACGATTCCCGGCGCGACGCGAACCGGCGATCGCGGCGAGCGCTTCGTCATCTATCCGGCCTTGGTCAACGCCCACGATCATCTGCACCTGAACGGGTTGGCGCTGCCCGCCGCGAACGGCACCTATCGCAACAGCTACGAGTGGATCGCGGCACTTGCGCCCTTGCAGGAGTCGCCCGCCTTCATGCAGTACCGCAGGCTGCCGCGCTCCATCAGGGCCTGGCAAGGGGCGCTCAAGAACCTGTTCGCCGGCACGACGGCCGTCATGCATCACGATCCCTGGCAGGCCGACTTCGAATGCGCCGACTTCCCGGTCGCGGTGCCGGGACCGGGCGGCTGGGCGCACTCGCCGGTGCTTGCCGGGCTGCTACCGTGGCCCGAATCCGTCGGCGGGCGCGGTCGTCCCCCAGTCGCGCTGCGCTACGGCCCGACGTTGACCGCCGGTCTTGCGCCGCCCGCGGGTTCGCCTTGGGTCATCCACGTCGCCGAAGGCACCGGTGCCGCGAGCCTGATGGAGTTCCACGTGCTGGATCGGGCCGGCTGCGTGGGGCCCGACACCGTGCTGGTCCACGGCGTCGCACTGGACACCGCGGCGCAGGATCGCCTGGTCGAGGCGGGTGCGCCAGGTTTCGGTCCTGATATCGGTGACGTTGGCATTATCGGTCAGCAGGTTGCCCGGCAGCACGGTCTGACGGATCGGGCCGTTGATCGCGGTCTCGTCATTATACTCGAACGACCGTTCGTCCTCGATGCGATCAGTGCGCACGAAATTGCCGAGGATT
>JBBRBW010000140.1:0-8257 GCA_038205425.1 Burkholderiales bacterium | reverse complement strand
CCAGTTTTTCGCCGCAGCCAGCCACGACCTGCGCCAGCCGCTGCACGCCATGGGCCTGTTTGCCGAGGCCCTGCGCCAGCGCAGCCACGACCCCGAGGTGGCCAGCCTGGTGGACAGCATCAACGAAAGTGTCGATGCGCTGGAAGGCCTGTTCGGCGAGCTGCTCGACATCACCCGCATCGACACCGGCGGCGTCGATGTCAACCCGGCGCCAGTGCGCATGCGCGAACTTTTCCAGCGCCTGCGCCTGCACTTCGAGCCGGTGGCCTTCGAGAAGGGCCTGATGCTCAGTTTTCGTGGTGAGGCTCAAGTCGCACATGCCGACCCCGTGCTGCTCGAACGTGTGCTGCGCAACCTCGTCAGCAACGCCATCCGCTACACCGACGACGGCGGCGTGCTCGTCAGCTGCCGCCTGCGCAGTGCTGCCGCCGGCCCGCAGCTGCTGCTGCAGGTGTGGGACAGCGGCATCGGCATCGCCGAGGCCAGCCTGCCGCGCATCTGGGACGAGTTTTTCCAGGTCCAGGGCAACCGGCCGCTGGAAGCCCACCAGCGCAAGGGCCTGGGCCTGGGGCTGGCCATCGTCAAGCGCCTGGCCACGCTGCTGGAAGCGCCGATCAGCGTGCGCTCACGCATCGGTCACGGCACCGTGTTCAGCCTGGATTTGCCGGTGGGCAAGGCCCCGCGCAGCGTGGAGACCACGCCCGGCAGCGTCAAGCTGCCCATCGGCCTGACGCTGCAGGGCCGCTTCATCATCGTCGTCGAAGACGAGGCGGCGGTGCGCGAAGGCCTGGTGGTGCTGCTGCAGGCCTGGGGCGCGCGCGTCATCGCCTTCGACACCATCGCGGCGCTGGAAGCCTGGCTCGCCACCCCGGGCATCGAGGCGCCCGACCTGCAACTCGTCGACTACCGCCTGCCCGAGGGCCGCACCGGCATCGAGGCGCTGGTGGCCATGCGCGCACGCTGGCCCGAACGCAAGCTGCCCGCCATCATCATCACCGGCAGCACCATAGGCGGCCACGAGGACGAGGCCGTCACGCACGACTACCACCTGCTCATCAAGCCGGTGCTGCCGAACAAGCTGCGGGCGATGATTGCCTTCAAGCTCGGGGTCCGTTGAGGCCCCCCAGCTCGCTGGCGCTCGCTACCCCCCGGGGGGGAGGCCCCGCAACGGACCGGCGGAGCCGGATCCGCGCGGGTGGCTTGGTGGGGGCGCCGCCTGGTCGGCTGGTGCGCGTCAGGCGGTCGGGTAGGTGCCGGGCAGCAGGATGCGGCGGTCGACGTTGCGGATGTCGGTGTGGCCGCAGAAGGCCATCGTGACGTCGAGTTCCTTGTGCAGGATCTGCAGCGCCTTGGTGACGCCGGCCTCGCCCATCGCGCCCAGGCCGTAGACCATGGCGCGGCCGATCATCGTGCCGCGTGCGCCCAGGGCCCAGGCCTTGAGCACGTCCTGGCCGCTGCGGATGCCGCCGTCCATCCAGACCTCGAGCTTGTCGCCCACCGCGGCAACGATGGCCGGCAGCGCTTCGATGCTGCTGGGCGCGCCGTCGAGCTGGCGCCCGCCGTGGTTGCTGACGACGATGGCGTCGGCGCCGCTCTTCACCGCGAGTTCGGCGTCCTCGACGTCCATGATGCCCTTCAGGATCAGCTTGCCGCCCCATTGCGCCTTCACCCAGGCCACGTCGTCCCAGTTCAGGCGCGGGTCGAACTGCTCGTTGGTCCAGGCCGCCAGTGACGCCACGTCGCTGACGCCTTTGACGTGCCCGACGAGGTTGCGGAAGGTATGGCGCCGCGTGCCCATCATGCCCAGCACCCAGCGCGGCTTGCTCAGGATGTTGAGCGCGTTGCCCAGCGAGGGAATGACCGAGGCGCGCAGCTTGTTCTTCAGGTCCTTGTGGCGCTGGCCGATGACCTGCAGGTCCAGCGTCAGCACCAGCGCGCTGCATTTCGCGGCCTTGCAGCGGCCGATCATCTTGGCCATCGCGTCGCGGTCGCGCATCATGTAGAGCTGGAACCAGAATGGCGCGGTCGTGTTCTCGGCAATGTCCTCGATCGAGCAGATGCTCATCGTCGACAGCGTGAACGGGATGCCGAACTTCTGCGCCGCGCGCGCGGCGTGGATCTCGCCGTCGGCATGCTGCATGCCGGTCAGGCCCACCGGCGCGATGCACACCGGCATCTTCACGTCGACGCCCACCATCTTCACCGCCGTGCTGCGGTTTTCCATGTTCACCGCCACGCGCTGGCGCAGCTTGATCTTCTGGAAGTCGGCGCTATTGGCGCGGTAGGTGCCTTCGGTCCAGCTGCCGCTGTCGGCGTAGTCGTAGAACATGCGCGGCACGCGCTTTTGTGCAAGCACGCGCAGGTCTTCGATGGTGGTGATGACGGTCATGGGGTCTCGCGCTCCTCAGGCGCCGCATGCTAGCGGCTGCGCCGGCCGGGGCGATGCGGGCCTGCCCTCGGCCCTACAGCCGCACCAGCGACGCCGCACGCACGCCCAGCAGGCGCAGCCGGCGGCGCAGGTCGACCCTTTTCAGGCACAGCCCGGCGGCGTGGCGGATGGCCGCGGCGTCGGCCACGGCCTGCGGCAGCGTGAGGTCGCGCGTCACGGTCTTGAAGTCGTCGAAGCGCAGCTTGATGCCGATGGTGCGGCCGGCGTAGCCCTTGCGCTGCAGATCGGTGGCCACCTGCTCGGCCAGGCGGGTGAAGATGGCGGTCAGCTCTTCGCGGTCGCGCACGGCGTGCAGGTCGCGTTCGAAGGTCGTCTCGCGGCTCATCGACACCGGCTCGCCGCGCGTCTCCACCGGACGGTCGTCGATGCCGTGCGCGGCGTCGAACAGCCAGCGCCCGTAGCTGCGGCCGAAGTGCTCCACCAGCCAGGGCTTTTCGCGCTGCGCGAGCTGGCCGATGGTCTGGATGCCCAGGGCCGTCAGCCTTGCCGCCGCCTTGGGGCCGATGCCGTTGATGCGGCGCACGCCCATCGGCCACACGCGGGTGGGCAGGTCGGCGTGGGTCAGCAGGGTCAGGCCGTCGGGTTTGTCGAGTTCGCTGGCGATCTTGGCCAGCAGCTTGTTCGGCGTCACGCCTATCGAGCAGCTCAGCCCGGTGCGGCGGCGCACGTTGTTGCGGATGTCCTGCGCCACCGCGCGCACGCCGCCCTGCGGGTCGTGGCCGACGGCGTCCTGGGCGCCGGGCAGGTCGGTGAGGTCGATGTAGATCTCGTCGATGCCGCGGTCTTCGATCACCGGCGCCACTTCGGCGACGGCGGCCTTGAACTCGCGCGAGTAGTGGCGGTACTGCTCGAAGTCCACCGGCAGCAGCACGGCCTGCGGCGCCAGCGCGGCGGCCTTCATCAGGCCCATGCCCGAATGCACGCCGAAGTCGCGCGCCGCATAGGTGGCGGTGGTGATCACGCCGCGGCCGGTGTAGCCCGCCAGGGTGGCGAACTGCCGCCGGCCGTCGGGTTCGACAGTCGGCTGGTGGCGGCGGCCGCCGCCGATCACCACCGCCTGCCCGGCCAGTTCGGGGTAGCGCAGCAGTTCCACCGACGCATAGAAGGCGTCCATGTCGAGGTGGGCGATCCAGCGGCGCGGGGTCATGTGTGGCAAGGGCAGGGCGGCACGAGCGTAACGCCGCCGCGTCACGACACGGGCATGCACGCCTGGACACAATTCTTCATATAAATGTGCCAAACGCACATTTATACTGTCCCCAAGCGTCGACCCCGTCGGCCGGCGCAGCCACCGGGAGACCTTCCATGTCCGAGACGTCCACTCTGCACAACCCCGCCCGGCGCCAGGCGCTGTTCACGGCCACAGGCTTGGCCGCCGCAGCCATGCTGGCCGCCTGCGGTGGCGGTGGCGGCGACGCCGGCAGCGCCACAGCGGCCGGTCCGGCCACGCCGGCCGCCGCCAGCACCTACACGCTGGGCGCCATCACCGGCTTCGGCTCGGTCATCGTCGGCGGCGTGCGTTTCGACGACAGCGGTGCCGAGTGTGTCGACGAAGACGGCAACAGCCGCGACCGCAGCGCGCTCAAGCTGGGCATGGTGGTGGCCGTCGATGCCGGCGCCGTGAACCGGGCCGACGGCACGGCGCTGGCGTTGCGCATCCGCCTGGGCAGCGAGATCGTCGGCCCGGTCGGCACCATCGACACCGTGGCTTCCACGGTGCAGGTGCTGGGCCAGACCGTGCTCGTCACCACCAGCACGCTGTTCGACGAGACACTGGCGGGCGGCCTGTCGGCGCTGACCACCGGCCGCGTGGTCGAGGTCTATGGCATCCTCGACCCGGCAAACGGCCGCGTCGTGGCCACACGCATCGAGGCCGAGGACAGCCCCGCCGCCTACAAGCTGCGCGGCCAGATCGCCAACCTCGACACCACGGCCAAGACTTTCACCGTCAACGGACAGCTTGTCTCCTACGCCGGCCTGCCCGCAGCGACGGTGCCGCCCGGCCTGACCAACGGCCAGATCGTGCGCGTGCTGCTGCAGACGACGCAGGTGGGCGGGGCCTGGGTCGCCACTGCGCTGCGTGGCGGACTGCGCCTGCCCGACCGTTCGGGCGAGGCACACCTTGAAGGCGTGATCAGCAGCTTCACTTCGACCACCCTCTTCAGCGTCAACGGCCTGCCGGTGGACGCCCGCAATGCCAGCTTCCCCGACGGCAGCACCGGCATCGCGCTCGGTGCGCGAGTCGAGGTCGAGGGCACGGTGGCGGGCGGCGTGCTCGTGGCCACCAAGGTCGAAGTCGAGGAGCGCCGCAACGCCGGTATGCGGTCGCTGGAACTGCGCGGTGAACTCGGCAACCTGAACAGCACCGCCAAGACCTTCGCGCTGCGCGGCGTCACCGTCTGGTACGGCGGCACGGTGGACTGGCGCGATGGCAGCGAAGCCACGCTGGCCAATGGCAAGCGCGTGGAAGTGCGGGGCGTGCTGAGCACCGACCGCACGCGACTCGAGGCACGCCGTATCGACTTCAAGTGAGCGCCAGACCGTGAGCTCGAGGCCGGCCGCTACAGTGCGGCCGGCCCCTACCCGCACGCATGGACCCCCAAGACGCCCTCCCACCGCCCGGCCCGGCGCCCGAGCAGCCTGCGCTGCACGAGGCCCTGGCCGGGCTGATGGCGTCGGTGGCGCGCCTGGGTGTGGCGCGCGGCCTGCCCTACGCGGCGGTGGAAGAGTTGCTGCGGCAGGCCTTCGTGCAGGCCGCCGCACGCGCCCACCCCGGGCTGCCCGAACACCGCAAGGTCAGCCGCATCAGCACCACCACCGGCATCAACCGGCGCGAGGTGACACGCCTGGTGCAGGCCGCGCAGCAGGCGCCCGCGGCACCGCGCGCACGTTCCGTCGCCAGCGAGGTGTTCACGCACTGGCGCACCCAGCCGCCCTACCGCGGCGCCGGTGGCGAGCCGGTGGTGCTGCCGCGGCTGGGCCCTGCGCCCAGCTTCGAGACCCTGGCCCAGTCCGTGACCCGCGACGTGCACCCGCGCAGCCTGCTCGACGAACTCTGCCGCCTGGGCGTGGCGCAATGGGACGCGGCGGCCGACCGTGTGCAACTGCGCCGCGAGACCTTCGTCGCCCAGGGCGACCTGGCGCGCCAGCTCGGTTTCCTGGGCGACAACGTCGGCGACCACCTGCGCGCTGCGGTGGCCAACGTCATCGATGGCGACGACAGCCTGCACTTCGAGCAGGCGGTGTTCGCCGACGGCCTGTCGGCCGCGTCGATCGCCTCGGTACGCCCGGCCGTGCGCGTGCAGTGGCAGGCGCTGCTGCAGGCGCTGGTGCCGGCGCTGGAAGCCCGCGTCGAGGCCGACGCCACGCTGCAGCCGCCACCGCAGGGCCGCCTGCGTGTCGGCCTCTACACCTACCACGAGGGCGCCGCCACGGCGCCCGCCCCGCCCCCGCGCGCGCCTGCACATGTACGCGCCAAGCGAAAGCCATGAGATGAAAAACGCCGTGTCACGACTCCCGGCCCTGCAGGGCCTGCTTGCCGGCGTGCTGGCCCTGTTGGCCGCAGCGGCCTTCGTCGCCGGCTGCGGCGGCGGCGTCGGCAGCGGCGGTACCGGCGGCTTCGCGTCGGGGCCGATCAACGGATTCGGTTCCGTCATCGTCGGCGGCGTGCGTTTCGAAGACAGCACGGCCGAGGTCGAAGACCTCGACGGCACGCGCCGCTCGCGCGACGACCTGCGCCTGGGCATGACGGTGGACATCGACAGCACCGCCATCAGCGGCAGCGCGGCCACGGCCAGCCGCATCCGTTTCGAGAGCGAACTCTCGGGCCTCGTCGGCCTGGTGGACCGCGCCGGGGGCAGCTTCACGCTGCTGGGCCAGCGCGTGACGGTGGACGACAGCACGGTCTTCGACGAGCGCATCGACGGCGGCTTGGCCGGCCTGGCCAGCGGCCAGCCGGTGGAGGTCTACGCCGTGTTCGACACCGCCGCGCAGCGCTACCGCGCCACGCGCGTCGAGCCGGCGGCGCTGGCCCTCGGCCTGCGCCTGCGCGGCCCGGTGGCCGAGCTGAACACGGCGGCGCAGACACTGCGTGTGGGCAGCACCAGCTACAGCTATACCGGCGCCAGCGGCGTGCCAGCGGGGCTGGTGGTGGGGCAGTTCGTGCGCCTGCGCCTGGAAGCCGAACTGCTGCCCATGCCGCGCTGGGTGGTGCGTTCCTTCGGCACCGCGCTGCGCCCCTGGGCCGATGCCGACGGTGTCAAGCTCGAGGGGCTGATCACGAACTACACCTCGGCGGCCGCGTTCAGCGTCAACGGCCGTGTCGTCGACGCCAGCGGCGCCAGCCCGGGCAGCGGCCTGGCGGCGGGGGTGCGGGTGGAGGTCGAAGGCAGCCTGCGCAACGGTGTGTTGCGCGCCACGCGCGTGGTGATCAAGAGCGACGACGAGGTGCGCGACCGCGGCTTCGAGCTCGACGGCTTGATTACCGCCGTGAACGGCGGTGTCGTCAGTTTCGTGCTGCGGGGTGTCACGGTGAACACCGGCCGCGCCGACCTGCGCTATGAAGACGGCACGGCAGCGCTGCTGACCGTGGGCCGGCGTGTCGAGGTGCGGGGCCTGCTGTCGGCCGACCGCCGCAGCGTCGACGCCACACGCATCCGTTTCCGCTGAAGGGGCTGGGGCTGCGGCCTACACTGGGCTCATCGTCCTGATCCTGGGGAACCGCCGTGACTGCAAGCCTCGAAGCCGCCGCCCACCGTGCCCTGGCGGGCTCTGCCGCCGCCCTGCTGGGCGCACTGGGCTGCATCGCGCTGCTGCTGCCCCCGCTGGCCGAGCGCACGCTGGCCGCGCCGATGCGCATGACGCTCACCGTGCTGGCGCTTGGCGCCGCGATGGCGCTGCACTGGTGGTTGCTGGGTCGCGCCGCGCGTCGCCTCAAGCAGTCGGTGGCGGCCTGGGTCGGCCTGTCGGTGCTGTTGTTCCCCGTGGGCAGCGCTGCCGCGCTGCTGCTGCTCGGAGGCGCTGGCCGCTCGCGTCGGCATCCGGCCCACGCGATTTGACGGAGGCCGACCTGTCGGCACAGGCGGTGTTTTTCGATGTGGCCAGCATGCTGCGCAGCCGGGCCGCCCGCAGGCTGAAGTTCAGCCTGCCAACCGCGCCCAGGCTGAAGTTCAGCCTGCCAACCGCGCCCGGTGCCGCGCCACCTGCGCCAGCACTTGCGCCGGTGCCGTGCCGCCCAGCAGGTTGCGCGCGGCCATCGAGCCGCGCAGCGTCAGCACGGCGAACACGTCTTCACCGATCGCCGCGTTGAAACCCTGCAGCGTTTGCAGCGGCAGTTCGGCCAGGTCCACACCTTGCTGCAGTGCCACCTTCACGGCGTGGGCCACGGCCTCGTGCGCGTCGCGGAAGGGCAGGCCCTTTTTGACCAGGTAGTCGGCCAGGTCGGTGGCGGTGGCATAACCCTTGAGCGCCGCGCGTTCCATCGCGTCCTTCTTGACGCGGATGCCGCCCACCATCTCGGCCATGATGCGCAGCGTGTCGGCCAGCGTGTCGACGGTGTCGAACAGCGGCTCCTTGTCTTCCTGGTTGTCCTTGTTGTAGGTCAGCGGCTGGCCCTTCATCAGGGTCAGCAGGCCCATCAGATGGCCGACCACGCGGCCGCTCTTGCCACGCGCCAGTTCGGCCACGTCGGGGTTGCGCTTCTGCGGCATGATCGATGACCCCGTGCAGTAGCGGTCGGCCAAGTCGATGAAGCCGAAGTTCTGGCTCATCCACAGCACGATCTCTTCGCTCAGGCGCGACACGTGCACC
>JBBRBW010000139.1:0-8940 GCA_038205425.1 Burkholderiales bacterium | reverse complement strand
CATCGTTGCGGCCGTGTTCGGTGAGCCGCTGAAGGGCCGCATGGAAAACGTCACCGAGTGGTGGGGCGCCCTGATCTTCGTGCTCGGCTTCTTCGCCATCGCGGCGATGTGGCGACGCGAACGCGTGGTGCTGCGGCTTGGAGTGCATCCGCCATGAGCGGCTGAGGCCGACAGGGCCGGTTCAGATCACGGGCGCGCTGGCTGCCATTGCCGTCTTCCTTCCGCGATCGGAATTCCCCATGATCAAGCCCCGCCGCGACGTACTGGCCCAGGCCCTGGCCCTGACCACCACCCCTTTCCTGTCGGCGCTGGGCCCGCTGGCTTTGCTGGCAACCCCGCTGGCCCGTGCCGCGACGTCTGAGGCCGGCAAGCTGCCCACAGCCGCGGTGCGCAACGTGCCCGAGACCTTCTTCGGTACCAGCGTTGACGACCCCTACCGCGACTTCGAGGACACCAAGGCCCCGGCGGTGGCGGCGTGGATGAAGGCGCAGAGCGACTTCGCCCATGCCACGCTGAAGCGCATTGCCGGCCGCGATGCCCTGCGCGCGAAGCTGGAGCAGTACGACAGCGCGGCCGCCGCACGCATGGTGGCGGTGCAGCGGCTGCCCGGCGACCTGTACTTCTTCGAGCGCCGCGGCGCCAAGGAAGACCAGTTCAAGCTCTACATGCGGCGCGGCATCAGCGGCAGCGACAAGCTGTTGTTCGACCCCGAGACGCTGAAGAAGAAGACGGGCAAGCCGCACGCCATCAATTGCTACTCGGCCTCGCCCGACGGCAAGCTGGTGGCGCTGGGTGTCTCGGCGGCGGGTTCGGAAGACGCGTCACTTCGCATCATCGATACCGCCACCGGCCGCCAGCGCGGGCCCGAGATCACGCGCGCGCAGTTCGGTGGCGTGTCGTGGGCGCCGGACGGCCGCGAGCTGTACTTTCACCGCATGCAGGCGCTGGCCAAAGGGGCCCCGCCGACCGACAAGTACCAGCGCAGCAGCACCGTCGCGATGAAGCCCGGCGCCAGCGAGGGCAGCATCCGAACGGTGCTGACGGCCGGGGTCGACCTGGGCATCCCGGCAACCGAGTTCCCGCTGCTTGAAGTGCTGCCCGGCGGGCGTGTGCTGGCCAGCGCCACCGACGGTGTCTGGCCCGACTTCGCCGCCTGGCACACCACGCTGACCGCACTGCGTGCCGGCAAGCCCGCATGGCAGAAGCTGGTGGGCCCGGCCTGGAGGCCGTGCGCCGCGCCATACCGGCGGCACGCGCCCTGCCGCTGCTGCAGGCGCTGGCCACAGACGCCGCGACCGAAGTCGTGGTCGAGGGCCAGGACGGCATGTCGTTGCACATCTTGGTGGCCACCGCATGGCGCTCCAGATGGCACCCAGCCCGGATCCCGCCGCACCCTTGCTCGACCACGCCGGTATCGCCGCACGCCTGCCGCACAGTGGCCCCATGTGCCTGCTGCACGCGCTGCGCCGTAGCACGCACGATGGCGTGGAATGCACGGCGGTGAGCCACCGCGACCCGGCCAACCCGCTGCGCACGCAGGGCCGGCTGCTGGCCGTGAATGCGATCGAATATGCCGCCCAGGCCATGGCCCTGCACGACTCGCTGGGCGCCGCGGCGTTCGCGCCACCCGTGCCCGGGTTCCTGGTCATCGTGCGCGCGTGCGCCTGCTGGTTCCCCGCCTGGACGACGTCGCCGGTGCCCTGGTGGTGGCCGCCACGCGCGTGGCCGGCGACGCAGGGCAGGCGCTGTACCGCTTCAGCCTGCACGACGAACGCGGCACCTTGCTGCCCGAGGGCCGCGCCACCGTGGTTTTGGGCGCCGTGCCCCGGCCCAGCTCATGACGCCCCCGCTGCAGGGCCGACGGGCCCTCGTCACTGGCGCCAGTGGCGCCCTGGGTTCGGCCATCGCGCGGCGCCTGGCGGCGCAGGGCGCGCACGTGCTGCTGCACGGCAACAGCCGGCCCGACGCGGTGCAGGCCCTGGCGGACGAAATCCGCGCCAGCGGCGGCTCGGCCGAGGGTTGCGTCTTCGACCTCAGCGACGACACCGCCACCGCCGCCGCGGTGGCGGTGGCGCGCATGCTGGCCGGCGGAGCGGTGCAGATCATCGTCAACAACGCCGGTGTGCACGACGACGCCGTCTTCCCGGGCATGAAGCCCGAGCAGTGGTACCGCGTCATCGACGTTTCGCTGCACGGCTTTTTTCGCGTCACGCAGCCCCTGGTGCTGCTCATGCTGCGCACGCGCTGGGGCCGCATCATCAATGTGTCATCGGTGGCCGCGCTGGCCGGCAACCGCGGGCAGGTGAACTACGCCGCGGCCAAGGGCGCGCTCAACAGCGCCACCAAGGCTCTCGCGCTCGAGGTCGCCAGCCGCGGCGTGACGGTCAACGCCATCGCGCCGGACATCATCGAATCACTCATGGCCACCGGCCAGGGGCAGGCTTTCGACGCCGACGCCATCAAGCGGCTGGTGCCGGTGCAGCGTGCAGGCACACCGCAGGAAGTGGCCGCGCTGGCCGGATTTCTGGCCAGCCCCGAAGCCGCCTACATCACGGGCCAGGTGATCTCGATCAACGGCGGGCTGTACTGACCACGACAAGTGCCGGCCTCGGCGCGTGAGAGGCAATCTCATGCGCCCGACGCCGACGCCGACGGCGCCGGTCGACAGCGCCGCAGCCGCGCCGCAAAATGCGCAGCACTCGCTGCGCGAGCGCCGAAGGCCGCGATGGTGCCACCCACGTCCGTCCGTCATTTTTTGCTTCAGCTCTTCACGCTGGCCCGCGCGCGCAGCGCCAGCGCGGTCGCGCTGCAGACCGGCGCGGCGCCCGCCCTGCGCATCGACGGTGCCGATGTGCCCGTGTCACCGTCGACGATGAGCCCCGCCCACATGGCCGCGGTGTGCGAAGCCTTGCTCGATGCGCCGCTGCTGGCCAGGCTGACCACTACCGGGCGCGTCGAAGTCAGCCTGCCCTGGGAAGACCTGGGCCGCTTCCGAGTTGTGGCGCGACGCCACGCCGGCGCGAGCAGCGTGGACATCGCACCGCTGCCGCTGGCGCTGCCCGACTTCGATGCGCTGATGCTGCCGCGCGATGTCTGCACAGCGGCGGCGGCGGCGCCGCGCGGCCTGGTGCTGGTGGCGGGCGACACGGCGGCGGCGCGTGCCGCGGTGCTGGCGGCGCTTGCGCGCCAGCGCGCCTGGCTGCCGGGCGCCGCAGTGCAGGTGGCCGATGCGATACCGGCCTACAGCTTCGAGCATGCGGCCGCCGCCATCAGCGTGGCCACGCCCGCCGACGATGTGCTGCGCTGGGCCGACGACCATGCCCACGGCGGCCTGGCCGCCGTTTTGCTGGGCGATATCCAGGGCAGCGCGCCCTGGCAGCGCGCGGTGCTGTTGGCCCGGCAGGTGCTCTGCCTGGCCTCGGTGCCGGTAGATAACCTGATGGCGATGTTCGGGTGCATCGACGACTTGCCCACCGATGCGGGGCAAGTGCCGCTGCTGGCCGCGGTGGCGGCCGCGCTGCAGGCGGCCGTCGGCATGCACTGCGTGCGCGCCGGCGCCGATGGCCGCGCCGTCTACGCTTCCGAGCTGCTGGTGTGCACGCCCGCCGCGCTCACCCTGCTGCGCGATGGCCGTTTGGGCGAACTGCTGGACCTGGTGCGGGCGTCGACGGCGCCAGGGATGCGCACGCGCGACCAGCACCTGCTGCAGCTGTACCAGGCGCGGCACATCGACTACGGCGACGCCTTGCGCCATGCCATGCGCCCAGAGCAACTGCGCCTGGACATCCACCTGCACGGCACCCGCATGCGGTCGTTCGATCTGCATGCAGGCACCGAACACTTTTCGATCGAGACCGACTCGGCGGAGCCAGCGTCTGCAAGTCCACCCTCCAGACCGCCGCCAGCGCCTGACCTGGACCGCCTCTTCGGCGCGGGCCCGTCTGCGCCCCCCAGCTCTGCGCCCCCCAGCCCTGCGCCCCCCAGCCCTGCACTCGCCGGCAGCCCACGCGCAGGCCCCGATGCCTTCCAAGACTTCGACGCCTTCGCGGGCGATCGCACCCTGTTGCAGCGCCCGGCGCCGCGCAAACTCGACGGCGTGCAGTTTCGCGCCTACACGCCCCGGCACTTTGAGCCCGGGACTCCGGGCCTGTCGATATCTGGGCCTGCCTGCCCTCGCAGGCCGCCGAGGTGGCCGCGCTCGCCGCCAGCACGGCGCAGACGCTGCAGGCCGGCTTGCGCACCGGCGTGGCGCTGGAGCGCGGCGTGGCGATCAGCGTGCGACTCAAGGCCGAAGGCCTGCAGGTGCGCGCGGGCGCCCAGACCCTGCTGTGGACGGGTGAGCCCTGCAACGTGAGCTTCGAAGTGCTCGCGCCACCGGGCCAGGCCGAGGGTGCCTACCCGGCGCGCGCGCTTGCTGGCCGACGGCGTGACGGTGGGCGAGGTGCACTTCCTGCTGCAGGTGCGGGCGCCGCCAGCGACGGCGTGCGCAGCGACAGCGCGGCCACGGTACGCTACATCCGCAGCGCCTTTGCGTCCTACGCCACGCCCGACCGGGCCGAGATGCTGGCGCGCATCCAGGGCATGAAGAAGATTGCGCCCGACCTGGATGTCTTCGTCGACGCGATCAGCCTGCGCTCGGGCCAGCGCTGGCAGCAGCGCATCGAGGAAGAAGTGCTGCGGCGCGAGCGTCTGTTCCTGTTCTGGCCGCGCCAGGCCTGCAGTTCGCAGTGGGTCGACTTCGAGTGGCGGCTGGCGCACCGCCTCAAGGGCCTGGACGCGATCGACCCCGTGCCGCTGGACGACCCGGCCGCGGCGCCGCCGCCGCACGAGTTGTCGGCGCTGCATTTCGGTGACGCCTATCTCGCCCACATCCAGCACGCAAGCCGGGCGCAGTCATAGCGGCGCGTCGCCCGCAGGGTCACGGCGGCGCCGTTAGCATGCAGGGCGGGGTGCTCGTCGAAGAGCAGGGCCAGACCTACATGGCCGATGACGACGCCGATTCGGACGAGGCCCGCACGCTCAGACCGCTGCAGGCCGCCGCCTGTACTTACCGCATCGCCTTCGGCCCAAGCGCTGCCCAGAAGGTGCTGACGCTGCAGGATGCCATGCCCAGGGACGCGGACTTCAAGCAGACGCTGTGCGCCGACATCGACGGCTTCAGCTTGCACGCCGCCGTGCGCTGTGGCGCCGACGACCGCCGTTCCGACTCCCCGCGGCCATCTCGCCCATGGCGCGGCCCAGGTGCAGCAGGCGGCGGGCGCGGCCCTCGGGCACGGCAGCAGCACGCGGGGGGTCGGAACGGCGGTCGTCTGGGGGATCGGGCGGGGGACCGGGCGGGAGATCGGGCGGGGCGCTCATCAAGCCACGCATTGAACCACCGCGCCGCCAAGACCCTGATCGCCCGCGCCTGCGCCCGTCGCCCGTAAGCTCTGGACATGCCGCGAATTTTTTTCCTGCTCCTTCTTGTCTTGACACCCCCCATGGCCCTGGCCATCGAAGAACCCGGCTTTGAAGTGGTTCGCCAAGTCGGCGAGCAGGTCGAGTTGCGCCGCTACGCCCCCTATGTGGTGGCCGAGGTGGTGCTGGACACCAGCGCCGCCGAGGCCGGCAACCAGGCCTTCCCCATCCTTGCGGGCTACATCTTCGGCAAGAACAAGGGCCAGCGGAAACTGGAGATGACGGCGCCGGTGACGCAGAGCGCCGAACCCATGAAGATGGCCATGACCGCGCCCGTGACGCAGAACATCGTGGCCGGCGGCACGCGCGTGCAGTTCGTGCTGCCCAAGGCAGTGACGCTGGCCACCGCGCCCGAACCGCTGGACCCGCGCGTGGTTTTGCGCGAGGAGCCGGCCGCCTTGCGGGCCGTCCTCCGCTACTCGGGCACCTGGTCGCAAGCGAACTACGAAGAACACCTGGCCAAGCTGAGGGCCGTGCTGGCCGGCGCCGGCATCACGACCGAAGGCGAACCGGTGCTGGCGCGCTACAACGGCCCGATGACGCCGTGGTTCATGCGCCGCAACGAGGTCTGGCTGGCCGTGCGATGACGACGCTGCAGTTCCGGCGCAGCGCCCTGGCCACGCTGGCCGCCTTGGTACTCGCCAGCAGCGCCGCGCTGGCGCAGCCGGCCGAGTTTGCGCAGCGCTACAGCGCCATGCCGGCCAGTGCCGACGGCATCGGCAAGCGCTACATGGGGCGCCAGATTTCCGCAGTGATGGGCTGGCAGGGCGCGGCCTGGCTCGAACGCGAAGAGCGTGAACGCGAAGAACGCACCGACCTGCTGCTGGCTGCGCTGGCACTGCGGCCGGGCATGGTGGTGGCCGACATCGGCGCCGGCACCGGCTACCTGTCGCGGCGCATGGCGCCGGCGGTGATGCCGGGCGGCAAGGTGCTGGCAGTGGACGTGCAGCCCGAGATGGTGAGCCTGCTGCAGGCCGGTGTGAAACGCAGCGGGCTGACACAGATCGAGCCTCGCCTGGGCGCGGTGGACGACGTGAAGCTGCCAGCGGCTTCGCTCGACCTGGCCATCATGGTCGACGTCTATCACGAACTGGCCTATCCGCACGAGGTGATGGTCAGCCTCATGAAGGCGCTGAAACCCGGCGGCCGCCTCGTCTTCGTCGAATACAAGGCCGAAGACGCTCGTGTGCCCATCAAGCCGCTGCACAAGATGAGCGAGGCGCAGATCAAGCGCGAAGCCGCCGTCTTCGCGCTGGACTGGGCGCGCACCGTGGGCACGCTGCCCTGGCAGCACGTGGTGGTGTTCAGCAAGCGCCGCTGAGCGCGCCGTTCATTTGGCCAGCCGTACGGCGGCGGGCCACCGCACCCAGGCCCGCAACGCCGGCCAGCAGCAGCGCCCAGGTGCCGGGCTCGGGCACCGCCGTCAGGCTGTACAGCGTGGTGCGGTTGGACGGGTCTTCGTTGGCTACGGCGAGGTAGAAGGCGCCGGCCTGCTCGAGCACGGCCAGGCCCCGGGGCGCAGGTCGGCGGCGGTGTTGCCCAGGATCGTGTCCAGCAAGGTGGCGTTGGCCGGGTCGGTGATGTCGAAGATGGCGATCGCGCCCACGGTGGTGCGCTCCAGGCCGATGAAGGCCAGGGTGCGGTCGCCCAGTTCGAACACGGCAATGCCCTCGGGCTCCACGCCGAGCCGCCCCTGGCGTCGACGCACATCCTCAAGCCCGAGCCTGGTCGGCAGGTGACGCCTCATCTGGTCGTCAACGAGCACTACTGCATGTCCTTGGCTCGGCGCATGAAGCTGCCAGTGGCGCAGGTCGGCCTCTAGAGGACCCGGAGGCCGGTGCTGGTGATCGGCCGCTTCGACCGCCAGGTGCTGGAAGGTGCCCAGGGGCCAACGGTGCAACGCCTGCACATCATCGACGCCTGCCAGGCCTCGGACCTGCCCGTGACCTACAAGTACGAGCGGAACTTCGGGAGCGGAGAACACGTCCGCGACATCCGCGAGGGCGTGAGCTTCGAGGTTCTGTTCGACCGGGTGGCGCAGACCGTCAACAAGGCCGCGGCGCGCCTGACCTTGCTGAGGTGGGCCCTGTTCCAGTTCCTGATTGGCAACTGCGACGCGCATGGCAAGAACTTCTCGTTCTTCGTCCATCGCGAGGGGCTGGCGCCGGCGCCGTGGTACGACCTGGTCAGCGCGGTGCAGTACCCGGGCATCGACCACGAGCTGGCCATGGCCTGGGGGGACGCGTTCAAGCTGGAGGACGTGGGGGCGTTCCAGCTGGCCGACTTTGCGCGGCGATGCGGAGTCGACAAGCGCTTGCTCCAACGAGAGGCCGCGCGATTGGCCAGGCTGGCGATGGAACACGCTCCGATGCAAGCCTTGGACGCCGACTACGGGGACGACGGCGAGCGAGCCTTCGCGGGCCAGCTTCGCGACTTCGTCGTGGAGCAGGCCGCCCTGCTGACAAAGCTTGCAGGTGAGGCGGCCGGGATCAAGGACGAATTCCTGTAGCCCGGGCCAGGCCGGGCCTGCGGGCCAGCGCAGCCGCGCCCGAGCGCGTCGACGCACTCAGTGTCTTTAGGTGACGCCAGAAACGACGAAGCCCATCGCGACGGACGGGCTTCACTGGGAACTTTGGTGGCCTGGGGCGGAATCGAACCACCGACACGCGGATTTTCAATCCGCTGCTCTACCAACTGAGCTACCAGGCCAAATGAGCCCGCGAGTATAGCAGCGCGATACCGTCGCGCTGCCCTGCCGTGGCGGCCGTCAGACCATGCCGCGCTTGTTGCGCGACAGGTCCACGCCCAGCTGCTTGAGCTTGCGGTAGAGGTGGGTGCGCTCCAGCCCGGTCTTCTCGGCCACCCGCGTCATGCTGCCGCCTTCCTGGGCGAGGTGGAACTCGAAGTAGCTCTTCTCGAAGGCGTCGCGCGCCTCGCGCAGGGGGCGGTCGAGGTCGAAGGTCTGTTCCGCGCGCGGGCCTTCGGCCACGGGCGGCAGCAGCGGGCCGCCGTTGTGGGGCAGCACGGCGCCGTCGCCGGGCAGCGGGGTGTCGCCGCGCAGGCCCGCGGCCAGGCGCTGCGCGGGCTTCACCAGCGCCTGCTCCACCGCGCGCAGCAGCTTCTGCAGCGTGATGGGCTTTTCCAGGAAGGCACTGGCGCCGTACTTGGTGGCCTCGACCGCGGTGTCGATGGTGCCGTGGCCGCTCATCATGATGACCGGCATGCTCAGCTGGCCGCTCGCGCTCCATTCCTTCAGCAGCGTCACGCCGTCGACGTCGGGCATCCATATGTCCAGCAGCACGAGGTCGGGGCGCAACATCTCGCGCACCGTGCGTGCCTGCGCCGCGTTTTCGGCCAGTTCGACCGTGTGACCTTCGTCGGTCAGGATCTCCGAGAGCAGGGCGCGGATGCCCAACTCGTCGTCGACAACAAGAATGGTGGCCATGCGGTCTCAGTGCGCCCGGGCCTCGGCCGATGCCGGGG
>JBBRBW010000138.1:0-8990 GCA_038205425.1 Burkholderiales bacterium | reverse complement strand
CACAGCCGCGCATACAGGCCGCCGCGCGCCAGCAGGCTGGCATGGTCGCCTTGTTCCACCACGCGGCCGGCGTCCATCACCACCAGACGGTCCATCGCCGCGATGGTGCTCAGCCGGTGCGCGATGGCCACCACCGTCTTGCCCTCCATCAGCCGGTACAGGCTCTGCTGGATGGCGGCCTCGACCTCGCTGTCGAGCGCACTCGTGGCCTCGTCGAGCAGCAGGATGGGCGCGTCCTTCAGCATCACGCGCGCGATCGCGACGCGCTGGCGCTGGCCGCCCGAGAGCTTCACGCCGCGTTCGCCGACATGGGCGTCGTAGCCCTTGCGGCCCTTGGCGTCGGACAGGCCGGCGATGAAGTCGGCCGCCTCGGCGCGCTCGGCGGCGCGGCGCATCTCGGCCTCGATGGCGTCGGGGCGGCCGTAGACGATGTTGTCGCGCACCGAACGGTGCAGCAGCGAGGTGTCCTGCGTCACCATGCCGACATGGCGGCGCAGGCTTTCCTGCGTGACACCGGCGATGTCCTGGCCGTCGACCAGGATGCGGCCCGACTCCAGGTCATACAGACGCAGCAGCAGGTTGACCACCGTGCTCTTGCCGGCACCCGAACGTCCGACCAGGCCGATCTTCTCGCCCGGGCGGATGTGGAGGTTCAGGCCGTCGACCACCGGTTTCTTGCCACCATACGCGAAGACGACGTTGTCGAACACGACCTCGCCGCGTGGCACGGTCAGCGCCTTGGCGTCGGGCTTGTCGATCACCGAACGGGTGCGTGAAAGTGTGCCCATGCCGTCCTGCACGGTGCCGATGTGCTCGAACAGCGTGGCCATCTCCCACATTACCCAGTGCGAGATGCCGTTGAGGCGGAAGGCCATGGCCGTGGCCGCGGCGACCGCGCCCACGCCCACCGCCGAGCCCATCCACAGGTTCAGGCTCACGGCCGTGGTGGCCGCGATGAGGCCCACGCTCAGCACCTGGTTGACGGTCTCGAAGGCCGTCACCAGGCGCATCTGTCGGTAGGCCGTGGTCATGAATTCCTGCATCGCGCTGCGGGCGAACTGGGCCTCGCGGTTCGAGTGCGAGAACAGCTTGACGGTGGCGATGTTGGTATAGGCGTCGGTGATGCGGCCCGTCATCAGCGAACGTGCGTCGGCTTGCAACTGGGCCACCTTGCCCAGGCGCGGCACGAAGTACCACAGCGCCAGCGCGTACAGCACCAGCCAGCCCATGAAGGGCAGCACCAGCCAGAGGTCGAAGACGCCCACCACCGCCAGCAGCGTGACGAAGTAAATGACGACGTAGACCAGGATGTCGGTGACGATGAGCCAGGTGTCGCGCACCGCCAGCGCCGTCTGCATCACCTTGGTGGAGATGCGGCCGGCGAACTCGTCCTGGTAGAAGCCCATGCTCTGCTCGAGCATCAGGCGGTGGAAGGTCCAGCGCAGCTGCATCGGGAAGTTGCTGAACACACCCTGGTACTTCAAGAGGGCCTGCAGTGCCACGAACAGCACGCTGGCCACCAGCACACCGGCCAGCAGCTTCATCGTGTGGCCGTGTTCCACCCACAGCTGCGATGGCTGCACCTTGGCCAGCAGGTCGACCACGTGGGCCATCATGCTGAACAGCAGGGCCTCGAAGGCGCCGATGGCGGCGGTGAAGAGCGTCACCAGCAGCAGCCAGGGGCGCACGCCTCGCGAGCAGGCCCACAGGAAGGCGAAGAACTGCGTCGGTGGCGGGGGCGGCAGGGCTTCCGGGTAGGGATGCACCAGCCTTTCGAATCTTGCGAACACGGGTTGTCGCTCCCGAAAGGGGCCGTGGCACCGGGTGGGTGCGACTGCGGCGGTGGAGGGACTCGGGCCCGCCGGTAGGCGGGCCACGAACAGGCGGCCGGATCGACCACGGGGGCGGATTATCGAGGTTGCGGGCCGGCGCTGCATCCCTCGTGTGGCAGCTGCGCCGCCGCCGCGATCGGGCTCCGCACGGCCGCTAGAGGCCGGCCACCAATCGCCGCCGGGAGCGCTGGCTATGATCGTCCGAGGAGACGGCGATACCCAACATGTTCGACTACATCATCGTCGGCGGCGGCTCGGCCGGCTGCGTGCTGGCCGCCCGGCTCAGCGAAGACCCGAATACGCAGGTCTGCCTGCTCGAGGCCGGCCCGCGCGACGACAGCGTGCTGGTGCAGTGCCCGGCGGGTGTCGTCGCCGGGGGCATGCTGAAGCACTGGAAATACAACTGGGCCTTCGCCACGGTGCCGCAGCCGGGCCTCAACGGGCGTGTGGGCTACCAGCCGCGGGGGCGCGGGCTGGGGGGCTCGAGTTCCATCAACGCCATGCTCTACATCCGCGGTCAGCGCGAGGACTACGCGCACTGGGCGGCCGAGGGCAACCCGGGTTGGGACTGGGCCGGTGTGCGGCCCTACTTCCTCAAGGCCGAGCACAACGAGCGCGGCGCCGATGCCCACCACGCCACCGGCGGGCCACTGAACGTGATGGACCCGCTGTGCCCCAGCCGCACTGCCGCGCTCTTCGTCGAGGCCGCGCTGCAGGCCGGCCTGCCGCCGAACCGCGACTTCAACGGCGAACGGCAGGAAGGTGTCGGCCTCTACCAGGTGACGCAGAAGGGCGGCGAACGCTGCAGCGCGGCCAAGGCCTACCTGACACCGAGCCTGGGGCGCAGCAACCTGAAGGTCATGACAGGCGCAACGGTCTTGCGCATCACGATGGAAGGCAGGCGCGCGACGGGCGTCGAAGCGCTTGTCGACGGCGCACTGCAGCGCCTGACGGCGCGGCGCGAGGTGCTGCTGAGCGCGGGCGCGCTGAAATCACCGCAACTGCTGATGCTGTCGGGCGTCGGCCCCGGCGCGCAGTTGCAGCAGCACGGCCTGCCCGTGTTGCATGACCTGCCCGGTGTCGGCGAAAACCTGCACGACCACATCAGCGTCACCCACGTCATCGACGCTCCGCGGCGCACCGACACCTTCACCGTGTCGCCCAGCGGCGCGCCGATGGCCATCAAGGGCGCCTGGGACTGGCTGACGAAGCGCCAGGGTGTGCTCACCAGCACCATCGCCGAAGCCGGCGCCTTCTTCAAGAGCCGGCCCGGGGAAGCCCGGCCCGACCTGCAACTGCACTTCGTCATCACCAAGCTCATCGACCACGCCCGCACGCTGCCCATCGGCCACGGCTACACCTGCCACCTGTGCCCGCTGCGCCCGGCCAGCCGCGGCAGCCTGAAGCTGGCCAGCGCCGACCCCGGCGCGGCACCGCGCATCGACCCCAACTTCTTCGGCGACCCGAGCGACATGGAACTCATGGTCCGCGGTTTCAAGCGGCTGCGGCACATCCTGCAGCAGCCGGCCCTGGCCGAATTCGGTGGCACCGAACTGCCCGCGCTGGCCGCGGCGCAGACCGACGAACAGATCGAGCGCTACATCCGCGACAACTCCGACACCGAATACCACCCGGTGGGCAGTTGCCGCATGGGCCCCGGGCCGCTGGACGTGGTCGACCACGAACTGCGGGTGCACGGCCTGCAGGGGCTGCGCGTGGTCGACGCGTCGGTGATGCCGCGCATCGTTTCGGGCAACACCAACGCGCCGACGATCATGATTGCCGAGAAGGCCGCCGATCTCATCAAGGCGGCGTGAAATGAAGCCCCCAGGCTCACTTCGTTCGCCACCCCCCGAGGGGGCTCTTGCTGCGGCCCGGCGGAGCCGGTTCCGCGCAAGGCCTTGGTTTCGTTCATCCCGGTTTTTGCCGAGTGGGGTGGATTACTGATGCCCGCGCTGAAACTCTCTGTCCTCGACCAGTCGGTCAGCTGCGCCGGCCGCGACGAAGGGCATGCGCTGCGCGACACGCTGGACCTGGCCGTGCACTGCGAGGCCTTGGGCTATGCGCGCTTCTGGGTCAGCGAACACCACGGCCTGCCGACCATCGTGGGCAGTGCGCCCGAGATCCTGATGGCCGCCATCGCCGCCCGCACCACGCGCATCCGCATCGGCAGCGCCGGCGTGATGCTGCCGCACTACGCGGCGCTGAAAGTGGCCGAGCAGTTCCGCGTGCTGGACTCCTTGGCACCGGGGCGCATCGACCTCGGCGTCGGCCGCGCCCCGGGCAGCGATTCGCGCACCGCGATGGCACTGAACCCGAACGCGGCGCGCGCCGCCGACCAGTTCCCGCAGCAGGTGGTCGACCTGCAGTCGTGGACACGCGGCCTGCGCCACCAGGGGCTGACGGCGCACCCGCTGCCGGCGCCCGGCGGCACGCCACCCGAGCTGTGGATCCTGGGCAGCTCCGACTACGGCGCGCAGCTCGCCGCCCACCTCGGCCTGCCCTACGCGTTCGCCTACTTTTTCATGGACGGCCAGGGGGTCGAGCAGGCGCTGCACCTGTACCGCACGCTCTACCGCCCCAGCGAACGCCATCCGACACCGCAGCCCACCATCTGCGTCTGGGCGCTGGCCGCCGACACCGAGGCCGAAGCCCGCCACCACGCGCTGAGCCGCGAGCGGTGGCGTCTCGACCGCCAGCGTGGTGTGCTGGGGCCGCTGAAGACGCCGCACGATGTCGCAGCCCTGGGCTTCAGCGCCGAGGAACTGGCAGCGGTGGAGCCACTGCGCAGGTGTGCGCTGGTGGGCACGGCGGAGCAGGTGGCGCAGGGCTTGCGCCGGCTGGCCGGCGAACTCGGGCTGGACGAGATCGTGATCAACACCTGGGCCCACGACCCCGCCGTGCGCCGGCATTCGTATGCGCTGCTGGCGCAACAGTTTCCGGCGCCCTGAAAGACGAACCCCCTGGTCCCGTGAGGGCCAGGGGGGCGGGCGACCGAAGCCACCAATGGAGCTCCGGAGGTAGGCGGTCCGGGGCTCCTGACGCGCTGGTATTGCGCCGTCGGTGTTGCCTGAAAACAGGCAGCCCTAAGGTACGCCCGACCGCCGCGGTATGCAAGCGGCAATTTCGGCCCCAGCGACCGCAGGGCGGCGCCAGCGCCTCTTCAGGACTTGGGCATCAGCCCGGCAACGAGGGCCTCGACACGCTGCTCAACCGCCGCGTCCATCGTGATGGTGTGCCCCCACTCACGTGATGTCTCGCCTGGCCACTTGTTCGTCGCGTCCAGCCCCATCTTGCCGCCCAGGCCGCTGACCGGCGAAGCAAAGTCGAGGTAGTCGATGGGCGTGTGCTCCACCAGCGTGGTGTCGCGCACCGGGTCCATGCGCGTGGTGATGGCCCACACCACTTCCTGCCAGTTGCGGATGTCGACGTCGTCGTCAGTCACCACGATGAACTTGGTGTACATGAACTGGCGCAGAAAACTCCACAGCCCGAACATCACGCGCTTGGCATGGCCGGGGTAGGCCTTCTTGATCGAGATGATCGCCATGCGGTAGCTGCAGCCCTCGGGCGGCAGGTAGAAGTCGACGATCTCCGGAAACTGCTTCTGCAGGATCGGCACGAAGACCTCGTTCAACGCCACGCCCAGGATGGCCGGCTCGTCGGGCGGCTTGCCGGTGTAGGTGGAGTGGTAGACCGGGTCGCGGCGGTGCGTCAGGCGGTCGAGGCGGAAGACCGGGAACCAGTCCTGCTCGTTGTAGTAACCCGTGTGGTCGCCGAAGGGACCTTCGAGCGCGTGCAGGTAGCCACCCTTCTCCTTCAGCTTCACGCCCAGGTCCGACAGGCCCTCGAAGCCCGGTGCGGCCGTCGGGATGTGGCCTTCGAAGACGAACTCGGCGCTCGCCGGCACCTGCAGGCGCAGCGCGCCTTCACCCACCGAGGTGGCCACGAGTTCGGTGCGGCTGCCGCGCAGCAGGCCGGCGAACTGGTATTCGCTCAGCGTGTCGGGCACCGGCGTCACCGCGCCCAGGATCGTGGCCGGGTCGGCCCCCAGCGCCACCGCCATCGGGAAAGGCTGGCCGGGGTTGGCGCGCGCGAACTCGCGGAAGTCGAGCGCGCCGCCGCGGTGCGCCAGCCCGCGCATGATGACTTCGCGCTTCCCTATCACCTGCTGGCGGTAGATGCCCAGGTTCTGGCGGCTGCGCGGCGCGGCCACGCCCTGGGGGCCGCGCGTGATGACCAGGCCCCAGGTGATGAGCGGGCCGGCGTCGCCGGGCCAGCAGGTCTGCACGGGCAGCAGGCCGAGGTCGATGTCACCGGCCTCGATCACCACGTCCTGGCACGGCGCGCTGCGTTGCACCGAAGGCTTCATGTCCCACAGCGCCTTGGCCATCGCCAGCAGCTTGCCGGCGTCCTTCAGGCCCTTGGGCGGCTCGGGTTCCTTGAGGCCGGCGAGCAGCCGGCCGACGTCTCGCAGGTCGGAAAGTGTTTCAGCGCCCATGCCCAGGGCCACCCGTCTGGGGGTGCCGAAGAGGTTGATCAGGCAAGGAAACTTGTAACCCGTGGGCTGGGTGCAGAGCACCGCCGGACCGCCGGCACGCAGCAATTTGTCACCGATTGCCGTCATTTCGAGGCGTGGCGACACCGGTTCGGTAAGTTTTCGCAGTTCGCCCAAGCGTTCGAGCTGGGCCATGAAGTCGCGCAGGTCCCGGTATTTCATGGTTTTTGATATTAGAGAACCGTTTGATATTCTTGACCGCGTATGAGGCCATTCCTAGAATGCGCCGAAACCTGATGTTTCAGGGTTTACCCGCGGCGCCGGCAGCACATCCCCCGAGCGCCCCGAGGTGACACCGCCCCGGCAGCTGACTTGCGGCCCTCGCGAACCCGATGCGAGCTTTCTACCCAAGCCCAGATCTGCGGTCGATTATTGCTGTGGCCCCGAAGACCGTTCTCGACGACGGCCGGCGCCACAGGTGTCAGGAGAGAGTCACGATGCGAGCCTTAGCCCTGCTGCGCGATGCGCCGCGAGCCACTGCCCGATCGGTCAGCGTCTTCGCTGGCGACGTCGGTCGCGGTCTGCTGGAGATCAGTCACAACACCCTGGCCCTGGTGGGCCTGGCAGCGATTGCCGTGCTCGTGCTCGGCCTCGGCCGCCCGGAGGTGCGCCACGAGGTGGAGGTGGTGGCCCTGGAATGGCTGCAGACTCGGCACGAGGAGCGTGAGCATGCCTCCGGCAATCTGCTGTCAGCGGTGGCCGAGCCCGACGCCGTGGCACGGGCCACCGCCGCCGACCTGACGGAGCTGACCCGCCAGCAGGCCGCGCTGGCCGGCTGGATCGGCCGCCGCTACAAGGTGGCGCCCGAGCCCGTCGGCGCGCTGGTGCAGGAAGCCTGGGCCATCGGCCAGCGCGCGGGCCTCGACCCGACGCTGATCCTGGCCATCATGGCCATCGAGTCCGGCTTCAACCCCTTCGCGCAGAGCCCCGTGGGCGCGCAGGGCCTGATGCAGGTGCTGACGCGTGTGCACGACGACAAGTACGTGGCCTTCGGCGGCCGCCACGCCGCCTTCGACCCCATCACCAACCTGCGCGTCGGCGTACAGGTGCTCAAGGAGTGCATACAGCGCGCCGGCAGCCTTCAGGAAGGCCTGCGCTACTACGTCGGCGCCGCGCTGCTCGAGACCGACGGCGGCTACGTCGGCCGCGTACTGGCCGAGCAGGTCCACATGCGCGGCGTGGTCGACGGGCGCAAGGTCGCAGTCAACGTCAGCAACACGCCGGCCACCACGGCCCTCAAGGACGCCGAGACGCCGGCCGCGCCAGCGGCGCAGGACAAGCCGGCCGACGCCGAGCAGGTGGCGCTGCTGCGCTGACCGCCGTCGGCGCCGCCGACGCCGCACCGAAGCTACACTGGGGGCCTGCGCGACTGGCGATACGGCCCGCGGTTTTCAAGCCGGGCCCGAGGTGGACGACCACCGGGAAGCGCAGGCCGCGTGCGCCGTCGCCGCGGTGCCCGCCGTTCGCCTGGGCAGCCCTCGACCGCATTCCGCTTGGCCCCGTCCACGGGTCGGCGCGTTGCGGCTCTCGAAGGCCCTTCACCCCCGAAGAGGACTGCCATGTTCGACCGTTCCACGTCCACCATTGCCAACGTCGACCCCGAGATCTGGGCCGCCATGCAGGCCGAGGCCCACCGCCAGGAAGAGCACATCGAGCTCATCGCCAGCGAGAACTACACCTCGCCCGCCGTGATGGAGGCGCAGGGCTCGCAGATGACCAACAAGTACGCCGAGGGCTACCCCGGCAAGCGCTACTACGGCGGCTGCGAGTTTGTCGACGTGGCCGAGAACCTGGCCATCGAGCGCTGCAAGCAGCTCTTCGGCGCCGCCTTCGCCAACGTGCAGGCCAACAGCGGCAGCCAGGCCAACCAGGCGGTTTTCTTCGGTCTGCTGCAGCCGGGCGACACCATCATGGGCATGAGCCTGGCCGAAGGCGGCCACCTCACCCACGGCATGGCGCTGAACATGAGCGGCAAGTGGTTCAAGGTCGTGAGCTACGGTCTCGACGCCAACGAGATCATCGACTACGAAGCGATGGAGCGCCTGGCGCACGAACACAAACCCAAGCTCATCATCGCGGGCGCCAGCGCCTACAGCCTGCACATCGACTTCGAAAGGTTTGCCACGGTGGCCAAGGCCGTCGGCGCCATCTTCATGGTCGACATGGCGCACTACGCGGGGCTGATCGCCGCTGGCGTCTACCCGAACCCGATGCCGCACGCCGACGTCGTCACCAGCACCACGCACAAGAGCCTGCGCGGCCCGCGCGGCGGCATCATCCTGACCAACGACGAAGCCATCGCCAAGAAGATGAACAGCGCCATCTTCCCGGGCATCCAGGGCGGGCCGCTGATGCACGTCATCGCCGGCAAGGCGGTGGCCTTCAGGGAAGCGCTGACGCCCGAGTTCAAGGCCTATCAGGCCCAGGTGGTGACCAACGCCAGGGTGCTTGCAGAGACGCTGATCGAGCGCGGCTTCGGCGTCCTTGCCCTTGGCCTGCTTGGGCCGGAGATCGACCAGCATCAGATGATTGTCGGTCCCGCCCGAAACCACGTCGAGACCACCGGTCTGGAGCGAGTCCGCAAGCGCCTTGGCATTCTC
>JBBRBW010000137.1:0-9369 GCA_038205425.1 Burkholderiales bacterium | reverse complement strand
GAGCGCTCTGGCATCGGCTTCGGCGCCACTGTGCACACCAAGTCGGAAAAGCGCGTTTCCGAGATTTTCCGCGAGGTCGAGCCGGAAGACCTGATCAAGTTCGGCCTCATCCCCGAGCTGGTCGGCCGCCTGCCCGTGGTGGCCACGTTGGGTGAACTGACCATCGATGCGATGGTGCAAATCCTCACCGAGCCCAAGAACGCGCTCGTCAAGCAGTACCAGAAGCTGTTCGCGATGGACGGCGTCGAACTCGAGATCCGGCCCTCGGCGCTGACCGCCATCGCCAAGAAGGCGCTGGCGCGCAAAACCGGCGCCCGCGGCCTGCGTTCCATCCTGGAACACGCGCTGATCGACACCATGTTCGACCTGCCCACGCTCGACGGCGTGGCCAAGGTGGTGATCGACGATCACATCGTCGAAGAGGGCGCCAAGCCGCTGCTCGTCTATCGCGAGCAAAAGGCCAGCGCCTGAGGGTACACGCCGCCGGCCTGCCCGGCCGCCGCACCTGCCTTGCATTCCTGTTCTCGGTCCCCACGTGGGTCTGAGAAAGAGAGGTCTCTATGTCCGGACATCCCATCCTTCCCGCTGACCCGATCACGCTGCCGCTGCTGCCGCTGCGCGATGTCGTGGTCTTCCCGCACATGGTCATCCCGCTGTTCGTGGGCCGGCCGAAGTCAATCAAGGCGCTGGAAGCTGCGATGGAGCAGGGCCGCCAGATCATGCTGGTGGCGCAGAAGGCCGCCGGCAAGGATGAGCCCAAGGCCGACGACATGTTCGATGTTGGCTGCGTCAGTTCCATCCTGCAGATGCTGAAGCTGCCCGACGGCACCGTGAAGGTGCTGGTCGAAGGCGTGCAGCGCGCCAACACCACGCGCATCACCGAAGATCTGGAGTACTTCGTCGGCGAAGTGGTGCCCGTGCAGGCCGAGGCCGATGCGACGCCCGAGATCGAAGCCCTGCGCCGCGCGGTGACGCAGCAGTTCGACCAGTACGTCAAGCTGAACAAGAAGATCCCGCCCGAGATCCTGACCTCGATCGCCGGCATCGACGACCCGGGCCGCCTGGCCGACACCATCGCCGCGCACCTGCCGCTGAAGCTGGAAGCCAAGCAGGCCGTGCTCGACCTGTTCAGCGTCGCCAAGCGGCTCGAGAAGCTGCTGGAACTGCTGGAGCACGAAGTCGACATCCTGCAGGTGGAAAAGCGCATCCGCGGCCGCGTCAAGCGCCAGATGGAGAAGAGCCAGCGCGAGTACTACCTCAACGAGCAGGTCAAGGCCATCCAGAAGGAACTGGGTGACGGCGAGGAAGGTGCCGACCTCGAGGAACTCGAGAAGAAGATTGCCGCGGCCAAGATGAGCAAGGAAGCGCGCAAGAAGGCCGAGAGCGAGCTGAAGAAGCTCAAGCTCATGTCGCCGATGAGCGCCGAAGCCACGGTGGTGCGCAACTTCATCGACACCCTGGTCAACCTGCCCTGGGCGAAGAAGACCAAGATCAAGCACGACCTGGCCAACGCCGAGGCGGTGCTGAACGAAGACCACTTCGGCCTCGAGAAGGTCAAGGACCGCATCCTCGAGTACCTCGCGGTGCAGCAGCGCGTGGACAAGGTCAAGGCGCCCATACTGTGCCTGGTGGGGCCCCCGGGCGTGGGCAAGACCTCGCTCGGCCAGAGCGTGGCGCGCGCCACCGGCCGCAAGTTCGTGCGCATGGCGCTGGGCGGCATGCGCGACGAGGCCGAGATCCGCGGCCACCGCCGCACCTACATCGGCAGCATGCCGGGCAAGGTGTTGCAGAGTCTGAGCAAGATCGGCACACGCAACCCGCTGTTCCTGCTCGACGAGATCGACAAGCTCGGCATGGACTTCCGCGGCGACCCGTCTTCGGCGCTGCTGGAAGTGCTCGACCCCGAGCAGAACCACACCTTCAGCGACCACTACGTCGAGGTCGATTTCGACCTGTCCGACGTCATGTTCGTGGCGACGTCGAACTCGATGAACATCCCGCCGGCCCTGCTGGACCGCATGGAAGTCATCCGCCTGGCCGGCTACACCGAGGACGAGAAGCTCAACATCGCCCAGCGCTACCTTCAGCCCAAGCAGCAGAAGAACAACGGCGTCAAGAACGGTGAGATGGAGATCACCGAATCGGCGCTGCGCGCCATCCTGCGTTACTACACGCGGGAAGCCGGTGTGCGCTCGCTCGAGCGTGAGATCGGCAAGATCTGCCGCAAGGTGGTCAAGGGCATCGCGCTGAAGAAGTACGAAGGCAAGGTCGTCGTCACCGAGGACAACCTCAACGACTTCCTGGGTGTGCGCAAGTACGACTTCGGCCGTGCCGAGAAGAAGAACCAGGTCGGGCAGGTGGTCGGCCTGGCGTGGACCGAAGTGGGGGGCGACCTGCTGACCATCGAGGCCACGGTGATGCCGGGAAAAGGCAACATCATCCGTACAGGCTCACTCGGCGACGTAATGAAGGAGTCGATGGAGGCCGCGCGCACCGTGGTGCGTTCACGCGCCCGCCGTCTGGGCCTCAAGGACGAGATCTTCGAGAAGCGCGACATCCACATTCACGTGCCCGACGGCGCCACGCCCAAGGACGGCCCGAGCGCCGGTGCGGCGATGACTACGGCGCTGGTCTCGGCGCTGAGCGGTATTCCGGTGCGCGCCGACGTGGCGATGACGGGCGAGATCACGCTGCGCGGCGAGGTCACGGCCATCGGCGGCCTGAAGGAGAAGTTGCTGGCCGCCCACCGCGGTGGCGTGAAGACAGTGCTGATCCCCGAAGACAACGTCAAGGACCTTCAGGACATCCCCGAGAACGCGAAGAACAATCTCGAGATCGTGCCCGTGCGCTGGATCGACCAGGTACTGCAGATCGCGCTGGAGCGCGTGCCCGAAGCCTTGCCGGACGAAGACCTGCTGGCCAAGGATGCGACGCCGAAGGCCGAGGTCGTGCCGCCAGTGGGCTCCAGCGACGCATTGCCGCACTAGACCTGCCAAGGGGCTTGCAAAAGGGGTCGGGCCTGGCATAGAATGCAAGGCTCGACGCGATCGAAACGGCATTCGATCACCACCGCGGCGAGCACATGAAAAACACGCGGGATTAGCTCAGTTGGTAGAGCGATACCTTGCCAAGGTATAGGTCGAGAGTTCGAGTCTCTTATCCCGCTCCAAATTTCAAAGACAGGGAAGCTCAGGCTTCCCTTCTTTTTTGGCTGAAAATAGCAACCACGGCGCGATAGCAAAGCGGTTATGCAACGGATTGCAAATCCGTCCAGTCCGGTTCGACTCCGGATCGCGCCTCCAGACTTCACCGCACAGGGCTCCCATCGTGGAGCCCTCTTGCTTCCAGGGCCGCCCGCATAATCGGCCGCGCGCCCGGATGGCGAAATCGGTAGACGCAGCGGACTTAAAATCCGCGGCCCTTCACGGGGCATACGGGTTCGAGTCCCGTTCTGGGCACCATCGCCGCCGCAAGGCAAACTCGAAATAGAACGACCGTACTATTTTTTCGGTGACGACGCCCGGCAAGCACAGTGCGCCGCCTAGAATTGCGCGGTTAACGTTTACGTCAATTCGAGCCCAGGAGCGTCCGACATGAAGGTGCTGGTTCCCGTCAAGCGGGTCGTCGACTACAACGTCAAGGTGCGCGTCAAGAGCGACGGCACGGGCGTTGACATTGCCAACGTCAAGATGAGCATGAACCCCTTCGACGAGATCGCCGTCGAAGAGGCGGTGCGCCTGAAGGAGAAGGGCGTGGTCACCGAGATCGTGGCCGTGTCTTGCGGTGTCACGCAGTGCCAGGAGACGCTGCGCACGGCGATGGCCATCGGCGCCGACCGCGCCATCCTCGTCGAGTGCAACGACGAACTGCAGCCGCTGGCCGTGGCCAAGCTGCTCAAGGCGCTGGTCGACAAGGAACAGCCGGGCCTCGTGATCCTGGGCAAGCAGGCAATAGACGACGACTGCAACCAGACCGGGCAGATGCTGGCCGCACTGGCGAATCTGCCGCAAGGCACCTACGCGTCCAAGGTTGTGATCGAGGGTGGCGTGGCCACCATCACGCGTGAAGTCGACGGCGGTACCGAGACGCTGAAGCTCACGCTGCCGGCGGTGCTGACCACCGACCTGCGCCTGAACGAGCCGCGCTACGTCACGCTGCCCAACATCATGAAGGCCAAGAAGAAGCTGCTGGAGGTGTTCAAGCCCGCCGACTTGGGCGTGGATGTCGCTCCGCGCATCAAGACCCTGAACGTGAGTGAACCGCCCAAGCGCGGCGCCGGCATCAAGGTGCCCGACGTCGCCACCCTCGTGGCCAAGCTCAAGAACGAAGCGAAGGTGATCTGACCATGGCAGCCCTCGTCATTGCCGAACACGACAACGCCTCCATCAAGGGTGCGACCTTCAACACCGTCACCGCGGCGCTGGCTTGCGGCGGCGAAGTGCACGTGCTGGTGGCCGGCGCCAACGTCGCCGGCGCGGCCGCTGCAGCCGCGCAGATCGCCGGTGTCAGCAAGGTGCTGCACGCCGATGCGCCGGGCCTGAACCACGGCCTGGCCGAGACCACGGCCGCGCAGGTGCTGGCCGTGGCGAAGCAGTACAGCCACATCCTGTTTCCCGCCACCGCCAGCGGCAAGAACGTCGCCCCGCGCGTGGCGGCGCTGCTCGACGTGGCGCAGATCAGCGATGCGACCAGGATCGTCAGCGCCGACACCTTCGAGCGCCCGATCTACGCCGGCAACGCCATCGCCACCGTGCAGAGCGCCGACGCCATCAAGGTCATCACCGTGCGTACTACCGGCTTCGATGCTGCGCCGGCCAGCGGCGGCAGCGCCGCGGTCGAGAGCCTGGCGGCCGTGTCCGACAGCACCAGCAGCAGTTTCCTGGGCAGCGAGATCGCCAAGAACGACCGCCCCGAGCTGACCGCGGCGAAAGTCATCGTCGCCGGCGGCCGCGCTTTGGGCAGCAACGAGAAGTTCAACGAACTGCTCAGCCCGCTGGCCGACAAGCTGGGCGCCGCACTTGGCGCCAGCCGCGCTGCGGTGGACGCCGGCTACGCGCCGAACGACTGGCAGGTGGGCCAGACCGGCAAGATCGTCGCACCGCAGCTCTACATCGCGGTGGGCATCAGCGGCGCCATCCAGCATCTTGCCGGCATGAAGGATTCCAAGGTCATCGTGGCGATCAACAAGGACGCCGAGGCGCCGATCTTCAGTGTCGCCGACTACGGCCTGGAGGCCGATCTCTTCAGCGCCGTGCCCGAGCTGATCGAGAAGCTCTGAGCTGAACACATCCAGGGCGCCGCGCACGGCGCCCTTTTTTCTTTCTGGAGTAGGACATGAGCTACCGCGCCCCGGTCAAGGACATGCTGTTCGTGATGAAGGAGCTGGCCGGCATCGACGCCGTCGCCACCCTGCCTGGCTATGAAGACGCCGGCTACGACACCGCCGCGGCGGTGCTCGAAGAGTGCGCCAAGTTCAACGAAGGCGTGGTCGCGCCGCTGAACTGGGAGAGCGACAAGAACCCGTCCTCGTTCAGCGACGGCAAGGTCACCACGACGCCCGGCTTCAAGCAGGCCTTCCGGCAGTTTGCCGAAGGCGGCTGGCAGGGCCTGCAGCATCCGCAGGACTTCGGCGGCCAGGGTCTGCCCAAGCTGATCCACGCCGCCTGCTGCGAGATGGTCAACAGCGCCAGCATCAGCTTTGCGCTGTGCCCGTTGCTCACCGACGGCGCCATCGAGGCGATGCTCACCGCCGGCACGCCCGAGCAGCAGGCGCTGTACATCCCGAAGATGATCGACGGCAGCTGGACGGGCACGATGAACCTGACCGAGTCGCAAGCCGGCTCGGACCTCTCGGCCGTGCGCACGCGCGCCGAGCCGCAGCCCGACGGCACATACAAGCTCTTCGGCACCAAGGTCTACATCACCTACGGCGAACACGACCTGGCCGAGAACATCATCCATCTGGTGCTGGCGCGCGTGGTGGGGGCGCCCGACGGTGTGAAGGGCATCAGCCTGTTCATTTGCCCGAAGTTCATGCCCGACGGCACGCGCAACGACGTGCACTGCGTCAGCATCGAGCACAAGCTGGGCATCAAGGCCAGCCCGACGGCGGTGCTGCAGTTCGGCGACCATGTCGGCGCGGCGGCCACGCTGGTGGGCCAGGAGAACCGCGGCCTCGAGTACATGTTCATCATGATGAACGCAGCGCGCTTCGGTGTCGGCCTGCAAGGCATCGCGCTGGCCGAGCGCGCCTACCAGAAGGCCGTGGGCTATGCGCGTGACCGGGTGCAGAGCCGCCCGGTCGACGGCAGCCTGCCGGCAGCCGCAGCCATCATCCACCACCCCGACGTGCGCCGCATGCTGATGACGATGCGCGCTCACACCGAGGGTTGCCGCGCGATGGCGTTGGTAGGGGCGGCCGCCTTCGACGCCGCGCACGGCCACACCGATGCCGAGGTGCGCAGGCAGAACCAGGCCTTCTACGAATTCCTGGTGCCGCTGATAAAGGGCCTGTCGACCGAGATGGCGCTCGACGTCGCCAGCCTGGGCGTGCAGGTGCACGGCGGCATGGGCTACATCGAGGAGACCGGCGCGGCGCAATACCTGCGAGACGCCAAGATCCTGACCATCTACGAAGGCACGACGGCGATCCAGGCCAACGACCTGGTCGGCCGCAAGACGGCGCGCGACGGCGGCGCCGTGGCGCGCGCCATCGCGGCCCAGATCGAAGCCACCGAAGAGGAACTGGCGGCACGCGACAGCATGGCCTGCAAGACGATGGCGCGGCGCCTGGGCGCGGCACGCGCCGCCTTCCTCGACGCCGTGGCCTTCGTCGCCGGCGGCACCCGGTCGCAGCCCAATGCGGTGTTCGCCGGCAGCGTGCCTTACCTGATGCTCGCGGGCACCACCATCGCCGGCTGGCAGATGGCGCGTGCGCTGATCGTCGCGGAAGACGCCGTGGCCGCTGGAACCGATGTGCCCTTCATGCAGGCCAAGATCACCACGGCACGCTTCTACGGCGACCACATCCTGAACAAGGCGGCCGGCCTGCGCGACAGCATCGTCGAAGGTGCCGACGCTGTCACCGCACTCGCGCTGGAGTCCTTCTGATGTCGCTGCCCCCGGTCCTGCAGCGCGCGCCGCTGCCCATCATCGGCGCGCCGCTGTTCATCATCAGCAACCCCAGGCTCGTCATTGCGCAGTGCACGGCCGGTGTCATCGGTTCGATGCCGTCGCTGAACGCGCGCCCGGCGTCGCAGCTGGACGAATGGCTGGCCGAGATCACCGAGACGCTGTCCGCGTGGGACCGCGACCATCCTGACCGGCCCGCTGCGCCCTTCGCCATCAACCAGATCGTGCACAAGAGCAACGACCGGCTCGAACCCGACCTGCAGGTCTGCGCGAAGTACAAGGTGCCGATCATCATCACCAGCCTGGGTGCGCGTGTCGACGTCAACGAAGCCGTGCACGCCTGGGGCGGCGTGGTGCTGCACGACATCATCAACAACAACTTTGCGCACAAGGCGGTCGAGAAGGGCGCCGACGGCCTGATCGCCGTGGCTGCGGGTGCCGGCGGCCACGCCGGCGTGAAGAGCCCGTTTGCGCTGGTGCAGGAAATCCGCGAGTGGTTCGACGGCCCGCTGGCGCTCAGTGGCGCCATCGGCAGCGGTGCCGGCGTGCTGGCCGCGCTGGCGGCAGGCGCTGACTTCGCCTACATCGGCTCGGCCTTCATCGCCACCGAGGAAGCGCGCGCGTCGGAGGCCTACAAGCAGTGCATCGTCGACAGCAACAGCGACGACATCGTCTACACCAATCTGTTCACCGGCGTGCACGGCAACTACCTCAAGCCGAGCATCCGCGCCGCCGGCATGGACCCCGACGCCCTGCCCGAGAGCGACCCCAGCAAGATGAACTTCGGCGGCGGCGAGGGCAGCAAGAGCAAGGCCTGGAAGGACATCTGGGGTTGCGGTCAGGGCATCGGCGCAGTGAAGGCGGTGCTGCCTGCGGGCGAACTGGTCGCGCGCCTGGTGTCCGAGATGCAGGCGGCGTACCGCCGGCTCGGCCTGCGGGCCTGATGCCCTTGAGCACCCGCCGGCGCCATGGCCGGAGGTGGACGCGCCGCCGCGGTCCCGCTACGCTGCGCGCATGAAGATCTTCCAGCATTTGCGCGTTCTGGCTGCGCTCACTTCGGCCACCGGCCTGGCGACACTGGCGGGCTGCGCCAATTTCAGCATTGGCATCGGCCTGCCCATCGGCGGCTTCGGCGGCGTGGGTGTGTCCGTCGGCAGCGACGGGCGCGTGGGCGGCACGGTCGGCGTGGGCACGGGGCCGGTCAGCGTCGGCGTTGGCGGCAGCACGCAACTGCCGGCGTCGGCCGACCCCGCCGCGTCGGCGCCGGCGCGGTGAAGGGCGGGCGCCGGGCGCTGCGCAACGCGCGGCTCTTCGACAGCCCCAGCGGCACGCTGAGGCCCCATAGCACGCTGGTGGTCGAAGGTGAGCGCATCGTCGCGGTGACGCAGGAAGCCCTGCAGGTCGACGACGCCGAGTCCATCGACGTGCAGGGCCGGGTCGTGCTGCCGGGGCTGATCGACGCGCACGTGCGCGTCGTTGCCGCGTCGCACGATCTCGCCGGCCTGGCGCTGCAACCGCCCTCGCTGGTCGGAGCGATGTCCAGCCACATCCTGCGCGAGATGCTGCACCGCGGCTTCACCACCGTGCGCGACGCCGCCGGCGCCGACCACGGCCTGCAGGAAGCGGTGGCACGCGGCCTTTAGGAAGGGCCGCGCCTCTTCATCGCCGGCCAGCCCATCGGCCAGACCGGCGGCCACGCCGACATGCGCCCGCGCGGCGTGCGCGCAGAGGGCTACTGCTGCAGCTGCGCCGGCATGGGCTTGATGGGTGCGATCGCCGACGGTGTGGGCGAGGTGCGGCGCGCCGTGCGCGAGCAGGTGCGCCAGGGCGCCAACCACGTCAAGATCATGGCCGGCGGCGGCATCAGCAGCCCCAGCGACCCCATCGACGGCACGCAGTTCTCGGTCGATGAACTGCGTGCCGCGGTCGAGGAGGCCGAGGCCGCCAACCTCTACGCGCTGGCCCACGCCTATTCGCCGCGTGCCGTTTCGCGTGCGGTCCTGGCCGGCGTGCGCAGCATCGAGCACGGCAACCTCATCGACGAGGCCACGGTGCGGCTGATGAAACAGCACGGCACCTACCTCGTGCCGACACTGTCGACCTACGCCGCGCTGGCCCAGGAGGGGCAGCGCCTGGGCTGGTCGGCGGCGATGCTGGACAAGCTGGACGAGGTGCAGGCGCAGGGCCGCAGTGAAGCTGGAGCTGCAGGAGGGCGTGCCGCTGGTTTTCGGCACCGAC
>JBBRBW010000136.1:0-9755 GCA_038205425.1 Burkholderiales bacterium | reverse complement strand
CCCTGCCCCTGCCCCTGCCCCTGCCCCTGCCCCTGCCTTTGCCCTTGCCGTTGCGCGGCCGCCAGCCCGGCGCTGCGCGATGCCGGCCCGCGCCGCTGTCCTGCGCTGCGCGGTCCTGCCGTGCGCCGCGCTGCTGTGCGCCGCGCTGCTGGCGGCGCCGGCCTTCGCCGTGCCGACCGCGCCCTTGCACGACGACGAGGTGGTCGAGCGCCTGCCGCACCGCGCGGCCGCCCAGCGCGCCCAGCGTGCGGCGCTGGCGCGCGGCGCGCTGCCGCTGCCCGAGGCCGTGGCCGCCGCGCGCCAGGCCATCGGGCGTGCGCGCCGCGAAGGCGACCCGCGTGAACTGGGCACGGCGCAGGCCGTGCTGGCCCCCTGGTGGGCGCAGGCCGATGCGCCGCCCGCGGTGCGCCTGCTGCGCGCCACGCTGCGGCAGAGCCAGCACCACTTCGAACCCGCGCTGACCGAGCTGCAGGCGCTGTGGGACGCCGCCGCCACGCCGCTGGACATCCGCGCCCAGGCCGGGCTGACACGCGCCACCGTGTTGCAGGTGCTGGGCCGCCATACCGAAGCGCAAGCCGCCTGCGCCGGCCTGCTGCAGCCGCGTTTTGCGCCGCTGGGCGCGGCCGTGGGCCTGGCCGCGCGCGCCTGCGGTGCCGAGCTGCGCAGCCTGACGGCCGACCCGCGCGCCGCTGCGGCCGAACTGCAGGCGCTGGCCGCGCTGGCGCCCGCCGACCCGTGGTTGGCGCTGTTGCGCGCCGAACTCGCCGAACGGCGCGGTGACCACGGCGGCGCCGAGCCGCTCTTCCGCCAGGCCAGCGCGGGCGGCGACGTCTACGCGCTGGCGGCGCACGCCGACTGGCTGCTCGACCGCGGCCGCGCGCGCGAGGTGCTGGCCCTGGTGGCCGGCGGCCCGGCCGATGCCGACGCACTGCTGCTGCGTCGTGCCATCGCACTGCACGGCCTGCAGGACCCTGCCGCGGCCGCGGCCGGCACGCTGCTGCAGGCCCGCTTCGACGCCGCACGGCAGCGCGGCGAGAACCTGCACGCCCGCGAGGAAGCGCGCCTGGCCCTTGAAGTGCACGGTGACGCGCGGCGTGCGCTGGCGCTGGCGCGTGCGCAATGGGCGCTGCAGAAGGAACCCGCCGACGCCGTGCTGCTGTGGCGCGCCGCACGTGCGGCCGGCCAGCCCGCGGCGGCCTCGGTGTTGGGCGGCTGGCTGCCCGACCCGCCCGCGGCCGACGTGCGCCTGGCGGGCTGGAAGGCGCCGTCGTGATGGCCGCCCGCCTGCTGCTCACTGCGCTGGGCCTGGCTGCGCTGTGCGGCAGCGCCGCCGCACACAAGGCCAGTGACGCCTACCTCACCTGGCGTGTCGACGGCGCCCGTGTCGAGCAGCGCCTGGACATCGCGCTGCGCGACCTCGACCGCGAACTCACGCTCGACGCCGACGGCGACGGGCTGCTGCGCTGGGCCGAGGTGCGCACACGCTGGCCCGAGATCGAACGCCTGGCCGCCAGCGCCGTGCAGGTGGCCAGCGATGGCCGCCGCTGCACATCCGCGCCCGGCAGCATGCCGCAGCTCGACAGCCACACCGACGGCCGCTACGCCGTGGTGACGACCGTGCTGCACTGCGCCGGCCCGGTGCAGGCACTGGACGTCGACTACCGCCTCTTCGAAGGCAGCGACCCGACGCACCGCGGCATCGCCCGTTTCGCCGAAGCTGAAGGCGCCGAGCCCGGCGGTGCCGCCCCGGCCGTGCTGGTGCCCGGTGCCGGACCGCAGCGCGTGGCCGCCACCGGCAGCACGGGCGCCAGCGCTCTGTCCTTCCTCGGCTTCGTCGCCGCGGGCATGCACCACATCGCCATCGGCCTGGACCACGTGCTCTTCCTCGTTGTGCTGCTGATGGTGGCGGTGTGGCGCCGCGCCCCCGAGGCCGGCGGCGGCTGGGTGCCGCGTGTGCAGGCGGCGTCGGCCTGGCGCGAGACGCTGCACCTCGTCACCGCCTTCACGCTGGCGCATTCGCTGACGCTGGGCCTGGCCACGCTGGGCGTGCTGGCGCCGCCTACGCGCTGGGTGGAATCGCTGATCGCCGTCAGCGTTCTCGTCACCGCGCTGGACAACATCCGCCCCTTCCTGCCCGGCCCGCGCTGGGGCGCGGTGGCGGTATTCGGGCTGGTGCACGGTTTCGGCTTTGCCGGTCCGCTGCAGGACCTGGGGCTGGTGCAGGGCCATCTGGTGCTGCCGCTGCTGGGCTTCAACCTGGGTGTCGAACTGGGCCAGCTTGCGCTGGTGGGGGTGCTGCTGCCGCTGGCGCTGGCGCTGCGCCAGGCCCCTTTCTATCGACACGGCGTGGTGCAAGGCGGCTCGGCGATGGTGGCGTTGCTGGCGCTGGGCTGGACGATGGAACGCGCTTTCGCCATCGAGCTGCTGCCGTGACGCGGCGACCTCCCTTTGCCGCGGCTGCATCCAGAAGCGCCGGCGCTGCGTAAAGGCTGTTGTGGGCGCCGCCGGGTGCCCCGTCTTCAACCTTCTTTCCGGAGTCTCCCAGATGACCACCCGCCCGCTCTTCGTTTCCACCGCGCTGGCCGCGGCCGCGCTGCTGTCCGCCTGCGCCGGCACCATGGTGGCCGCGCCGCCCATGGCCGCGTACTCGCAGGACACGCTGCCGGCCGCCGTGCAGGTGCCCGCAGGCCACCGCGTGGCGATGGAAGCCGTGGGCGCCGGCGAGATCACCTACGAATGCCGCGAGAAGGCGGCGATGGCCGGCCAGCACGAATGGGTGTTTGTCGGCCCCGACGCTACGCTGCAGGACCGCGGCGGCCGCGCCATCGGCCGCTACTTCGGCCCGCCGGCCACCTGGGCGCTGCAGGACGGATCCTCGCTCACCGGCACCCAGCTCGCCGTGGCGCCGGCCGCGCCGGGCAGCATCCCGCTGCAGCTGGTGAAGGCCAACCCGGCCATGGGCAGTGGCGCGCTCGTCGGCGTCACGCACATCCAGCGTGTGCAGACGCGTGGTGGCGTGGCCCCGGCCCTGCCCTGCGGCGCGGCCGAGAAGGGCAAGCGCGAGACCGTCAAGTACCAGGCCGACTACGTGTTCTGGAAGGCCGCCGCGGCGTATTGACCGAGGCCGCGCGGAGCGGCTCAGCCCTCTCGCGTGAAGTCGCGTTCGGGCCTTCGTCAGCCGAGCAAGCCCTTCCGCGGTTGCTCGTGCGGGCTTATCCGTTGTCGGCCGGCGGCGTCTGCGACCAGTTGTCGATGGTCTTGGCGTCGCTGTCGCTGGCCTCGCGTACGACGAGGTAACGCGTGGCGCCGACGGCGAGGCCGGCCGCGGCGTCGCCGCTGTTCAGCGTGTGCGTCTCGACCTGCGTGTCGGCCTGGCCGCCGCTGCCGCGTTCCCAGACTTCGACGACGACGGCCGCGGTGCCGGCTTCGGTGTGGGTGATGTTCAAGGTGGCCATAGGGTGCGTGCGTCGTGAAATCGACGCACTGTAGCGGCAGCGCCGCCACCGTGGCCGCCGGCCCACAATGTGCAGCCCTGGCCGAGCCCGCATTCCACCGCAGCGATGAACACCCACGAGCCCGCGCCGCCCGATGGCGACGCCGACCCCGACCCCGAGGAGACCCGCGAATGGCGCGCCGCGCTGCAGGCCGTGGTGGCCGCAGCCGGGCCCGGGCGCGGCCTCTTTCTCGTCGAGCAGTTGCAGCACGCGGCGCAGGAACTCGGCATCGTGCCGCAGTTGCAGCCGTTTTCGGCCTACCGCAACAGCATCGGCCTGGAACGCCAGGGCGCCTACCCCGGCGACCTGCGCATCGAGGAACGCCTGACCGCGCTGATGCGCTGGAACGCGCTGGCCATGGTGGTGCGCGCCAACGAGGCCTATGGCGAACTCGGTGGCCACATCGCCTGTTATGCGTCGGCAGCCGAGATCTTCGAGGTCGGCTTCAACCACTTCTTCAAAGGCAGCGCCGACGGCCAGCGCAGCGACCTCGTCTTCTTCCAGCCGCACAGTGCGCCGGGTGTCTATGCACGCGCCTTTGTCGAAGGGCGGCTGAGCGAAGGTCAGCTGGCGCGCTACCGGCAGGAAATCGGCGGTCATGCCGAGGGCGGCCTGTGCAGCTACCCGCACCCCTGGCTGATGCCGGACTTCTGGCAGTTCCCCACCGGCAGCATGGGCCTGGGGCCGATCAACGCCGTCTACCAGGCGCGCTTCATGCGCTACCTCACGGCGCGCGGCCTGCTCGACTGCGCCAGCCGCCACGTCTGGGGTGTCTTCGGCGACGGCGAGATGGACGAGCCCGAGTCCATCGCCGGCCTCACGCTGGCAGCGCGAGAGAAGCTCGACAACCTGACGTTCATCGTCAACTGCAACCTGCAGCGCCTGGACGGCCCGGTGCGCGGCAACGGCCAGATCATCCAGGAGCTGGAAGCGCTGTTCAACGGCGCCGGCTGGCACGTGGTGAAGGTGCTGTGGGGCAGCGAATGGGACGCGCTGTTTGCGCGCGACACCCAGCACGTGCTGCTGCGTGCCCTCAGCCGCACCGTCGACGGCCAGTACCAGACCCTGGGCGCCAACGACGGCGCCTACAACATCGAGCACTTCTTCAGGCAGGACCCCGAGGTGCAGAAGCTGGTGGCCCACATGAGCGAGGCCGAGATCGACGGCCTGAAACGCGGTGGCCACGACTTCCGCAAGCTCTACGCCGCCTTCGCCGAGGCGCGCGCGACACGGGGCCAGCCGACGGTGATCCTGGCCAAGACCAAGAAGGGCTATGGCATGGGCGGCGTCGGCGAAAGCCGCATGACGTCGCACCAGGCCAAGAAACTCGACCTGCAGGCGCTGAAGGCCTTTCGCGACCGCTTTGCGCTGCCCCTGAGCGACGACGACCTGTCCGCGCTGCGCTTCGTCAAGCCCGCCGAAGGCAGCGCCGAGATGCACTACCTGCGCCAACGCCGTGCCGCCCTGGGCGGCGCGCTGCCGCTGCGCAACGGCAAGGCGCCGGTGCTGCCGGTGCCGCCGCTGGCGGCCTGGGGCGCTTTTGCCCTTCAGGCAGACGGCAAGGAGATGAGCACCACGATGGCCGCGGTGCGCATGCTGGCCAACCTGCTGAAGGACCCGACGCTGGGGCCGCGCATCGTGCCCATCGTCGCCGACGAGGCGCGCACCTTCGGCATGGCGAGCCTGTTCCGCCAGATCGGCATCTATGCGCCCGAGGGCCAGCGCTACGAGCCCGAAGACCGCGAGAGCATGCTGTACTACCGCGAGACGCGGGACGGCCAGCTGCTCGAGGAAGGCATCAACGAGGCCGGCGCGCTCAGCAGCTGGATCGCCGCAGCCACCAGCTACGCGGTGCACGGGCTGCCCATGCTGCCGGTCTACATCTACTACTCGATGTTCGGTTTCCAGCGGGTGGGCGACCTGATCTGGGCCGCCGCCGACCAGCGCACCCGCGGCTTCCTCTTCGGCGCCACCGCCGGCCGCACCACGCTGGGCGGCGAGGGCCTGCAGCACCAGGACGGCAGCAGCCTGCTGGTGGCCAGCACGGTGCCCAACTGCATCGCCTGGGACCCGGCGCACGCGGGCGAGCTGGCGGTGATCCTGGACCACGCGATGCAGCGCATGCTGGTGCAGCAGCGCGACGAGTTCCACTACGTCGTGATGATGAACGAGAACCAGGCCATGCCCACGCTGGCCGAGAGCGCGCATGGCGACCTGCTGCGCGGCCTGTACCGGCTGCAGGCGTTCGGCGACGGGCCGCCGCGCTTGCGGCTGCTGGGCTCGGGCGCCATCCTGCGCGAGGTGCTGAAGGCCGCGCAGCGGCTGACCGACGAACACGGCATCGCCTGCGAGGTTTTCAGCGCCACCAGCTACAGCGAACTGGCGCGCGAGGCGCGTGAACTGCAGCGCCTGGACCGCTGCGAACCGCTGCCGCAACGGCGCGTGAGCCACGTCGCGCGCCTGCTGGCCGGCGCGGCGCCCGTCGTCGCGGCCAGCGACTACGTGCGCGCCTGGCCGCAGCTGATCGCCGAGTACGTCGACGCGCAGCTGGTCACGCTGGGCACCGACGGCTTCGGCCGCAGCGACACCCGCCAGGCGCTGCGCCGCCACTTCGAGGTCGACGCCGAGGCGGTAGTCGCCGCGGCGCTGGAGGTGCTGCGCGGGCGCTGAACGCCGCCGCGGCCGACAGACTCTCGCGGCCTCAAGTCTTCGGCCTGTTCAGCGTGCCGGCGTCGGCCCGGCGTGTATGCAGGTTGAAGGTGGCGCCCTGGGTCAGGATGTGCAGCTTCACGCCCAGCAGGCACACCGGCCGGCCTTCGTTCACCGTGTCCATGCTGCTGAACTGCACCTCGGCGGCGTCGACCACCGTGATGCCGCCGCTGCCTTCGACGTGCAGGGTGTTGTCCGGCGCGATGAAGGCCGCGGTGTCCTCGTCCAGGCCGATGCCCACGGCGAACGGGTTGTAGGCCAGCGCGGTGAGCAGCCGGCCCAGACGGTCGCGTTGGCGGAAGTGCTGGTCGATGATGAAGCGGTTGGTCAGCCCCAGGCCCGCGGCCAGGCGCACGCTGCCGGCGATGGGCGTGCTGCCCTCGTCGCCGAAGGCGATCATGTGTTCGCTGATGAAGGCCGCGCCGGCGCTGGTGCCGGCCACCGCGATGCCGGCGGCGTTCATCAGCCGCACCGCCTTGGCCACCGGCGTGCCACCGATCAGCGTCGACAGCCGCAGCTGGTTGCCACCGGTGAAGAACACGCCCGTGGCCTGCTGCAGGCGCTGCAGGCGGCCGGGTTCTTCGCAGTCGCGGCGGGTGTCGAAGTCCAGCGCTGTCACGCGCCCGGCGCCCAGCTCGCCGAAGATGCGCTCGTAGCGGGGCCCGGTGCTGCGCAGCTGGCTGGCGGTGGGGATGACGACGATGTCGGACTGGCCGCCGCCGGCCACCTGCACGAAGCGCTGCAGGATCTGCGGCGCGTTTTCCTTCTCCTCAGCACCGCCGATGGGGATGATCCATCCGCGTTGCTGGCCTTCGGCCACTTTGCTGGCGCACATCCGTCGGGCTCCTCGTCAAGCCGGGGATGATGCCAGCCCGCGCTGTCACGGGCCGGCAGGCAGCAACCCCATCAAGGCCGATCGCGGCCGCCCTTGTGGTCGTCCTTGTCCTTGTCCTTGTCCTTGTCGTTCTTGACCTTGTCTTCCTTGTCCGGCTTCCGGTTGCCCTTCTCGTCGGACCTGCTGTTGCCGCGTTTGTCCTCGCTGCGCCCGCGATCGGGTTCACGCTGCGGCGGCGCGGCGGCCGGGGCCCGCTCGCGCGGCGTTTCCGGCCGTGCACGTTCGGGTGTCGGCGCGTCGTGACGCGGGGACGGGCGCACCTGCTGCTGTGGCATGGGCGGCAGGAACTGCTGGCGCACCACCGGCTCGCGGGCCTGGTAGCGGTACTGCTCGCCGCGAATGTGGCGCTGCGCGTCGCCATGCGGATAACGGCTTTCCGGGTACTTCTGCTGGTAGACGGGCAGCGGCGCGGGGGCCGGTGCCCGGCGGCGGTCCCAGCGGTCCCAGTTGGGGCGGCTGCGTTCCCAGTCGCGGCCCCAATGGTCACCCCAGCGCGGCGGCGCGTCGTCGCGCCAGTCGCGGAAGTAGCCCGGCGGCTGGCGGTAGTAGCGCACCGGCACACGCAGCACGTACAGCGGCACGGCCTCGCGCCCGACGCGGCGCCACGGGCCGTTGTACCAGCTGCTGGCGTACCAGTCGTCTTCCTGCAAGACCCAGTAGACACCGTCGTAGAAGAAGTAGTTGGCGCTGGCCTGCGGCGCGTAGTAGACGGGGTAGCCCGGCACACGTTGCAGCTGCGGATAGGCCGGCATGTTGATGCCGATGCTGAGGCCCTGCATCTCGATGCCGATGCCCACGCTGACCTGGGCCGAGGCGGGGAGGGACAGGCCGACGAGCAGGGGCAGTGCGAAGAGGAGCTGGCGCATGGCGTTCCTTTCAAGATCGGGCCGCCACAGCGCCTGATGTCGAAGTGAGGACGCGGGCAGCAGCCGACCGAGGGTCAAGGTACACCCCGGCCCGGGCAGCTGCTGTGCGCTGTCGAACCGACCCCGCGGCCGCGCCTTGCGCCGCATCAAGCGGCTGGCGCGAAGTTCAGTCGACCTTGGCGCCAGAGGCCTTCACGACGATGGCCCACTTCTTCGTCTCGGCGTCGATGAACTTCGCGAACTCGGCCGGCGACATGCCGCCCGGGTTGGCGCCCTGCGCCAGCAGGCGGTCCTTGATCGCCGGCGTGGCCAGGGCCTTGGCGGTTTCCTGCTGCACACGCAGCACGACCTCGGCCGGCGTGCCGGCGGGCGCCAGCAGGCCGAACCACGAGCTGGCCTCGTAGTTGCGCAGCAGCGAGCCGCCGGCCTCGGCGATGGTCGGCAGTTCGGGCAGCGCGCCCGAGCGCACGCCGCTGGTCACGGCCAGCGCCTTCAGGCGGCCGCTCTTGATGTGCGGCATGGCGCTGGGCAGGTTGTCGAACATCAGGTCGACGTTGCCGGCCATCAGGTCGATCAGTGCCGGCCCCGAGCCGCGGTAGGGCAGGTGCAGCATGAAGGTGCCGGTCAGGCTCTTGAACAACTCGGCCGCGAGGTGGATGCTGGTGCCGTTGCCCGAACTCGCCACGTTCAACTTGCCCGGGTTGGCCCTGGCGGCGCGGATCAGGTCGACCACGGTGTTGATGCCGTAGCGCTGCGCCGACGCCGGGTTCAGCACCAGCACGTTGGGCACGCCGGCCACCAGCGTGACGGGCACGAAGTCCTTCACGTGGTCGTAGGGCATCTTCGGGTACAGCGACGGGTTGATGGCGTGCGTGCCCACCGTGCCCATCAGCAGCGTGTAGCCGTCGCCGGGTGCCTTGGCGACCTCGGCGGCGCCGTTGTTGCCGCCGGCGCCGGGCTTGTTGTCGACGACAAACGGCTGGCCGAAAGCGCGCTGCAGCTCGGGCGCCAGCGCACGCGCCAGGATGTCGGTGGTGCCACCGGCGGCGAAGGGCACCACGATGCGTACCGCCCGCGCGGGCCAGCCCGCCTGGGCGCGGGCGGCACGGGGAAAGAGCGGCAGCGCGGCGGCGGCAAGCAGGTGGCGGCGGGTAGTCATGGGGGCGGGTCCTGTGGCGGCGGGTAAGGCCGACAAGTGTGCCGCCGCGCCGCCGCGCCGCCCACCGGGGCCTTCCCTGGCGTCGGCCGCGCTACAGCTTGAGTTCCAGCCGCAACTGCACGTTGACGTAGCTCGGGCCGACGCTGCGCACGGTGGTGCGTTCGGTGGCGCCGGCGACCAGGCTGTCGTTGACGGTGGTGGTGGCGTAGTCGCGTGGCGCCAGGTTGTTGCCCAGCAGGCGCAGGCCGACGCTGGGCGTGAAGGCCCACAGCGCGTAGGCGTCCCACACCACCTTGGTGCTGGTGGCCGTGGTCTGGTCGATGTCGATGCGCGTGGTGGCGCCGGGCACCCAGTTGACGTTGCCGCCCAGCGTCAGCGGCAGGCCACGCAGGCGGTAGTCGGCGCCCAGGTTGGCGCTCGCCTTGGCCTGCTGGTCGAGCCGGTTGTCGGGCCCCGGCACGCTGTTGACGCGGCTGCGGTAGAGCGACAGGTTGCTGCGCAACTCCACCGCGGTGGCGCCGTCGATGAGCTGGTCGAGCCTGAACTTGCCTTCCAGCTCCAGCCCCGAGGTGCTGGCGTCGCCGATGTTCTGCATGCGCCGCACGTAGCGCGGGTAGGGGCTCCAGCTGACG
>JBBRBW010000135.1:0-9786 GCA_038205425.1 Burkholderiales bacterium | reverse complement strand
GCGAGCAATCTCTTCCTGCTCGAGGATGGCAATCAGGTTCACTGGGGTTCTCCGGTCGATCTTGTCGCGGGCGGGTTGAATTGGAATGGTGCCCGGCAGAGGATCGAAAAGCCTTTGATTATAGCCCGAGGCTGGCCAGGTAGCGCTCGTCGCCGCGGCACAGCCGCCCTGCGGCGCGCGCCGCCGCGATGAGGTCGGGGCGGCGGCGCGCGGTGAGTTCCAGCGCCCGCTCGCGGCGCCAGCGTGCGATCTCGGCGTGGTGGCCTGACAGCAGCAGCGGCGGCACAGGGCGTTCGACGCCGTCCACCACCAGCAACTCGGGGCGGCTGTAGCTCGGGCCTTCGAGCAGGCCGTCGGAGAAGCTGTCCTGCTCGTGCGACCGCGCCGTCAACACCCCTTCCTGCAGCCGCGCCACGGCGTCCAGCAGCGCCAGTGCAGGCAGTTCGCCGCCGGCGAGCACGAAGTCGCCGAGGCTGATCTCGTGCGTGACATGGGCGTCGAGCAGGCGCTGGTCTATGCCCTCGTAGCGCCCGCACAGCAGCACCGCGCCCGGTCCGGCGGCGAAGCGCTCGACCATCAACTGGTCCAGCCGCTGCCCAGTGGGGGTGAAGTGCACGACCGCCGGCCGGGCTTCGGCGCGGTCGGTGGCCACGGCCTGCAGGGCACGCTGCAGCGGCTCGAAGAGCATCACCATGCCGGGGCCGCCGCCGTAAGGGCGGTCGTCGACACGGCGGTAAGCGTCGTCGGCAAAGTCGCGCAGCGGCCACAGCCGCACCTCGACTTGCCGGCTCTCGAACGCGCGGCGCGTGATGCCGTGGCTGAAGTGCGGGGCGAAGAGCTCGGGAAAGAGCGTGACGACGTCGAAGCGCATCGTGTGCGCTTCAGGCCAGGTCTTCGGCGTCCCAGTCGACGGCGATGCGCCGCCCGGGCAGGTCGACGCTGTCGACGTAGGCGTCGACGAAGGGGATCAGCAACTCTGGCGCGGCTGCGTCGGCCGGCTGAATGCGCAGCACGCAGTGCGGGCCGGTCTCGATGAGGCCGACGACCACGCCCAGCGCCAGATCCTGGCGGTTGTGCACCGTCAGTCCGATGAGGTCGACCCAGTAGAACTCGCCCTCGTCGGGTGTCGGGAAGTTGGCGCGCGAAACGAAGATGCGTGCACCCTGCAGCGCCTCGGCGGCGTTGCGGTCGGGCAGTTCCTGCGCCGTGGCCACCACGCCGTCGCCCTGCTCCTTGGCGCTCAGCACCTTGAGCAGCGTCGGCAACGCCGCGGCCTTCGGACCGCGCGGGCCCGGGCTTTCCGGAGCCTGGACGAACCAGCGCTTTGAGGAAAAGAGCGCCTGCGGGTCGGCGGCAAAGGGTTTGACCTTGATGCCGCCCTTGATGCCCCAGGCGCCCATGACGCGGCCGACTTCCACCGCGTCGGCCGGCATCGTCGGCGTGTCGCCGACGTCCGGCCCGGCGGTCTGGCTCGCCGCGTTCACGACATCGACCTTCAGGTCAGCGACGTTCAGGCCGCCTTCTTGGCCTGGTCGATCAGGCGTGCCACCGTGGGCGACAGCTGGGCGCCAACGCCGGTCCAGTGGGTGACGCGGTCGAGCGCAACGCGCAGTGGCTGCTCGCCGCCCGAGGCCACGGGGTTGTAGAAGCCCACGCGTTCGATGAAGCGGCCGTCACGGCGCTCACGCGCGTCGGCGACGACGATGTTGAAGAACGGGCGCTTCTTGGCGCCGCCACGGGCGAGTCGGATCACGACCATGAGAGGATTCCTTGGGAACAGGGGCTGGTGAACGACCACGGGAGACACACCGGGTAGAACACCTTGGTGGCCAGCAGTCAAACTGCCGACCTCGGCTGGCGCCGTAGATACGCCCGCGGTGTTTACTTTCACCACCTGCAGGCCAACGCCGAAAACCGCGCATTATAAACTGCTTGCTTGCCGTGACGAGCGCCCTGCCCTGCATCTGCCCCTCGAATGAGCCCCGCGACCCCTGCCTACCCTGAATCGCCGTACCGTTCCAAGACCGTCGCGGCCTGGCTGGCGCTGCTGCTGGGCACACTGGGCGCCCACCGCTTCTACCTGCAGGGCTGGCACGACCCCCTGGGCTGGCTCTACCTGCCGCCGACGCTGGCGGGGCTTTACGGCGTGCTGCGCATGCGCGAACTGGGCCAGGACGACCACCTTGCCTGGCTGCTGGTGCCGTTGCTGGGCGTGTCGATCTCGGTGGCCATGGTCAGCAGCATCGTGCATGCGCTGACACCCGACGAAAAGTGGGATGCGCGCCACAACCCGGGCCGCGCCGTCGTGGCCACCGGTTGGGGCCCCGTGCTCGCCGCCATCGCCGGCCTGATGGTGGGCGGCGCGGTGTTGATGGGCACCATCGCCTTCAGCGGCCAGAAGTTCTTCGAGTGGCAACTGGAAGACAGCCCGGCCAGCCGCCCCTAGCAGCGATTCAGAACAGCAGCGTGCTGACGCCGTAGAAGATGGCGGCGATCAGCGCCGTGGCCGGGATCGTGACGATCCAGGCCATCACGATATGCCCCGCCAGCCCCCAGCGCACCGCTGACGCGTTGCGCACCGAACCGACGCCGAAGATGGCGCCGGTGATGGTGTGCGTGGTCGACACCGGCACGCCCAGCCCGGTAGCGACGAAAAGCGTGATGGCGCCGCCGGTCTCTGCACAGAAGCCTCCCACCGGCTTGAGCTTGGTGATGCGCTGGCCCATGGTCTTGACGATGCGCCAGCCGCCGAACATCGTGCCCAGGCCGATGGCGATGTAGCAGCACCAGATCACCCAGGAAGGCGGCATCCTGTCGCTGGCCTGACTGTAGCCGGCGGCAATCAGCAGCAGCCAGATGACACCGATGGTCTTCTGCGCATCGTTGCCGCCATGGCCCAGCGAGTACAGCCCGGCCGACACCAGTTGCAACCGCCGGAATACGTTGTCGACGCGCATCGGCGAAGTTCGTCGGCATGTCCACGCCACGGCGACCATCATCAGCGAGCCGAGCAGGAAGCCCATCACAGGCGAGATGAAGATGAAGGCCACCGTCTTGAGCACGCCGGCCCACACCAGCGGCCCGGCACCCGCCTTGGCGACGGTGGCGCCGACGATGCCGCCAATGAGCGCATGAGAGCTGCTCGACGGGATGCCGTACCACCAGGTGATCACGTTCCAGGCGATGGCACCCACCAGAGCGCCGAAGATCACGTGCTGGTCGACGATGCCCGGATCGACGATGCCCTTGCCCACGGTGGCGGCCACCTTGAGCTGGAAGACGAAGATCGCCGCAACGTTGAAGAAGGCGGCGAAGACCACCGCATGTTGCGGCTTGAGCACGCCCGTGGACACCACGGTGGCGATGGAGTTGGCAGCGTCGTGGAAGCCGTTCATGAAGTCGAACAGCAAGGCCATGACGACCAGCATGATCACCACCCACAAGTCGATGGGCACCGCGTTCGGCAGGGTCGACATGGCGGCGATCAGGAGTTCTCGAGCACGATGCCTTCGACCAGGTTGGCAACATCCTCGCAGCGGTCGGAGATCGACTCCAGGTGCTCGTAGACCGCCTTCAGCTTGATCAGCTGCCGCGTGTCGGGTTCCTCGCGGAACAGGCGCGACATCGCCGAGCGCATCACGCGGTCAGCGTCCGACTCGAGCTGGTCGATCTCGCCGCAGGTCTGCAGCACGGCCTCGGCGACCTCGGCGGTCTTCAGCTTGGGCAGCATGGCCAGCACGCTCTGCACACGTTCGCAGCAACGCACCGAGATCTCGGACAGTCGCACCACGTCCTCGGACAGGTTCTGCAGGTCGTACAGCGACATCACCTCGCTGGTGTCCTGCAGCAGGTCGAGCACGTCGTCCATCGCGTTGATCAGGCGGTGGATCTGGTCGCGGTCGAGCGGCGTGATGAAAGTGCGGTGCAGCAGCCGGTGCACCTCGGCGGTAATCTTGTCGGCTGCACGCTCCGAGGCACCCACGGCATTGGCGTGGCGCTCGCGCTCGGCCTGGTTGTCGTAATCCTGCACCATGGCCAGGAACGAGCGCGCGCCCTCTGCGATGTGCTGGCCGTGCTTGTTGAACAATTCGAAGAAATTACCTTCGCGCGGCAACAGCCTGCCGAAAACCATGCTGACTCCGTTGTCTGCAGCCGGCTCGAGATCCGGCTGTCACTGTTCTGTCACAAATCGATTCTAGGCGCCACCGGGGCTCCACCGCCGCCGACGTCGCGCCGCGTCGGCAAGCCTCAGGACTGGCGTTCGATGCGCTGCGCCGCGGCGGCGGCCGCCCAAGGGGCCAGCGGGCCGAGCCGCGGGTGCACGGCGTCGGGCGCGATCTCCAGCAAGGGCTGCAGCACGAAGGCCCGCTCATGCAGACGCGGATGCGGCAGGGTCAGCGTCTCGCTGGCCTGCTCACGCTGCCCGTAGAGCAGCAGGTCGAGGTCCAGGCTGCGCGGCGCATGGCGGTAGGGCCGCTGGCGACCGTGGGCCTGCTCCAGCGCCAGCAGCGCGGCCAGCAGCGCTTCGGGCGGCAGCGTGGTCTGCAGTTCGACCACCGAGTTGGTGTAGTCGGGCCCCTGGGCATCGACGGGCGCACTGCGGTACAGGCTAGAGCGCTGCAGCACTCGCGTGCCGGGCAGCGCGGCCAGGCCGGCCAGCGCAGCATCGAGTGTGGCGCGGGCGTCACCGAGGTTTGCGCCCAGGCCCACGAAAACACGATCGCTCACGCCGCCGGGCCCGTCTGCGGGCGCCGCGCCGGACGGCCCGGGGTCCATCTCGCCACCGCTCAAGCGGCCGACGGGGCGCCCCCGCCACCCGCCGCCGGGCCGGCACCGCCGGCAGGCTTGCGTCGCCGGCGGCGGCGCTTGCGCGGCGCGGCCCCTTCGCGGCCGGGTGCGGCTTCGGTGTTGTCCTCGTCGTCGTCCGGCTCAGCGGTGGCATCCGGGCCGGCGCCGGCTGCCGGTGCCGTGGCCGGGCCTTCGGCGCGTGAACGCCGCGAACGCGGCGCCGCCGTCGCGCGCACGTCGCGCAACAGCGCCTCGCGGTCGTCGTCGCTGCCGAGGTGGAAGTCCTCCCACCAGTCAGCCAGGTCGACCGAGACCTCGTCGCAGTCGGCGCGCAGGCGCAGGAAGTCGTAGCCGGCGCGGAAGCGCACCTGGGCGATGAGCGACGCCGCCGAGCTCGCGGTGCGGCGCTCGAAGCGCGGCTGCATGAGCCAGATCTCGCGCATGTCGGCGGCCAGCTTGCCGCGGCCCGAGATGTCGCCGATGCGTGCGTCGAACACGGCGTCGACGGCCTGCTGCAGCGCCGGGAAGGGGCTCTCTCCGGCAGCTCGCAGCGCCGCCCAGCGCTCCTGAACGTCGTGCCACAGCATGGTGGCCAGCATGTAGCTGGGCACCACCGAGCGGCCCTCGTTGACACGGGTGTCGGTGTCCTGCAGCGCCAGGCGAACGAACTTCTCGCGCACCGGGTTGGGCTTGGCCGGCGCCAGCGCCGCGTCGAGCACCGGAAACACCGCCAGCTTGCCGCCGATGAGGCCAAACTTGCGCAGCTGCTCGATGCTGGCCAGTGCGTGACCGGTCTGCAGCAGCTTGATCATCTCGTCGAACAGGCGCGAGATGGGCACGTTGGCCAAAAGCGACGCCGTGGCGGCCACTGGCCTGGACGTGGCCGGGTCGAGCGCAAAACCCAGCTTGGCCGCAAAGCGTACGACGCGGATGATGCGCACGGGGTCTTCGCGGTAGCGTGTGTCGGCGTCGCCGATCATGCGCAGCAGCTTGGCGCGCACGTCGGCGAGGCCGTTGTGGTAGTCCACCACGGTCTGCGTGACCGGGTCGTAGTACATGGCGTTGATGGTGAAGTCACGCCGCGCCGCGTCCTCGATCTGCGGGCCCCAGACGTTGTCGCGCAGCACCCGGCCGGCGGCGTCGACAACGTGTTTCTTGTCGGGCCCGGCGCTGGGTTTGCGCTTCTCGTCGGCAGGCGCGGCGTCGGCGGCAGCGGCGGGGTCGAGGTAGGCGCGGAAGGTGCTCACCTCGATCACCTCGTGCTCGCGGCCGCGGCCGAAGACGACGTGCACCAGGCGGAAGCGGCGGCCGATGATGAAGGCGCGGCGGAACAGCGCCTTGACCTGCTCGGGCGTGGCGTCGGTGGCAACGTCGAAGTCCTTCGGGCGCATGCCCACCAGCAGGTCGCGCACCGCGCCGCCGACGATGTAGGTCTCGTGCCCGGCGTCCTTGAGCGTCTTGACGACACGCACGGCGTTGGCGTCGAGCAGCGAGGGGTCGATGCCATGCACATGGGCCGGCACCTCGGTGCGTACGCCGACGGGGATGATGGGCACTGGCGGCACGGGTTCGGCTTGTGCGCCCTTGCCGAGCAGGCGGTTGATGAATTTCTTGATCATGTGAAGAGCTTCAGGACAGGCCAGCCGCGCGCTTGCGCGATGCGCTCGAGCGCCGGGCCGGGGTTGGTGGCCACGGGCGCGCTGACGCATTCGAGCAGCGGCAGGTCGTTGGTGGAATCGCTGTAGAAGGTGCTGCGCTCGAAGTCGTGCAGCGCCAGGCCGCGCGCGGCCAGCCATTGCTGTACCCGCGTGACCTTGCCTTCGCGGAACGAGGGCACGCCCTCGATGCGGCCGGTGACGCGGCCGACGGCGTCGCGCTGCAGGTCGGTGGCGATGAGTTCGTCGACACCGAAGAGCTGCGCGATGGGCCGCGTGACGAAGTCGTTGGTGGCGGTGACCACCGCGATGAGGTCGCCGGCATCGCGGTGGCGCTGCACCAGCGCCAGCGCCTGGGCGTGCAGCATCGGCCGCAGGACGACATCGAGGAAGCGCGCCGAGGCCTGCGCCAGCTCGGCCGCCGGCCGGTCACGCCAGGGCGCGGTGGCGAAGTCGACATAGGCGTCGATGTCGAGCCGGCCGGCCGCGTAGTCTTCGTAGAAGGCGTCGTTGCGGCGGCGGAAGGTCTCGCCGTCGGCCCAGCCCAGCGTGACGATGAACTCGCCGAAGGCGTGGTCGGAGTCCTTCGGAATCAGCGTGCCGTCGAGGTCGAAGAGCGCCAGCTTCATGACACGCCCACTGGGCCGGCCTCTTCCTCGGCCAGCATCTGGCGCAGCAGCGGCACCGTGAGGCGGCGGCTGCGCGCCAGCGCAAAGTTGTCGAGGCGGTCGAAGAGGCGCATCAGGTGGCCGAGGTCGCGCGGGAAGTGGGTCAGCAGGTGGTCCATCAGTTCGTCGGAGAGCAGGATGCCGCGGCGGTCGCCCTCGCGGCGCAGCGTAGCGCGGGTCTCGGCGTCGGGCAGCAGTTGCAGCGCGAAGACATGGCCCCAACCCAGGCGGGTGCGGAGATCGTCGCGCAGCGGCAGGTCCACTGGTGGCAGGCGCCCGGCTGCGGCCACCTGCACGCCGTGGGCAGCGGCCTCGATGAACAGCGCAAAAGCGGCTTGCTGCGCGTCGGCGTCCAGCAGCTCGCAGCGGTCGATGACGACGACGCTCCAGTCGGGCGACAGCACCCAGGGCTGGCGCTCGGCGGCGTCGAACCAGCCCACACGCTGGCCCTGGGCCTGGCAGCGTGCGGCCAGACCGCGCAGCAGGTGGCTCTTGCCGCTGCCCGCCGACCCCCAGAGGTAGACCGGTGCACCCGGCAGCACCAGCATGCGCAGGTGTTCCAGCGCCGGTGCGTTGGCACCTGGCAGGAAGTTGTCGAAGGTGGGTTCGGGCTGCGGCCCGATGGGCAGGGGAATCTGCTTCATGTCATCAGTGCGCGCGGCGCCATCGCGCCAGCTGAGTGCGCAGCAGCGTCGCGTCGGCAGCGTCGGGCTGGTGCTGCAGATAGGTCGACATCTCGGCGGCGGCTTCCTGCGGGCGGCCCAGCTGCGCCAGCACCAGCGCCAGGTCGCGACGCTCGGTCCAGGCCTGCGGCAGCAGCAGCACCAGGCGGCGCTGCACGGCGGCCAGACGCGGAAGATCCTGCGCGCTGCGGTGGACTTCCTTCAGGTTGTGCAGCAGGCGCGCGATGACGTCGCGCGGCTGCGCCGGCTGCAGGAAAAGGCCCAGCGGCACCTCGTCGATCTCGAAACCCGCTACCGGGCGGCGGAACGGCAGCAGGCGCTCCTCGAGTTCTTCGCGCGTCAGCGAACGGCCACTGAAGGGGTCGACGACGACCTCGCCAAGCGGCAGGTGCAGCTTGACGAGGAAGTGTCCCGGAAAGGCGATGCCCTGGGCGCGCAGCCCGGCCTGGGTGGCGATCTCGATGTAGATCAGCGCCAGCGTCAGCAGGATGCCGCGCCGCGTCTGCAGCACCACCGGCAGCAGGCTGTTGCCGGCGTCGTAGTAGTTGTTGACGTTGCCGGCGAAACCCAGTTCCTGGAAGAAGTACTGGTTGAGCAGGCGCAGGCGCTGCAGCGGCGCCGCGTCGGCGGGCAGGCGGCGGCGCAGGCGCTCGGCCAGGGCATCGACCTGGGCCAGCACGTCCTGCACGTCGACGTGGGGCAGTTCGTCCTGCGCCACGGCGGCGGCGGCTTCCAGCACCGGCAGGCTGGCGTCGTCGGCGACCAGCGCCGCAAAGAAGTCGAGTGCGGTGAGCGCTTCGAAGTGCACGGGTCCGGCCATTCGCGTCAGTGTAGGTCAGCCGCGGCGCATGAACTGGCGCGGCCTCAGCCCGCAGGCGGCCAGCACGGCGAAGTAGAGCAACGCCACGCCGCCCAGCACGCCGGCCACCACCAGCGCCCGCTGGCCCCAGTGCGCCTGCATCGCGATCCAGTCGAAGCCCTGGGCGGCCCAGGCCAGCACCGCGCCCAGCAACAGGTTGGCCAGCAGCACGCGCCCGGCGAACGCCGCCCAGCCCGGCCGCGGCTGGTAGATGCCCCCGCGCAGCAGCCCGCCGAGCAGCAGGCCGGCGTTGACCAGCGCGCCCAGGCCGATCGACAGCGCCAGCCCGGCGTGGCCCAGCGCCGGCACCAGCACCACGTTCATCGCCTGCGTCGCGACGAGCACACCGATGGCGATCTTCACCGGCGTGCGCAGGTCCTGGCGCGCGAAGAAGGCCGGCGCCAGCACCTTGATGGCCACCAGCCCCAGCAGGCCGACGCCGTAGCCGCGCAGCGCCAGCACCGTCATCGCCACGTCCTCGGGACGGAAGGCGCCGTAGTGGAACAGCACGGCCACCAGCCCGACCGGGAAGATCAGCAGCGCCAGCGCACAGGGCAGCGCCAGCAGCAGCACCAGGCGCAGGCCCCAGTCGAGCATGTCTGAGTAGGCGGCGTCGTCCTGGCGCGCACGCGCCGCCGACAGCTGCGGCAGCAGCACCACGCCTAAAGCGACGCCCAGCAGCGCGGTGGGGAACTCCATCAGCCGGTCGGCGTAGGTCAGCCACGACACCGCGCCCACCGCCACGTGGGTGGCGATCTGCGTGTTGATGAGCAGCGAGATCTGCGCCACCGACACACCCAGCAGCGCCGGCGCCATCTGCTGCAGCACACGCCGCACGCCCGGGTGGTGCCAGGCCGCGACGATGCGCCCCGGCAACAGCCCGATGCGCGGCGCGCAGCCGATGGCCGCCAGCGCCGGCAGCTGCACGGCGGCCTGCAGCAGGCCGCCCAGCATCACGCCCAGCGCCAGAGCCAGCACCGGTTCGTAGCCCCAGCGCGCCATCAGCGGCGCGCCCCACCAGGCGGCGGCGATGACGCTGAGATTGAGCAGCACGGGCGTCACTGCCGGCACCGCAAAACGCCTCCAGGTGTTCAGGATGCCGGCCGACAGCGCCACCATCGACATGAAGCCGA
>JBBRBW010000134.1:0-9979 GCA_038205425.1 Burkholderiales bacterium | reverse complement strand
AGCGGCATTGGCAGCGTCAAAACGGCGGGCAACGCAATTGCCGGCTGGCACTTGTGCAATGGCCGCGCCGTTACGTCCTCCATTACGCCCACCATGGCGCCCAACGGGCAGTTGCGGCGAGCGAGGTTGCGGATTCAGATCTCTATCATCGGGGGACCGGCTTTCCACATGGCGCGGATGTGCCCGAGCCTCAGCTGCGCCACTTCATGCTTGCAGCTCCGGGCGCTGCCCCTCGAACAGTGCGACGGGGTTGCTGAGACGGCCGATGCCGTCGATCTCGCATACAACCGTGTCGCCCGCCTGCAGGTAGCCCTTGGCCTTCACCATGCCGTCAGTGCCTGCCCACTTGCCGCCGAGCTCGGTGTCGCTGGACCAGGCGGTGCCGCTGGGCGTGCCGGTGATGATCACCATGCCCGGCCGCAATGTCATGTTGACCGAGAAAAAATGGATCAGCTCGGCCACGCTCCAGATCATCTGCGAGGTGCTGCTGATCTGGCGCAGTTCGCCGTTCACCCACGATCGCACCATGATCGCCTGCGGATCGGGGATCTCGTCGCGCGTGGTGATGCACGGCCCCAGCGGTGCGCTGGTGTCGAACAGCTTTCCGCGGCCCAGTTCGTACCAGTACGAACCGTCGGGGCGGCGGCGCACCTGACGGTCACGGGCCGTGACGTCGTTGACGATGGTGTAGCCGAACACATGGTCCAGCGCGTCCTTCACGGCAATGTGGCGGCCCGGCTTGCCGATCACCACGGCCAGTTCCACCTCGCCGTCGAGCTTCTTGGTCAGCTTCGGGTCCAGCACGATGACCTGGCCGGGGCCGACCACGCAGTCGCCGGTCTTCACGAAAAATTCGGGTTCCTTGCCGCTGGTATCGGCGTTGGCCTTTTCCTGGTTGTGGCTGAGGTAGTTGCTCCCCGAGCACAGGATGGTGGTGGGCACCACCGGGGCCACCAACGACGCGCCGTGGGCAGGTATGCGGCCGGGACCGCCGCGGCTGCGTTGCACGGCCTCTTCGAAGGCCGGGCGCAGGCGGTCCCACTGGCTGATGACAGCGACGGTGCTGCCCAGCGCGGCGATGTCCGCCGTGTCGAGGAAGGGATGCGCGTCGTGCACCGCCAGCACGTCGACCACGTGTTCGCCGTCCAGCACGCCGACTCGTGTCGATCCGTTCACCGAAAGGTTGATCAGTTTCATTCTGAATTTTCCTCAAAAGGGAGAGTCGGAGCGCCGGTGGCGTTACTTGATCTCGCCCATGCTGGTGAGCACGGTATCCAGGCGTTTCGTGTCCTCGACGATGAAGCGCACAAAGTCGTCCGAATCCAGGTACTGGACGGGCGTGTTCAGTCCCTCCATCGCCGTCTTGAAGAGCGCATGCCCCGAAGCCTCCTTCACCGAGGAACGCAGGCGGTTGACGATCGCGTCGGGCGTGCCGGCCGGCACGAACATGCCGGTCCACAGGTAGAACTGGCCGTTGAAGCCCAGTTCACTGGCGGTCGGCACATCGGGCAGGGAAGGCACACGTTCGCGGCTCATCGATGCCAGGATGCGCAGCTTGCCCGCGGCGATCTGGCCGGCGATCGCGCCTGGGGTCTGCATGGTGGCGTCCACATGTCCGGCGAGGAGCGCATTGATCTGCTGCCCGCCGCCGGAGTAGGGCACGTGCACCATCTTCAGATTGGCCGCATGCGCGAGGATCTCCATTGCCACGTGTGTGGTGCCGTACAGCCCGGAGGAACTGTAGGAGATGGTGCCCGGCTTGGCGCGCACGTCGCGGACGAAGTCGCCCAACGTCTTCCAGGCGCTTTCGGTGCGTACTGCCAGCACGGTCGGGTCGGCGGTGAGGCGGGCGATGGGCTTGAACTGGTTGACCTGGAAGGTCGGCGCCCGTCCGCTGATGCGGTCCGAGATGGGAATGGTGATCATGCTGGGCAACGCCATCAGGAGTGTGTAGCCGTCAAGCTTGGCCTTGGCCGCCGCCGCCATTCCGATGGCACCGCCGGCGCCGCCCCTGTTGTCGATAACGATGGGCTGGCCGAGGTTGGCCGACATGGCCGCCGACAGAGGCCGGGCCGTCACGTCGGACACGCCGCCCGGGGTGAAGGGCACGATGATGGTCATCGGGCGGTCGGGGTAAGTCTGCGCGGTGGCGGCGATCATGGTGAGCGCGCTTGCCGTAGACACGACCAGGCGGGCCCAGTTTCTGAGATTCATGTGGTCTCCGGTTTGTTCTCGCAGGCCACTGCAGCCTGGCGAAGTAGTCGGGAGGATAGGGGAATTCAGACGCGCACATTTACGACCTTCAAGACCCCAGGGGCCCGAACGCGCGTACGCACGGAGGCAAGGCCCAGTAACGCTCCAGCTTCGCAGCCGGCAACGGCCCGCTGCAATCCTGGGCCAGCGACGACGTCTCCACATCGCGCGTCAAGACCTTCGGGCTGCCTTGGGCAAAGAGCCCCGATCGTCAGCCAAAGACGGCATCACAAGCGCTCGCCTGAGGCTTAGTTCCGGGGGCCTGCCGAACGTCGCTCGCTGGTCTATTCCAGCAGACGCTGTCGACCCAATGCTGCACTTGGAATGAGCAATCTCGACCGCCGGAAGCGGGCACGCCCTGGATGCGCCGATCGCATTCGGCTATCAGCCGCTGGTAGTGGTCCCAGCTCTGCAGCGCTTGCGCCAGCGCGAAGATGTGCTCGTCGCTCCAAGTGCCGCGCAGCGTCTCCTTGACGAGCTCGGCCTTGGCCCGGCGGATCTGCACATCGCACAGCGCCAGCAGCGCAGCCGGGTCGCGCTCGCCGGCGACGATGGCCCGCATGACGGCCATGCCGCTGGCGCCGGCCAGCGAGCTGATGGCGTCGTGCAACTTGACGTTCATGCGCTCCAGCGCCTTTTGCATTAGCTGCACGCAGCTGCCGGCTTGTCCGACGTGGTCTGCGCGCAGGCGTAAATAGTCTTGCAGCCGGCGGATGTCGGCCGGCGGCACGAAGCCCGCACGCAACAGGCCGTGCATGTGCAACGTGGCACCCCACTGCGCATCCTGCATGTCGGTCTTGCGGCCCGGCGCGTTACGCGTTTGGCGGCCGTTGACCATGCGCACGTCCAGCCCCGCGGCTTCGAGCACGCCGTACAGCGCCAGCCAGTACACCCCGGTAGCCTCCATCGCCACCGAACGCACGCCCTGCGCCAACAGCCAATCGCGCAGGGCATGCAACTGGCTGGTCACGCTGCCAAAGACCTTGGGCTCGTCGCCGCCCACCGAGACGTGCATGTGCTCGCTGCCGACGTCGACGAACGCGGCCTTTACGTCCAGAATCGGTAAATGCTTTTTCATCGCTCACCTCCAAGTCAAGTTGGATACGTGTGCGCTGCGAGCCCGGCCCGGTCACGTCAAGGGGGAAGTCAAATCTCTCCAGCGGGAAGCAAAAGCTCACCAAAATGTGCGGCTGATCATGACCAGAGCCAGTCTTAACTGCAGGCAACCTGGCCACAGGCCAAGCGCACCAAAGCGGATGTCGGCCACGCTGCCGAGCTTCGCCTCGCACCCCTCAACAGTACCCCGGTTCCTGGGTCGTGTGTGGTTTTGGCGGGCGCCGAAACACGGGGCTTAACTCGAACGATGGACGGAATCAGCTTCGGCCTTGAGGTCTGCCGCGACCATTACCTCAAGCGCCTTGCCCACAGCGCGGAAAGCGGCAACGTGCAGATCCAGCTCGTGCCGTCGGCCGGCATGAGCATTGAAGAAAGCAGCGTGGCCTGCGTGCGGGATGGGCTCGTCTTCAATGTCGATGGTGACGATCCGCATGTCGAAGTCAAATTGCGCTCCGCCGCTGGCGTGCAGCACCCGGTCATCTCGGCAGACAGCGGCGGCGGCAAGATTCGCATCCACGGTCCGCAGCGGATCGCCTGGCCCGGGCTGGTGCGAAGCGACGTAGCTCAGCGCCTGCACATGAGCCAGGGCGTGCTCAGCGGGACGCAGCGCATCGCTGCGCCGCCGCTGCCGCCCCGAACGTGATCGGCGTGGCACGCCAAGACATCAGTTTCAAGGGCACCAAGGGCACGCGGAACGGACGCACCGCCCCGGCGGACTCCATCGCCACACCGCCGTCATCGAGCCCTTGCGCTTGTTCGAGGGCAGACTGTTCGGGGCCAGCCTTGCTTGTTGCGCCACCGTCCGCGTCGCTCGGCCTTTGAGACCGAGACGCCTCTTCAGCGTCGCGCGTAACCTGGCCGGGGCCGCCCCCGACGTGCCTTTCGGGCGCGGCCGAAAGCGCTCAGGTTCTGCTGCAGATCCAACCGGGCCGCGGGTGTCGAGCGTCGACGCCCGACCGCCGGAATGAGAGCCGCCTAACCCGCGCCGCCCAAGCCGGCCAGCGGCCGCGCAGGTTCGGCAATTGACTGGAAGCGCATCACGGTCACCGCGTTGCGGTGCCGGTGGCTCATCAGCGGCATCAGACCCGCCGTCAACAGCGCCTGGCCGGCCTGCTCGCCCAGGTAATCCTCGGCGCAGGCCTGCAGTTCCATCTCGCCGTCGCGCTCGAAGCTGTAGGCCGGCAGGTCGCCGATCTCGCGTTCGTCGCCCGGCTCCATGGCCCAGCCGCGTGCCATGTAGGCGCGGCCGACGAGCAGCGCCGCGGCCAGCGAGCCGGCGCCCCACAGCAGGTGTTCGTGCTCTGGCGGGCCGGCGAACTCCTCGAAGTTGAAGGCCGCGACCGGTTCGCTGCGCTTGCCATAGGGCAGGCGCAGCAGCACACGCGGCGCGGCCAGGCCGATCCAGGGCGCGGCTTCGCTCTGGCGCAGCGTCTGCCAGCCGGCCAGTGCCGCGGGCTCGGCCAGCACCAGCGCGGTGTCGCCCCCCGCCAGCAGCGGGCCACCGGCCTGCGCCGCCAGCAGGCCCAGCGCGGCGAGCAGGCCGATGTCGGCGTCGGACGGGCCGAAACGCTCCAGGCTCACCACGAGGCTCCAGGACTCGTCGCCGGGCACGCCACGCCAGCGGTCGGCCAGCGCATGGTGCAGCGCCGTCTGCGTGAGCTGGCCCCGTGCCGCGACGACGTCGGCGATCAGCTCTTCGCGACTGACGTCGAACAGGTGCAGTTGCAGCTTCTCGTCGAGTTCCAGACTGGCGACCAGCCACTGCACGCCGCGCCAGGCCGCTTCCAGCGCCTGGAAGGCCGGCGCGTGCAATACCGCGCGCATCTGCGCCGCGATTGTGCGGTCGACCGAATCCGTCAACTGGGCCTGCATCGGCCCATGGTCGGGCACGACATGCGGCGCGACCAGGCCGCGCACGAAGGCATCGACGCCGCCGGGGGCTGCAGCCGGGGCCGCGGTTGCCGCCGCGGCAGGCGGGCGCCCGCCCAGCAGGCTGGCCAGCAGGTCGCCGCCCGCGGCGGCCGGCGCCGCACCCGGCACAGGCAAGGGCACCCCCAGTTCGGCTGCGGCTGCAGCGAACTGCTGCGGATCCTGCAGGCGCTTGCGCAACTGGCGCAGCGACTCGAAGAGCGGCAGCCGCATGAAGAGCGAGTCGGGATGGAAGTCGTCCAGGTCCTCGGCTTCGAAGACACTGCCGGCCGCCGGCACGCGGGGCGCCAGCCGCTGCACCACGCTTCCGAGGCTGTCGATGTCGACGCGGTGGGTGGGCCGTGCGGCCAGCACCGGTCGCTCGTGACCGGGGCGACCGCTGAAGTCACCCAGCAGCAGCAGCCGCATGGGCTGTTGCGGCGCGCGCCGCCCGGTGTTTTCGTCGCGCCTGCCGGCGGTGACGTTGATCTCGAGTCGTCCGACCATCGTTGCTCCAGGGGAGGACGGGCTGCGCCGCGCAGGGCAACATGGGCCGGGCCGCGACTTGCCGATGGCCCGACTTTGCTGCAGAGTCGGCGCAGCGGCAAGCCCTTGCCAACAGCCCCCACGCCATGGACGCACCAGCGCATCAAGAACAAGACCCGGCCGCCGCCGCGCCAGCGCCCTCGGAGGCCATGCGCTGGCTGCAGCAGGCGATGGAAACCCATCGCGAGGGCCGCGTGCACGAAGCGCAGCAGCAGTACGAGCAGGCCTTTGCGCTCGACCCCGACGACCCCGACGTGCGCCATATGTACGGCGTGCTGATGGCCAGCCTGGCGCGCTTCGAGCAGGCGGCCGAGCACATCGCGCGCGCCGTCGAGCTGAAGCCGGGCGTGGCGATCTTCCACAACAACCTCGGCAATGCCTACATGCAGTTGGGCCGGCTCGACGACGCCGAACTGCAGTACCGGCAGGCCATCATCCTCGACTCGGACCGCATCGACGCGATGAACAACCTGGGCGTGCTGCTGGGTCGGCGCGGCCAGCATGCCGATGCCGAGAAGGTCTTCCGGCGCCTGGTGGAACTGGTGCCGAAGTTCTCCGACGCGCGGCAGAACCTGGCCCAGCTCTACATCACCATGGGGCGCATTTCCGATGCCGTGCAGCAGTGCGCCGAAGGACTGGTGACGGCGCCCCACAACCGCGGCTTGCGCCATGTGCTGGGGCTGGCCTATGGCGCTTTAGGCTGGGTCGACGAGGCGCGCGAGCTCTACCGCAAGTGGCTCGAGGAAGACCCGACCGACGTGCGCGCTTGCCACCATTACGCGGCCTACACTGGCGAGGCGGTGCCCGAGGTGGCTTCGCCCGACTACGTGCGCGCCACCTTCGACAACTTCGCCGACGGCTTCGAGAGCAAGCTGGCCGAACTGGGCTACCGCGCGCCGTCGCTTGTCGGCGGGGCACTGGCGCTGGCGCTGGGCGCGCCGCAGGCCGCGCTGCGCATCGCCGACGCGGGCTGCGGCACCGGCCTGTGCGCGGCCTACCTGCGGCCCTATGCGCGGGAACTGGTCGGTGTCGACCTGTCGCGCCCGATGCTCGAGCGTGCCGTCGTCAAGCAGGCCTACGACGAGCTGCGGCAGGGCGATCTGGTCGAGTTCCTGCAGTCGCGCCCGCGCAACTTCGACGCCGTCGTCTCTGCCGACACGCTGTGCTATTTCGGCGTGATCGACGGCTTCGCACAGGCGGCGCGGCAGAGTCTGGCCGAAGGCGGGTGGCTCGTCTTCACCGTCGAGGCGCTCGACGACGACGCTGCCGAGCCGCCGTGGCGGCTGCAGACTCACGGCCGCTACAGCCACCGGCGGGCCTACGTCGAGCGTGCGCTGGCCGCGGCCGGCTTCGGCCCGCCGCGCATCGAGCCGGTGGTGCTTCGCAACGAGAATCAGAAGCCGGTGGCCGGCTGGCTCGTCGTGGCCTCCACCTGCTGACCTTCCGCGCAGCCCGCTGCGCCCTGAACGGACCCGACCATGCCTGACCTGATCTCCGCCGAACTGAAGGCCCCGGCCGGCGTGCCACTGCGCTTCCTGGCGATGGAAGGCCGTGAGGAGATCTCGCGCCTGTTCGAATACAGCGTGCTGGCGGTTGCCAAGCCCACCGACGTCGTCGACTTCGACAAGCTGCTCGGCCAGCCGGTGCAGGTGACGGTGAAGACCGTCGGCCAGCCGGCCCGCATCTACCACGGCGTGGTGACGGCGGCGCGTTTCGAGGAGGTGCGCGAGTCCAGCGTGCTCTACCGCCTCACGCTGCGCCCCTGGCTGTGGCTGGCCACACGCAGTGCGCAGACGCGCATCTTCTCGAAGATGACGCCCGCCGACGTTCTGAAGAAGGTGCTTACGCCCTACGGCGGGGCGCTGCAGCTCAACCTGCAGTCCACTTACCGCAAGCGCGAATTCCGCGTGCAGTACCGCGAAAACGACTTCAATTTTGTCAGCCGCCTGATGGAGGAAGAGGGCATCTCCTACTTCTTCAAGCACGAGGACGGCAAGCACACGCTGGTAGTGGCCGACAGCATGAGCGTGCACGTGAACATGCTCGGTCTGAGTGCGCTGCCCTTCATCGACACCAGCAGCGCGGACGAGACTGTGCGCCGCTGGCAGTGGGGCCAGGAAATCCAGACCACCAAGAGCGCGGTGCGCGACTTCACCTTCCTTGCGCCGGCCCAGACCTTCGACAAGACGAGCACGGTGACGCGCCAGCACGCCCATGCCAACCTCGAGGTCTACGATTACCCGACCGACCTGTCCGCCGGCCTGCATGCCGATGGTGACGTGGCCGCTGGCAACAATGAGGCCACGGCGACGGCCAAGCGGCGCGTCGACGAGCAGCAGGCCAAGTTCCATCTGGCCGATGCCCAGACCGATTCACGCCGCGTCTGCGCCGGTAGCCGCCTGTCGCTCACGGGCCACCCCGTGGCCTCGCAGAACCGCGAGTACATCGTGCTGTCGACCTGGGTGAAGATGAGCCTGGCGGGTTACGAGGCCGGCAGCACCGGCGAGGCCCAGCACGAACTGCACTTCAGGGTCTTCCCGGCCGACCTCGGCGCCTTCCGGCCGGCGCGCCTGACACCGCGACCGCACGTGGCCGGGCCGCAGACGGCCACCGTCGTCGGGCCCGCGGGCGAAGAGATCTACATCGACAAGTACGGCCGCGTGAAGGTGCAGTTCCACTGGGACCGCGAAGGCAAGAAGGACGCCGACAGCTCCTGCTTCGTTCGCGTCTCGCAGCCCGCGGCAGGCAAGGGCTTCGGCTTCGTTTCCCACCCGCGCATCGGACAGGAAGTGGTGGTCTCCTTCCTCGAAGGCGACCCCGACCAGCCGATCATCACCGGCCGCGTCTACAACGCCGACCAGATGCCGCCCTACGCGCTGCCCGACAAGAAGACGGTCAGCACCATGCGCAGCAAGTCGTCGGGCCAGGGCGCGGCCGTGGCCGACCATAACGAGCTGCGCTTCGAGGATCTGAAGGGCAGCGAATACCTGCTCCTGCACGCGCAGAAGGACAAGTTCGAGTTCGTCAAGGAGACCGCCAGGTCGCTGATCGGCAAGGACGAGCACCACACCGTCAAGAACGACCGCAAGCACAAGGTCGAGGGCACCGACCACCTGACGGTGACGAAGGCGGTGAGCCGCAAGTTCGACGACAAGTTCAGCAGTACGGTGGCCCAGGACATCCTGGTCAAGGGCGGCGGCATCTACAGCCTGAAGACGGCCAAGGACATCACCGCGCAGTCGGGCGCCGCGATCTCGATGAAGTCGGCCACCGACCTGCACCTGAAGATCGGCACCAACATCGGTGCCGACGCGGGGCAGAACGTGCACATCAAGGGCGGCATGAACGTCGTCATCGAAGGCGGCATGCAGGTCACGATCAAGGCCGGCGGCTCGTCGATCGTGCTCGGGCCGGACGGCGTGTCGATCACCGGCATGATGGTCAAGGTGAACTCCGGCGGCGCCGCCGGTTCGGGCAGTGGCGCGAGCCCGGTCGCGCCCACCGACCCGGTAGCGCCCGAGGCGCCCGAAGTGCCCAGCGATCCGCTGGCGTGACGCCGCCCGGCATGCAGCCGCCCGACACCGAAGCCCGGGAGGCCGCGGCCTGGGCGGCTTTCATGCACACGCTGGCCGAGCACCTGGTGGCGCAGTGGCCGGCGATGCAGGAAAGGCTGGGCGACAAACATCTGGCCTTCGTCGAGCTTGCCGCGCAGCAGGCGCTGCAGCGCGGGCTGACGCTGGCCGCCAGCGTCGCGCGTTTTGCCAACCTGTGTTTTGTCTGGGGCCCGGGCTTCCAGGACAAGCCCGGCTTCGAGTGGGCGCAGGGCCTGCTGGCGGCGCCGCGCGAACGCGAGTGGGCGACGGTGCATCAGTTGGTGCGGCGTTCGCTGACCGAACTGCAGTGCCTGCCCGACGCGCGCATCACGCCGGCGGCGCTGGCCGCGGCCGACCAGCGGCTGGTCGACAGCTTCGGCCACCTGGGCCGCCACGGTGCACTGCACCCGGCCGAGCCGCCGGCGCTGCCGCTGCTGGCCTGCGACCTGGAGGCGCTGGAGCTGCGCCTGCTCGAGCCAGCCGTCGCCGAGCACTACACGCTGCTGAATGGCGCCTGGCAGAGGCTGCCGGTGCCGGCGCCTGCCCCGGTGCGTGTCGACGCC
>JBBRBW010000133.1:0-9992 GCA_038205425.1 Burkholderiales bacterium | reverse complement strand
TACCGGTTCAATCGACGGTTCGACCTGAGGGCCATGCTGCCGCGGCTTCTGGCCGCGGCAATCACCACCCCGCCTAAGCCTGGCCACCTCCTCCGGATGGGGCTTGCTGAGGCATGTCGCTAATCAGGACGCTTGATGAGGTCATCAATGCGGACCAACTTGGGCTTGGACGCGCGGCTGCTCATGAACGACGAACTCGCCCTCTGCCGCTCCGTCCCGGTGGGTATGTTGTTAAATCGCATGGGAACTCCTCCAGAGTCGCCCGTCGGCCTCGGGCAAGGCTGCCAGGCTAGAAGTCGTAGCTGAACGCGTTCTCCTTGACACCCACCGTCACACGCTCGATGGGCTTGCCTTCCATCATGCGCGTCAGGAACTCGCGGCTGATGTCGGGCAGCATGGTATTGGTCAGGATGGCGTCGATCATGCGGCCACCCGACTCGCTTTCGGTGCATCGGCTGACGACGAGCTTGACCACCTCGTCGCTGCACTCGAAGGGGATCTTGTAACGCGCCTCGACGCGCTTCTTGATGCGGCCGAGTTGCAGCTTGACGATCTTGCCCAGCATCTCGTCGCTGAGCGGGTAGTAGGGAATGACGACCAGCCGGCCCAGCAGCGCCGGCGGGAAGACCTTCAGCAGCGGCTCGCGCAGCGCCTTGGCCATGCCCTCGGGGTCGGGCATCAGCTCGGGGTCCTTGCACAGGCTGGCGATCAGGTCGGTGCCGGCGTTGGTCGTCAACAGGATCAGCGTGTTCTTGAAGTCGATGAAGCGCCCTTCGCCGTCTTCCATGAAACCCTTGTCGAAGACCTGGAAGAACATCTCGTGCACGTCGGGGTGGGCCTTTTCGACCTCGTCGAGCAGCACCACGCTGTAGGGCTTGCGGCGCACGGCCTCGGTCAGTACACCGCCTTCGCCGTAGCCCACGTAGCCCGGGGGTGCACCCTTCAGCGTGCTGACGGTGTGCGCCTCCTGGTACTCGCTCATGTTCACCGTGATCATGTTCTGCTCGCCGCCGTACATCGCTTCGGCCAGCGCCAGCGCGGTCTCGGTCTTGCCGACGCCGCTGGTGCCGGCGAGCATGAACACGCCGATCGGCTTGTTCGGATTGTCCAGGCCCGCGCGGCTGGTCTGGATGCGCTTGGCGATCATCTCCATCGCATGGTCCTGCCCGATGACACGCTGCGCCAGCGCGCCAGCCACCTTCAGGATGGTCTCGATCTCGTTGCGCGCCATGCGACCCACCGGAATGCCGGTCCAGTCGCCGACCACCGCGGCCACGGCCTGGTAGTCGACGGTAGGCAGGATCAGCGGTGTTTCGCCCTGCAGCGTCGTCAGCTTGTCCTGCACGGTCTTCAGCTGTGCCAGCAGCGCCACACGCTCGGTTTCGCGTTCGGCGTCGGCGGCCAGCTTGTCGGGCGCCACCTCGGCGGCCTGCGCCTCGAGCCGGCTGCCAGTGCCTTCCACCGGCCGGATACCGTCGCGCAGCCGCGCGCGCAGCGCCAGCATCTCGTCGACGAGCACCTTCTCCTCGGCCCAGCGCACATCCAGCTTGGCCAGCCGTTCGCGCTCACCGGCCAGCAGCTCGGTGGCGTCGGTCTCGCGCTTGGCCGTGTCGATGCCGATGGCCTTCTCGCGCCCGATGATGCCGAGCTCGGTCTCCAGCGCCTCGATGCGTTTGCGGCAGTCGTCCACCTCGGCCGGCGTGGCGTGCAGGCTGACGGCCACGCGCGCGCAGGCGGTGTCGAGAAGGCTCACGGCCTTGTCGGGCAGCTGGCGCGCGGGGATGTAGCGGTGGCTCAGCTTGACCGCGGCTTCCAGCGCCTCGTCGAGGATCTGCACCTTGTGGTGCTTTTCCATCGTGCTGGCCACGCCGCGCATCATCAGGATGGCCTTGGGCTCGTCGGGCTCGTCGACCTGCACGGTCTGGAAGCGGCGGGTCAGCGCCGGGTCCTTCTCGATGTGTTTCTTGTACTCGGCGAAAGTCGTTGCGCCTATGGTGCGCAGCGTGCCGCGCGCCAGCGCGGGCTTGAGCAGGTTGGCCGCATCGCCAGTGCCCGCCGCGCCGCCGGCACCGACCAGCGTGTGCGTCTCGTCGATGAACAGGATGATGGGTTTGGGGCTCGCCTGCACCTCGTCGATGACGCCGCGCAGGCGCTGCTCGAATTCACCCTTCATGCTGGCGCCGGCCTGCAGCAGCCCGACGTCGAGCGCACGCAGTTGCACTTCCTTCAGGCTGGGCGGAACGTCGCCGCGCGCGATGCGCTGCGCAAAGCCTTCGACCACCGCGGTCTTGCCGACACCGGCCTCGCCGACCAGGATGGGGTTGTTCTGGCGCCGCCGCATCAGGATGTCGACGACCTGGCGGATCTCGTCGTCGCGGCCGACGATGGGGTCCATCTTGCCGCTGTGCGCCTGCTCGGTGAGGTCGACGGTGAATTTCTTCAGCGCCTCCTGCTTGCCCATGGCTGCCGGCGCGATGGCGCCGCTGGCTTCACCCGGAGCCGCGCCACCGGCGGCACCGGAAGAGCCGTCGCTGGCGCCCTGCCCGTCTTCAGGTGAGCCGGCGAGGATCTTCGGCAGCGCGTCGGACAGATCATCGACCTTGAGCTTCTCGAACTGCCGGCTGATGGCCAGCAGCGCGTTGCGCAGGTTCTTGGTCTTCAGCATGCCTACCAGCATGTAGCCGCTGCGCACGACGTTGTCGCCATACATCAGCGTGCCGTAGACCCAGCCGCGTTCGATGGTGTCGGCGATGTTCTCGGCGATGCCGCTGATGCTGGTGGCCCCGCGCGGCAGGCGGTCGAGTGCCGCCGTCAGGTCCTTGGCCAGCACCGACATGTCGAGCTGCGCATACTGGATGACACGGTGCCAGTCGCTGTCCTGCGACTGCAGCAGCTGGGCCAGGAAATGCTCGAGCTCGACATAGGGGTTGCCGCGCAGCTTGCAGAACACCGTCGCGCCCTCGACGCACTTGTAGGTGGGCTGGTTGAGCTTGCCGAAGAGCGTGACGCGGTTGATCTCTGCCATGGGGCTTCCTTTCAGGATGAGGCGGGTCGGGCCTCGGGATTCAGGGTCAGCGTGGGCGTCTGGCCCGCGGGCATGGCGCCTATCCAGCTCGTCCAGCCGAGCCGCCCCTGGCGGCCCAGGCTGACGGCGATGCGGGCTGGCGGTTGCAGCTCGATGTGCAGGTCCCAGCCGAATTCGAGGCCGACGTACTGATCGACCAGCGCCTTCAGCACCGGCAGCGCGCGGCCGGTGGGCAGCAGGGCCTCGAAGGCGGCGCGGTTGACAGGGCCGACGTGGAGGCGGAAGTGGTGCTGGCGGTCGTAGACGGCGCCGCCGAGCACGGCGTTGCTGCCCAGCGCGGCGGCCGCGCTGTGGCGCCCGCCGCGCCGGCGGCCGATGCGGGTGCGCTCGGACGGCAGCAGCCGCATCCAGCGGCCGACGAAGGATTCCACCCGCACCGGCATGCGCAGGTAGCCCGCGGCCAGCGCCTGCAGGCCGTCGGCGTTGCGCACCTGGCGCGACAGCGTGCCGGCGAAGAACAGCTTGGCGTGCGTGGGCGCGGCGTCGCGGTGGCGCCATTCGATGCCGCCGACGCCGATCAACGAGCCCACGTAATCGGCGAAGCGGTCTTCGGCCGGGCGGTCGAGGTTGACCGTCGGCTGGGCCTGCGCCCAGGCGCGGTAGAACAGCAGCAGCAGCCGGTGGTGGAAGAGATCGGCGAAGCGCTGCAGCGTGTGGTCGCCCTTGTGCAGGCTGCGTTCGCGCGCAAAAGCCGTCAGGTGCAACGGCAGGGGGCCGTTGGGGCCGAAGAGACCGAAAAAGCGCACGTCGATGCGCGGCACGCCGCCCTGCGCGTTGAGCGCCACGTTCGAGATCGGCGACGGCGCGAACGACAGGTCGGCCGGCTGGCCCAGGCGCACGGCCTCGTCGGCGGGTCGCCGCGCCGTGCCCAGGCGCGGCTTGTCGGCGTGGTAGGCGTCGATGCAGCGCAGGGCCTGGAAGTAGTCCCAGTTCCACGGCGCCGCGGCCATGGCCAGGATGGGGTCGGGCCGGCTCTGCTTCACAGCATGGGCCTCGCGCCGCAGCGCGGCAGCCCGGCCAGGATCTCGCCGCGGTCGGGCGAGCGCAGGCGCAGCTGGGTGAAGCCGTTGATCGAGACGTGGCGGGCCAGAAAACGTTCGAGCACGCAGCCCATCAGGAAGGCGCTGCCGCCCTCGAAGGCGAGGTCATCGACCTCGACCTCGACGGCCACGCCGCGGCCGAAGGTGATGGGCCCGGCCATCGGCAGTCGGCGCACCACCGGGCTCATGCGCACCGAACGCAGGCCCTCGACCTGGCGCAGCGCGCTGGCGTCGCCGGGCGGTGCGTACAGGCGAAGGATCTGGCGCAGCGCCGCGGCGCCGTGTTCGGCATCGGCGTCGAGCAGCGAAAGGTGGTTCAGCGACAGCTGGTTGATCAGCTTCCACGACAGGTTGGCCTCGCGCAGCGCCGACAGCGGGCGCGACGGGCCCTTGATGACGTCGATGCGGCGCACCGGTGCCGGCTCGGCCAGCGTGAGGTCGCCGCCGGCCTGGCCCGTGGGCATCAAGATGGGCAGGTCGCGGTTGGTGCACAGCGCCTTGACGCCGATCTGGCGCAGGTCTTCGGGGAAAGGCGCCTCGGCGGGGTCGACCAGCGACAGGAAGACCTCGCTGCCGAGGTAGGACGAGCGCGGGCCATCGCGCTGCTGCGTCTGCGACAGCAGGCGCAGCTCGCGGCCCACCGTGTAATAGGCGCCGTGGCCGTGGCCCTCGGTGTGGAAGGCGCTGTACAGCGGCACGAAGTTGCGCTCGCTGTCGACGCCGACGCCGTAACCCTGCACGTCGAGCACGGTGTGGACCTCGAAGTCCTGCGGCCGCGTGCGGTCGGGCACGACGTGGTACTCGTACTGGTCGGGCGTGATGTGGATGCGGTCGCAGCGCCGCTCCAGCAGGTTGATGGCCGGCACGCAGTGCAGCGCCACGCAGTTCACGTCGACGGCCTGCAGCAGCGCCGCCTCGGCGCGGTCGAACAGCACCACGATCTCGACCTCGGCACCACCGATGGCGCGCAGCGCCGGCCCGACTTCGCGCAGGTCGAAGAACAGGAAGCGCTGCGGGAAGGCGAAGTATTCCTGCAGCAGCCGGTAGCCGGCGAAGCCCTGCAAAGTGGCCGGCATCAGCGCCTGGTCGTCGTCGTAGCCGACGGGCTCGACCGCGTCGGCGTCCAGCGCCTCCCAGCGCCCGCTGCCACGCGCCGCCGGCTGCACCAGCACGCCCAGCACATGCCCGGCCAGCAGCTCGTGCAGGCGGTAGGCGATGTCGTCGACACCCGAGAGGTGCAGTCGCAGGTCGGCCAGCCCCAGGCGCGCGAAGTCCAGCCCGGCGGTGATGCGCAGGCGCAGGCGCAACCCGGCGCGCGCCTTGCGCCATTCGGGCATCGCGGCCAGCGGCAGGTCGGCGGCGTGGGTGAAGTACTCGGCCTGGGTGATCTCGACCGGCCACAGCGTCACGTCGTGCGCGCTGCGGAACTCGCAGGTCGTGGCGCCGGCCTTGCCGGCACGGCTGACGAGCACCGAACCCGCCGGCACCTTGACGCCGGTGGCCAGGGCCGGGTCGCCCAGTTCGGGAGTCATGCGCGCGATCAACATCGCCGGCGTCGGCGCCAGGAACTGCGGATAGACGATCTGCAGCAGGCGTTGCGTGAAGCGCGGGAACTCGGCGTCGATCTTGAGCTGGACGCGACCGGCCAGGAATGCAAAACCCTCGAGCAGGCGCTCGACATAGGGGTCGGTGACCTCCAGACCCTCGATACCCAGGCGCGCGGCGATCTTCGGGAAGGCCTGAGCGAACTCGGCGCCCATCTCGCGCAGATGGCGCAGTTCCTCGTTGTAGTAGCGGAGCAGGCGCGGGTCCATGGCGATCTTGCGCGCGTTGCCGGTCAGCGCGTGGAGTCGCGGATCTCGACGCGGCCGGTCTCCAGGTCGATGTCGGTGTGCAGCATCAGTTCCAGCGGCACCGGCTGGGCCCAGAGCTGACCATGGATGCGAAAGCCGATCAGGTTGTGGTGGTCCATCTGGGCGTCGTTGGCCACTGCGACCACCGACAAGGTATCGGCCAGGATGCGCGGCTCGTAGTGGAGGATGGCCTGGCGCACCCGCTCCTGCAGCGCGCCCATGTCGATCGACGAGAGGCTCTGCCCCGACAAGGGTGGCAGGCCGTAGTTGACGACCGAGCGCGCGGCGAGGGGCGCTGCGTCCCAGGATTCGCTGGCGCTGGACTGCGTGGCATTGAACAGCCAGGCGAGGTCGCGCAGCACCATTTCGCGCAGCCGCGAGCGGTTGATGACACGCGCCTCCACGGCCTCGACGCGCGAGCCCGGATCGTCGTCGGTCAGGCGGTCGAGCAGCGCAGGCTGCAGCCGGTCCTGGGCGCGCAAGGTGGCCATGCGGACGCGTCGGCGGGCCGCGCGTCAGCCGGTGGCGCCGAGCACGACGAGACGCACATCCATCAGGGCCTTTTCCTCGGCATTGGTGGTCCACACACGCTGGCCGAGGCCGACCCAGGTGCCGGGTGTGGATTCGCGCCAGTCGGTGCGGCGCGCCAGCGCGCACAGGTCGCCGGTGGCCAGTTCGGTGTCGGCGTAGCGGGTCGGGATCAGGCCCACGGTCTCGCCGCCGTTGCTGAAGGTGAAGTGCGCTGGCATCCACACCGCGTCGCGCAGGTCGATCGGCGGGTCGAGCGTCACCTGGGCCAGGCGGTTCCAGGGCAGCCAGTAGTAGCGGCCGTTGATCACCGCCTCCAACGTGGGGCCAAGGCGGCTGTCGGCGTCGGCGATCCATTCGAAGGGCTGGCCGTCGAGCGTGCCCGGCGTGGCCGGCGCTTCTTCCAGCGCCTGGGCGCGCAGCTTGGCGCCAGCTTCGAGATCACCGCGGCCTTCGCGCAGCAGCGCCTCGATCAGCAACGCGATCCAGGGCTCGGGTTCACCGAAGAGCATCGGCACCTTCTGGCCGGCGAAGACCTGCAGGCGCAGCGTCTCGCAGTGGATCGCCTCGCGGTAGGTCTGCACCATCGGCAGCGTCGAGGCGTCGAGTTCGCCGGCCACTTTCAGCTGGTTCAGCGCCCGCTCCCACTGGCCCAGCACGACCATCAGCTGGAACAGGAAGACGCGCAGCTTGGCGTCGTTGGGGCGCGCGCGCACCTCGTCTGTCAGGGCCTTCAGCGCGCGCACGGCGTCGCCGTCGCGGAGCGCCTGTTCGGCTGTGGTCGGTGAAGACATGTGGGCGCGCTTTCTCAGTCAGACCGCACTGGGGCCCCGGCCGTGGCCCAGGGCAGAAATGCACAAGCCGGCAGAGGGCCCGAAGGCCCGCTGCCGGCGACTTGCGGAAAGGATCAGGCCTTGACGTTGGCCGCGATGTCCCAGCCCATGTTCAGCGTACTGTCGGCCGAGCCGTCCTGCTTCTGCGGCGTGTAGTCGACGTTGACCTTGGCGAAGTTCAGCGAGACGTTCTCGGTCAAACGGTCTTCGCCACCCGAACCGCCGGTGGACACCGAGGTGATGAGCACGTCGGTCAGCTTGATCTTCAGGTACTCGATAGGCTTATCGCCGGCCTTGCGCACGATCAGCAGCGCATCGGGGAAGTGCCTGCCGTTGCAGGCCGCGAGCATCAGGTCGGTCGACGACTTGTCGATGTACTTGGTGATCGACAGGTCCTGCACATTCACCTTGCCGGCGCCGGCACCGCCACCCATGTGGGCGCTGCCGGAGTTGCTCATGCCCCAACTCCAGGCCAGGACGTCGATCTTATCCTTGTGGGCCTTATCCATCGATTCGCCCTTGATCTTCCCGATCTGGATGAACATGTCCATTGCCATGAAATTTTCTCCTTGAATGCCTCGGCTACCCGAAGCGATTGACGCTGCTGACATCGCCCGTGGCTTCGGGCGCCCTTCCACGCAGCCGCGGTCGGGAGTTTTTCGAACTCACCCCAACAAGATCAGCCTGCCTTTGCCGACGGCAGTTTGGAAACCAGGCGCAAAGACACCGTCAGCCCTTCGAGCTGGTAGTGCGGGCGCAGGAAAAACTTCGAGCTGTAGTAACCCGGGTTGGCAGGATCGTCCTCGACGATCACCTCGGCCGCCGACAGCGGCCGGCTGGCCTTCGTCGCCTCAGACGAGGTCGACGGGTTGCCGTCGACGTACTGCATGACCCAGTCCTGCAGCCAGCGCTGCACCTCGTCGCGTTCCTTGAACGAGCCGATCTTGTCGCGCACGATGCACTTCAGGTAGTGCGCAAAACGGCAGGTCGCGAACAGGTAGGGCAGGCGTGCCGCGAGGTTGGCGTTGGCGGTAGCGTCGGGGTCGTCGTACTCGGCCGGCTTGTGCATCGACTGCGCGCCGATGAAGGCCGCGAAGTCGCTGTTCTTGCGGTGCACCAGCGGCATGAAGCCGTTCTTGGCGAGTTCGGCCTCGCGCCGGTCTTCGATGGCGATCTCGGTCGGGCACTTCATATCCACACCGCCGTCGTCGGTGGGGAAAGTGTGCGTGGGCAGGTTCTGCACCGCGCCGCCCGACTCGATGCCGCGGATGCGCGTGCACCAGCCCGATTCCTTGAAGGCGCGGTTGACGTTCGTTGCCATCGCGTAGGCGGCGTTGGCCCAGGTGTACTTGCTGTGGTCGGCCGAACCGGTGTCTTCCTCGAAGTTGAAGGCATCCACCGGGTTGGTCTTCGCGCCATAGGGCATGCGCGACAGGAAACGCGGCATGGCCAGGCCGATGTACTTGCTGTCCTCGCTTTCGCGCAGCGAACGCCAGGCGGCGTACTCGGGCGTGGTGAAGATCTTGGTCAGGTCACGCGGGTTGGCCAGTTCCTGCCACGAATCCATCTGCATCAGGCTCGGCGAAGCGCCGGTGATGAAGGGGCAGTGCGCAGACGCGGCGATCTTGGCCATCTCGGCCAGCAGTTCGACGTCGGGCGCGCTCTGGTCGAAGTGGTAGTCGCCCACGATGGCCCCGAAGGGCTCGCCGCCGAACTGGCTGAATTCCTCGGCGTAGACCTTCTTGAAGATCGGGCTCTGGTCCCAGCTCGTGCCCTTGTAGCGCTTCAGCGTCTTGCCCAGCTCCTGCTTGGAGATGTTCATGACGCGGATCTTCAGCTGCTCGTCGGTCTCGGTGTTGTTCACCATGTAGTGCAGGCCGCGCCAGGCACCTTCCAGCTTCTGGAAGTCCTCGTTGTGGAGGATGACGTTGACCTGGTCCGACAGCTTCTTGTCGATGGCAGCGATCATGGCTTCGATCGACGCCACGACATCGCTGCCGATGAGTTGCGTCTGGGCCAGCGCCTGCCGGGCCAGCGTCTGCACGGCCTGCTCGACAGCGTTCTTGGCGTCGTCGGACTTGGGCTTGAATTCCTTCTGCAGCAGCGACGCCAGATCGCTGCCTTCCATGGTCACGCTGGACAGCGCTGCAGAGGCTTGGGTTTCGGCCATTGTTGAGGACTCCGGTGGTCTGTTGGATGTTCGCGTTGCTGCGGTCGGGCGCGCGACGTCAGGCGTCGGCCGGCTTTGCCGAGCTGGCCAGTGCGCCGAGCAGCGCAGGGTCGGCCATCAACTTGCCGATGAGATCTTCCGCACCTCCCTTGCCGTCCATGTAGGTGACCAGGTTCTGCAGCTGCTGACGGGCCTCGAGCAGCTTGTTCAGCGAATCGACCTTGCGCGCCACGGCCGCGGGCGAAAAGTCGTCCATGTTCTCGAAGGTGATGTCGACGCTGAGGTTGCCTTCGCCGGTCAGCGCGTTGGGCACCTGGAAGGCGACGCGCGGCTTCATGGCCTTCATGCGGGCATCGAAGTTGTCGACGTCGTCAACTTAGGTGCCCGCCTGTAGGCCATGAAGCCCCGCGTCGCCGTCCCGGTGGCCCACCCGCGGACCCGCGGAGGCCACCGCCGCGGCGTCATCACCATCGGGAAACTGGA
>JBBRBW010000132.1:0-10533 GCA_038205425.1 Burkholderiales bacterium | reverse complement strand
ACGGGCCGCCGCAGTCGACGTCGGTCTCGTCGCCGTTCGCCGCTGCGTCGAAGCAGTGAGGGGCCTGGCAGGCGCCGTACACGCTGCACACGCCGCTCTCGCAGTCGGCGCCGGAGCTGCACCCCTCGGCGTCCGGGCAGCGGGGGCACGAGCCGCCGCAGTCGACGTCGGACTCGTCGCCGTTCTCGACCGCGTCGGTGCAGAGCGGCGGTGCGCAGAAGCCGCCGTCGCACACGCCGGCCTGGCAGTCGACGGGCGCGACACACGCCTGTCCGGTGGAGCAGGCCGACGGGCACGAGCCGCCGCAGTCGGCGTCGGTCTCGTCGCCGTTCGCCACGCCGTCGTCGCAGGCGGGGGCGACACACACCAGCCCGACGTCCTCGCAGACGTTGCTCGCGCAGTCGCTCGCGAACACGCACACCGCGGCGGCGGCGCAGCGCGGGGCCGACGTGCTGGGCGCCGACTTCGAGGCCGTCAGCCGCCCGCTGCAGGCCCAGCGCGGCCCGCTGCAGCTGCTGGGCCGCGCCGGCCAGCCCGAGGCCGCGCGTGCACGTGCCGACCTGCAGTACCTCTTCGTCAACGGCCGCCACGTGCGCGACCGACTCATCGCCCACGCCGTGCGTTCGGCCTACGAAGACCAGCTGCACGGCAGCCGCCAGCCGGCCTACCTGCTGTTCATCAGCATCGCGCCCGAGCTGGTGGACGTCAACGTGCACCCGACCAAGGTCGAGGTGCGTTTCCGAGACGGGCGTGCGCTGCACTCGGCGGTGCGCGGCGCGGTGGAAGACGCGCTGGCGCCGACACGCGCCGGGTCGGCCGCCACCGCGGCCACGCCCGGCGGTGCCGCGGTGGATGCCAGCCCGGCACCCGCGCTTGCCGCGCCGCCGCCGGCGCCAGGCTGGCAGCCTTCACTGGCGTTGGCCGACTCGGTGCCGGCGGCGAACGAAGCGCCGCCACCCTGGCGCGACGGCGGCCCCTGGCGCACGCCGCAGGGCAGCGGCGGCCTGTCGACCTGGGCCGGGCTGCTGGCGACGCCGCCGGGGGCCACCCCGCCAAACAACGCCGCGCGCGCGTCGACAGGCGGCACGGCCGTGGCCGCGCCGTCCGGCGGCGCCCCGGCCTGGCCGCTGGGCCGCGCGCTGGCGCAGGTCGGCGGCGCCTACGTGCTGGCCGAGAACACACACGGCCTCGTCGTCGTCGACATGCACGCCGCGCACGAACGCATCGTCTACGAACGCCTGAAGCGTGCCGCGCAGGCCAGCGACACGCTGCCCGCGCAGCCGCTGCTCATCCCGCAGACGCTGTCGGCGACGCCGGCCGAGATCGCCACCGCCGAGGCCGAATCCGACGCCCTGCACGCACTCGGGCTGGACGTCGGCGTGCTGTCGGCCACCACGCTGGTGGTGCGCAGCCGGCCGGCGGCGCTGCCCGACGCCGACCTCGCCGAGCTCACGCGCTCGGTGCTGGCCGAACTGCAGGAGGCCGGCGCCAGCCGCGTCGTGCAGCGCGCGCGCGACGACATCCTGGCGACCATGGCCTGCCACGGCGCCGTGCGCGCCAACCGCCGCCTGACGCTGGAAGAGATGAACGCGCTGCTGCGCGAGATGGAAGCCACCGAACGCGCCGACACCTGCAACCACGGCCGCCCGACCTGGCGCCAGGTGACGCTGAAGGAACTCGACGCGCTGTTCCTGCGCGGACGCTGAAGCCACGCGGCGCCGGCCGCCGGCGCCAGGTGACGCTGAAGGAACTCGACGCGCTGTTCCTGCGCGGACGCTGAAGCCACGCGGCGCCGGCCGCATTGAAGGAGCGCACACCATGCTTCGACGTGAACTGCCCGCGGCCTGCGCCGCCCTCGCCGCCCTCGCCGCCCTCGTCGGCTGTGCCACGCCGCCGCCCGCGGGCCCGCGCCACTGGTTCATCTTCCTGGAAAGCGGCCGCAAGACGCCCGACGACCGCGCCGCGGTGGCGGCGATGCAGCGTGGCCACATCGACAACTTCAAGCGCCTGTTCGCCGAAGGCCGTCTCTTCGCGGCCGGGCCGATGCGCGACCCGGCGGGCCGCAAACGCGGCATGGTCGCCGTGCGCGCCAGCTCGCTGGCGGAACTGCAGGGTTACTTCCAGCCCGACGCGTACGTGCGCGAGGGTTACATGACGCTCAACGCCGTGCCGGCGACGTGGCACCAGGCGCTGAACACCGAGGGCATCGACGCGACGCGGGTGGAAGAGGTGCGCATCGTGCAGATCACGCGCCCGGCGGGCGACGGCGCTGCCGCGGCGCGGCCGGCCTTCCTGCGCAGCCTGCTCGAGCGTGGCGTGGTCGGCGCCTGGTACACGCTGCACGAAGGCCCGGTGGCCGAGGTGCTGTTCGCGCGCAGCACCGACAGCGCGGCCTTGCAGGCGGCCTTCGCAGGCCTGCCGGGCGGCGGCGAGGTGCTGGTGTGGGGCCAGTGGCTGAGCCCGGGCGTCGTGCGCTGAAACCGGCTTGAACGCGCCACCCGCGGCGCGCTCTGCGACACTGCCTGCCCATGCGCCTGCCCGATCTGCTTGCCACCCGCCGCGGCCGCCTCGCGGCCTTCTTCTGCCTCTACATCACCGAAGGAATACCGCTGGGTTTTGCCGCCACCGCGGTGGCCACGCAGCTGCGCCGTCAGGACGTGGGGCCGGCCGAGATCGGCGCCTTCGTTGCGTCCTTCTACCTGCCCTGGGCCTTCAAGTGGGCCTTCGGGCCCTTCATCGACGTCTTCACCAGCCGGCGCCTGGGCAAGCGCCGCGGCTGGATCCTGGGCACGCAGATCATGCTGGTGCTGACGTTGCTGTCCTGCACCTTCTTCGACCTGCCGGCGCAGCTGGGTCTGCTGACCGGCGTGCTGCTCATCCACAACAGCTTCGGCGCGATGCAGGACGTGGCCATCGACGCGCTGGCCGTGAGCACGCTGCAGGCGGACGAGCGCGGGCTGGCCAACGGTTTCATGTTCGCCGGCGCGTCCATCGGCATGGCGATGGGCGGCAGCGGTGTGCTCTTCATGATGCCGCTGCTGGGCCTGAAGGGCGGTTTTGTCTTCGTCGCCGCCTGCATCGCCGCGGTCACGCTGCTCGTCGTGCTGCCGCTGCGCGAGCCGGCCACGCCCGCGGCCGATGCGCGCGCTGCCGGGCTGGCCAGCGCCGGACGCGAGATGCGCCGCTTCGCGGTCGAGGCCTTCCGCAGCTTCCTCGGCACCCGCGGTGCCTGGGCCGGGCTGTGGTTCTCGCTGCTGCCGGCGGGCGCGATGAGCGTGGGGTTGGCGCTGCAGTCCAACCTGGCCGTCGAGGTGGGCATGAACGACGACAGCGTGGCCTGGCTGAGCCTGTGGTCGTCGGTGATCAGCGCGGCCTGCATGGTCTTCGGCGGCTGGCTGTCCGACCGCTGGGGCCGGCGCCGCATGCTGGGCCTGTACCTGGCGCTGATGAGCCTGCCCGTGCTCTACCTGATGAGCGCACTGCTCGACCACAACTGGATCATGCCGGTGGCCGCCGAGGCCCGCCGCAGCGCGCCGGCGGCGCTGGTCACCGCGGTGTGGGTGGCCACGCTGCTCTACGCCGTGGCGCAGGGGCTGATGTACGGCACACGCTCGGCCATCATGATGGACGTCACCAACCCCGCGGTGGCGGCGACGCAGTTCACCGCCTACATGGCGATGATGAACCTGGCCATCGCCTACAGCGCCACCTGGCAGGGCATCGCGATCGAGGCGCTGGGCTACCCGAAGACGCTGCTCATCGACGCCGTGATCGGCCTCGTCTGCCTGGCCGTGCTGCCCTTCATCAAGCCCAGCGCAACGCCTGCTGGCGACGGTGACGGTGCCACGCGGGCGCGTGTGCTGGCGCTGACGCTGGCCGCCGGCTGCCTGGCATGGCTGCCCTACCGCGCGGGCGTGTTCGACGCCGGTGCCGCGGCACCGATCTTCGAAACGCTGTTCACGCTGATCTTCGTCGCCTCGGCAGTGTTTCTGGCCGCCGGCGCCGCAACGCTGGGCAGCTCGGCGCAACTCGCCGGTCGGCTGGGCCTGGCGCTGGCGCCGCTGCTGCTGGCGATGTACGGCCGCCGCTGGTGGCCGCAGCTCGACCTGCTGTACTACGCCGTGCCCGCGGCCGCGGCGCTCGTGCTGCTGGCGCTGGTGCGCCAGCGCTGGCAGGTGCTGCGTATCGACCGGCCGGTCGCGGCCACTTTGGGGGCCTGACGCGAAGCAGCAGGTCTGTGGGGCGTGCTCAGGCAGCGGCGCGCAACACGGCACCGGCGCGCAGGCGGCCGACCTCGATGCCGTTCCAGTTGACGAGGGGCGCGTCGCTGAAGTCGCGCATGAAGCGCGCCTCGTCGTCGGCCAGCGGCAGCAGGCGCTCGATCAGCGCGGCCATCACCACCTCGCAGGCGCGTGCGGTGTTGCCGTCGTCCATCTTCAGCGCCACGCCCAGGCCCAGCGTGGGCAGCGCGGCGCAGTACACGCCCTCGGCGCCGACCTTGCAGAACACACGCTCGCCCAGGCGTTCCATCACGCGGCTGTCGAAGCGGCCGCTGCCGGCTACCATGTAGGGCGCCTTCGCCACGGCTTGGCGCAGGCGCGCCGCGGCGGCGGCGTGGCCCAGGCTCAGGCCGACCCCGGTGGCCACGCGTGCGAAGGCCAGCGCCAGCTGGCGCAGCGGGATGGCGTAGGTGGGGATGCTGCAGCCGTCGGTGCCGACGGCCGCCCGTGCCAGGTCGCAGCCGGTGGCAGCCTGCAGTGCGGCGGTGATCTCGCGCATCACGGGATGCCCGGGCTGGACGTAGCCGCGCAGGAAGGCGCGGCGGTCCTGGTCGCCGGCCATCAGGCAGCCCAGGCAGACGAAGCCCGCGTGTTTGCCAGAGCAGTTGTTGTTCAGCGCGCTCGGCTGCTGGCCGGCGGCGGCCATGGCCTTGATGGCCGCGTCGTTGTAGGGCCAGTGCGTGCCGCATTCCAGCGCGTCCACGTCGACGTCGGCCTTGGCCAGCATGGAAGCAGCGGTGGCGGCGTGGCGCGGCTCGCCGCCGTGGCTGGCGCAGGCCAGCGCCAGTTCCTCGTCGGTGAGGCCGAAGCGTTCGGCGGCGCCGCTTGCCACCAGCGGCAGCGCCTGCAGCACCTTGACGGCGCTGCGCGGAAAGATCGGCCTGTCGATGTCGCCCAGGGCGGTGTGCACGGCGCCGCCGGCGTCGACCACGGCCACGGCGCCGCGGTGGAAGGATTCGACGCTGGCGCCACGCAGGGCTTCGACGAGAAGGGGGTTGGCTGTCATGGCGGTGACTGTAGCGCGCAGCTGCGCGGCCCCAGAATGCCGCGATGCCCCTCACCGCCCTGCTGCTCGTGCTGGCCGCGGCCCTGCTGCATGCGCTGTGGAACATCGCTGCGAAGCGCGCCGGCGGCGACCACCGCTTCGCCTTCCTCACCGTGCTGATGTCGGTGACCCTGTGGGCGCCCTTGGCGTGGTGGTTCGGCGCCGACGAGGTGCCGCGCTGGACACCGCTGCAGTGGGCGGCGGTGAGCGCCAGCGCCGCCGTGCACGTCGTGTACTTCCTGACGCTGCTGCGCGGCTATCGAGAGGCCGACCTCACCGTCGTCTACCCGGTGGCGCGCGGCAGCGGGCCGCTGGTGACGGCCGCCGCCGCCGTGCTGCTGCTCGACGAGGCGGTCTCGCTGTCGACGGTGGCCGGCGTGCTGGGGGTGTGCGGCGGCGTCTTCCTGGTGGCCGGCGGCCCCGCGCTGTGGCGCCAGGCGCCCGACCCCGCCGCCCAGGCGCGGCTGCGCGCCGGCCTGCGCTGGGGCGGCCTCACGGGGCTGCTGATCGCGGCTTACAGCGTCATCGACGGGCTGTCGGTGAAGGTGCTGCTGATCGGCCCGGTGGTCTTCGACTACTTCTGCAACCTGCTGCGCATTCCGCTCATGCTGCCGCTGGTGTGGCGCGATGGCACCGGCCTGCGCCACGCGCTGCGCACGCAGTGGCGGCCGGCGCTGGTGGTGGGTGCGCTGGGGCCGGCCGCCTACATCATGGTGCTGTACGCGGTGACGCTGGCGCCGTTGTCGCACGTGGCGCCGGCGCGCGAGGTGTCGATGCTGCTGGCCGCACTGATCGGCGGCCGGCTGCTGGGCGAACACGACCGCGGCCTGCGGCTGCTGGGCGCGGCATGCATTGCGGGCGGCGTGATGGCGCTGGCCTGGTAAGCCCGGCCCGGGCAGCGTCGGGCGGGCCCCGACACAATGCCGGCATGCTGCTGGGCGTCGACTTCACCTGCGCGCCCTCGCGGCGCAAACCGGTCACCGTGGCGCGCGGCCGGCTGGCCGGCGCCGTGGTGCGGCTGGAACGGCTGGATGCGTTGCCGACGCTGGCCGACTTCGAGGCCCTGCTGGCCGAAGCCGGCCCCTGGTTCGGGGCCTTCGACTTTCCCTTCGGCCTGCCGCGCGAGTTTGTCCAGGCCCAGAAGCTCGGCGACAGCACGGCCGCCGTCATCGCCGAGCTGCAGCGCCGCTGCCCGACACGCATGGCCTTCCGCGCCCTGGTCGATGCCTGGGGCAATGCACGCCCGGCCGGCCGGCGCCTGATCCACCGCGCCACCGACGGCGCGATGCCCGGCATCAGCAGCACCAGCCCGCTGCAGACACGCTACGTGCCCGTGGGCTTCATGTACTACGAAGGCCTGTCGCGGCTGGTGCAGGCGGGCGTGGACCTGCCGCGCCTGCACGCCGGTGACCCGCAGCGCCTGGCGCTGGAGGCCTACCCCGGCCTGCTGGCCTTCGAACTGGTGGGCCGGCGTTCCTACAAGAACAGCGCCGAGCCCGACCGGCTGATCACGCGCAAGGACATCGTCGACACGCTGGAGCAGGGCCGCACGCGCCTGGGCCTGCGCCTGAAGCTCACGCACGCGCAGCGCGACGCGCTGGTCGACGATGCGTCGGGCGACCGCCTCGACGCCGCGCTGTGCCTGGTGCAGGCGGCCTGGGCCTCGACGCGGCCGGGCCACGGCCTGCCGGCTACGGTGGACCCGGTGGAAGGCTGGATCGCGACGGCCTGAAAACCTGTGGCCTCAGACTGATCCCGCCTGGCGCCGGCGCAGCAGCACCAGCGCGCCCAGTCCCAGCGCCAGCAGCAGCGCCGCCGCGGGTTCCGGCACGGCCGTCACGTTGTCGATGCCCAGCGTAGCGACGACCGCGCCGCCGGGGAAACTGGACGCCGTGCCATGGAAGAGCCGGACCGAGTAGGTCTGCGACAGCGCCAGCGCGATGCTGCCGCCACCCTCGGCGGTCAGGTCGGCGGGCGTGATGGCAAAACGAAGCTGCTGCCAACCGCTGCCAGCAGCCAGCAGCACCGGCGTCGTCGACCAGGCGCGGGCGAAGGCGCTGCCGTCGCTGCCATCGAACAGCAGGCGCAGCGCCAGGTCCGAGGGGCCGAAGTTGAAGGCGTCCAGCGTCAGCGCCGTGACGCCCGCGGCGGTGTAGTCGCCGGTCCATTGCAAGGTGTTCTCGACCGCCAGCCGGCTGGCCGGGCCGGCGCCGCCGGTCGCCTGCACCTGCAGGAAGGCGTCACCTGCACCGCCCGGCCCGCCGGTGGTGATCACCACCGGCGGCAGCGGATGCGCGGGGCCGACCCGCCAGCCCTGGGTGCTGCCGTCCTGAAAGCTGTCGGACTGGCCCAGCGACACCGCGCAGGCCGGTGCCACGGCCAGGCTGGCGGCCGCGGTGGCGGCGGCGAACAGGGCGGCGCGGGCGCTCGAACGGGATGTCATCGAATCTCCTTCGTGGGCCGCGGCGGCCGTCCGCCGCAGGCGGCGCATCGAAACATGTCTGCCGAGTGGCGTCAATCCAGCAGCCATGGGTGTGCGGCCGGGGCTTCGATAATCCAGCCGTGCCCAAGAGCCCCGCTGCGCAACCGTCGACAGAAACCGATGCCTGGTTCACGCGCCGCGGCTGGCAGCCGTTTCCCTTTCAGCGCGAGGTCTGGGCCGCGATGGCCGCCACGTCGGGCTTCGCGGCCGCCAACGCCGGAGCCACGGGATCGAACCCGATCCTGGCCGACGGGCGGATGGGGTGGGACGCGGCCACGACCTGGGCCGACAACCGAACAAGGCTCCGCCTCAGACCGACGGGTGCTAGATTCATCTCAAGGCAGTCGCGCGGTGTTGCACCAGGTTCTAAGCGCCGACAACGCAGCCGCTCGCAAGCAAGGAGCGGATCGCGGTATTCCTCGACGCGCGTCCGGCGCTGCAACTCAACCCCGCCCGAGAGCGACTGCAGAGCCCCCCTGTCCGCACCCTCACGGTGAAGCCGGTGGTGCGGCGCCGGGGGTTGTTTGGACAGGCGCGGGCATACGCACGATCGAAGTCAAGCAACTCCATTGCGGCCTCACGCCGGCGGCGTCCACGACCGGGCTGTTCCTGTACATCGGCGAAGACGGCAACAACGGCGGAGTGGCAGCCCGCAGCATCACGTTCGACCCAAACCATGTCCCGGAACCCGGAAGTTTGGCCCGGCCCGGCTCGGCTCGGCCGGGCTGGCGTTGGCAGGTCTGGCTTGCGCGCGGCGCCGCATTTCGCTGAGCCTGGACATTCTCGGCGCCCGGACCCGCTGTGTTGGCGGGTCCTTCTTCGCGCGGACGGCTTTCGCCAGAACATCAGCCGTTGCCGGGCACTGGCCAGCCGGCGCACATCGATGAGGGTGATCTGACGGAAGGGGCGTCCGTCACGGGCCGCGCCGTTGCCAGCCATGACGGTGGCCAGAGCGGTGTCATGTTGGCTCGGGTGCTGGCTCCGATGCCGGCCTGATCGGCGGCTGCGCGAGTTGCAGCGCGGCGTCCAATGACGCCATCAGTTGGTTCAGCTTGATCGGCTTGGTGATGTAGCTGTAGAAGCCGGCCTCAAGGCTGCGCTTGATGTCACCGGGCACGGCGTTGGCGCTCACTGCAATGACCGTGATGTGTGCCGTTGCGGGGTCTGCGCGCAGCGCCCGCAGGGCCTCGGTCCCGCTCAGCCCGGGCAGGTTGATGTCCATCAGGATGACCTGCGGTTGCCGCGCCCGCGCAAGCGCGACGCCCGCATGACCGTCGGTAGCCACCAGCAGGCTCAGATCGGTGCGGCGGGCGAACAGCCTTTCCATCAACTTCAGGTTGGCGATGTTGTCCTCGACATAAAGCACTGTGCGCAGCGGGGTGCCAAAGGGCTGCGGCGGCGGTGTCAGCGTGGCTTGTTCGAAGTCGTGCAGCGTTGCATGCGGTGCTGCACTCAGCGGCAGCTCGAACCAGAACACGCTGCCCACGTCGACCACGCTTTCAGCGCCGAGTGTGCCGCCCATCATCTCGATCAGACGCTTGGTCACCACCAGGCCAATGCCCGTGCCTTCCTCGGCGCTGTTCTCCTTGCCCAGGCGGTTGAAGGGTTGGAACAGCTGGCCCAATTGCTCGGGCGTGAGCCCGAGACCGGTGTCACGTACGCTGACGCGCAAGGCATCCACAGCCGACTTGCGGTACTCCACGGTTACCTTGCCGCTGACCCGGTTGTACTTGACGGCGTTGAACAGCAGATTGATCAGGACCTGCTTGATGCGCGTGCGGTCGGCCTTGACGAAACAGGGTGCTTCGAAGCGCGGGAACGCCATGCCGATGTCGCGCTTGAGCGCCTGCGGTTCGATCATGGCCTGGCATTCCTGGATCACCTCGGACACCGAGACCGGTTCGGTCGACAGCGTCAGCCGTCCCGATTCGATCAGGGCCAGGTCCAGGATCTCGTTGATCAGCTCCAGCAGATACCAGCCGGAAGAAAGGATCTGGTCGACACTCTCCTTCTGTGCGGGTGTCGGCGGGGGCGAGCCGGTTTCGACGAGTTGCGCAAAACCCAGGATGGCGTTCAGTGGCGTGCGCAGTTCATGGCTCATGCTGGACAGGAAGTCCGACTTGGCCCGGTTGGCTTTCTCCGCCGCGGCCGTGGCCTTTTCCAGCTCGAGGTTGTTCTCCTGCAGCGTGCGTTCGAACTGCTTGCGTTCGGTGATGTCGCGGGCCGAGGCGAAAACGCCCTGCAACTTGCGGTCGCGGTCGTTGAAGGTGGTGGCATTGCAGGACACGACGGTCCGAGCGCCGTCGCGCGCCTGCGCCGTCAACTCGTAGTTGGTGACCTTGCCTTCGGCCAGCACCCGCGCAATAGCGTTCTGGGCACGCAGGGGATCGGTGAAAAACCCCCTGAACGGAGCCCCGATCAACTCATCGCGGGTGCAACCGGTCAGCACGGCCATCTGCTCGTTGACGTCGGTGATGATGCCGCGCGGGTCGGTGGTCATCAGCGCGTCGATGTTCGATTCAATCAGCGAACGCGTGTAGAACTGTTGATCGCGCACGGCCTGATCGAGCAGCATTCGCTCGGATTCCGCCTGCTTGCGCGCCGTGTTGTCGGTGCCGATCAACAGGTAGCCGATGATGGCGTCCTGCGCGTCGCGCAGAGCCGTGACGGACACCACCGCCGGGAACCGGCTGCCGTCCTTGCGGATATAGGTCAGCTCGTAAATA
>JBBRBW010000131.1:0-10586 GCA_038205425.1 Burkholderiales bacterium | reverse complement strand
GGGCCGCTGGCGCCACAGCGCGAGGCGCAACTGCGGGTGCAGCGCGCCGATGGCAGCGTGCAGACCTGCACGCTGACACTGCGCATCGACACGCCGATCGAGGTCGACTACATGCGCCACGGCGGCATCCTGCCCTTTGTGCTGCGGCAGATCCTGGCGAACTGAGCGCCGGAGCCCAGACATGCGCGTGGTGGTGATAGGCGGCGGTGCCGTCGGCTCGGCGGTGGCGCTGTTCCTCAAACAACTGGGCGGCAGCGCCGTGGCGGTACGGGTGGTTGAGCCCGACCCGAGCCTGAGCCAATCGTCGTCGGCACTGTCGGCGGGCTCGATCCGCCAGCAGTTCAGCCAGCCGATCAATGTGCACATGTCGCAGTTCGGCCATGACTTCATCGAACAGGTGCGTCAAGGACGGGGGCCACTGGCCGAGCCACTGGACCTGGGCTTTGTGGCGGGCGCCTATTTGTTTTGCGCCAGCGAGGCCGGCGCACCGGGGCTGCGCGCCTGCCATGCGGCGCAGCGCGGTGCGGGTGCCGAAGTGGCCTTGCTGTCGCCCGGCGAGACCGCCGCGCGCTTCCCCTGGCTGCGCACCGATGACTTGGCGCTGACCAGCCTGGGTCTGGCCGGCGAAGGCTGGCTCGATGGCTTCAGCTTCGCCCGTGGCCTGGGCCAGATGGCCAGGTCTTTGGGGGCTGTCTGGCAGCGCGGCCGGGTGGTCGGCTTCGAGCGCAGCGGGCCGCAATTGCAGGCGGTGCGGCTCGACAGCGGCGAGCGGCTGGAGGCCGATCACTTCGTCAATGCGGCTGGCCCATGGGCCGGCGCGGTCGGCCGGCTGGCCGGGCTCGATGTGCCGGTGTTTGCGCGGAGACGCACGGTGTTTGCGATGCGCTGCCCGACCGCGTTGCCGCCCACGCCGCTGGTGATCGACCCGTCGGGCGTGTGGTTTCGCAGCGAGGGCGAGGGCTTCATCGGCGGCTGGTCACCCGGCGAGGGCGATGAAGATCCTGACGATCTGCCGCTGGACCAGCCCGAGCTGGCGCAGTTTGAGCACCGGTTGTGGCCGGCGATGGCACAGCGCGTGCCGGCCTTTGAGGCGCTGCGCATGAAGCACGCCTGGGCTGGTTATTACGAGGTGCATCCGCTGGACCACAACGCCTTGATCGGGCCGCATCCGCAATGCGAGAGCCTGTTGCTGTGCAACGGCTTCTCGGGCCATGGCCTGCAACATGCGCCGGCCGCCGGCCGCGGGCTGGCCGAATGGCTGCTGCACGGCCGCTTTACCAGCCTGGATCTTTCACCCTTCAGCCCGCAGCGCATCCTGACGCGCCAGGCTTTCAGCGAGCACGCGATCATCTAGGAGCCTGTCGGGCTTGGGGAGCGTTGGCTGCGAATCGACCGCAGCAGTCCATTTCTCACCGGTTTTTTGCCCCATAGCCCTGTAGGTTGGAGTGGTAACTCCAACATGGGTTTGCAGGGGTCTGGCCATGCCGAAACGTGCCACCGTCCGTGCGTAATTGTTGTTGGAGTTCACTCTGTTCACTCCAACCTACCGAGCTCCAACCTACCGAGCTCGGCGCAGTGACTCACCCCAACCCCGTCGCGACAAAGTGCGGGTTCTCAAAACCTGGCTTGCCGTAGACCAGCGGCTTGCCATCGTCGGCCCGGCACACGCTGCCGCCTGCTGCTGCCAGCACGGCATGGCCGGCGGCGATGTCCCATTCCATGGTGCGGCCCAGCCGTGGGTACAGGTCAGCCTGGCCGGCGGCCAGCAGGCAAAACTTCAGTGATGAGCCCGCCGTGGCCACCTGGGCCACCCGGCGGCCGGCCAGGTAGCGCGGCAAAAAGGCATCCATCGCCGTATCGTCGCCATGTGATCGGCTGGCCAGCATCGTCAGCCCTTGATCCGGCACGGCGCGGCAGCTTATCGGCCGGCGGCCGGCGGCATCCTCCATCCACGCGCCCTGCCCCACGATGCCGGCGTACAAACAGCCCATCGAGCCGCCCGGCCCTGGCATCGCAGGCGCCAACACCACACCCAGCAACGGCTGGCCGTTGTCGATCAAGGCGATGTTGACGGTGAACTCGCCGTTGCGCGCCACAAACTCACGCGTGCCGTCCAGCGGGTCCACCAGCCAGAAGCGCGCGCCCGGCGCCAGCGCAGGTGTCTGGCCGGCGGCCGCCGCCTCCTCGGCCACGATAGGGATCTCAGGCGTCAGCGCACGCAGCCCAGCCAGGATCACGGCTTCAGCCTGCTGATCAGCCAGCGTTACCGGCGAATCGTCGGCCTTGCCCTGAACTGCAAATTCAGTGGCGTAGATCGCCATCACCACCTGCGCGGCCTGGCGGGCCAATTGCTCGATGGCGGGCAGGTCAACGGGCAGGGGCAAGGCAGCAGGCTTGGGCATGGGTGCTTTCCTCAGTCAGTGCGCTAGGAGCCTGTCGCGCTTGGGGCGTCGATAGCGAGAATCGGCCCCAGCGAGGACAGTTCTTGCCGGATTTGCAGCCCCATAGCCCAGCTATGGGGCAAAAAGGCGGTGAGAAATGGACCGCTGCGGTCGATTCGCAGCCGACGCTCCCCAAGCCCGACAGGCTCCTAGCCACCGCCGAGGACGGCAAGACGGTTACGGCCCTCACCTGGCTCAAGGTGCCCGTTGCCGGCACCATGGCCACGCACCCCGGGGTGTACTGCCTGCGCAGCAACGAGCTCACCTGGGACGAGGAGCAGCTCTGGCGAACCTACACCATGCTCACCGACCTGGAGAGCGTGTTTCGCAGCCTCAAGAGCGAGCTGGGCTTGCGGCCGGTCTTCCATTCGAAAGAGGATCGCTGCGACGGGCACTTGTTCATCACCGTGCTGGCCTACCAGTGCGTGCAGGTGCTGCGCTTGCAGTTGAAGAAGGCCGGCATCCACGAGTCGTGGTCGGGCCTGAGGAGCACGCTGTCGATTCAGCGCCGCGTGACCGCGAGCATGCGGCGCAAGGACGGGCGGACCGTGCACGTGCGCAAGAGCACGGTCGCCGAGCCCGCCCTGGCGTCGATCTACAAGGCGCTGGGCATCAGCGCGGCAGCAGGCGGCACCAGAAAACTGATCAGCTGAGCGTTCAAAAACACAAATTCGACAGCGCAGAAAACACTACCGCGCTAACTTCATGATTCATAAGGAAGATTTTGGCTGACTTTTAAACCCCGGCTAACGATCGGCCACGAGCCGGTCGGCGTGATCGAGAAGCTGGGCTCGGCCGTCAAAGGCTACAGGGAAGGCCAGCGCGTGATCGCCGGTGCCATCACGCCCAGTGGCTGGAGCAACGCCTGCCTGTGCGGCTTCAGCGCGCAGGACGGCAGGGGCACCGCGCATGGCTGGAAGCCGATGGGCGGCTGGAAGTTCGGCAACACCATCGACGGCTGCCATGCCGAGTTCGTGCTGGTGCCCGACGCGTTGGCCAATCTCGCACCGGTGCCCGACGAATTGACCGACGAGCAGGTGCTGATGTGCCCGGACATCATGTCGACCGGCTTTGGCGGCGCCGAGAGCGCCGGCATCCGCATTGGCGACACGGTGGCGGTGTTCGCACAAGGACCGATCGGCTTGTGCGCGACCGCGGGCGCCAAGCTGAGCGGCCCCAGCCTGGTCATCGGCGTCGACCGGCTGCCCGAGCGGCTGGCAATGGCGCTCAGGATGGGGGCGGCCAATGTCATCGATGCCAGCCGCGTCGATCCGGTCCAGGAGATCATGCGGCTCACGAATGGCCGCGGCGTCGATGTCTCGATCGAGGCACTGGGAACGCAGCAGACTTTCGAGGCCTGCCTGCGCGTGCTGCGTCCGGGCGGCACCGTGTCCAGCCTCGGCGTGTACTCCACCGATTTGAAGATACCGCTGGGCGCATTTGCCGCCGGCCTGGGGGACCACCGCATCATCACCACACTGTGCCCGGGCGGCAAGGAACGCATGCGGCGGTTGATGTCGGTGATCGAGGCCAAACGCGTGGACCTCGGCGCGATGGTGACGCACCGCTTCAAGCTCGATGCCATCGAGGCGGCCTACGAGTTGTTCAGCCACCAGCGCGATGGCGTGCTCAAGGTGGCAATCACGCCCTGATGGGCCCCACAGGGGTGCGCGTGGTGAACGTTCTCGACCGGGTTGCCTCGAAACGGAGGTAGCGTTTCACGACCTGACGCTTCAAAATCCCGCCGTGATGCGGCCCAATGAATGGAATGGAGATCGGCAATGCACAGACTTCTCGTGGCCGTGGATGGTTCGCAGCAGGCTGAGCGGGCCGTTCGGCACCTCATCGGCCTGATCAGAGAAGGCGGGCTGCTGGGTGGCGAGCGCGAGGTTCACCTGATCAATGTGCAACCCCAACCGTCTCCAAGACTTACCCGCATGATTCCCGTTGACGAATTCGAGCACTACTACAAGGGGCAAAGCGACGAGGCCTGCCGCGCGGCAGAGGAGTTGCTCCGTGCGGAGGGCGTGCCGTTCACGCGCCATGATCGAAAGGGCGCGGTCGCGGAGACGATCGTGGCCTGTGCACAGGAACTGCAATGCGACAGCATCGTGATGGGCACCCATGGCGCGGGATACATCAGCGGCATCCTCCTTGGCTCCGTGGCGACCAAGGTGATTCACTTGACCGATGTTCCTGTGACCCTGGTGAAGTAGCGGCGATCCATGGCGAAGCGGACGAATTGCTGCGACGGCCCGATACGCCTGCTCAAGGATGAATCCCGCGCTCGCTGAGCATTGGCCCGCGGTCGTGTCGGCTCTTCACATCCTGGCTGCATTCGCAGTCACGGTGGACGCCGTGCTGCGCAAGCGACATGTCTCTGCCGTCATCGGATGGATCGGGGTTGCGTGGCTGGCGCCGTTGGTCGGATCGGTCCTGTATGTCCTGTTCGGCATCAACCGCATTCACAGAACGGCCGCGGCATTGGCGCTCGAAGGGGATCGACGCAACGCTGGCGCGCCAACAGCCGAACTGGCGGGCAGGCGGGATGCGGACGCCCGCATGGCGCCACCCTTCGCAGCGCTTTCTCGTGTCGGCGAGGCCGTCACCGGACTCCCGTTGACCCCGGGGAATCAGGTTGACCCGCTCGAGAATGGCGACGTCGCGTTTCCCGCGATGCTCGCTGCGATCGAAGGTGCGGCTCGGACGATCGGCCTGCTGACATATATCTTCGACAATGACCGCGCCGGAGAGGCTTTCCTGCAAGCCCTGGTCCGAGCCCAGGATCGCGGAGTCCAGGTGCGGGTCCTGATCGACGACGTGGGTGCCCGGTACAGCCGGCCGACCATGCTTCGGCTGCTTGCACGCGAACGGATTCGTGCGGCCGCATTCCTGCCGGCGCGTCTGCCGCGCCTGCGCTATGCCAACCTGCGCAATCATCGCAAGATCCTTGTCGTCGACGGGTGTCGCGGCTTTGTCGGCGGCATGAACATTCGCGAAAGCCATTGGTTTACGCTGCAGCCCGCCCGACCGACGCAGTGCCTGCACTTCAAGGTCCAGGGACCTGTCGTGGTCGATATGCAGCGCGTGTTCGCGGCGGACTGGGCATTCACGACGGGCGAACGACTCGACGAGCAGGCCTGGTTTCCGAACCTGGAAGCGGTAGGCATGGTGCTTGCGCGCGGCTTGCAGGATGGCCCCGATGCCGATCTCGACAACATTCCCCATGTGCTGCATGCGGCGCTTTCTGTGGCGACGAGCCGCGTGCGCATCGTCACGCCCTACTTCCTGCCGGGCAGTGTCTTGTTGCGCGCGCTCCAGGTTGCCGCGATGCGCGGCGTCGAGGTCGACATCGTGATTCCGGCCAAAAGCAATGTGCCGATCATGGACTGGGCCATGGCGCCGCAACTTCCCGAACTGCTGGCTCGAGGGTGCCGCGTGCATCGTTCGCCGCCGCCGTTCGATCACAGCAAGATCATGGTGGTCGACGGCTTCTGGTGCCTGATCGGTTCGACGAATTGGGATGCACGAAGCCTTCGGCTGAACTTCGAGTACAACTTGGAATGCTACGACTCGACGCTGGCTCGCCAACTCGAGGCACTGATCGAACGAAGGATCGCGTCTTCCAGCAGGCCAAGCCCCGACGAACTGATCCACCGGCCGCTCGCGCTGCGGTTGCGTGACGGTGTGGCGCGGCTGATGTCGCCGTACCTGTGATGCCGGGCTGCGGTTGAAGGAGCGCAGTTTCAGCGTGGTAACGGCGCGCGAGATCGACTGCGCGGTGCGCGGCATCGTCGGCGCCGCCTTCGAGCGCACCGTGGCCTCGTTGACCGAGCTGCGTGGGGTGCTGGAGGCCGGCGCGAAGCGGCTGCTGGAGAAAGAGACCTTGACCGAGTCTGACCTGAAGGCATTTCGCGATTCGCTGCCCACAAAGGTCGCTGCCGATATCTCCGCAGCGAGTGCCGCGGTTTGATGCGCGCCAGGGCCTCTACACGGCCCACGGGCGCGGGTTTGGAGATCCCGCCCTGAAGAGAATCTCACCACTGTTGGCCTGTTCGCTGGTCGCCCGCTTTGCGTTGCTGGCAGCGTGCTGGTGGGCGCTTGCCGAAGGTGCCCCGTCCTGGTCCTTCGGTGCTCCTGTGATTCTGCTGGCATTGGTCGCCAGCCTGGCAGTGGCGCCGGCGCGCGCCCTGCGCTTGCGCCCCGCCGCGACCGCTCGCTTTGCGGTGTTCTTTCTTCGAGAGTCACTGCGCGGCGGCATCGATGTCGCCCGGCGAGCGCTGGATCCGCGTTTGCCGCTCGCGCCAGCACTGCTGCATTACCGCCTGCAACTTCCGGCGGGGCCGGCACGGGTGCTGCTCGTCAGTGTCGTGAGCCTGCTGCCCGGCACCTTGAGTGCCGAGCTTGGCGAGTCCGATCTCACGGTTCACGTGCTCGACCGCCATCTGCCGGTGTTGAACGAACTGCAAGCACTGGAGAGGCATGTCGCTGCGCTGTTCGGCATCGGGTTACCCGCCGTCGAGACGACGCACCATGGCTGAATGGCTTTGGGCGCTGGCCTTGTTCCTGCTGCTCAACGTGATCGCAGGGCTGGTGCGCATTGCCCGCGGTCCGACGCCGGCCGATCGCATCCTCGCGGCGCAACTTTTCGGTACCACCGGGGTGGCGATCCTGCTTCTGCTGGCGCAGGCGCTCGAGCAGCCGGCGCTGCGCGACGTGGCTCTCGTCTTTGCGCTGCTGGCGGCCATGACCGTGGTGGGCTTCGTACACCGCGCCTGGACGCGTGGTTCGAAGGACATGCCATGACGTTGATCGACGTCGTCTCGCTCGCCTCACTCGTCGCCTGCGCCGGTTTCTTTCTTGCCGGCACTGTCGGGCTGCTGCGATTTCCCGACGTTTATACGCGCCTGCACGCCCTGACCAAGGCCGACAACCTGGGCCTGGGCCTGATGGTTCTGGGCGTGGCGCTGCAGGCCGGCTCCTGGGCCGTGGCGCTCAAGCTGGCGCTGATCTGGCTGCTGGTGCTGGCGGCCAGCACGGCAGTCTCGCATCTGGTGGCGCGTGCGGCGCTGCGCGCGGGGATCCTGCCGGTGACCGAAGTCTCGCTGGCGCGCGACGCGTCATGCCAGCCCGGCCCGCCATGACGATGATCGCGCTCGCCTTCGACGGCCTGCTTGCGCTCACACTGATCGTGCTGGCTTGGCGTACGCTGGCCAGCCCTGATCTGCACCAGGCGGTGGTGCTGCTGGTGGCCTTCGGTTTGCAGCTGTCCCTGGCCTGGGTGCGGCTCGACGCGCCCGACATCGCACTGGCCGAAGCAGCCATCGGCGCGGGCATCACCGGCGTGCTGCTGATGGGCGCGCTGGGGCAACTGGCCGATTCGGCCGATTCGGCACCGTCGACGCCGGGGCCAGGTGCCGCCATCGTGCCGCTGCAGGACGAATCGCAACGGCAGCACGGCACCGGCCCCCGCGTCTTGCTTCTGCTGCTGACGCTGATGTTCGCCGCTGCGCTGGGCACGGCGGTCTGGCAAGTGATGGTCTCCAGCGACGGACTTCTGCCCGCCGTGCAGGCGCAGATGCCCGCCAGCGGCGTGGCGCATCCGGTGACCGCGGTGCTGCTCAACTTCCGCGCCTACGACACCTTGCTCGAGATGGCGGTGTTGATGCTGGCGCTGCTCGGCGTGCTGGCCTTGAGCCGCACCGCCAACCCGTCGTGGCCCGAGCCTTCTCCCGTGTTGACGGCCTTGGCCCGTGGTCTGCTGCCGCTGGTGACGCTGGTCGCGGCCTACCTGCTGTGGCGCGGCTCGCATGCCCCCGGCGGCGCTTTCCAGGCCGGCGCGGTGCTGGCCGGGGCGCTGGTGTTGGCGAATCTGGCGGGGGCGCCGGCCTTGCCTGCGTACGGCGCGCTGCTGCGCTCAGCCGTTGCTCTTGGGCTGGCCGTGTTTGTCGGCGTGGCGCTGGTGGCCATGTCACTCGAAGGCGCCTTGCTCGAGTATCCGAGCGCCATCGCCGGCGGGCTGATCCTGTTGATCGAGGCCAGCCTGACGCTGTCGATTGCGCTCGTCCTCACGTTGCTAGTCACCGGGGTGCGGGCCGGGGAAACCTCATGACCCCTGCGCTGCTGTACGGACTGACCGCGGTCGCGCTGTGCGCGATCGGCTTGCATGGCGCGATGGCGCAGGCCCACCTGCTGCGGCGCATCCTGGCACTCAACATTCTCGGTGCTGGGGTGTTTCTGCTGTCCGTGGCGCTGGCACGGCGCGCACCGCACTTGGCGCCCGATCCGGTGCCGCAGGCTCTGGTGCTCACAGGCATCGTGGTGGCTGTGTGTGTGAGCGCGCTGGCCTTGGCCCTGCTGCGTCACCTGCAGGCCGACATTGGACGCAGCGCGCTGCCAGAGGACGGCGCGGCCACCGGGACTGAGGCAGCGGGGCCCGCGCGTGACGCTTGAGGGTCTGGATACCGCGCCATGGATCGTTGCCGTGGTCATGCTGCCGCTGTCGGCAGCTACGCTGGCGTTCGTGCTCGGGCGGCGCGCCCTGCCGGTGTTGCTCACGCTCAGCGTCGCAGCCACCATGCTGGCCGCCGCCATGCTGGCTTGGCAGGTGGCCGCCCTGGGCCCGGTACGGCATGCGGTCGGCGGCTGGGGCGCGCCACTGGGCATCGAACTGTATGCCGACGGCCTGAGCGCACTGATGCTGCTGATGACGGCGGTGGTCGGCGGCTTGGTCAGCGTGTACGCCTGGGCTTATTTTGCGCAGGCTGCCGTGCACCCAGGGTGCCGAGCGCGCGCGCGAGAACGCAACACCCGTCCCGGCGCGCTGGTTCTGGCCGCTGTGGCTGTTCATGTGGGCGGCGCTGAACGCGGTGTTCGTGTCGGCCGATGTCTTTAACCTGTACGTGACGCTGGAGTTGTTGACGCTCACCGCCGTGCCGCTGGTGGCGCTGGCCGGCGGCGCGGCGGTGGCCGCCGGCTTGCGCTACCTGCTGGCCGCGGTGCTGGCAGCGCTCTTCTACCTGCTCGGGGTGGCGTTGCTGTACGGTGCCAGCGGCACGCTCGACATCGGCCAACTCGGTGCCACGCTCGAACCCGGGCCGCCCGCCTGGGCGGCGATCGCGCTGATCACGGTGGCGCTGCTGCTCAAGTCGGCGCTGTTCCCGCTGCATGGCTGGCTGCCGCCGGCGCATGCGGCCGCACCGGCGCCGGTGAGTGCGCTGCTGTCGGCGCTGGTGGTCAATGCCTCGTTCTACCTGCTGGCGCGGCTGTGGTTCACGGCCTTCAGCGGGGTGCTGGTGCCGGCGGCGGGCACGCTGGTCGGGTTGCTCGCGGCAGGGGCCATCGGCTGGGGCTCGTGGCAAGCGCTGCGCGCCGAGCGGCTGAAGCTGCTGGTGGCGTGGTCGACCGTGGCCCAGCTCGGCACCCTGTTTCTGCTGTTCCCGCTGGCCGCCACGGCGCCCGAACTGGCCTGGCAAGGCGCCATCGTCCAAGCCCTGGCCCATGCCTTGGCCAAGGCCGCGCTGTTCCTGGCGGCGGGCAGCGTGCTGCTGGCACTGGGCCATGATCGTCTGGGCAGCCTGGCCGGCATGGCGCAGCATTTGCCGCTGACGGCGCTGACCATCGCGTTGGCTGGCGTGAGCCTGATGGGGCTGCCGCCCAGTGGCGGCTTCGTAGCCAAATGGCTGCTGTTGCAAGCGGCGCTGGCGGGCGGCCAGTGGCCTTGGGCCGTGGTCATCGTGACCACGATTGAACGACAAACAAGGACCCATCCCATGCGAGCTCGCCATGCCCACCCCGATGCCCTGTCCGTGCAGGCCAAGCTCACCGCGCTGAATCTGCCGTTCATGCGCGAGAACTACCAGCCGCTGGCGCACACCGCCGCCGACAAGCACTGGTCCCACGTCGACTATTTCACCGAGTTGCTCGCAGGCGAAGCCGCCGCACGCGAGGACCGCCGCGTCCAGCGTTGCATCCTCCAGGCCCGATTCCCCGTGCTCAAGACCATCGACCAGTTCGACTGGAACTGGCCCACCAAGATCAATCGGCCGCAGGTTCAGAACCTCTTCCACCTGGACTTCGTCGCCAAGCGTGCCAACGTGGTGTTCATCTCCGGCGTCGGTCTGGGCAAGAGCCACCTCATGACGG
>JBBRBW010000130.1:0-10589 GCA_038205425.1 Burkholderiales bacterium | reverse complement strand
GGGGCACTTTTCCCCGGCGAGACCCAGCGCGAGAAGGAGCGCCCGCGCTATGCAGAGCGCCTGGAGTTCGAGCTCAACACCATCATCAAGATGGGCTTCCCGGGCTACTTCCTCATCGTTTCCGACTTCATCGTCTGGGCCAAGGAAAACGGCTGCCCGGTCGGCCCGGGGCGGGGTTCGGGCGCCGGGTCACTGGTGGCCTATGCGCTGTTCATCACCGACCTCGACCCGCTGTACTACCAGTTGCTGTTCGAGCGCTTCCTGAACCCCGAGCGGGTGTCGATGCCCGACTTCGATATCGACTTCTGCCAGGCCAACCGCGACCGTGTCATCGAGTACGTCAAGGACAAGTACGGCCGCGACGCGGTGAGCCAGATCGCCACCTTCGGCACCATGGCCAGCAAGGCCGCGCTGCGCGACGTGGGGCGCGTGCTGGGCATGGGCTACGGCCATGTCGACAGCGTTGCCAAGCTGGTGCCCGGGCTGCCGGGCAAGACCTACACGCTGGCCCGGCTGCCCGTGCCACCGGCCAAACCCGACCCGGGCGTGATCTATGTGCGCCAGGAGGTGCCCGAGCTCGAGGCGCGTGAAGCCGCCGAGGAAGAGGTGGCCGAGCTGCTGAGCCTGGCGATGCGTGTCGAGGGCCTGGTGCGCAACGTCGGCATGCACGCCGGGGGTGTGCTCATCGCACCGGGCAAGATCACCGACTTCTGCCCGCTCTACCAGCAGCCCGGCAGCGACAGCGCGGTGAGCCAGTACGACAAGGACGACGTCGAGGCCATCGGTCTGGTGAAGTTCGACTTCCTGGGCCTGGCCACGCTGACCATCCTGGAGCTGGCCAAGAACTTCATCCGCGCCCGCCGCAAGGGGCGCGAGAACTTCAGCTACGAGGCGCTGCCGCTGGACGATGCACGGGTCTACAAGCTGTTTGCCGACGGCCTGACCGAAGCCGTGTTCCAGTTTGAAAGCCGCGGCATGCAGGGCATGCTGCGCGAGGCGCGGCCCAGCCGGCTGGAGGACCTGATCGCGCTCAACGCGATGTTCCGCCCCGGCCCGATGGAGAACATCCCCAGCTTCTGCGCGCGCAAGAACGGCAAGGAAGACATCGTCTACCCGCACCCGCTGCTGGCCGCCGTGCTCGACGAGACCTACGGCATCTTCGTCTACCAGGAACAGGTGATGCAGTCGGCGCAGGTGATGGGCGGCTTCTCGCTCGGTGGCGCCGACCTGCTGCGCCGCGCGATGGGCAAGAAGAAGCCCGAGGAGATGGCCAAGTACCGCGGCATCTTCCGCGAAGGCGCGGCGGCGAAGCACATCTCGCCCGAGAAGGCCGACGAGGTCTTCGACCTGATGGAGAAGTTCGCGGGCTACGGCTTCAACAAGAGCCATGCGGCTGCCTACTCGCTGCTGGCGTACCACACGGCCTGGATCAAGGTGCACTGCACGGCGGAGTTCTATGCCGCCAACATGACGGTCGAAGCCGACAACACCGACAAGCTGAAGGTGCTGCTGGCCGACGCCAAGCTCTTCGGCGTGTACTTCGAGCCGCCCGACATTAACCGCGGCGTGCACCGCTTCGAGCCGGTGGACGACAAGACCATCCGCTACGGCCTGGGCGCCGTGAAGGGCACGGGGCAGGGCGCCATCGAGGCCATCGTTGCCGCGCGCGAAGGCCGTGGCGGCGAAGGCGGCGGGCCTTTCCGCAGCCTGTTCGACTTCTGCGCGCGTGTCGACCGCAAGGCTGTCAACAAGCGCGCGGTGGAAGCGCTGGTGAAGGCCGGCGCGTTCGACGCGCTGCACCCCGATCGCGCCAGCCTTCTGGCCAGCGTCGGCCTGGCCTTCGAGTGGGCCGAATCGCAAGAGGCCAACGCCTTGCAGGGCGGCCTGTTCGACATGGGCGACAGTCACGGCAGCAGCACACAGGAGCCGGCGCTGGTGCACGTGGCGCCCTGGGACATCCGCGAGCGCCTGGTGCAGGAGAAGGGCGCCATCGGCTTTTTCCTCTCAGGCCACCTCTTCGACGCCTGGAAGGACGAGGTGCGCCGCTTCGTGCGCCGCGACATCGCCGACCTCGTGGACAGCCGCGAGCCGCAGGTGCTGGCCGGCATCGTCACCGACCCGCGTGCCGTCACCGGCCAGCGTGGGCGCGTGGTGATCTTCAAGCTCGACGACGGCAGCGAGGCCATCGAGGCCGTGGCGCAGGACGAGATCTTCGCCGAGCGCCGTGACCTCATGGCAGAGGACCAGTTGCTGATCGTGCAGGGCAAGCTGCAGCCCGACCGCTTCTCGGGCGGCCTGCGCCTGAATGTGACGGCGGTGTGGGACCTGGCCGCGGCACGCGCCCGCTTCGGGCGCTACCTCTCGGTGGTGGTGAATGGCACGCCGCCGCCGGTGGCCGACGTGCTGCGCCTGTGGCCGGCGCGGCGGGTCGAGGGCGAGTACGGCGAAGTCTCGCAGGGCCTGCCCATCCGCCTGCGCCTGCAGCGCAGCGATGCCGTGGCCGAGATCGACCTCGGCGACGACGCCCGCTTCTGGCCCTGCGAAGAGGCACTGGGGCGCTGGCGCAACATCGCCCATGGCGGCGCGGCGGCGATTGTGTACGAGTGAAAAACCCGGCCGACCCTGACATCCGCTGAAACACCTGGCGCGTTCAACGACCCTAGCCTGCGCTTTTGAGGAGACTCCACATGAAGAAGTTGATTTGCGCCGCCCTGCTGTCCGCCGCCGTGCCGGCCTTTGCCGCCGATGTCGGCGTCTCGATCCAGATCAGCGAACCGGGGGTTTACGGCCGCATCGACATCGGTCGCTACCCGCAGCCGCAGGTGGTGGTGGCGCAGCCCATCATCGTGCAGCGCCCGGTGCTTGTGGTGCAACGCCCCGAGCCGGTCTACATGTGGGTGCCACCAGGCCACCGCAAGAACTGGAAGAAGCATTGCGGTAACTACAACGCCTGCGGCGTGCCGGTCTACTTCGTACAGGACCAGTGGTACGAGCAGAAGGTCAAGGGCCATGGCCGAGACGACGACCGTGGTCACGGCAAGGACAAGGACAAGAAGAGCAAGGGCAAGGACAAGCACGACTGATCCGCCCCGGCGCGCCGCGCGCGGCGCCAGGCCTGCCGGCGGCGCTACAGTCGCCGCATGCACGAAACCCCCCTGACGGCGCTGGTGCTCAGCGGCGGCGGCGCACGCGCCGCCTATCAGGTGGGGGTGCTGCGCGCGCTGGTGCGCATCCGGCGCGACGCACTGGGCCCGGTGGCGCGGCTGCGTTGCCCCTTCGGCGTCATCTGCGGCACCTCGGCCGGAGCCATCAACGCCGCGGCACTGGCCTGCCACGCCGACCGTTTCGAGGCCGCGGTGGAAGTCATCGCCCGCGTCTGGCAGAACTTCCGCGCCGAACAGGTCTACCGCGCCGATTCGCTGGGTGTCATCCGCAGCGGTGCGCAGTGGCTGACGATGATGTCCATCGGCTGGGTGATCGCACGCTGGCGGCGTGCACGTCCGCGTTCTCTGCTCGACAACACGCCGCTGACCGAGCTGCTGCAGCGCCTGGTGCCGCTGCAGCGCCTGCCGATGATGCTGGAGCAGGGCCACCTGCACGCGCTGGCCGTCACGGCGTCCAGCTACAGCAGCGGCGCGCACTACACCTTCTTCGAAGCTGCGCAGCCGGTGGCGCCCTGGGAGCGCTCGCAGCGCGTGGCGGTGCCGGCACGGCTCACGCACGCGCACCTGCTGGCCTCGTCGGCCATTCCCTTCGTTTTTCCGGCCACGCGGCTCGACGGCGCCGGCGCGGCCGCGGGCGGCGGCGGCTGGTTCGGCGACGGTTCGATGCGCCAGACCGCGCCGCTGTCGCCCGCCGTGCACCTGGGGGCGCAACGGCTCTTCATCGTCGGCGTCGGCCGCATGCACGAGCCGAGCGGCCGCGCGCCGGCGGCACCCGACTACCCGAACCTGGCGCAGATCGCCGGCCATGCGATGTCCAGCATCTTCCTCGACGCGCTGGCGGTGGACATCGAACGCATGCGGCGCATCAACCGCACGTTGGCCCTGCTGCCCGAGACGGCGCTGGCCGACACACCGCTGCGGCCACTGGAGGCGCTGGTGATCTCGCCGTCGCAGCGCCTGGACGACATCGCCGCGCGCCACCTGGGCGCCTTGCCGGCACCGGTGCGGGCCTTGCTGCGCGGCGTCGGCGTGGGCGGTCAGGGTGAACAGGCGCGGGGCTCGGCGCTGGCCAGCTACCTGCTCTTCGAGGCGCCCTACACGCAGGAACTGATGGCGCTGGGCGAGGCCGACACCGAGGCGCGGCGCGACGAGGTGCTGCGCTTCTTCGCCTGGGACACGCTGGCGGTCGGGCGCCGTCGCACAGGCGCTGGCGAACCCGACCTCCTGCTGCCCTGATCCCGCTCGCGCAAGCCCGGAAGGGCTTGCGCGGCTGGCCAAGGCCCGACCGCGATTTCACGCGGGCGGGCCGAGGCTCACGCGGCAGGCTTGTCGCCCTTGGGGGCCTTCTCGGCCTTCTCGGTCTTCTTCGCCTTCTTGCTGTCCTTGGCCGGCGCCGGCGCCGGCGTGGCGGCGCTGGCGTCGAAGGTGCTGCCACCCACCGTCAGGCCCGCCTGCGACAGCTTGGCGGCGTTGCCGGCGCCGATGCCGCCGACACGTTCGACGAGGTCGCCCCAGTCCTTGAAGCTGGCGGTCTTGCGTGCATCGACGATCTTGGCCGACAGGCCGGGGCCGATGCCCTTGACGGTCTCCAGGTCGGCGCGGGTGGCCTGGTTGGCGTCAACCGCCGCAAGGGCGTTGAGCGCGAAGACGGCCAGGAGGATGCTGAGGAAGTTGCGGATCATGGTGTTCTCCAGTCAGGTTGAGTTGCGTTGCGATGAGGCCCGGGGCGTTGGTCTTGAAGGCCTTGCGCTTCGGGCTGGAACGCATTCTTCGCAGCAGCTCGTGCGCCGTCACTCCCCCGCGGCGGGGCAAGGCGGGGGCCCCTTTCCGGGCCATGCGCCGCATCCCCCGGAAGGTGGGCCGGGTGCCCGCGGGTGGCGGCTCAGCGGCCCTGCAGCGCTCGCGCCACGGCGGCCTGCACCGCGCTGGCCTCGGGCCAGGTGCTCGCGCCCTGCAGCACCTGCACGCTGGGGCCCCAGGCGCGCCACAGCGCCGGGTCGCTGGGGCCCAGCACCGACACCAGCGGCGTGCCCACCGCCGCGGCGATGTGCCCGGGGCCGGTGTCGTTGGAGACCATCACCGCGGCGTCCTGCAGCAGCGCGGCGTAGGCCCCGAGGCCCACGCCGGGCAGCAGGCGCGCGCCGGCGAAGTGTTCACGCGCGATGGCCTCTTCGCCGGGGCCCGGGCACACCACGACGCTGCGGCCGAAGCCGGGCAGCCCCTGTGCCACAAAGGCCGCGAAGCCGGGCCAGGTCTTGTCCTGCCTGGACCAGGTGCCGCCGGCAAAGGGGCAGATGACGATGCAACCCGGCTCGATGCTGTGCGCAGCGCGCAGCGCCTGCGCCTGCGCGTGGTGTTCGGCGTTGACGCGCAGCCCGATGCGCTCGGGTGGCGGTGCCACATGCCCGAGCAGCGCATCCCCCAGCGCCCAGTAGACCTGCAACTCGTGCACGCCCTGCGGCCGCGGCACTGCGCGCGCCAGCAGCAGGCGACGGCCCTCGTAGGCGTAGCCCAGCGCACGCAGCCCGGCGAGGCGGAACTCCAGCGCGCTCGAGAACGAATAGGGCAGGCACAGCGCGTCCAGGCCGCGGCCGGGGCCGGGCGGCGTCTGCTGCTTCAGCTGGCGCAGCAGCGCCACACGCTCCTGCCAGGTCTTGGGCAGCACATGCACCGGCCAGCCGTGGCCGGCCAGCAGATCACGCGCCCAGTGTTTGCCGACCAGTTGCAGGTCGTAGCCCGCGTCGGCCAGGCGCTGCAGCAGCGGCACGCCCAGCGTCACGTCGCCGACCCAGTTGCGCAGGCGGACGATCAGCGGACGGTGCGGCGTGGGCATGGGCGGCACATAATGGAAAACGATTCTGCCAGCCCCGTGACGATGACCCTCGCTACTGCCGAACTGCTTGTCGCCAGCGCCATCCTGGCCCTGCACGACCGCCTGCTTGCCACCCCGGTTTGGCCCGCCGAGGCGCCGGCCGCACCGGACGGCCTGTGGCACTGGGTGCAGGCCAACCATCGCAACAACAGCCTGCTGTGGGCCGAGGAAGACCTGGCGCGCCGCACCACGGTGGCGGCCGATGCCATCGCGGCCAACAAGCGGGCCATCGACGGCTACAACCAGGCCCGCAACGATGCCACCGAACGTGTCGACGAGATCCTGCTCGTGGCGCTGGGCCTCGTCGACGCGGCCTCGGCGCGCACCGACGCGCCGGTGGCCCGGGTGCCCGCAGGCGCGCGGCTGAACAGCGAGACCGCCGGCAGCATGATCGACCGCCTGTCTATCATGGCGCTGAAGGCCCACGCGATGTGCGCGCAGACGCTGCGCCAGGACGTCGACGAGGCCCACCGCGCAGCCAGCCGCGTCAAGCTGGAACGCCTGCTGCAGCAGCGGCAAGACCTCGCCGACTGCCTCGACGCCCTGCTGCACGACGCCGCGGCGGGCGGCGCCTACTTCAAGGTCTACCGCCAGATCAAGATGTACAACGACCCGCGCTTCAATCCCGAACTCGTCAAAGAACAGCGGGGCGGCTAGTGCGCCTGCTCATCGTCAAGACCTCGTCGATGGGCGACGTGGTGCACGCGCTGCCGGTGGTCACCGACATCCTGCGCCAGCACCCCGATGCGCAGATCGACTGGCTCGTCGAGGCGCCGTTCGCCGCCATCCCGCAGATGCACCCGGGTGTGCGGCGGGTGCTGCCGATGAGCTGGCGCAAGTGGCGCCAGCAGCCTTTCAGCGGCGACACCTGGCGCGCGATGGGCCAACTGCGCGGCGAACTGCGCAGCGGCGGCTACGACAGCGTGCTCGACCTGCAAGGCCTGCTGAAGAGCGCGCTGTGGGCCCGCCAGGCAGGCGCGCCGGTACTGGGCTACGACCGCGCCAGTGCCCGCGAGCCCGCTGCGGCCTGGTGCTACCAGCGCACCACCGCGGTGTCGCCCGACCTGCATGCGGTGCAACGCTGCCGCCTGCTGGCGGCGGCGCACCTGGGCTATACGGTCAGCGGCCACCCCGACTTCGGCCTGCGTGCACCGACGCCCACCTGGACACCACGTTCGGCCTACGCCGTGCTGATCCCGAACGCCAGCCGGCGCGAGAAGCTCTGGCCCGAGCGGCATTGGGCGGCAGTGGGTCGGCGCCTGCTTGAAAAGGGCTGGCTGCCCGTGGTGTTGTGGGGCCGCGACGACGAGCAGACGCTGGCCGAGCGCATCGCCGCCAGTTGCGAGGGCGACGTGCCGCCCTTCCTGCGGGTCGGCGAGATGGCCGCGGTGCTGGCCGGCGCCCAGCAGGTCGTCGGGCTGGACACCGGCTTCACCCACCTGGCCGCGGCGCTGGGCCGGCCCACGCTGGGCATCTACTGCGACCATGAACCCGGACTGGCTGGCATCACCGGGCCAGGCCGCGTGGCGAGCATCGGCGGCAGGGCCCAGGTACCCGGCCGCAACGAGGTGCTGGCCTTGCTCGAGCAGCAGTTCGCGCGCTGAGCGCTGCGCAGGCGCGGTCAGGGCAGCGCTCGGGTCTGGCTCGGCCGGTTCGAACCCTGAGCCCCTCGGGCGCGCGGCGAACCTCAGTGAGCCCGGGGACTCACAGTGCGTCCAGGCGCTGCGGCGGGTAGCTGTCCCAGCTGAGGCAGCCCGGGCACTGCCAGAAGTAGTGCTGGGCCTCGAAGCCGCAGGCTGCGCAGCGGTAGCGCTGCAGCGGCGAAACGCTGCGCGCCACGGCCGTGCGCAGCGCCGCCCAGGCCTCCTCGGTCCAGGCCTCGGGGGGCAGCGCCAGCAGGCGTTGCGCGCCCGACAGCGTGGGCTGCTGCCGCAGCTGCGCCAGCAGGCGTGGCAGGCGCGCCGGGTCGTCCGCGGCCTCAAGGGCCTCCAGCGCCTGCACCAGTTCCAGCGCCGGCAGCTGGGCCAGCGCCGCGCTCAGCGCGGCGTGGGCCTGGTCGATCTGGCCGGCGGCACGTGCGGCCTGTGCATAGTCGGCCGCCACCAGCAGGAAGGTGGCCGGGTGGTGCTGGCGCAGACTGTCCCACGCCGCCAGAGCGCGTGCCGGGTCGCCCTGGTGCAGTGCGCGCTGCCCGGCCAGCAGGCAGGGCCGCGGCGCCTGTGGCGCGGCGGCGCCGGCCCGCTTCAATGCCGCCTCGGCCTCGGCCGGCTGGCCTGCGGCATCGGCGGCTTCGACCAGCTCGCACTCGTAGTGCGCGATGCGCGAAGCGAAGGACGCGCCACCGCCACCTTCGAGTTCACGCGCCACCGCGACGGCACGCTGCCAGTCGCGTGAGCGTTCGTACAGCGACAGCAGCGCCAGCCGCGCTTCGCCGTCGAAGGGCGTGCCTTCGAGCGCGTGCCACGCCGCTTCGGCGCGGTCGAAGAGGCCGGCCTTCACGTAGTCCTGGGCCAGCGCCCGCTGGGCGCGGTCGCGGTCGCCGGCCTTCAGGTCGCTGCGGCCCAGCAGGTGCTCGTGCACACGCACGGCGCGTTCGAACTCGCCGCGGCGCCGGAACAGGTTGCCCAAGGCGAAATGCAACTCGGTCGTGTCGGGGTCGACCTGCACGGCCTGGATGAAAGCGTCGATAGCCTTGTCCTGTTGTTCGTTGAGCAGCAGGTTGAGGCCCTTGAAGTAGGCACGCGGCGCGTCCTCGCGCTCACGCTTGAGCTGCTTCAGGTCGAAGCGCGACGCCATCCAGCCCAGCGCGAAGGCCATGGGCAGGCCGATGAGCAGCCATTGCAGGTCGAATTCCATCAGGCGCGGCCCGCCATCAGAGGCCTTCGCGCGGCGGGTGTTCGGGGCCGAATTCGCTGCCCGTCAGGCCGCTGGGCACAGGCGAGGCCGTCGAGGGCGGCGGCGGTGCGTGGCGCTTGGCCACCCGGCGCTGGTGCCACCAGCTGGGCACCATGGCCACGACGCCGAAGGCGCAACCGGCAGCAAAGGCCACCAGCACGACGATCACCATGGGCGTTCGCCATTCCACGCCGAAAAACCAGCGCACCGTGGCCAGCTGCTGGTTGTTCAGCGCGAACGCAAAAAGCGTGAAGAAGACGAAGGCCCAGAACAGCCCGGCGAGGTAGCGCATGCGGCGCCGATTCTAGGACCCGCGGCGCGCAGGGGCCCGCTGGTCGTGCGCGCCTGCGGCGTGGCCGCTACAGGCGCTCGATGTCGCCCGGCAGCTGGGCGTCGACGGCTTCGCGCAGCGCCTTGCCCGGCTTGAAGTGGGGCACCAGCTTCTCGGGAATGACGACCTGCTCGCCGCTGCGCGGATTGCGCCCCATGCGGGGCGGGCGGCGGTTGATGCTGAAGCTGCCGAAGCCGCGGATCTCGATGCGGTGGCCGCGGGCCAGTGCGTCGGACATGGCGTCCAGGATGGTCTTGACCGCGAACTCGGTGTCGCGCTGCGTGAGCTGGGAAAAACGCTCGGCGAGGCGGGTGACGAGGTCGGATCGTGTCATGGAACTGCTGCGGTCTCGCTGGTCACGGCGACCCGCGAGCGGTGCGCGCGCGGGGCTCTGAAGTAGGGGCCGGCGCCGAGTGAGCGGCAGCCGGCCGGGCCCGGGTTACTCCGGACGGTTGTCGAGCTTGGCGCGCAGCAGGGCGCCCAGGCTCGTGGTGCCGGCGTTTTCACGCTCGCTCACCTGGCTCAGGCGCTGCATGGCCTGCTGCTCGTCGGCGTTGTCCTTGGCCTTGATCGACAACTGGATCGAGCGCAGCTTGCGGTCGACGTTGATGACCATGACGTTGACGTCGTCGCCTTCCTTCAGCACGTTGCGCGCGTCTTCGACGCGGTCGCGGCTGATTTCACTGGCACGCAGGTAGCCGGTGACGTCGTCGTTCAGCTGGATCTCGGCGCCGCGCGGGTCGACGCTCTTGACCTTGCCGTTGACGATCGCACCGCGGTCGTTCAGCGTGGTGAAGGTGGTGAACGGGTCGGTGTCCAGCTGCTTGATGCCCAGGCTGATGCGCTCGCGTTCCACATCGACGGCCAGCACGAGGGCTTCGACTTCCTGGCCCTTCTTGTAGTTGCGCACGGCGGTTTCGCCCGGCTCGTGCCAGGACAGGTCGCTCAGGTGCACCAGGCCGTCGATGCCGGCGCTCAGGCCAACGAACACACCGAAGTCGGTGATCGACTTGACGGGGCCCTTGACGCGGTCGCCGCGCTTGACGGTGGCGCTGAACTCTTCCCAGGGGTTGGCCTTGCACTGCTTCATGCCCAGGCTGATGCGGCGCTTGTCTTCGTCGATCTCGAGGACCATGACTTCGACTTCCTCGCCCAGGGTGACCACCTTGGCGGGCGCGACGTTCTTGTTGGTCCAGTCCATCTCGGAAACGTGCACCAGGCCTTCGATGCCCGGTTCGATCTCGACGAAAGCGCCATAGTCGGCGATGTTCGTGATCTTGCCGAACAGGCGCGTGCCGTTCGGGTAGCGGCGCGACACGCCGTGCCA
>JBBRBW010000129.1:0-10669 GCA_038205425.1 Burkholderiales bacterium | reverse complement strand
GTGGCGCCGCGCGAACTGCGCACGCTCAGCGAGGGCGTACGGGCGATCGAGACCGTCCAGCAGTCGCTGCGGCTGGCGCGTTCACGCTACCCGGCGGTGGTAATCGCGGCCAGCGGCATGGCCACCGGCGGGCGTGTGCTGCACCACCTGAAGACGCGTGCGCCGGATGCACGCAACAGCATCGTGCTGGCCGGCTTCCAGGTCGGTGGCAGCCGCGGTGCGCGCCTGCTGGCCGGCGAGCCGGCAGTGAAGATCCACGGCGAGATGGTGGCGGTGCGTGCCGAGGTGCAGCAGCTCGAAGGTTTCTCGGGCCACGCCGACCGCGCCGGCCTGCTGGCCTGGCTGCGCCAACTGCCGCAGGCGCCGCGACAGACCTACGTCGTGCACGGCGAGCCCGATGCGTCCGACAGCCTGCGCGCGGCGGTACGCAACGAACTCGGCTGGCCGGCGCGGGTGCCGGCGCTGGGTGAGTGCGTCACGCTCTGAAACGCCCGCCGACGGCCCGGGCTGCTGCATGACACCCGCCGAATCATCGCCCTTCGCACCCTGGCTCGGCCTGGCTGCGGCGCTGGGCGGCGGCCTGCTCATCGGGCTGGAACGAGAACGCCGCAAGGGCAGCGGCGCCGCACGCGCGGCCGCGGGCATCCGCAGCTTCACGCTGGCTGCCGTGGGCGGCGGCATCGCGCAGACCCTGCAGCAGCCGCCGCTGGTGGCGCTGGGCGCGCTGCTGGTGGTGCTGCTGTCCGCGGTGGCCTACTGGAAGAGCCGCGAACGCCTGCCCGGGCGGCCCCTGCCCGACCCCGGCCTGACCACCGAGCTGGCGCTGTTCATCACCTACCTCGTCGGCGTGCTGTCGGTGCAGCAGCCGACGCTGGGCGCTGGCGCGGCCGTCGCCGTGGCCACGCTGCTGGCGGCGCGTGACCGCCTGCACCGTTTCGCGACGGTGCTGCTGAGCGAAAGCGAACTGCACGACGCATTGCTGCTGGCCGCGCTGGCACTGGTGCTGCTGCCGCTGATGCCGGCCACGCCACAACCCTGGCTGGGCGGCATGGCGCCGCGCACCTTGCTGTTGACGGCGGTGCTGATCCTGTCGCTGCAGGCCGCCGGCCACGTCGCGCTACGGCTGCTGGGCGCGCGCGCCGGGCTGGCGGTATCGGGCCTGTTCTCGGGCTTCGTCTCCAGCACCGCCACCATCGCCTCGATGGGGGCACGTGCACGCGCCGAACCCGCGCAGCGCGGCGCCTGCCTGGCCGGCGCGCTGTTCTCGACCACCGCCACCTGGCTGCAGGTGCTGCTGATGGTGGCGGCGCTGGCCCCCGCGGCGCTGCCCACGCTGCTGCCGAGCGCGCTGGCCGGCGCAGTTGCATCGCTGGCCGGCGCAGCGCTGGCCTGGCGCCAGGCCGGGGCCGCCATGGCACCGGCCGCAGCAGCGCACGGGCCGCTGCGCTTGCGCGAGGCGCTGGCGGTGTCAGCCATGCTGGGTGCGGTGGCCGTGCTGGTGGCCTGGGGCCAGCGCCACTTCGGCCAGGCGGGCCTGATGGTCGGCACCGCGCTGGCGGCATTGGCAGACGCGCAGTCGCCGGTGGCAGCACTGGCCACGCTGCATGGCGAAGGCCGCATTCAGGCCGCCGCGCTGCGCGACGGCGTGCTGCTGGGTGTGCTGTCGAACAGCCTCACACGCGGCGTCACCGGCTTCGTCGCCGGCGGCCGCGGTTTCGGCGCGGCGGTGCTGCTGTCGCTGGTGGTGTCCACCGGCACGGCACTGGTGGTGGCCTGGGCGCTGGCGGCACCGGCAGGCGGCTGACGCGGTATCAACCCGGCCGGAGCGGCCTGAGATTCAGAGCCTGTTGAATGAATCCGGCGCGCCCGAGCGGCTGCCTCAGGTGGTGCCGATCTAGGCGCAAAGCGCAGCCGTAGCTCGGGCTACGGCGAGCATTTGCAACGACGAGCGGTGCCGCCTGGGGCGCACGAGCGGGTGTGTCGGAATTGTTCACAGGCGCTCAGGCGAACTCGCCCTCGCGCAGCCACTTCGTGGCGACCCACTTCTCGCCCGCCAACACCGGCGCGCCGCCATGCAGCGTCTTCGTGCTGGCATGGGCTCGTTCGTAGCTGAAGAAAACCGCGTTGCCGCGCACCGGCGCCACTTCCAGGCCGACATCGGGGAAGGTCGTGGCGCCACCGCCGTCGGGCGTGTTCAGGTACATCACCAGCGTGCCCACGCGCTGGCCACCGCGCTGCAGGATGGTGGCTGTGCCGGCGTGCGCGGGGTCGAAGTAGTCGTGGTGCGGGCGGTACTCGGCGCCCGGGCGGTAGCGCAGCACCTGCAGGCCCTCGCCGTTCTCCAGCGGCCAGCGCAGCAGCTCGGCGATGCGGCGCTCGATGGCCTGGATCAACGGCGCCTCACCGCGCTCGAAGAACATGCCGTCGCTGGTGCGGGCGGCATTCACCTCGCTGCCGCCGGTGTCGTTGTCGACCGTCTCCGAGCGCACCAGACGCGGCGCGGCCAGCGCCATCAGACCCTCGCACTCGGCATCGGTGAGCAGGCCACCGAAAACGACCACGCGCGGCAGCCGCATCGTCGTCAGCGCGCGCACGCGGTGGCCGTCCGAAAGTTCGACCTCGGGCGCCCCGCTCAGCTCCGGCTCGGGTACCGTGCTGGCCGGCAGCAGCGGCTTGACCGGGCGCGGGCCCAGTTCATCCAGGCGCTGGCGCAGGGTCTCTTCCATGGCCTCGAGGGCCACGTCCTCGTCCCAGCCACTGGTCTTCATCGCGGTCAGCACGTCGTCGGGACGGCAGCCGGCTTCGGCCTGGGCGACGATCCAGCGGCGCAGGTCTTCGGTGACGATTTGGGCGTTGGCAGTCATGGCGTGATTTTGACGCAGCGCTTGGTGCCTGTTGGGCCATCCCGTGCACCCGGGTTGCTCAACCGGCGCGCCGGAACACCAGTCGGTCACGCGACGAGGCCGCGCGGTCCAGCGCATAGCCCTCGGCGTCGAAGGCCTCGAGCTGGCGCACGCTGCGCACGCGGTGCTGGACCACGTAACGCGCCATCAGCCCGCGCGCCTTCTTGGCGAAGAAGCCGATGATGCGCGGCTTGCCGTCGCTCACCTCTTCGAACACACACTCGACGACACGCGCGCGCAGGCTGGGGCGCAGCGCCACGCGGGCGTACTCGACCGAGGCCAGGTTCACCACCACCGGCGCGGGCTCGTCGGCCTGGCGCTGATTGAGGTGCTCGGCCACCGTGTCGCCCCACCAGGCGTAGAGGTCCTTGCCGGCCTGCGTGGCCAGCGCCGTGCCCATTTCCAGCCGGTAGGGCTGCAGTCGGTCGAGCGGGCGCAGCGCGCCGTACAGCCCCGACAGGATCACCAGGTGGCGCTGCGCCCAGCTCAGATCGGCGGTCTTCAGCGTGCGCGCGTCCAGGCCTTCGTAGACGTCGCCGGCGAAGGCCAGCAAGGCCGGCTTGCTGTTGGCCGGCGTGGCCTGCGTCTGCCAGGCGCCGTAGCGCGCCACGTTCAGCGCCGCCAGCTTGTCGGACAGTTCCATCAGCGCGGCCACCTGCGCCGGCGTCTTCTGGCGCAGCACGGCGATGAGCTCGGCCGCGCGGTCGGTGAAGTCGGGCTCGCTGGCCTTGCGGCGCAGCGCCGCGGGCACCGGGGTCTCGTAGTCCAGGGTCTTGGCAGGGGACAGCAGGAACAGCATGGGGGCGATAGGTGGGTGGGTGGGTGGGTTGCGGTGGGCGGGAACGACCGGCCGGTGAGTCAGAACTTGTCAGTTGGCCACGCCGCCGCGCAGCACCCGCGAAACATGAAGCGCCAGGTCGACTACCAGGCTTCCCGCCACGGAACCGGCTCCGCCGGGCCGTAGGCGGACGGGCCCCCCGGGGGGTAGCGAACGAAGTGAGCTTGGGGGCTGCATCTCACTTGCCCAGAGCCGCCTGCCAGGTGCGCAGCGGGATGTGTGTCTGCAGCCGCTGCAAGGCGCAGTCCAGCAGCGCCGGGTGCAGCGCGTGGCCGACACCGGCGGCGGTGTCCAGCGTGGCGTCGCCCTGCAGCTCGGCCAACCGCTGCAGGGCCTGTCGTGCGCCCGCGACCGGCATCACCACATCGGCCTCGCCGTGGAAGAGGTGCAGCGTGCTCTGGCGCGGCGCCGCGGGCGCCAGCGCAGCGTAGTCGCCGCCGAAGGCCAGCACGCGACCGGCGATGCCGTCGTGCTGCATCGCCAGGGCCAGCGCCAGCGTGGCGCCCTGGCCGATGCCACCGAGCGCGGTGGCCGGCGCCGCCACACCCAGGCGCTGCTGCTGCGCCTGCACCCAGCGCTGCAGCGCGGTGAGCGCCGGTGCGGGGTCGGCGCCGGTGTACCAGCAGCGGCCGCCGGCGGCGTCGGCCAGCGGCGCGTCGGGGGCCAGCACGGCGGCCTGCACGAAGTGCTGGCGCAGGGCCTGCACCAGCGGCGCCATCTGGCTGCCGTCGGCGCCCTGGCCGTGCAGCAGCAGGATGAGCTGCTCGGGCGCGCCCTGCTCGGGCAGCGATTCGATCGTGAGTTGCATGCCACGGATTGTCGCCGCGGTCGCCGTGGCGGCCAGCGTCACACACAATGCCGGCCGTGAGCCGCGCCCCTTGCCCCACCACCCCTGTGCCCGCAACGCCGGTCGGCCGCGGTGGCGCCCTGCGGCGGCTGTGGGCGGGCGCACACCGCGCGGCCGTCGGCGCCTGGCTGATGCTGGTGGCGGCTACCGTTGCCGCCGCGGCCGCGGCGCCACCGGCCGAACGTTGGCAGGCCTGGGCCGTCGACGGCTTCCAGCACATCACCACCGCCGACGGCCTGCCCAACGAGATCACCACCAGCGTGGCCGAAGACGGCCAGGGGTTCATCTGGACCGGCACCGTGGGTGGCGTGGCGCGCTGGGACGGCTACCAGCTGCGCGTGCACCGCTTCGAGCCCGGCCGCGCCGGCAGCCTGCCCGACAACGTCGTGCAGGTGATGCACCGCGACGCCGCCGGCCGCCTCTGGATAGGCACGACCAGCGGCGGGCTGGCGCGTTACGAACCCGCCGGTGAGCGTTTCGTCACCACCGGCGCCGGGCCCGGCGGGCTGGGCCATGTCAGCGTGCGCGCGCTGGCCGACGACGGCGCCGGCGGCCTGTGGGTCGGCACCGACGGCGGGCTCGACCACCTCGACGTCGCCAGCGGCCGCGTCACGCCGGTGGCGCTGGGCGAGGACAGCGCCACCGGCCTGGCCGGCCGGCGGGTGTCGGCGCTGCTGCTCGACCGCCAGGGGCGGCTGTGGGTGGGCAGCACGCGCGGGCTGTTCCGGCGGGCGGCCGGCGGCACCCGCTTCGAAGCCGTGGCGCTGGCGCCGGCCCCGTCGTCGCTGCGCGCCGGCTTCGGCGAGGGCCGCACGCCGATGCCGGAATGTCTGCTCGAGGACAGCCGCGGCCACATCTGGATGGGCACCGACCGCAGCGGCGCCTTCGTGCTGGACGCCGACGGCCGCACCGCGCGTGCGGTGCTTGAAAGTGGCCCCCCGGTGCGCAGCGAAGCCGAACTGTCGACCCGCCGCGTGATGACGATGGTGGAAGCGCGGCCGGGCGAGGTCTGGATCGGCACGCTGGGCCAGGGCATCGTCGCCGTCGACGTGGGCAGCGGCCGCACACGCCGCCTGCAGCACCAGCCGCTGGCCGCGGCCAGCCTGCCCGACAACAGCGTGCGCGGCCTGCTGCGTGACCGCCAGGGCCTGGTCTGGGTGGCCACCTATGGCGGCCTGAGCCGCATCGACCCGCGCACTGGCGCGCTGCTGACGGTGAGCAGCGCGCGCCTGGGCGCCGACGGCGGGCGCGGACGCGCCGACTACAGCGCGCTGCTCGCCCACCCCAACGGGCGCGTCTGGATGGGCACGCATGTCGACGGCATCGAGATCGTCGACCCCGCACGCGGCGCCGTGCAGGCCCTGCGCCCCGACGCCAACCGCCCCGACAGCGCGCTGCAGGCCGACGTCGTGATGAGCCTGGTGGCCGACGACGACGGCAGCGTCTACGTCGGCAGCTACCGCGGCCTGTACCGCGCCAGCCCCGACGGCAATCGCGTGAGCCGGCTGCGCTGGCCCGGCCGCCGCCCCGACGCCGGCATCGGCCCCTTGCTGCGCGACGGCAGCCAGCTGTGGGTGGGTGGCCTGATCGACGGCCTGTGGGCGATGGACCTGAAAAGCGGTCATGTGCGCGCCGTGCTGGCCGAGCCAGCACGCCAGCTCACCGACCTGCGCATCACCGCACTGGCGCGCGGCCCCGACGGCGCGTTGTGGATCGGCACACGCAACGGCCTGAACCGCCTGCGACCGGACAGCGGCGAACTGCTGCAGCTGCCGCGCGGCCTGCCGGCCGAAGCGCGCCTGACCGCGGGCTTCGTCACCGCGCTGCTCTTCGACCGCAGTGGCCGGCTGTGGGTGGCCACCTATGGCGGCGGCGTGCACCTGCTGGAGCCCGGCAGCGAGGCCGCGCCGCGCTTCCGGCGCCTGGCGATGGCCGAGGGCCTGCCCGACGACAACGTCAACGCGCTCGTCGAGGACGACGCCGGCCAGCTGTGGGTCAGCACCGACCACGGCCTGGCGCTGCTCGACCCGGTGACGATGAAGGCGCGTGCCGTGCGACGCGCCGACGGGCTCGTCTTCCAGTCCTACTGGACGGGTTCGGTGGCGCGCACGGCGAGCGGCGAGCTGCTGTTCGGCGCCTCGGGCGGGCTGACGGTGGTGCGCCCGGCGCTGCTGCAGGCCTGGGAGCACCGGCCCGCGGTGGTGGTCACCGAGATCCTTGTCGGCGGCAAGCCCGTGCCTCCGGGCGCCGCCAAGCCGCTGCAGGTGCCGGCCGATGCCAACAGCCTGGCGGTGGAGTTCGCAGCCCTCGACTATTCGGCCCCCGAGCGCAACCGCTACGCCCACCGCCTGCGCGGCTACGACGCCGACTGGGTCTACAACGACGCCCGCCACCGCAACGCCAGCTACAGCAACCTGCCGCCGGGCGACTACTTGCTGGAGCTGCGCGGCTCGAACCGCGACGGCGTGTTCAGCGATGCCACGCTGGTGCTGCCGGTGCAGGTGCAGGCGGCCTGGCACCAGACCGCCGCCTTCCACGCGGCCACGGTGCTGGCTGCGCTGGGCCTGCTGTGGGCGGTGGTCAGCCTGCGCACACGCACGCTGCAGACCCGCCGGCGCGAACTGCAGCGCCTGGTCGACGAACGCACGGCCGAGCTGCAGGCGGTGTCGCAGGCGCTGACCGAGAAGTCACGCGCACTGGAAGAGAAGTCGCGTGTGCTGGAGCGCGCCAGCATCAGCGACCCGCTGACGGGCCTGCACAACCGCCGTTTCCTCACCGAGCAGATCGACGCCCTGCTGGCCGCCAGCCAGCGCCGTGCGCACGACCGCCCGGCGCGCCCCGGCGAGCCGGTCGACACCGACACGCTGTTCTTCATGATCGACGTCGACCACTTCAAGCGTGTCAACGACGAACTCGGCCACGCCGCCGGCGACGCCGTGCTGGTGCAGCTGGCGCAACGGCTGCGCGTGGCGATGCGCGAATCGGACGACATCGTGCGCTGGGGCGGCGAGGAGTTCCTGGCCGTCGCGCACGACACCGACCGCGCACGCGCCGACGAGCTGGCCGAACGCATCCGCGCCAGCGTCGCCGACAGCCCGTTCCGCCTGAGCGACGGGCGCACGCTGGCCATGACCTGCTCGGTGGGCCATGCCTGCTGGCCCTTCCTGCCGCGGCAGCCACAGGCGCTGGACTGGCTGGGCGTGGTCGACATCGCCGACATCGGCCTGCTGGCGGCCAAGCGGCTGGGCCGCAACGCCTGGGTCGGCCTGCACGGCACCGAGCGCACGCCAACGGCCGAGCTGCTGACGCTGGCGCGCCGCAGGCCGCAACAGGCGCTGGCGCGCGGCGAACTGCGCGCCAGCAGCAGCCAGCCCGCGGCCGTGGTGGCCGAGGCGCTGCAAGGGCCCTGAAGGCGGCTCACGCCACCCGCAGCGCATGAAGCGCCGCACCGCGACCAAAATTCCCGCCACGGATCCGGCTCTGCCGGGCCATTGGCGGACGGCCCCCGTTAGGAGAACCGGCGCCGAGGCAGCGCCTGCGCGCTGACGAGCGGCTGGTGAGCGCCTGCCCGCCTGCAAGCGGGCAGGCAGCGGGCGCAAGCGAGCTTGGGGGCCTATCTGAAATTGCGGCTGGGCGGGGCCAGGCCCTGCAGCAATGGGGTGTGGTCGACCAGCGTGCGCGCCACCAGGGGGTGCACCTCGTGCCCCGGCTCGCCCTGGCGCTGCCAGATGCCGTAGACGGTGAGCAGGCTGCTGCCCAGCAGTGCACGGCGGTACAGCTCGGCCACCTGCGGCCAGACGATGACGTTGACGGCGCCGGTGTCGTCTTCCAGCGTCACGAAGACCACACCCTTGGCCGTCTCGGGGCGCTGGCGGTGGGTGACGATGCCGCTGGCCCGCGCCAGCCGGCCGTGCGGGAAATGCTGCAGCACGTCGGCCGGCAGCACCTTGAAGGCCGCCAGCTGCCCACGCAACAGCGCCACCGGGTGCTGCGTCAGGCTCAGGCCCAGGCGGCGGTAGTCGGCCAGCACGGTGGTGGCGGCGTCGGGTGCGGGCAGCGTGGCTTCGGCTTCGTGCGTGCGTGTGCCCTGCAGCAGCGCGGTAGCGCGGGTGTCGACGCCGGCCACCGACCACGCGGCCTGGTGGCGGTGGCCGACGGTGCGGACCGCCGGGCCGCTCGCAAGATCCGCAGGCGCCCCCTCGGCGGGCTGAGGCGCGGCCTCTTGGGGGCCCAGGGGCAGCGGCGCCAGCGCGTCGGCCTCGGCCAGCAGCGCAAGCTGGTGCGCGTCGAGCCGGGCGCGGCGCGCCAGGTCTTCGACGCCGGCGAAGGGCGCCGCAGCGCGTGCGGCCACCAGGCGCTCGGCGGCGTCCTGCGCGAAGCCGCTGATGCGGCTGAAACCCAGGCGCACCGGCCACAGCGCGCCTTCGGCTGGCGCTTCCAGCACCGTGTGCCACGGGCTGCGCAGCACGTCCACCGGCAACACCTGCACGCCGTGGGCCCGGGCATCACGTACCAGCTGCGCCGGGGCGTAGAAACCCATCGGCTGGCTGTTCAGTAGCGCGGCCAGGAAGGCGTCGGGATGGTGGCACTTCAGCCAGGCGCTGGCGTAGACCAGCAGCGCGAAGCTGGCAGCATGGCTTTCGGGGAAACCGTATTCGCCGAAGCCCTCGATCTGCTTGAAGATGCGTTCGGCGTACTCGAGTTCGTAGCCCTTCTCGACCATGCGCCCCACCAGCCGCGCGTGGAAGGGCCCCAGCCCTCCCTTGCGCTTCCAGGCCGCCATCGCGCGGCGCAGCTGGTCGGCTTCGCCGGGCGTGAAGTCGGCGGCCAGGATGGCCAGCTGCATCACCTGTTCCTGGAAGATGGGCACACCCAGCGTGCGGCTGAGCGCCTTCTCGACTTCGGCACTGGGGTAGTCCACCGGCTCCTCGCCGTTGCGGCGGCGCAGATAGGGGTGGACCATGCCGCCCTGGATGGGCCCGGGGCGCACGATGGCGACCTCGATCACCAGGTCGTAGAACGCCTTCGGCCGCAAGCGCGGCAGCATGGCCATCTGGGCGCGGCTTTCGACCTGGAAGGTACCCACGCTGTCGCCGCGGCAGAGCATGGCGTAGCTGGCCGCGTCTTCCTTCGGGATCTGGTGCAGGGCGATGGCTGCGCCCTGCTTTGCGCCAACCATGTCGAGTGCGCGGCGGATGGCGCTGAGCATGCCCAGCGCGAGGATGTCGACCTTGATCAGGCGCAGCGCGTCGAGGTCGTCCTTGTCCCACTGGATGACGCTGCGGCCGGGCATGCTGGCGTTTTCCACCGGCACCAGTTCGGCCAGCGTGTCGCGTGCGATGACGAAACCCCCGGGGTGCTGCGAGAGATGGCGCGGAAAGCCGATGAGCTGCTGCGTCAGTTCCAGCCACAGCTTCGTGAGGTGGGCTTCGGGGTCGAAGCCGTTTTCGCGCACACGTTCGGGGTCGATCTTGCGGCCGTCGAACCAGTGCTGGCTTTTGCTCACCGCCTCGATGCGGTCGAGGTCGATGCCTAAAGCGCGGCCGACGTCGCGCAGCGCGCTGCGCGGGCGGTAGCTGATGACGACGCCGGTGAGCGCGGCGCGGTGGCGGCCGTACTTGCGGTAGATGTACTGGATGACCTCTTCGCGGCGCTGGTGCTCGAAGTCGATGTCGATGTCGGGCGGCTCGTTGCGTTCGGCGCTGATGAAACGCTCGAACAGCAGCATGGTGTGCACCTCGGGGTCGACCGCGGTGACTTCCAGGCAGTAGCAGACGGCCGAGTTCGCGGCGCTGCTGCGGCCCTGGCACAGGATGCCCTGGCTGCGCGCCCAGTGCACGATGTCGGCCACGGTGAGGAAGTAGGCCTCGTACTGCAGCTGGCCGATGAGCGCGAGCTCGTGTTCGAGCATCTTGCGCACGGGCGCGGGCACGCCGCTGGGGCTCTATGCACGGGCCGCCCCCCCTTTGCTGACCCTTGGACCCCGGGGTGTGGCGATCCCTATCTCGGCCCCGGGCGCGGCGGTTGTCGCGCACTGGGAATAGATCGGGCTCGCCTCTTCGCGGCGCTGGTGCTCGAAGT
>JBBRBW010000128.1:0-10993 GCA_038205425.1 Burkholderiales bacterium | reverse complement strand
GATGGCCGATGCACCCTGGTCGCGGGCCAGGGACGAAAACAGCACATTGACCGGCAGCCGCATGCCGCGGGGCTCGGTAGGCGGCACCACGTGCAGCACGCCGTTGGCCAGGCTGAGTTCGGCGTTCGGCGGAATCACGTAAACGTGGTTGGCCTCGACACGCATCTGTTCGCCGGCCTCGCGGACACTCAACGACGTCACCCGCTGCAGCAACTCGGCCAGCATGGCCTTCTGCGTCGGGTCCAGGTGCTGAACCACGATGTAGGCCATGTCGGAGTTCGCGGGTACCTGGGCAAAGAACTGCTCGAATGCCTCCAGGCCGCCAGCCGAAGCGCCAAGGGCCACGATGCGCAAAGGCCCCGCGTGCTGGGGCTTCGTGAGCGATGTTGGCGAGGCAGTCATGGCAGCGTGTGCGCTCTGTCACTCTCCGGCCCGTGGCAAGTCAGGTGCCAGGCAGCCGGGAGCTTCAAGGCCCGGCGGGGCCAGGCCCCGGCCCTGGCCCTGCGGGCACGATGGCCATCAACACCTGCTCGCCGCCGGGTGTGGCCGTCGCCACGGCGTGCGCGCTGGCGCCAGCGGCCCTGGATTGCACCACGCAGGTTTGCCGACCCTCACCTTTGCGCAGGGCAGCGAACATGCCCCGGACCGCCGCGCCGCATTCAGGCGCCAGCAGGTTTTCGATGCGGCGGCCGGCCCATGCTTCCTCTTCGCCCGCCTGTGCTGCCAGCCAATCCCCGGCGATGCGATTGGCGGCGATCACCAGACCTTCAGGGTCGAGCGTCAGGTAGGCGAACGGCGCCAGCGCAAACAGCATGGTGCAGTTCTTCAGGTCTTCGGTGAGTTGGCGGCGGTCTTGCTCGGCCTCTTCGTGCTGCAGGTCCAATTCCACCTGGTGCACTTGCAACTCATGCAAGAGCTTGAGTGCGTCGCTGGCGCTCTCGGGCGCGCTGGCCAGGCGGTGCAGCAGTGTCAGCGCCTGCGTGCCGGTGGCCCCCCCGCGTGTCAGGGGCGCGGTGCCCTCTTTGATCCGCTCTTCGGCGTTCGTGCGCAACTTGTTCGGCATGGTGGTCTCGGCGTGTGACTCGATCCGTATTCTGTGTCAGCGAGCTTGTCCGTGCGAAGGAAAACCTGCAAGCCACCTGTGCGCTGTCTAACAGACCGGGCACCCCACGCAGGGGCACGATGCAAAAACGGGCGGTTGCAAATCCACAAGCGACACCCGAAAGATCTACGCGATGAAGAACTTTCCTGTGGTCTGTGTCGGTGGCTCCGCTGGGGGCCTGGACGCCTACATCCGGCTTCTGAAGCAGCTGCCGGACGACATGGGTGTGGCGGTGGTCATCGTGAACCACATCACCACGATGCCGACCCAACTGCACGAAGTGCTGCCGCGGTTTTCGCGCATGCCGGTGGAACTCATCACCGAAGATCTGCTGATCGAACCCGACCACGTCTACATCATCCCTGCCAACCGCGACCTGCACATCGACGGTGAGGTGTTTCACCTGGCACCGATCTCGAAGCCGCGCGGCTGGCCCGATGTGATCACGGTCTTCCTGCTGTCGCTCACCCGTTTCTGGGAAGGCAAGCTGATCGCCGTGATCGTTTCCGGCTACGACGGCGACGGTGCCGCAGCGCTGTGCGGAATCCAGCAGGTGGGCGGCACCACGATTGCGCAGAAGTTGGACACCGCCAAACAGCCCGACATGCCGGAGAGTGCCATTGCCAGCGGCTGCATCGACTTCGTGCTGTCTCCGGAAGATATCGGGAAGGAGATCGTGCGAATCGCGCGTGCCGCGGAGTCGACCGAGCCGGTCGAACGCACTGCCTGAACCGCGTCGCCTGATGCCGGCCGCGCTGTGCGCTGGCGCACGCATCGGCCCCGATGTTTCGGGCCATGACGACGGCGAACAACACGCCCCAAAGGCGCGTTGGCTGGCGCACAGAACAGGAACGGCGGCGCTGCGACGCTCGGGTCGGCGAATGCGCCTGCTCTCCTGAGAAACGTCATGCATCACATCGAACCCACAGGCCCAACCCACTTGTCGCCGGCCCCCTGGCGCGGCTGGCCTGTGATCGCCGCGGCGTTGCTGGCCGGCTTCGGCTTGACCGCCTGCGGTGGGGGTGGTGGCGGAGGTGGCGCGACCGACACGGCGCCGCCGGCGCTGGGCCTGGTTCGGGTGACGGTGCAGGACGCCTATGGCACAACGGTGCCCGACGCCACGCTGCAAGGCCCCAACGGCAGCTCGGTCACCGATGCCCATGGCGTGGCGCTGGTGCTGATGCCCGCGCCCGACAGCACGGCCGATGTGTCGCTGGCCCGGGCGACCTTCGTCGACACGACGCTCAAGCTCACCAGCACCACGGGCAGCGTCAATACGGTGGCCGTGACGCTGGCGCGCGCCACGGCGCCGGCAGGCGGCTCGATGCGTTCGCGCAGCGGTGTCGCGCCGACCCTGGACGCCGCCGGAAACCAACTCAGTTTCGAGATCGAGCTCGTGGTGGTGCAGGGCAACTCGCAGCCCGTCGAGACCTTGACCGCGGGCGACTTCGTGCTGCGCGCCTGCACGCCCGAAGCGGCCACGGTGCGCAACGGCCGCGCCGATTGCATTCGCGGCGCCGGCAGCGCCGATGTAGACACCGCCTACAGCCCCGGCACGCCAGCGCCGGCCAGCCTTGTGCTGGTGCCCGGGCTGCCGGCGCGGCCGTATGCCGCGGCCCTGTTGCTGGACCAGAGCGGCAGCATCGCCGACACCGACCCCACGCACGCGCGGCTGTACTCGAGCAAGGCCTTCATCGATGGCCTGGGCGCCGATGACTACACCGTGCTGGCCGCGTTTGCCGGCGGCCCGGCGGCCACCCTGCCGACCAACCCGCTCACCGTCTATGGCAGCTTCCAGAGCCAGACCGGCGCGCGGGCCCACTTCGCCACGCTCGACGGCCTGGCGTCGCGGCTCGGCGGCAACACGCCCTTGTACGACTCGATTGACGCCTTGCGCCGGCAGGTCACCGACGACAGCACGCTGCCGGTCGGCATGGCGCGTGCCGTGCTTGTCTTCACCGACGGCGCAGACACCACGTGCAGCGACACCGAGGCCTGCCGTGGCGTGCGCGAGCGCACCATCCAGGGTGCCCGGCAGGCGCAGGTGCGCCTGTTCACGATCGGCCTGGCCAAGGGCATCGACGTCGCCACGCTGGGCGAACTGGCCGACCGCACCGGGGGCGCCTTCCTCTACGCCGACACCGCGGCGCAGTTTCTGGCGCTTTACGGCAGCGTCGGCAAGCTGATGAGCCTGAGCCTGCCCACCTACCGTCTGCGCTGGACCGTGCAGGCCGCTGCCGGCGCGAGCTTCCGCCCGGGGGATACCTTGCTGGGCAAGGTGCAGGTGAGCGCCGCCGGCAGTCGTTTCGAGGTGCCCTTCATCGTTGCCATTCCTTGAGCCCCCCGGGCGAGCCGCCTCGCCGTCGCACCGCGGCGGCCTCGGGCGCCGGCCAAGGTCGACATCGGAGGCCAGCGGAGCAACGGTTGCGACAGGCTCGGCAGGCATGGCGGCCTCGGTGAAGAGTGACTGACCTCCGGTGTAGTCAGGTGTCCTCTCCCTGTGGCGCAGGCTGTTGACTCATGAGAAGCAAAACGGGTTGAAGGCCGGCTTCACGCGGGAACCGGGCTCGGATTGACCTCGAAGCCGAGGGCAGCGGCACGGCGCTTGAGTGCAGCGATGCTGCGCTCGAGCTGCTGTTCTTCGTAACGCTGTTGGCCCTGATCGACGAATGCCTCGCCACAGGTCAACGCTTGCGCGATGTGCTCAGCTTGATCAGCATTGCGGTACGCGCCAGCCTTGCCCTGCCGCTGGCGGCGCTGCCTGCCGGCGCGTCAGGCGGTTGGCGCTGAAACGGATTTTGCAGGGCCGGGGTTGGGGGCGCGCCAAGAGACGGGGGCGCGTCGCGCGCGGGGTGGGGTTACCCGCAAAACCGTGCTCACCTTACTTGCCTTGCAGCAGAGGTGTGAACGGCGGAAAGGTCAGCGCGAAGCCGATCAGGAGCAGCACGAACGACGCGATACTGACCTTGAGTGTGATCAGTCAATTCGATGGTCTGCTGATCGAGTTTGATGATGGTCAAGCAGACCATCACGGTGGTGAACACAGTTGCTGCGGGCGCTACCGGCCGTCACGCTTTGGTGCAAGGTGGGGATGGCCATCGAGGCCAAGAAGCCGTGCTATCCGGATTCTTCCGCTCCAGCGGGCGTACAAAAGGCCGATGAGGGCCCGTTTGGCCGCGCGATTGACGGCTCTGCTGTGGTCTTGGGACGTTTCCCTACTGACGTGAGAAGCGGTGGGCGGCACGCCCACCGACCAGGGCCAGACCCAACAGCCACAGCGCCCACGTCTGCGGCTCCGGCACCGCACTGACGTAGTGGGTGCCAGATGCGGCGCTCAGACTGAACTCCGATACAAGATTGTGGTTGGCGTCATACAGGGTCAGCCCGGTGAGCCTGGCGGTGCTGAGGAAGTTGCTGTCCGCGGTGCCATAGGCCCAAGCCACCAGGCCCACCTTCAGGTCCCAGGCCTGCCCCCAAACCATGGGAAAGTCACGCGCGAAGAAGGTGCTGCCACCGATCAAGCTGCCCTCGCTGGTGGTCCAGCCCGCGGGCGGTGGCCGGTTCGAGATGGTGCCGATGCCGCCGCGGCGCACAGTGGCGTTGAGCACCTGGTAGGTCGGCCCGCCCTGGTGCTGCAGGTCCAGCGCCATGTAGGTCTCGCCGAAGTAAAACGGCTCCGGGGCACCCAGCGAAGTCATGCTCCCGTCGACACTGAACTGGTAGCTCACAAACCCGGCGCTGGCGGCAGCCACCAAGGAGCTGGTAGCGGTCAAGGTGTCAGAGAACTTGGCTGCGGCGATGGACTGAAACATGGAATTGCCGCCGGGCCGCCCGGTACCGATGAAGGCGTGGGCCGTGGCACCCAGGCGACCGTAGTCGGCGCTGGACTGGGCGGTGCCGTCGAAGGTGCCGCTGCCGGGCAGGCTGCCCAGCGACACCGGCGCCAAGCTCTTGCTGAGACCCAGCGGTCCGGTCGCGGCCGCCACCTGGTCCAGGCTACCGCTGTAGCCGCAAGCGGCAATGCCTTCCACCGGCCATGGCAGGCCGGTGAAGCTGAAGAAGCTCAGCGCTGGTGGCGGCGCATTGCTGCAGCCCCCGGGCACCGTGCCAATGCCCGAACCACCGATGACGCCTGCATAAGCGTCCAGTGAAGCGGCCGACGCCGAAGCGCACAGACTGATCGCCGCAAGCGAAACACCCAAGAGGGCAATGGAGTGAACGAGCCGCGTGGATGGATCGAACATGAATACCTCTTTGGTGACGACTGCGGTTGGGGTGGCCAGTTTGCTCTTCGCAGGTGCTGAAAGAGGCGACGCTCCGAGCGTGCCTTGCTCAAACGCATTGCATTTGACCCTGAACTCGATGCCCCCGAGAGGTCGGGCAGAAAAACTTACAACTTGACGCCAACGCTGCCCGCATCGTCGGGGGACTCATTCCGACCGATTCAGGCCGCATTCGCTCTGTGCTTCGGGCCGCTTTGAGGAGGTCAGAGTCGACCTCGGACCGAGCCGCCAGGCACCGGAGGCTCGTGAAAACCCAAACTCAGCCAAAAGCTGCCTTGTACGAACGGCCGCTTCGCGCCTGGAAGCACTGTCTGAAGCGCGGCATGAACGGCGAAGACAACGCGAAAGGGCGGACCTCAATTCGCGCCGCCGGTAGACACCGTGCCGCTGGCTTGGCTAGAACGGGTACCTCATCCTCGACGCCAGCGTGGCGAACCGAGAATCACCGTGCAAGCTCCTGCATCGCGGATCGAGGCGAAGCCAGACCAGGCAGTGCGGGCGCCCGTCGAATGCGCGGTCGAGCCAGCGGAACGCCTGGTCGATCTGGTACCCCGTCCACCGCCGCCGTCACCAGCGCGAGCCGCTCGAGTTCACCCAGCGCCGTGAAGCGTTCGCCGAAATGCGCCTCCAGCTCAGCCACGGGCGCTGCCGGCAGCAGGCTGGTCATGCGCAACTTCATCAGCGTCGGCTCAGGCTCCGGCATCTGGTGCAGCAACGGCAGGTGCCAATGCTGCCTTGCCCAGTTGCGGTAGATCTTCGGGATGCCGGAGCCTGCGTGGGCGCCATGCCCCAGCCCCACCTTCTCGAAGCGGCAGCAAGACGGCGTGCTGCAGACCCTCAAGTGCGATTTGCAGGTGATCGACGCCGATGCGCTGCGGCGCCTGGTGCCGGGCGCCGTGCGCTGAAACGGGCGCTTCGGTCGTCAGTACTTCACGCCCCAGGTCAGCCCGAAGGACGACTGCCGCATGCCGACCGTCTCGTTGCCGCCCAGACCGCCGGGCGGAATGATGGCCGGCGAGTTGAACATCGAGGGCCCGCTCACCGACACCCGTGGTGCCACCATCAGTGCTGCGGTGAGCTCGCTGCGGGGGCTCATGGCATAGGTGAAGCCAGCCGTGTAGTGCGACTTGACGACACCCGGGGCCAGGATGTTGAAGCTGACATCGCCCGGGCGCACCGGGTTGTCGCCCTTGTTGTAGCCGGCGCGCAGTGTCCAGCTGTCCGACGTCTTCCAGATCACGCCCAGCTTGAACACCTTCACGTCGGTCCAGCCGAAGCCGGGCCCGTTGCTCGCGCCCAGCGGCGCCTGCGCCGAACTGGCGTTGGAGACCGACGCCACGCCGGTGTACAGGATGCGGCCGACGTCGACGGCCACCGTCCAGTCGGGCGCCGGCATGAAGGCGACGCCGAAGTTGTAGTGCGCGGGGATGTCGAACTCGCCCTGGTTGGCGAACAGGCCCTTGTACTTGTCCAGCTTGCCCATGTTCATCTTCGGTGCGTAGCTGGCGCCTATCGTCACCGTATCGCTGAGCTTGCCCTGGTAGCCCAGTCGCAGGCCGACGCCGGTGGAGCTCGCGTAACCGTTGTTTGTGACGCTGCCGGGCGCACTGGTGAAGGCCGGGAAGCCCGGGGCGTTGTCGAAGGCCTGCAGGCCCTCGGCCTTGAAGCGCTGGTAGCCCAGCAGCAGCGCCAGGCCTACCGAGTGCTTCTCGTTCAGCTTGTAGGCGACCGTCGGCGCCACGATCAACTGCATCAGATCGACGCCAATTCGGCCGCTGCCGCACAGCACGTTGGCCGCGCCGCCGCCGCAGTTGAAGTTGCCCTGCGGGTAGTTGGTGTTCATGCCGCCGTTGCCGTAGACCGAAACACCCAGCGACATGTCATTGCCGCGCATGGTGTTGTAGCCGAACTCGGGCACCAGGAAGGCGGTGCTGTCGCTGTCGACTTTGCCGTTGAGCGTTGGGATGGCCGAGCCCGCGCGCTCGGCGTCGCGGATTGGCCTGAAGACCTCGGCGCCGATGTCCAGGCGTGCGCCAGCCCACACCATGCTGGCGGGGTTGGTGGCACCGCCCAGGCTGTCCTGCGCCAGCGCCGTTGAGGCACCTCCCATACCCTTGGCCTTCATGCCATAGCCGTGCGGAAAGTAGCCGTTGGTGGCCAGCGCCGGCAAGGCTGCGCACAGCGCGGCCAGCGGGGTCAGTCTGAGAATGCGCTTCAATGTCTGCATGGTCTGTCTCCTGTTTTTGGGGGGTGAAGGGTCGATCGGAAAGCCGCGGTGCGTGTCACCAGAGCGCCAGCAGGCGCCCCTTGACCACCTTGCTGGGCCATTGCTTGAGCGGGCTGTCGCCCTTCGCGATGCAGTCGCCACTGCGCACGTCGAAGGCCCACTGGTGCTTGGGGCAGGTCAGCGTGCAGCCCTCGAGAGCGAGGTGCGGGATGTTCGTGGTCTGGTGCGGGCAGCGGCTGTCGTAGACGCGCCATTCGGTCTCGCTGCGGTGCACGAAGAGGCCGCGGCCGGCGCATTCCACACGCTGCGTGTCGCCGACCTTGAAGCCCTTGGTGGCCAGCACGTCGTGCCATTCGCCGGGCGCGCCCAGGGCGCCGGGCTGGAATTCGGGCAGGTCCAGCGCCAGGATGATGTCGACGGCCCAGACGATCTTGGCCAGACCCAGGATCGGGAACGCCATCAGCAGCGCGTCCAGCACCTCGGCCGGCGTGCAGCCCTCGCGCAGGGCACGGCCCAGGTACTGCTTGAAGCCGCGCTCGGTCTGCGAGTGCACCTTGCTGATCACGGAAATCAGATCCCGCGTCTTCGGGTCGAGCTGGGTGCCGCAGGCTTTCAGGAAGGCGAAGTAGTGGCCGACGGCGTCGGGCCGGGCCTTGACGAGGTAGTTGAGGGCGTCGCTCATGGTGTTGCAGGCGTCGGGTTGAGGTAAGGGCCGGGATCGACCGCCGGGTCGTCCAGAAGCAGCGGCCGTTCGAAGCGGGGTTCATTTCAATGGCCACCTGACAGCCAGCCCGACGCGGCCACCACCACCACGGCCACCTCGGCCAGGCAGAGCGCTGCGAACGCCTTGTCGCCGCGTCGCAGGTACAGCGGCACCAGGGCCAGCAGGCATGCCAGTGAACAGCCGGCGAGGATGGCGATGCCGACGAGCCCGGCGATGTCGCCGCGGTGCACCAGGGCCAGCCAGCCCCAGCCCGAGGGCGAATGCGTCAGTTCCAGGTAGCGGCCGACCGGGTGCGACCAGACCTCGACGAGTTGTTGCAGCGGCACGTGCGGCGTCGCCAGGCCCAGCATGTAGGCCGCGAAGCTGACCACCAGCACCACGAGGCCCAAGCGCGTACTCCAGTCGAGCAGCCGCGCGTAGAGCAGCTGCTCGATCGGTTGTCCGGCCGAGGGATTCATCACAGGGCTCGCCGGTCGGTCGGGCTTGCTCATGGCCATATCCCGGTGCCCTTCAGAAGCGCGCGTGCGCCGGCGAAGAACAGCACCGCGATCACCATATGGCGGATCACCGAGCCCTTGAGCACGTCGAGCAGCCGCGCGCCGATGCGCGCGCCCAGCATCATGCCCACCACCGAAGGCACGGCGATGATCGGCAGCACCGCGCCGCGGTTGATGTAGACCCACGCGGCCGACGAGTCCACCAGAGACAGCACCAGCCCCGAGGTGCCGGCGGCCACCTTCACCGGCGCGCCCATCAGCAGGTTCAGCGCCGGCACATTGGCCCAGCCGGCGCCGATGCCGAACATGCCCGCGAGCACGCCGATGCCCAGGAAGGTCACCAGCCCCGGCGCCGTGCGGTGCACCTGCCAGTGCACGGTGCGGCCCGTGGCCCCATCGATGAAGACACCGTGCAGCGCCAGCGCCTGCGAAAGTGCATCGGGCCGGGCCACGACGGGGAACTCCGACTTCTTCGACAGCAGCATCAGCGCCACGATGCCCAGCACGACACCGCCCAGCAGCGTCTGCACCAACTGCGCGGGCATGGCCAGCCCGATCATGGCGCCGCCGATCGAACTGGCCGACGCCAGCACTGCGAGTGGCAGCGCCAGTCGCAGGCTGCCCAGCCCGCCGCGCAGCAGCGTGGGTCCGGCGGCCAGCGCGCTGGCCAGGGCCACCAGCAGGCCGGCACCGCGCACGAAGTCGAGGTGGAAGGGGAAAAAGCTGCCGACGATGGGCACGAAGAGCGTGCCGCCGCCAATGCCCGCCGGCACGGCGACGATGCCCATCAGGAAACACACCACGAACAGGCCCAGTGGCCAGACCCACCAGTGCACGTCGCCTGACGCGCCATCTGCGGCATGGGCCACACTGGCGACGAGCAGGCCGCCTGCCGCGAGCAGCACCGCACGCTGCAGGCGCATCACGATACCGCCTGGTAGTACAGGTTCTGCGGATGGTTGGCCTGGGCGAAGAAAAACCAACGCTCGGCCAGCAGCCCGGCGTATTGCACGGCAAAGGCCAGTGCCAGCAGCCCGGCCGAGGGCGACTTCAGACCCAGTGCCAGCAGCACGAGCGGCAGCACGAAGGCGCCCAGCAGGAAGGCCCACTTCACCTGGCGCAGCGCGTCGCCGCTGCGACCGTGGAAGAACTCGCGCGTATTGAACGAGCCGCCCATGAAGCCCATCGCACGCTGCGCGATTTGCGGGTGCCGGATACCGATGGCCGACTGCAGCGTGGACTTCGGCTTGAGTCGCGCATTGCGCCGCAACGACAGGCCGCGGCTGATGCCGCCCACCGCAGTGAAGGCCAGCGCCGCCGCACCGCAGACCGGCACCAGCGCGGGCACGCCGCGCCAGGCGGCCAGCGCGGTGGCCAGCGTGCATCCTGAGGCCAGGCCGAGCAGGGTGTAGTTCAGCACCGTGTAGGGGCTGGCCCATTCCTGCAGGAAACGCACCGACGCATAGATCATCGCCGTACACAGGAACAGCGCGGCACAGGCCAGCGCCGCCAGCACACCGATGGCCAGCGTGCCGCTGCGGCCGGTGGCGTGGAACACGGCCCAGAAGAAGAGGGCGGCCATGAACGCCGGCAGTGCGATGACCTCGCGTGACAGCCACGACGTGCGCCACATCGCCGCGCTGCGCCATGCCCTCTCGGGTCGCCCCAGGTGGAAGAAGGATGCAACGAGCCCCGCGCCGCACAGCAGCAGCGCCACGCCGCCGCCCAGGGCGAGAAATTCGCGCTCGGCGGCGCCGGCCTGTCCGAAGCCGGCCAGTTCGGCACCGAAGAGCGCCAGGAACAGGCCTTGCCCGGCACCGATCAGCGTGGTGAGGAAGATGACGGAGCAGGCCGGGTTCATGGTGTGCGGGGCGCCTTGGCGTTCACGTCGCGTAGTCCTCGAGCCCGGCGCCTTGGGCCGGGGGCTCGGGCTGCTTGCCGTCGATCTGCAGCGGGTTGTCCACGCGCTGCAGGTCTTCGGCGTGTACGGCCTGCCCCGTGCGGTGGCGCGGCAGGTAGTGGTTGGCCGGGCGGGTATTCCATTCGGGCATCAGCGCGTCTCACGCGGAAGTTCAAATCCATCCCAGCTCCCGCGGCGAAGCCCCCGCCGGAACGGCGGCTCGGCTTCTGATTATCGCGATTCCTTTCTCATGTACTGCC
>JBBRBW010000127.1:0-11078 GCA_038205425.1 Burkholderiales bacterium | reverse complement strand
GATGACGACGATGTTGCCCAGCACCAGCACCAGCAGCTTGGCCAGGCCGCTGTCGGCGGCGTCGGTCAGCGCCACCAGCGCCGACGAGAGCCCGGCGTGGGCCAGCGCAAATGCGCCCACGCGTGCGAAGGACAGCGTGTTGATGAGCAGCTGCAGCGTCTTCTCGAGCCCTTCGCCTAAAGCGCTGAAGGCCGCCGCGACACGCCTTTCCTGCAGCGCGTGGCCCACGCACCAGGCCAGCGTGCCCAGCGCCGCCACGGTGAGGCCGATGGGGTCGATGAAGGCGGCGAGCAGGCCGAGGTAGACGACGACGAGCCAGACGTCGGTGCGCAGCCAGCGGGCCGTCTCGCCGCGCCACACCGCGGCCAGCGCATCGAGGCCCAGGCCCAGCGTCAGCAGCAGCGCGCCGCCGGCCAGCGGCGCCAGAAGCACTGCCAACGGCGCGTCCAGCGGGTGCAACCACAGCGCCGGCGGCATGAAGGCCAGGTTGTGCAGGCCGAAGCAGCTGCCAAACACGAAGCCGAAGACGGCTGCCGACAGCCCGCCGACCATCAGCAGCCGCGCCACGGCGTAGCGCCGGCGCAGCCACCAGCCGCCGGCGGCCAGCACCAGGCCCTGGCCCACGTCGCCGCACATGTAGCCGAACATCAGCGGCACGGCCACGGCGAGCAGCGCGCTGGGGTCGGCCTCGGTCGACGCCGGCATGCCCAGGGCGCGGCTGAAGATCTCGAACGGCCGCGCCCAGGGCGGGTTGCTCAGCAGCAGCGGCGCGTGCAGGCCGGCCGGCGGCGGCGCGTGGCGCAGCAGGGCGCGGGCGCCGCTGGCCTGCAGCGCCCGCGCCAGCGCCTGGCCGCTGGCGTCGCTGCACCAGCCGGTCACCCAGCACAGCAGCGCGCCGGCCTCCAGCGCGTGCACGTTGTCCAGCAGCCACTGCAGGCGGTGCACGTCGCCCAGCGCGCGTGCGAGGTCGTGGCGGCTTTCCAGCGCCTGCAGCGCGGTGCGTGCGGCGGCCTGCGCCAGCGACAGCGCGTGCAGGCGCTGCGGCAGGTGCCGGGCCGGGTCGAGCGCCGGGTCGCGCAGCCAGGCGGGCAGCTCGTGGCTGCTGCCCTTGAGCGTGCTGACGCGCTGCGCCAGGGCCTGCAGCGCGGCAGGCTCGCCGGCCACCAGCAGGTGGGCCGCGTGGTCGATGAAGAGCAGGCTGGACAGCGTGTGCGGCCCGCCCGGCACGCTGCCCAGCGTGGCCGCGACATCGGCGCCCGAGGGCAGCACGAACAGGCGCACCTGCACCAGCGGGCCGGCGCTGGCGAGTTCGTGCGTGGGCAGGGCGCTGCCGGCGCGGGCGTCGAGCACACGCGCCCACAGCCGCAGCTCGGTGACCTCGGCTTCGGCGCGCTGCAGGGCGCGGATGTGCGGCTCGGCGTCCTGCGCCCAGGCACGCAAGCTGTGCAGGCCCTGCTGCAGCGCATGCGCCGGGGCGTCGGGGAAGGGCGACGGCCGGCATGCCGCGGCGGCAGGCCAGTAGGCGCCGTAGCGGGTTTCGAGTTCGGCGCACTGCGCCAGCAGCGGCAGCACGGCCTCGGGCTCGGCGGGCAGGCCCGCACCGGGGCGCGCGTCGAGCTCGACAGCACCGGTACGGGCCAGCGCTTCCAGCACCAGCGTGGCGTCGTCGCGTGCCGTCAGCACCTCGAACCAGCGGGCGGGGCGCGGGCGCAGCATCAGGCGGCCTCGGCCATCGGCGGGAAGATCGCGCGCAGCAGCAGTTCGCCGCGCAGCCGCTCGAGGTCCAGCGCGCACAGCGCCAGGTGCACGAAGGCCGCCGCCGGCTCGGCCGCGGCGCGCCGCACCCAGGGCGCCAGCCGCGCCTGCAGCGCACGGCGCAGCAGCGTGCCGCTGCCCGCGGGTGCCGCTGCAAAGGTCGTGGCGTGCGCCTGCAATAGCGCGGCGACGGTGTGCAGGCTGTCATCGGCGCCGCGCAGCGGTTGTGGCAGGCGGCGGTGCCATTCACGCTGCCAGGCGCTGCCCAGGGTCTGCGGCGCAGGCCAGGCGGGGGCCAGCGCCGCGGCCTCGGTGGTGGCCAGCGCGGCGGCGCGTGCCGACGGCGCTGCCGCGCTGACCGCACGCAGCAGCGTGTCGTCTTGCATCCACGGCTGCGCCGCGCCGCCGCGCGCCAAGTACTGCAGCGCCGGCAGCAGCGGCAGCAGCGCGCACCACGCCAGCGCCGGCTGCCAGGCCACCGGCATCCAGCCCGACACTTCAGCGACCACGGCGCGCCAGTGGCGGCGCAGCACGGCTTCGATCTCGTGCGCGCTGCTGCGCGGCGTCAGCCCCACCGCGCAGCGACGCAACGGAGAACTGCGCACGGCATCGAGCAGCGCCGCGAACTCGCGCGTGGTCTCCAGCCGCTGCCAGTCGATGTCGTCGGCGCGCTGGCCATGGCGGGCCTGCAGGCGGGCCTGCGCGTACTCGAGGCTGCCGCATTCGATCACGCCGGGCCTCCCGTCAATTCGGCGGCCAGCGCCTGCACGGCCTGCGCCAGGCGCGCGTGGTCCTGCGCCGTCGGCACATGGGCCTGGGCCATGGCTGCGGCCTGGGTGTCGAGCGCCGCGGTGCGGGCCTGCCCAGCGCGTTCGAAGGCCTCGGTGATGCGGCGGCTGCGGCGTTCGGCGCGTGCGGCGGTGGCACGGGCCTCGGCGCGTGCGGCTTCGGCCTGCTGCAACGCCTGGGCCTGCGCGGCCGTGATGGCCTCGTACGCTGCGCGTTCCTGCCGCAGCACGCAGGCAATGGCCTCGTCTGCCGTCGCGACGGCGGGTGGGGGGGGCGGGTCCAGTGCCATGTCGCGCAACCATCCCGGGCCGCGGTGTGCGGCAGCGCCAGACGCCGCGTTGCGGTGCGGGCAGGTGCAGTATCCCGCCGCGTCTCGCGGCCCTGGCTTGACCTGCCGCAACAAGCCCGGCTATGTGCCTGCACTGGTGCGCCAGACACTGCCAGACCGACCTGCCAAGGCCTTGCGCGGAGCCGGCTCTGCCGGTCCGCTGCTGGAGCCTGCAGCGAGGACGCTGCAGGCGCTCGCAGGCGGGAAACAGTCCACCGGGACTGTTTCCCGTCCGGCTCGCCCCCCTCGGCGGGTAGCGAAAGAAGTGAGCTTGGGGGCCTCAGTTCTTCAGCAGCGCCTCTTCGACCGCGAGGTGTTCGCGGTAGAGCGAGGTGAACTCGGCCAGCGCGGGGCGCAGGAAGTCGGTGTGGCCGGGCACGTAGCCCCGGGCCACCGCCTGCAGGTGCGGTTCGAGTTCGAGCCAGTCTTCCTCGATCCAGTTGTGGTCCTGCTGCAGGCGCTGCACCTGGGCACGCACGGTGGCGTCGTGGCCCGCCAGCAGCGCGGGGAAGACCTGGGTCTCCTCGGCTTCGTGGTGGGCGCGCGCCGGGCCGTTGAAGAAGCTGCAGACGTGCGTGGCCAGCCGCGCCACCTGCGCCCGCTTCGCCGGCTGCGGCAGCAGCTGCGCCAGCAGTTCCATCTGCGTCAGCACGTGGTCGATCTGGCGGTGGGTCTCGTCCATCGTCTCGGGGGCCGGCAGGGGCGGCACGGCAAGGCGGCGGGGGCGTGCGGGGCGGAGGGTGGCTGCGGACATGGTGTCTTCGTTGAGGGGGCTCTGGGGCCATTGTTCGGCGTGCATGTCGGCCTTGCCTTTGTGCGAGATCAAGCCAGCACGAAAACCCGCGCGCGCTTGATGCCGGTCACGGGATGCAACCGTGCGGTCTTTTGCGCCGCGCGTCGCGGTGACAGACTCCCGTGCGTTCGCTGCCGCGGCCACGGGGTCTGGTGCAGTGCAGTTCGTGTGGAGCAGTGGCATGCAGGAATCAGCCTTCGACGGCCCGGTCTGGGACGTCATCGTCGTCGGGGCGGGCATCTCCGGCCTCGTGGCCGCACACCAGATCCGCCGCGCCGGCCTGCAGGTGCAGGTGCTCGACGCGGGCACGCAGCCCGGTGGCGTGATCGCCAGCATGTTGCACCAGGGCTGCCTGTACGAACGTGGGCCCAACAGCGCGATGGACACCACGCCGCTCATCGGCGAACTGGTGCACACGCTGGGCCTGGATGCGCAGCTGCGCTACGCCTCGGAGGTCTCGAACACCCGCTACGTGGTGCGCGACGGCAAGCTCATCGCCTTGCCGACCTCGCCCGGCGCCTTCCTGTCGACGCCGCTGTTTTCGCTGTCGGCCAAGCTGGCGCTGCTGCGAGAACCCTTCGTGCCGAAAGCCGCCGCGGGCGTGGAGGAGTCGATCGCGGCCTTCGTTCGCCGGCGCCTGGGCAGCGAGTTCCTGGACTACGCCATCGACCCCTTCGTGGCCGGCATCTACGCCGGCGACCCGGAGCAGATCTCGGTGCCCGCAGCCTTCCCGAAGCTGCATGCGCTGGAGCAGCGCTGGGGCAGCCTGATCAAGGGCCAGATCCTCGGCGCCGGCGAACGCAGGAAGCACAAGGAGCAGGCCAAGAACACGGCCAAGAGTTTTGCCTTCCTCGGCGGCATGCAGGTGCTGACCGACGCGCTGGCCGCCGCCGTGGGCCCGGTGGCGCTGGGCACGCGGGTGACGCGGCTGCAGCGCGACGCGCAAGGTGTCTTCACGCTGCACGCGGAACAGGGCGGCGTCATCGCCTGGCGCGCCCGCGCCGTGGTGCTGGCCACGCCCGCCGACACCGCCGCCAAGCTGGTGCGTGAACACCAGGGCGACGCCGCCGCTGCGCTGGACGGCATCCACTACGCGCCCGTGGCCAGCGTGGCCACGGCCTATCCGCAGGCCGGCATTGCGCACGCGCTCGACGGCTTCGGCTGCCTGGTGCCGCGCAAGGCGCAGCGCAAGGTGCTGGGCATCCTGTTTTCCAGCAGCATGTTCGAGGGCCGCGCCGGCCCCGGCACGGCGCTGCTGACGACCTTCGTCGGCGGCCTGCGTCAGCCGCAGCTGGCGGGCCTGCCGGAAGACGAGATCGGCGCGCTGGTGCAGGCCGAGCACCAGGCCCTGCTGGGCGCGCGCCAGCCACCTCTGTTCCAGCGCGTGACACGCTGGCCGCGCGCCATTCCGCAGTACACGCTGGGCCACCTGGGGCGCGTTGCGCGTGCCGAGGCCGCGCAGCAGGCGCTGCCGGGGCTGTTCTTCTGTGCCAACTGGAAGGGTGGCGTCTCGGTGGGCGACTGCATCAAGAGCGGCCACCTCGGCGCCGAGGCCGTGGCAGCCCACCTGCGAGCGCGCAGCTGAAGGGCAGCCCGGCGCGCGGCTACTTCTCGATCGGTATCTTCGCCGCAGGGCCGGCCGCGTTGACGCCGCGCGGCTTTGGCGGCGCCGGGCGCTTGCCATCGATGACATGCATCAGCGCCAGCACAGGGTGGCGCAGCAGCATGCGCGGGCCGGCGTAGCGCATCACCACGCGTGTCTCTTCGCGCTGCTTCGGGCCGTAACAGTGGATCTGGCAGTTCACGCAGGTCGGCTTCTCGGGGCCGAAGGGGCAGGCCGCCAGGCGCTTGCGTGAATAGGCCAGCAGCGCGGCGCATTCCGGGCACAAGCCTTCGCCGTTGACGGGGGCGCGGTCGTGGTTATCGGCGCAGTTCAGGCGCAGCATGGCTTCCATCGTCGCCTGCTCGCGCTTCAGGCGCGGCGTCTGCAGGCGCGCGGCGCGGCGGGCAGCGCCTTCGCCGGGGGGCGGTCCGGGGTCGGTTTCCATGGCGCGATTGTTCGCGTGCGGCGCGCGGCAGGCCCTGCGCTGCATCAAGGCGGTGCATGCCCCTGCCGCCTATGCTGCGCGGCATGAAAAAGAGCCCGCGCCCTGCCGTCTGGCCCCTGCTGGCACCCGCGCTGGCGCTGCTGTTGCTGGCGGCGCACTTCTACCGCGCCGCAACCTGGCCGCTGCTGGCGGTCACGCTGGGGCTGCTGGCCCTGCTGGCGCTGCGGCGCAGCTGGGTGCCGGGCCTGCTGCAACTGGCCCTGCTGGCCGGCGCCGCCGAATGGCTGTGGACGGCCGCGCTGCTGGCGCAACAGCGCCTGGCGCTCGGGCAGCCGTGGCTGCGCATGGCGCTGATCCTGGGCGCGGTGGCACTGCTGACGCTGGCGGCGGCGCTGGTGTTCCGCAGCGCGGCGTTGAAGTCGCGTTACGGGCTGGCCTGATTCAGACTTCCGGGCGCCGCCACAGCCACAGCGCCACGGCCGTCATCGTGACGACGGCCACCGCCAGCGCCCATCCGGGCACGCCGATGGCCCACATCACCGCGGCACTGGCGGCCATCATCGCGCTGGACAGCCACTTCGCGCGCCGCGGCACGGCGCCCCGTTCACGCCACTGGCGCAACGTGGCGCCATGGCGCGGGTGCTGCAGCAGCCAGGTCTCCAGCGCCGGCCAGCCGTGGCCGCCGGCCCAGGCCGCCAGCAGCAGGAAGGGTACGGTCGGCAGGCCCGGCAGCACCACACCCACCGCGCCGAGCACGAGTGCAATGACGGCGACAGTGCGCCACAGCAGCAGCTTCAGCGCGCGCGTGAGCATGCCGGGCGTGCGGCGCCGGGGCCGGGTGGCTACTTCTTGACGCTAGCGTCTTCGACGATCACGCCGTAGGCGTAACCCGGGCCCACAGTGACGTCGGTGCGCACGACGCCACGCGCGGTGACGATGTCGCCCACCGCGGCGCTGTCCTTGGTAGTGACGATGATGTCGTTGCTGCCGTCCTGCGCCTTGCCGGAACCGTCCTGCAGGTGCAGCCAGTTCTTGCCCATGATGCCGGTGTTGACCTTCACGACTCGGGCGCGCACGAGCACCGTCTTGTCCTTCAGCCGCGCTTTGCCCTGCACGATCTCGGCCACGGTGCGGGCGTCGGCGCCGCTGGCCTTGGGCACCGGCGTGGTGGCGATGGCGGGTGCCGCGGCGCCGCCGGGCGCGTGCATTGCGCCGGGCATGCCGCCGGGCATGCTCCCAGACATGCCACCCTGCATGGCGGGCGGTGGGCCGCCGGCTGCCATCTTCGGGCCCGGGCCGGCGATCTGGCCGAAGTAGACGCGGTCGAAGCGGCGCTTGAGCGCCTTGCTCTCGAAGTTGTCCATCGGCATCGCGTTGTTGATGGTGACCTTGGCACCCTTGGCCAGCGCGACGGTGGTGACGGCGGCCCAGGCTTCTCCGCTGGCGGTCTTCAGGCGCAGGTAGGTGTAGCTGTCGACGTTCACCACCTCCAGCACCTCGCCTTGCAGCGTGTTGGCCGACTGGGCCGTGGCGGCCAGGGGCAGGGCGAGGGTGACGGCAAGGGCCAGGCCGGCAAGCCGGTGCAGTGTGTTCATGGGGCGGACTCCGGGTTCAGGGAAAAGCGGGGCGGACCGGCGGCGGCTCAGCGGCGAGACGGCGCAGGCGCGGCGGTGGCAATCACCTGCGACGGGGGCGGCAGGCGGTAGAAGACCTCGTTCAGGTAGCGTGCCACGTGGTCGATGTCGTCGTCGCTCCAGGCCAGCTGGTCGGCGGCCTGCCAGCGGCGCACCTGGGCGCGCAGGCTGGTCCAGTCGACGACCTGCTTCTTCTCGCGCCAGTGCACCTGGGTGTTGTGGCAGGCCACGCAGTGCGTGCCGTAGAGCAGTTCACCGCGCGTCTGGGCTCCGGCGCCGCCGGAGGCGCCTGCGCACAGCGTGACGAACAGCGCCAGCGCCGCAGGACGGATGGTGGGCAGGGACAGGAGGAAGGTCAAGGGCTCTCGCGACTGCAGCTTTCCACCAGGTAGAGGATAGACCGGTAAGGCATCTCGGCCATCTCGGACAGTCCGATCTCGCAGGTGCGGCTGGTGGCATAGCCACTTTCGCACCCCGCGGGCAGCGCGGCCTTGAGGTGGCGCAGGGCATGTTCATTCAATTCGGGGCGCACGAAGCCGCGTTCACCGGCAAAACCGCAGCATTGCACCTGGTCCACCGCCACCACCTGCGCACTGCAGCGGTCGGCGATAGCCATCAGCTTGTCGGCCGTGCCCATCTTGCGCACGCTGCACACCGGGTGCACGGCCACGGCCTGTGGCTGCCGCTTCAGCGTCAGCCGCGGCAGCAGCATGTCGTGCACGAACTCGACGCTGTCGTGCAGCGGCAGCCGCCCGGCCAGGAACTTCTTCATGCGGTAGGCGCAGGGGCTGGTGTCGAAGACGATGGGCCAGTGGCCGCTGCCGTCGGCCTTTCGGCTGGCGCCTGCGAGCGCGGCTTCGAGTTCGCGTGACTTGTGATCGGCCGCGTCGACCAGGCCCTTGCTCTCGAACGGCTGGCCGCAGCACAGGCCGGCCATGTCGGGCGGGTAGACCACATCGAAGCCGGCACGCTGGAACAGGCGTTCGGCCACGCTGGGCAGCATGTCCAGCCCATCGTCGCCGCGCTGCGCGCCCATGTTGCGCGTGGCGCAGCTGGGGAAGTAGACGAGGCGTTCTGCGCGTCGCAGCGGCTGCGGCGTCGGCACGAAGTTCACCGGCCGCGCCAGCGCCGGCGACCACTTCGGCAGCCGCCCACCGCTGGCCTGGCGCAGGCCGTCGAGCGCACCCTTCATCACCCCGGTGCCGACCACGCCGTGCAGCAGATCGGCCGCACCCAGGCCCAGGCGCACGCCGGTGGTCAGGCCGCCATAGTGTCGTGCGGCGACGTCGGCCACCTTCTTCGCCAGCGGCCCCTGCCGGCGCCCGCGCAATGCCTTGATCAACAGCCCGGTCTCGATGCCCACCGGGCAGGCCGTGGCGCACAGGCCGCAGGCGGCGCAGGTTTCGATGCCCTGGTAGTCGTAGAGCTGCTTGAGTTCGGCCGAGCGCCGGGGCTCGGTGCCGGCGGCGTCAAGCCGCGAGATCTCGCGCCAGCCCACGATGCGTTGCCGCGGCGACAGTGTCATGCCGCGCGACGGGCACTTGGGTTCGCAGAAGCCGCACTCGATGCACTTGTCGACGATGGGGTCGGCTGCCGGCAGCGGCTTCAGGTTCTTCAGGTGCGACTGCGGGTCGGCATTCAGGATCACGCCCGGGTTCAGCAGCCCCTGCGGGTCGAGCAGCGCCTTGATCTTCTGCATCACCCGGAAGGCCGGCGTGCCCCATTCCATCTCGACAAAAGGCGCCATGTTGCGGCCGGTGCCGTGTTCGGCCTTCAGCGAGCCGTCGTACTTCTTCACCACCAGGGTGCACACCGCGTCCATGAAGCGGCGGTAGCGGTCGACCTCTTCGGCTCTGCCGAAGTCTTGCGTGAAGACGAAGTGCAGGTTGCCTTCGAGCGCGTGGCCGTAGACGATGGCCTCGGGGTAGTTGAACTCGACGAAGAGGCGCTGCAGGTCCTGCACGGCCTCGGCCAGGCGTTCGACCGGGAAGGCCACGTCCTCGATGATCACCGTGGTGCCGGTGGCGCGCACCGCGCCCACCGCCGGGAAGATGCCCTTGCGCACGTTCCACAGCGCGGCCGACTCGGCGGCGTCGGTGGTGAAGCGCAGCGGCGTGGCCAGCGGCATGCCTTCCAGCGCGGCGGCGATGGCGTCGATCTTGACCGACAGCGCGGCAGCCGTGGCCGCGCGGGTTTCCACGAGCAGCGCCGCGCCGTCGTCGGGCAGCTGACTCAGGCCGGCGGGCATGCCGGGCTTGGCCTGGACGGCGCGCAGCGAGGCGCGGTCCAGCAGTTCCACCGCCACCACCGGGCTGGGCTTGAGCTTCGTCACCGCGCTGCAGGCGGTTTCCAGGTGCTCGAACAGGATCAGCGCGCTGGCCTTGTGGGCGTGTTCCTCCACCGTGAAGTAGGTGATCTCGCTCATGAAGGCCAGCGTGCCTTCGCTGCCGATCATCAGGTGGGCCAGGATGTCGATCGGGTCGTCGAAGTCCACCAGCGCGTTCAGGCCGTAGCCGGTGGTGTTCTTCAGCCGATACTTGTGGCGGATGTGCTGCGCAAGCGTTTCGTCTTCGCGCGTGCTGCGGCCCAGTTCGGCCAAGCCCGTCACGAGGTCGGGCCGGGCTTGCGCTAAGGCGCTGCGGCTGGCCGCGTCGCGGGTGTCGAGCAGTGTGCCGTCGGCCAGCACGAGGCGCAGCCCGGCCAGTGTCTTGTAGCTGTTCTGCGCTGTGCCGCAGCACATGCCGCTGGCGTTGTTGGCGGCGATGCCGCCGATCATCGCGGCGTCGATGCTGGCCGGGTCGGGCCCGATCTTGCGGCCCAGCGGCGCCAGCCGTCGGTTGGCCGCGGCGCCGATGACGCCCGGCTGCAGCGTGATGGTGCCGGCATCGGGCGCCACCGTCATGCCCTGCCAGCCGTCGCCCAGCAGCACCAGTACCGAATCACTCAGCGCCTGGCCCGACAGGCTGGTGCCGGCGGCGCGGAAGGTCACGGGGGTGTTCAGTGCCGCGCAGCAAGTGATGACGCGCCGCACCTCGTCTTCGTTCGTGACCACGACCACCAGCCGGGGCAGCAGGCGGTAGAAGCTGGCGTCGCTGCCCCAGGCCAGCAGGCGCAGCGGGTCGGTGACCAGGCGCGCGGCGGGGATAAAGGCGCCGAGCCGGCGCTGCAACTCGTCGTACGGGGCGTTCAGCATGGTTGTGCGGATCTCGTTTGATACGCGCCAGAGCGCTGCGCGGGACCGGTCAGGCCCATGTCGGCGAAGACTGCCCGCGACCCGTTGCGGACGTTGGCGACGTATTGCGCTGTCTCGGCCTTTCGAGGTGCGGTGCATAACGTAGGCCGGGGTTTCGGCCCGGCGGCCGACTCCCTTTCTTTGCGGGTGCAAAGAAAGGAAGCAAAGAAAGCACCTTCAATACGGCACACCTTCTGAGCCGTTGTCATCGATCGCTGCGCTCCGGCCGCTGCTGCGCACGATCTCGCGAAGCCTCGCTCGACAGACTGGCCCGGCCAGACCGTGGCGATGCGGTCCACGGTCATGCTGTCGCGGGGCAAGGCCGTTCGCGCTTGGCTGCGCCGTCGCAATGCCCGCGGTGGCGTCGCAGGCCAAGGCGGTCTCCTTGGGCTGCGGGCACCCGGCCTGCGCCTCCAGGGCGTTCGACAGCACGTCGGTGCTGGCGTCGCCCGGCGCTTGCCGGGCCAGTCTGTCGAGCGAGGCTTCGCGAGATCGCGCG
>JBBRBW010000126.1:0-11527 GCA_038205425.1 Burkholderiales bacterium | reverse complement strand
CTTCGCGACGGTCGCGACGGTCGCGGCGTCGCCGCAAGCTTGCCCAACCGGTGGGGTAGCGGCATTGGCAGCGTCAAAAAGGCGGGCAACGCAATTGCCGGAGGGCATTTGTGCAATGACGGCACGGTTACGTCCTCCATTACGTCCGAAATGGCATCCAACGGGAAGTTGCAGTGAGCGAGGTCACGGATTCAGGATCTAGAAAACGAGGAACAAATAGGAACGACCGCCGTAGGCGTTCGGTCTGAGTTCGGTCTGAGTTCGGTCCCGGACCCGAAACGCGAGCGCAGTTGGCCTCTCGGCGTGGCATCTTGATCCTGCCGGCGCCGGAATACAGCATGGTGTCCACGAAAACTGAGGTGGACACGATGGAAGACGGCGAACGAGCATTACGCCGGCCGCACAGTGCACAGTTGAAGGCGCAGGTTCTGGCCGAGTGCTCGCAGCAGGGTATGTCTGTGGCCAAGGTGGCGCTGGCGCATGGGCTGAACGCGAACCTCGTGCACAAGTGGCGACGCGCGGCCGATGCGGCGACCGCGCAGCCGTCAGCGCTTGTCGGCGCCACGGCCGTGAACATCCACTGGCCCGTGCAGGGTGGCAGCGACTGCGCGGCCTGGCTTACCGAGTGGCTGCGGTGATCCGCGTCGACGCCCTGTGGCTGGCGGTGCAGCCCATCGAGATGCGCGCCGGCGCGGACCGCCTATTGTCCGCGACAGCCCACTCGGCGCCACACTACGCAGACTGGTCCGCCACGGGAGCCCCATGAAGCGACTCACGATGTCCCTCGACGACGACTTGGCCGACGCGTTCGACACGCTGGTCAAGGCGCGTGGATAGGAGAACCGCTCTGAGGCCTTCCGAGACCTGCGGCGCAACGATCTCGGCAATGCGCGACTGGCGCAAAGTCCGTCGAGTCCTTGCGTCGCCACGCTGAGCTATCTCTACGACCATCACGAGCGTCAGCTTGCGAGGCGTTTGACGGACGCCGCGCGGACGTACTGACGAGGTCCAGGTGTTTGCCCAATCCATCATCGCGCAACCGTATGTCATGCAGGATCAGCTGCATCTGGTTTTCGTCTCGGTGCGGGAGTCCCATGGGCACGCACACATCGAAGCCGCGGCCAAGACGTACCGAAAATCCGGAACGCCAGGCAAGGCTCGGAAGTGAGACCGGTCAACCCGAAACGCGATGGTGCGCATTGCTGCGCGAAGCGCCCGCGCTGACGAACTCGGCGCAGCCGAACGGGCGGCCCGGGCCGGCATGGACGACCAGAGGCACGCCTCAGGGCGGACCGCCCGGCGCGGCGCCGCCACCAGACAAGCCCGGCCAAGCATGGGACCGGGTCGAGGCCCTCGATGCAGCGCTCAGTCGAGGCAAACCCGGCGGTGGCGGCAAGCCGCAACACGCTGGAGGCCTTTGTGCGCCATCACCCTGCGCAGGGCCTGTCGGCGCGCCTGATGTCGGTCGACGAGATCTTCCATCCGGCCAGCTATGAAAGCTACAGCATCTGAGCCGGCGCCCGGTTGCGGCCGGCCCTTTGACCTGCATGCGAGCCGAGGCGCGGCAACCAGACCCCGGTCCGTGGCGCCGACGCGATGCCGATGGGTCCCTGGCCCTCTGTTGCCGGCTCGGGGCGCCTTGCGGAAACAACCGGTGCCGCGACGATCTCAGTTGGCGCGGCCCAGGGTCCGAATCTTGCGCGACAGCGAGATGGCGAAGACGTAGCCGAGCGCGATGACGACAACGACGGCGGCGCCGAAGGCCAGTTCCCGGCCTTCGGTCCAACCTTGAAATGCGGGCGACAAGAGCTTGCCGATACCCATGGCCGCGATCAACATGCTCACGGCGGACACCACCACACTCATGATGCGTGAGGCCAAGGCCGCGACCTGGTCGGCGCGTGCAATCAGGCGCGCGATCCACCAGCCGTTCAAGCCATCGGCCAGGAGCATGCCCAGCACAAAGACCAGGCCCAGCAGCAGCGCATGGCTGACCCCGCCGAACCGCGCGGCCGTGACGGCGAAGAGCGCCGACTGACTGAGGGTGTCGAAAGAAAGTGCGAAGAGCGCGCCTACTCCGGCGACGCCAAGTGGATTGCTGGAAGGCATCAGCCGCGCGAACAGCGGCCCCTTCACCCCCAGCAGCGGCACGACAGCGCCCGGTGCCGTGCGCAGCACCGCGCGCAGGTTGACGATGCCGATGAGCAACAAGAAGCTGATGGAAATCCAGGCCCCCAGCAGATCGAACCAGCCGGGCGGAGCCCAGCGCTCACTCAGCAGCCCCACGACGGCAGCGATGCACAGCACCACGGCCCCGTGACCCAGCGAAAACAGTGTGCCGCAATAGCGAGCAAAGTACCGGTGGTCCCGTGAAGTGAGTCGGGTCAGGCCGTCGATGGCCGCCAAGTGGTCAGCATCGAACCCATGCCGCATGCCCAGCAGGAAGACCACCGCGCAAAGTGCGCTCCAGTCGCTGGGCAGGTCATGCATGTTGAGTCGGTATCAGGTAGCGGCCGAACGATGATATGACAAATTCTTCATTCTTCTCACATCGCCTGCTCAGGGCTTCCTGAGCCCGTGAGCCCGCTGCTCGCGACGGCCGCCGGGCTGTCATGGCCCCCCATTCGAAGTGAGCCTGGGCGACGTTGCGAGAAGCCCGCTGTGGCCCATCAGACCTGCTGCGGCTGACTTTTCCATGGCTGTGCGGGTCTCGCGCTGACGAGATATGAGGTGGCGTGCTGGTTGCTGAAAGTTCGACGGCGGAGGAACGTCCACGCCGCCACCATCAAGCAGAGCCGCCCTGGACCCGTCCTCGGCGGCTTTTTCATGTTTGCGGCGCTTGGCACGTTCGCCCCGCCTTCAAGTTGCTGGCGCTGGCGGTCGATATGGATGCAGACCGCGGCCCTACGGCTGCGCCGGCCCTTGCCTACCGCCCAGCTGCACAACATGCTGAAGAAGATCTCCGTCGAGCAGCTGCGCATCGGCATGCACGTGCACAAGCTGGAAGGCAAGTGGATCGACCACCCGTTCTGGAAGACGCGCTTCATGCTCGACAGCACGGGCGACTTGGCGCGGCTGCGCAGCAGCGGCGTGGCCGAGTGCTGGATCGACCCCGGCCTGGGGCTCGACGTGGCCGCGCCGGTAGACGACACGCCCGTGGCGCCGGCTGTGCTTCACGCGGCTGGCCGGGCCGGTGAGCGCTTCGGCGTGCCCTCGCCGGCAGCTGCCGCAGCCCTGCCATCGTCCGCGCCGCGCACCATGGCCGCTGAACTCAAGGAGGCGGCCGCCATCTGCGACCGCGGCCGCCAGGCCGTCGTCGCGATGTTCGGCGAGGCCCGCATGGGCAACACCATCGACGCCGACGGCTGCCTGGACCTGGTGGACGACATCGCCAGCTCGATCCTGCGCAACCCCGGCGCGCTCGTCAGCCTGGCGCGCCTGAAGACGCGCGACGACTACACCTACATGCACTCGGTGGCCGTGTGTGCGCTGATGGTGGCGCTGGGGCGCCAGATCGGCATGAGCGAGGAACAGTGCCGCGCCGCCGGTCAGGCCGGGCTGATGCACGACATCGGCAAGGCGGTGATGCCGCTGGAGGTGCTGAACAAGCCGGGCAAGCTGACCGAGAGCGAGTCCCGCGTCATTCGCAGCCATCCGGAGCGCGGCCACCAGCTGCTGCTGGAAGGGCGTGGTGCCTCGCCCGAGATGCTGGACGTGGTGCTGAACCACCACGAACGTGTGGATGGCACCGGCTATCCCGGCCGCTTGCCGGCCGAGAAGCTGTCGCAGCTGGCACGCATGGGCGCGATCTGCGATGTCTACGACGCCATCACCTCCAACCGCCCCTACAAGGCGGGTTGGGATCCGGCTGAGTCGATTGCACGCATGGCGTCGTGGAAGGGCCAGTTCGACAGCGCGCTGTTCGCGGCCTTCGTACAGAGCCTGGGCATCTATCCCACGGGCTCGCTGGTGCAGCTGGCGTCGAAGCGCGTGGCCATCGTCGCCGAGCAGAGCCCGGGCAACCTGGTGGCGCCCGTGGTGATGGCCTTCTACTCGACGCGCACGCAGCTGCGCATGACGCCGCAACGGCTGGATCTGGCCAGCAAGGACTGCAGCGACCGCATCGTCGGCCGTCACACCGAGGACGCCAGCGCCTTCGGCATCCTCGACGAGCTCTGGGCCGACCCCGAAGTGCTGCGCCGGCGCGGCCGCTGAGGCGGACCGGCACTCAGCGCGTCGCGCGGCGGCGCACCGCGTCGATGTAGGCCGGCCCGTCGGGCGGCAGCCCGCTGCGCTGGCTGGCCCAGATCATCTCGCCCAGGCACTCCATCACCTCGTGGTGCGCGGCGTGCAGCGAGTTGCGCCGCGCCGCCAGCAGTTCCACCGCCTGGCGGATGCCGGTGGGCTGGTCGATGGCCACCTGCTCGTGGATCGACAGGTGCATCGACAGGTGCAGGAAGGGGTTGCTGCGGCCTTCCTCGACGGTGTAGACCGCGGCCAGCGCAGCCGCCTCGTCGGCGAGTTCGCCGTAGTATTCGGGGTGCTCCGTGACCCAGCGCGCGGCGATGTCTTCCATCGGGTCGAGCGGCCGGCCGTCGCGCTGCTTGGCGTAGGCGGCGCAGAAGAATCGCCGCACGTCGGACTGGGAAGGCTGGAACATCCGAGAATTGTCGCCGTTGGTCTGCCCATACTCCCGCCGCGGCGCTGCCGCCAGCCCATCGGGCCTGCCCGCACCAAGCCCGAAAGCGCCCCGCCTTGTTTGCATCCCTGCCTGTTGTCCAGGACCCCTGGTTCTATGCCGTCGCCGTGCCCGCGGTGCTGATGACCGGGCTGTCGAAGAGCGGCTTCGCCAGCGGCTTCGGTTCGCTGGCCACGCCGATGATGGCGTTGACGCTGCCGGTGCCGCAGGCTGCAGCGATCATGCTGCCGCTGTTGCTGGCGATGGACGGCATCGGCCTGCAGCAGCTCTGGCGCGAACGCAACCGCGCGCTGGTGCGGCATCTCGTGCCCTGGGCGCTGGTGGGCACGGTAGTGGGCACGCTGCTCTTCGGCGTGTTCTCCACCGCGGCCGTGGCCGGCGTGGTGGGCGCGCTGACGCTGGCCTTCCTGGCGCAGCGCCTGCTGTTCCCGCCGCGCCCGGGCGGGCCGCCGGCGCCGCACTGGGTGGGTTCGGCCTGCGCCACGGTGTCGGGTTTCACGAGTTTCGTCGCCCATGCCGGCGGGCCGCCGGTCAGCGCCTACCTGCTGCCGCTGAAGCTGCCGCCGCGTGAGCTGGCGGCCACGGTGGCGGTGTATTTCGGCGTCGTCAACCTGTCGAAGGTGGGGCCCTACGCCTGGCTGGGGCTCATCGACCTGCGCAACATGCTCACCGCGCTGTTGCTGCTGCCGCTGGCGCCGCTGGGCGTGTGGGCCGGCGTATGGCTGACGCAGCGCGTCAGCGCGGCGCTGTTCTACCGGCTGGCCTACGCCGGCATGTTCCTGACCGGCGCCAAGCTGCTGTGGGACGGGCTGCGCTGACGCGCGCGGCCTGTGCTGGCACTGCGCTAGGCGTCGTCCTTGCGCGCCGCCGTCCAGCCGGCATCGCGCCGCACACGTTCACGCTCACGCTCCTCGCGTTCGCGTGACCACAGCATTTCCAGCTGCTGACGGCCCTGCTTCGACAGCGCGATGAACTTCTGCTCGTCGTGGCGGTGCGGTGCCAGCGCGGCCATCGCCGCCACGTTGTGCTGGCGGAAACGCAGCGCCTGGTTGCGCGCCGCATGCGGCTGCCAGCCCATGAGTTCCAGCACCGTGCGGCCGCTCATCAGCGCGGCGTCGAAGGTCTCGCGCTCGACGTGCTGCACGCCGCGTTCGTGCAGCGCGTACCAGTGCGCGGCGTTGCGGGCCCGCACCACCAGCGCGGCCTGCGGGAAGTGCTGGCGCGCCAGGTCCACCGCCTTCAGGCTCTGCTCGATGTCGTCGATGGCGACGACGATCACGCGTGCCCGCGCGGCCCCGGCCACGCGCAGCAGGTCCAGCCGCGTGGCGTCGCCGTAGAAGGCCGGCCAGCCGAAGCGGCGTACGGTGTCGATCTGCTGTGCGTCGTGGTCGAGCACGGTGGCCGAGAGGCCGGTCGCGTTGATGAGCCGGCCGACGATCTGCCCATAGCGACCGAAACCCAGGATGAGCACCGGCGCTGCCTGGTCCTGGCTGATCTCGGCCGGCTTGGGTGTCGTGTCGCGGTCTTCCAGCACGCGCACCCACCAGCGGTCGGCCGCCACCAGCAGCGGCGGCGTCAGCAGCATGCTCAAGGCGACCGCGGCGACCAGCAGCGAAGCAGCTTCGGCGCCGATGACCTGCGCGCCCAGCGCCGCCTGGAAGACGACGAAGCCGAACTCGCCGCCCTGGGCCAGCAGGATGACGAACACCGGCCACTCCTTCAGCGGCACCGGCATCAGCCGCGCCATCAGCCACAGCACCAGCGCCTTCAACAGCAGGAAGCCCAGCACAACGCCGGCGATGAGCAGCGGGCGGGCCATCACCACCGCGAAGTCGATGCTCGTGCCCACGGCGATGAAAAACAGGCCCAGCAGCAGGCCCTTGAAGGGCTCGAGGTCGGTCTCGAGCTCGCGGCGGTATTCACTTTCGGCCAGCAGCACGCCGGCGAGGAAGGCCCCCAGCGCCATGCTCAGGCCCACGCTCTGCATCAGCGCCGCCGTGGCCACCACCAGCAGCAGCGCGGCGGCGGTGAAGATCTCGGGCGTGTCGCTGCGCGCGATCCAGCGCAGCGCCGGGCGCAGCAGCAGCCGGCCGCCGAAGACGATGAGCGCGATCATGCCGAAGGCCTTGGCCGCGCCCAGCCAGCCGCCGCCCGCCGCACCGGCGCCCGCGCTGGCCAGCAGCGGCACGGTGGCGAGGATGGGAATGGCCGCGATGTCCTGCAGCAACGCCACGCTCAGCACACTCTGGCCGGCGGTGGTGGCCATCAGGTGGCGCTCGTTCAGCACCGCCAGGCCGATGGCCGTGCTGCTCAGGCCCAGCCCCAGGCCGGCCACCAGCGCCAGCCGCCAGTCCAGCCCGGCGGCCACACCGACACCCATCACCAGCGCCGCCGAACCGAAGAGCTGCACGCTGCCCCAGCCGAAGATCGGCCGGCGCAGCGACCACAGTCGCCGCGGCTCGAGTTCCAGGCCGACGAGGAAGAGCATCAGCACGACGCCGAACTCCGAGAACTCGAGCATCGCGCGCGGGTCGGTGACCAGCTTCAGGCCCCAGGGGCCGATGGCGATGCCCGCGGCCAGGTAGCCGATGATCGAACCCAGCCCCAGCAGCCGCGCCAGTGGCACGGCCAGCACGGCGGCGCCGAGGTAGACCAGAGTCGACTGCAGCCAGACGGTGTGGTGTTCCATGGACGTCGTGTGCGGTCAGCCGGCAGGCCGCTCGTCCGCGGCGACGTCGCAGGGCGGGGCCGGTTCCATGTCGGCGATCTCGGGCCAGTCGGGGTAGCTCGCCAGGCGCTGCGCGAACAGCGCTGCGTGGGCGTCGAGTTCGGCGTCGCTCGCGCGGTGGGCGCCGTGCAGCACCAGTGGCGGCAGCCAGCGCATGCCCACCAGCGCGGCGGTCTGTTCGTAGGGATGCAGGAAAGCGTCGAAGAAGTAGCGGTTGTGGCCGTCGGGGCGGTAGCTGGAAGCCGGTCCACCCGTGGAAGCCACCAGCCACAGGCCCTTGCTGCACAGTGCCTGCCCGCCGGGCCCGTAGGCCCAGCCGAAGCCGAAGACCTCGTCCAGCCACAGCTTCATCAGCGGCGGCATCGAGTACCAGTGCACCGGGTGCAGCCACACCACCAGCCGCGCCGCCTGCAGCGCGGCCTGCTCGGCGGCCACGTCGATGAAGTAGTCGGGGTAGCGCGCGTAGAGGTCGTGCACGGCGACGCGCGCGGGGTCGTTCGCAGCGGCCTGTGTCAGGCGGCGTGTCACGCGCGAGTGGTCGATCTGGGGGTGCGCGGCGACGATCAGGATCTCGGCCATCGGGTAGGTCGGGCTGGTTTGCCCGCCGTCGGGGTGGGCACGGGCGCGGCTACCATACCCGACAAAACCAGCGTCCATCGCAGGAGAACACCATGCCCGTGATCGTGGTCGCCAACCCCAAGGGCGGCGTCGGCAAGAGCACCCTGGCCACCAACGTGGCCGGCTGGCTGGCTGCCGCGGGGCACAGCGTGATGCTGGGCGACGTCGACCGCCAGCAGTCCAGCCGCCAGTGGCTCGACCAGCGCCAGCGGGTGGCGCCCGCGCTGCCGCGCATCGCCGGCTGGGACGTCAGCACCGACGATCTCGTGCGCCCGCCCAAGGGCACCACCCACGTCGTGCTCGATACCCCGGCCGGCCTGCACGGCAAGCGCCTGGACGCGGTGATGAAGATCGCCGACCGCCTGCTGATCCCGCTGCAGCCCAGCCTGTTCGACATCCAGGCCACGCACACCTTCGTGCAGGCCCTGCGTGCGCACCGTCGCGGCCACGAGGTGAAGATGGGCCTGGTCGGCATGCGCGTGCGCGAGCACACCCGCGCCAACGAGCAGCTGCACCACTACCTGAGCACACTGCCGCTGCCGGTGCTGGCCTGGCTGCGCGACACGCAGAATTACGTGCAGCTGGCGGCACGCGGCCTCACGCTGTGGGACGTGGCGCCCAGCCGCGTCGAACGCGACCTCGAGCAGTGGGGCCCGCTCACCGCCTGGGTGACCTGACGGCCCGGCGCGTGAAGCACCACGCCACGCTGGCCGGCCTGCAGGCGCTGGTCGACCAGGACATCGGCTGCAGCGACTGGGTGCCGGTCGATCAGGCCCGCATCGACCTCTTCGCGCAGGCCACCGGCGACCACCAGTGGATCCACACCGACCCCGTGCGCGCCGCGGCCGGGCCCTTCGGCACCACGGTGGCCCACGGCTACCTCACGCTGAGCCTGGTGCCGCTGATGTTCGAGACCGGTCTGACCATCGACGACGTGAAGCTGGGCGTCAACTACGGCCTCAACCGTGTGCGCTTCATGGCGCCGGTGAAGGTCGGCAGCCGGCTGCGCGGCCACTTCCGGCTGCTGGCCTGGGAGCCGCTGCCGGGGGGCGCGCAGCTGACGGTGCAGGTCAGCGTCGAGATCGAGGGTTCGGCGAAGCCGGCCTGCGTGGCCGAGACCGTGTCGCGGCGCTTCCTCTAGCCGCCGCACCCCCAAATTGGGGGCAAGGCGCGCGGTGAGTGCAGGCTCACAATGGCTCCGCTCATTTGCTTGGAGACCCCATGAAGGTGCTGCTGGTTGACGATCATCCGCTGGTTCTCTCGGCCCTGCAGCAGGTCATCCAGAGCGTCGGCAACGACACCACGGTGCTCGGCGTCGACAGCGCCGCCGCGGCGCGGGCCGCGCTGAAGGCCGACGCCGACTTCGACCTCGTGTTGCTCGACCTGGCGCTGGGCGACGCCGACGGCTTCGACGTGCTGGTCGAGTTCCGCGCCGCCTACCCGGCGGTGCCGGTGGTGGTGGTGTCGGCGTCCGACCGCGCCAGCGACGTCATCCGCGCCATCGACAGCGGGGCCATGGGCTTCGTGCCCAAGCGCAGCTCGCACGCCGAGCTGCACGAGGCGCTGCGCATGGTGATGACGGGCGCGATGTACGTGCCGCCTTCGATGCTGGGCCTGGACTTCGGCCGCGGTCTGCACATGGGCGACACCGTGCCAGGCGTGATGCGCCCGGCCGGCGAGTCGGCCCTCGTCACCGTCGGCGGCGAGGCCGCGCTGGGCCCGGCCGCGCGCCCCGAACCGCACCAGAAGGTACCGACGATGGCCGAGATCGGCCTCACGCCGCGCCAGGCCGAGGTGCTGTCGCTGCTGCTGCAGGGCCTGCCCAACAAGCTCATCGCACGCCAGCTCAACCTGTCGGTGGAAACCGTGAAGGACCACGTCGCTGCGGTACTGCGCGCCTTGGGTGTCAGTTCCCGCACGCAGGCCGTGCTGGCGGTGAGCCAGATGACGCAGGGGCAGGGCAGTTCCTTCGCCTGGCGGCTGCCGCCGCGCTGAGATGACGCCCCCAAGCTCGCTTGCGCTCCACGCAACGCCAGAGGCGTTGCTAGCCTGGCCATCCAAGTCCGCGCAGGCGGACTTGGAGCCGCGGCCTTCGCCCCCCCGAGGGGGCCGTCTGCCAACGGCCCGGCAGAGCCGGTTCCGTGTCCGGAAGCTCGGTCGACCTGGCGCTGTGGCACCGTCGACAACTGGCTGAGGCGGTGAGCTCCAATCTTCCGGTCGAGGCGTCGACGGCCGCCGTGCTGCCGGCTTCGCCAGCCGCCGATGCCCAGGCGGCCGGCCGCGTCGACCACATCCGCGCGCTCTACGTGCAAACGCCGGCCACGCTGACCGGCAACCTCATCGGCATGGTGCTGATGACGGCCATCTTCTGGCCGCTGGCCGAGCCGCGCACGATGCTGGGCTGGCTGGCGGTGGCCGCCACGCTGTGGCTGCTGCGGCTGGCGCACTACGCGCGCTTCCGCCGCCAGCGCGACGCCGACGGCGGCACGTTGAGGGTCTGGCGGCGCAGCTGGATGGCGCTGGTGCTGGCACAGGGCGCGCTGTGGGGCGTGGCGGTGTGGCTGTTCTGGGGCCTGGGCACGCCCTACCACGTGGTGTCGCTGATCCTCATCGTCTACAGCTACTGCCTGGGCTCGGTGCAGTTGCTGGCCACGCAGTCGCGTGTGTTTCTGGCTTTCATCAGCCTGGTGCTCACGCCCACCATCGTGCGCATCGCCAGCGACAACTCTCAACCCTGGCATCTGCAGCTGGCGGTGATCCTGACGCTGCTGTTCTGCATCACGGTGCTGATGGCGCGCACCTACGGCAGCGCGCTGGGCCAGGCCATCACGCTGAAAGCGCGCACCGACGATCTCGCCGCGCGCCTGCGCAACGAAATGGGGGTCACGGAAGAGGCGCGCCGCGTCGCCGACGAAGCGCGCCGTGCCGCCGAGGCCGCCAACCGTGCCAAGACGCAGTTTTTCGCCGCCGCCAGCCACGACCTGCGCCAGCCGCTGCACGCCATGGGTCTGTTCGCCGAAGCGCTGCGCCAGCGCAGCCACGACCCCGAGGTGGCCAGCCTCGTGAACAGCATCAACGAGAGCGTCGACGCGCTGGAAGGCCTGTTCGGCGAGCTGCTCGACATCACGCGCATCGACACCGGCGGCGTCGAGGTGCACCCGGCGCCGGTGCGCATGCGCGAACTCTTCCAGCGCCTGCGCCTGCACTTCGAGCCGGTGGCCTTCGAGAAGGGCCTGATGCTCAGCTTCCACGGCGAACAGCATGTGGCGATGGCCGATCCGGTGTTGCTCGAACGCATCCTGCGCAACCTGGTCAGCAACGCCATCCGCTACAGCGACGATGGCGGCGTGCTGGTCAGCTGCCGCCCGCGCGGTGGCGCGCTGCTGGTGCAGGTCTGGGACAGCGGCATCGGCATTTCCGAAGCCAGCCTGCCGCGCATCTGGGACGAGTTCTTCCAGGCCCAGAGCAACCGCCCGCTGGAA
>JBBRBW010000125.1:0-11936 GCA_038205425.1 Burkholderiales bacterium | reverse complement strand
AGGCGGCGGCGAAGGTGGATGCGCTGTCGAGCAACGGCATGGACGAGATCGAGATCCCGGCGTTCCTGCGCAAGCAGGCGGACTGAGTTTCGTCAGTGGGTCTGCTCGGGGAAGGTGCGCTGCGGCGCCCCTTCCCCTTCGTTTCGTTTGCGAAAAGATGTGGGGGTGACAGACGGCAATCGGCCAGTACCTGTCGTTCATGAGAGGCCGGTTTGGAGCTTCCTCCTACCGTCGAGCGATGCTCGATTTCCAGCTCATGATCTGCGCTTGCCCGGGTTTCGCCAGGCGCCGCCAGCGGTCAAGCCGGCGGCGTCTGGGCGCAGTCAATGCCACAGACCAGTCGTCTTCAATCGACCTTCGCGCCCGAGCGCTTCACGACTTCCGACCACTTGGCGATGTCGGCGCGCAGCAAGGCAGCAAACTGCTCGGGGTCGGTGTTGTAAACCTCGGCGCCGGTGGCGGTGAACTTGGCGACCACCTCAGGGTCGCGCAGTGTGGCATTGATGTCGGCATTCAACTGACGCACCACGGCGGCCGGGGTTGCCGCAGGGGCAAACAGGCCGAACCAAGGGTTGACATCGAAGCCGGCGTAGCCCGATTCGGCGACGGTCGGGATGTCGCCAAAAGCCGCCGCGCGCTTGGCGCTGGTGACGGCCAACGGGCGCAGGCGACCATCACGGATGAAACCAGCCACCGAGGGCATGCTGGTAAACACGACCTGGATTTGTCCGCCCAGAAGGTCGGTCATTGCCGGCGCCGCGCCGCGGTAGGGCACGTGCAGCATTTTGATGCCCGCGGCAGCATTGACCATCTCACCCAGTAGATGATTTACCGAGCCATTGCCGGCGGAGCCGTAGGCCACCTGCTGCTTCTTCGAAAGTTCTGCCAGCTCGTGCAGCGTCTTCACCGGCAACTGCGGATTCACCACCGCCACGAAAGGCAGCGTGGCCAGGGTGGCGACGGGCGCAAAGTCCTTCTCGGGATCGAAGGGAAGCTTCGAGTAGAGCGCTCCATTGATGGCGTGCGTGCCGACATAGCTCATCAGCAGCGTGTATCCGTCGCCGGGTGCGCGCGCCACTTCCTCCATGCCGATGTTGCCGCCGGCACCGGCCTTGTTTTCCACAACAACCGTCTGCCCCCAGCGCACCGAGAGCTTCTGCGCCATGACTCGGGCCAGCGTGTCCGATGCGCCACCCGGCGTCTGCGGTACGACGATGCGCACCTGCTTTGCCGGAAAGACCTGGGCATGAGCGTTGAGGGCGAGGCTGGCAATGGCCGCCACCGCGGCGGTCATGAGGGTTCTACGAACAGCGTGCATGGACATGTCTCCTGTTATGGGTGTGGGACTTGGGGCGGGGTGGCTGCGACCAGCGCCATGCCAGCGAGCGCAGCGGCAACCTGACTATGCAAGGGGCCCTGCAGTGCGCAGGTGGGCAGGGCAATCAGGGTTTCGGCGACACGGCGCTCGAGCAGGCTGCGCAGGCGGTAGCGCGCACGTTCGGTGCGCCGATGCTGGGCGATGCCCGAGGCACGTTGCCAGGTCAGGTGTTGGTCGATGGCGTCAGACAGCGCGGCTATCGAGTCGGCGTCCTGGATCGAGGTCGTCAGCACTGGCGGCAGCCAGGCCCCGGGCGGGGGCGGCAGCATCTGCAGAACTCGGCGGATGTCGCCCACCAGTTGCGCCGCTCCGGCGAGGTCGGCCTTGTTGACGACGTAGACGTCGGCCATCTCCATGATGCCGGCCTTCATTGCCTGCACGGCGTCGCCGCTGCCGGGGTTGAGCACCAGTACAAGGGTGTCGACGAGGCTGCGCGCAGCATGTTCGGCCTGGCCGACGCCTACGGTTTCGACCAGCACTTCGTCGAAACCGGCGCGCTCCATCACCTGCAGTAGTTCGGGCAGGTTGTCGGCCAGGCCGTCGGCTGCGGCGCGCGAGGCCAGTGAGCGCACGAAGAGCTCACCGGCGCCTTCCAGGTCGTCGATGCGGATGCGGTCGCCCAGGATGGCGCCGCCACTGCGTGGGCTGCTGGGGTCGATGGCCAGCATGCCGATGCGGTGGCGCTGCGCACGCAGCAGCGCCAGCCGGCCGCCCAGGCTGCTCTTGCCGGCGCCCGGCGGACCGGTGAGGCCGATGCGCAGTGCCGCGCCCGATGCGTCGCAATCGGGCGCGGCGAGGATCTGCTCGACGCTGGCGTTGGCGGCCCGCGTAAGCGCACGGCCCAGCGCCAGCCGGTCCAGGCTGGCGGCAGTCACGCGCTCACCCCAGCACCTCGGCGTTGTGTTCGCCCAGCAGCGGCGGCGCGCCATAGGCCGGGTTCGAATCCGAGAACTTGATCGGTGAGCCCACGGCGCGCAGGCGCGCCGTGTCGCAGGGCAGGTCCACCACCATGGCGCGTTCCTGCACCAGTTCGCCGGCGAGTGCGTTCTCCAGCGTGTCGACGGCCGCCACCACGATGCCCAGCGGCGCCAGCCGTGCCACCCAATGTGCCGACGTGCCGCCCTGCAGCAGTTCGGCAATGGCCGCCAGCACCGGTTCGCGGTGGGTGCGCCGGCCCTCCATGGTCGCGAAGCGCGGGTCGTTCAGCCACTCGAGGCGGCCCACTTCGTTGCAGAACTTGCTCCAGAAACCGTCGTGCGTGATGAACAGCGTCACCCAGCCGTCGGTGGTGCGGAAGAGCTGCGCCGGCACCATGTAGGGGTGTGCCGAGTGGGCGTAGCGTTGCGGTGCCTCACCGGCGTTCAGGCTGGCACCGGCCAGGTAATTCAGCTGCGAGAGCATGACGTCGCTCATCGCCACGTCGACCTGGCCGCCCTGGCCTTCGACGATCTTCGCTAGCAGGCCCAAAGCGGCCATGATGCCGGACGAGTTGTCGACCGCCGAATAGCCTGTCTTGGTGGGCGGCGCGTCGGGCTCGCCGGTGATGGCCATCACGCCGGTCCGCGCCTGCACCACGTAGTCGTAGGCGGGCTGGTCGGCGAAACGGCCGCTGAGCCCGTAACCCGTCAGCGCGACGCAGACCAGGCGCGAGTTGTGCTGCGCCAGGGCCTCGTAGGTCAGCCCCAGCTTATGGACGGCGCTGGGCCGCAGGTTGCACACCAGGCCGTGCGCGCCCTGCACCAGCTTTGCCAGCGCGGCCTGGCCCGCGGGCGAAGCGAGGTCGAGCACCACGCTCTTCTTGCTGCGGTTCAGGCTCGCGAAATAGGCGTTGTGCGGCCCCACTTGGTGCGGCGACACACGCCGCGCGATGTCGCCCTCGGCGGGCTCTATCTTGATGACCTCGGCGCCGAGGTCGGCGAGCAGCAGGCCACAGTAGGGGCCGGCCAGCATGTGGCCGATCTCCAGGATGCGGATGCCGCTCAGCGGGCCGCTCATGCAAGAGCCCCAGCCAGCGCGTCGACGACGTCCTGCAGCGCCATATCGCTGTCGAACACCCCTTGCACACCCAGCGCCTGCAGCACGGCGCGGTCTTCGGCCGGAATGGTGCCGCCGACAAACACCTTGATTTCGTGTGCGCCGGCCGCGTGCAGCTGCTCCACCACTTGCCGCGTCAGCTCGTGGTGGCTGCCCGAGAGGATGCTCAGGCCGATGGCGTCGACACCCTCGTCGATGGCCACGCGCACGATCTGCTCGGGGCTGCGGCGCAGGCCGGTGTAGATGACTTCGGCACCGGCGTTGCGCAGCGTCAGCGCGATGATCTTGGCCCCGATGTCGTGGCCGTCGAGCCCGGGTTTGGCGATGAGGATGCGGCGGCCCCGCAGTGGTGTCGCAGCGGGCAAGGGCATGGCGGTGTCGGTGGTCATAGTCTGACGGGCTCCTGGAATTCACCCCACTCGGCTTTCAGACGTTCGACCATCTCGCCCACGGTGGCATAGGCGTGGCAGCAGTCGACGAGGTAGGGCATCAGGTTCGTGCGGTCCTGCGCAGCGGCGCTGCCCAGGCGCTGCAGGCTGCCTTCAACCTGCGTGGCGCTGCGAGTGTCCAGCGTGCGCTGGTACTTCTCGAGCACGCGCTGCGCCACCGTGGGGTCGAGGCGGAAGACCTCGCCGAAGTCATTCGTCTGGCCTTCGCGGCGAAAGTGGTTCTGGCCGACGATGACGGTTTCGCCACTGTCGACGCGCATCTTGCGTTCCAGGCCGCGCTCGGCCAGACGCATCTGCAGCCATCCGTCCTCGATGGCCTTGACGACGCCGCCGTAGTCGTCGATTTCCTTCATGACGGCCTCTACCGCGGCCTGCATACGATCGGTGTGCTGCTCGACGAAGTAGCTGCCGCCCAGTGGGTCGACGGTACGTGCGATGCCGCTTTCGTAGGCGATCATCTGCTGCGTGCGCACCGCGATCTCGGCCGAGAACTCGGTCGGGATCTGGAAGGCCTCGTCGAACGCGCAGGTGAAGACGGACTGCGCGCCACCCATCACCGCGGCCATGGTCTCGACCGCCACGCGCACGATGTTGTTGTGCGGCTGTGCCGCCACCAGCGACGAACCGCCGCACACGACGCCAAAGCGGAACATCTGCGCCTTGGGGTCGGTGACGCCGTAACGCTCCTGCATCAGCTTCGCCCACAGCCGGCGCCCGGCGCGGAACTTGGCGACCTCGTCGAAGAGGTCCATGTGCACGTAGAAGAAGAAAGAAAGGCGCTTGGCGAACTTCTCGATGTCGCCGCCGCGGCGCTGCAGTTCGTCGACGTACGCCAGGCCGTTGGCCAGCGTATAGGCCATCTCTTCCACCGCCGTCGCGCCGGCGTCGCGCACGTGCGCGCCGGCGATGCTGATGGGGTTGAATCGCGGTGTCTCGTCGTTGGAGTAGAGGATGGAGTCGGCGATCAGCCGCATCGACGGCCGTACCGGAAAGATCCAGGTGCCGCGCGCCACGTACTCCTTCAGGATGTCGTTCTGTATCGTGCCCGTGAGCGCGCTGCGCGGCACGCCCTGCTTGTCGGCCACCGCCAGGTACATCGCGTAGACGATGGCCGCGGTGCCGTTGATGGTGAACGAGGTCGAGATCTTGCCGAGATCGAGGCCCTGGAACAGGATCTCGGCTTCGCTCAGGTTCGACAGCGACACCCCCACCTTGCCGATCTCGGGCCGCGCCATCGTGTGCACCGGATCCAGCCCGCACTGCGTGGGCAGGTCGAGCGCCACGGAGAGCCCCGTCTGCCCCTGGTCGAGCAGGAAGCGGTAACGCTCGTTCGACTCCTCGGCGGTGCCGAAACCCGAATACTGGCGAATGGTCCAGAGCCGGCCGCGGAAACCGTCGGCGAAGATGCCGCGCGTAAAGGGCGTGGCGCCGGCCTCGCCGACACGCGACGTATCCACCGCCTCGGGCCCGACACGCACCGGCACCTCCAGCCCCGAGGCACTGGTCTGCGTGAGCTGGGGCGGCACACGCGGGGTTCGGAGGTCGGCGTTCATGGCTTGCCTTCTTTGCGCTGCAGGAAACGGTCGACCGCGGCCCAGTGCTCGGCATGCACCCAGGCGTCGACGAAATGGCCTTGTTCGATCTCGCGGCGCTGGCTCTGCGGCAGGCCACGTTTCATTGCACGCGCCTGCAGCGTGCAGGCGTGCAGCGCGTGGCGCGACTGGCGCAGCATCGGCGCGATGAAATCGGTGACGGCGGCGTCCAGCGCCGCGCGGTCGGGTGCGACGGCATCGGCCAGCCCCCAGGCCAGCGCGGTGGTGGCTGGTACGAGTTCGCAACGCGCCGTCATGCGCAGCGCGCGGGCCGGGCCCACCAGCGCGGTGAGGTCGGGCCCGCCGCCCCAGGCCGAGGTGATGGCCAGCCGGCCGTGCACGAAACCGATGTGCGCGCCTTCGCGCATGAGGCGGAAGTCGCAGGCCAACGCCAGTTCGGCACCGCCGCCCAGCGCGTCGCCGTGCATCACCGCGATCACGGGCACGGGGAATTCGCGCACCGCGTCCAGAGCGGCACGGCCTTCGTCGGACATCTCGCGTGCCTGTTCGGGCGTGCGCACGGCGTCGAGTTCGTGCACGTCGCCACCGGCGGCGAAGTAGCGGTCGCCGGCGCCGGTGAGCAGCACGCAACGCAGGCGCTCATCGGCGGCGTGCTCGTGCAGCGCCGCGCGCAGCGCCGCCAGTACCGGGCGCGACAGCGGGTTGTGGCGCGCGGGGCGGTCGACGGTGAGGCGCAGCACCGCGCCGCCCAGCGTGGCGTGCAGGGGCGACTCTTCAGCCATGTGACGCTACTTCCGTGGCGGTGAGGCCGAACAGGCTGTGGCGGCCGATCTGGCGAGCGCAGGCGAGCAGGGCATCGGCCGTACGCGCTTCCGCCGCGGCCATGCGGTGCATGGGCCCGGCCACCGCCAGCGCCAAGCTCAGCGTGCCCAGCAGCAGCGGCGCCGCGACGGCCATCACGTCGGCGACGTTCTCACCGCGTGTCACTTGCCAGCCGCGTGCGCGGCCCTGCGCCAAGTCGCGTCGCAGGGCTTGCGCCTCGGTGAGCGTGGCGCCGGTGATGCGCGGCAGTGGCTGCGCGGTCAGCCAGGCGTCCAGTGCCGCATCGTCCAGCGTGGCCAGCAGGCACTTACCGACGGCACTGGAATGCAGGGGCTTGTGGTCGCCAGCGCGCGACGAGTAGCGGATAGATTGGGCACTTTCCACCACCTGCAGGTACAGCACCTGGTCGTGCTGGCGCGTGCCCAGGATGACGGTTTCGCCGGTGGCATCGCGCAGTGCCTGCAGTGCCGGCGCCAGTCGCTGGGCCAGCGGGTCATTGGCCTCGATCACCGAGGCCATGTCCCACAGCCGCCTGGTCGGGTAGGCCTCGCGCGGGCTCAGGAAGTAGAGGAAACCGTGGTGCTCCAGTGCGCGCACCAGGCCGTGGCAAGTGGACAGCGGCATTTGCGCCAGTCGGGCGATCTCCGACATCGACAGCGGCTGTCGGGCAACACGGAAGGCGTCCAGCACTTCCAGCGAACGTACGGGAGAACGACTGATGACAGCACTCATGATTTCGGTATTATGAAAGTCGATTCAAAATACCGTCAATCTGTGACTAACCCTGAGCGATCCGCCGCCGCGCCGGCACTGGCCATCACGCTGGCCATTCAGGCCCTGGCATCGGCTGCCGCCATCGGCCCCACTGCAGTGGGGCCGGTGGTCACCGCGCAGCTGGGCCTGCCCGCGTCGGCGGTGGGCCTGTACATCGCGCTCGTCTACCTCGGGGCCATGGTGGCTTCGGTGCTCTGCAGCCACTTCATCACCCATCACGGCGCAATACGCACCAGCCAGATGTCGCTCCTGGCTTGTGCCACCGGCCTTGGCCTGCTCTGCAGCGGTGGGCTGGTGCTGGCGACGCTGGGCGCCTTCGTGCTGGGCCTGGGCTACGGGCCGATCACGCCGGCAAGCTCGCAGATCCTGGCGCGCGCCACGCCGCCGCACCGCCTGGGGCTGGTGTTCTCGCTGAAGCAGACCGGCGTACCGCTGGGTGGCGTGCTGGCCGGCCTGGCCGTACCGCCGCTCACGCTGACCAGCAACTGGCAATGGGCGCTGGGCGCCATTGCGCTGGCCTGCCTGGCATGTGGCGCGCTGGCCCAGGTACTGCGGCGCACGCTTGACGTCGGCCTGACGCCTGCAGGCGCCTGGCCCAGCCCGGTCAGTCTTCTGAAACCGGTACGCATGGTCTGGGCGCGACCCGAGCTGCGCACCCTGGCCGGCTGCTCATTCGTGTTTTCGGCGGTGCAGGTCTGTCTCACTGCATACGCCGTGACCTGGCTCACCGCCGACCTCGGCTGGGCGCTGTTGGCCGCGGGCCTGGCCTTGGCGGTGTCGCAGAGTGCGGGGGTGGTCGGGCGTGTGCTCTGGGGCTGGATCGCCGACCAGGGCCCGGGTGCCCGCCGCACGCTGATGGCCCTGTGCGCGATGATGGTGGCCAGCGCCGCCGTGGCGCCGCTGCTCGGGCCGCAGACACCGTCGGTGCTGGTACTGCTGGCGCTGGCGGCCTTCGGCGCAACGGCCATCGGCTGGAACGGGGTCTACCTCGCCGCCGTCGCGCGGCTGGCCCCGCCCGGCCAAGCCGGCGCCGCCACGGGCGGCACGCTGGCTTTCACCTACCTGGGTGTGGTGCTGGGCCCGCCGCTCTTCGGAGTCGTGGCCGCCGGCACGCAAAGCCACGGCGTGGCTTTCGCGGCCACTGCGCTGCCGCTGTCGCTGTGCGGTCTGGCGCTGTGGAGGCTGGGCCGATGAACTCGGCGCGTTCGCCGCAGGGCTAGGGCACGCAGAGCTTGGAAAGGGCGCTGCGGATGTTGCGAGAACTGGCAGCCCGGGGTGAGTTCGGCTGGCGACTTTCAGATTTGGCCGCATGCTGCGAGATTGACAAGGGTACGGCGCACCGTGTGCTGGCCTGCCTAGTGCGTGAACGCTTCGTGCAGCAGCGCGGCAGCGACCGGCGTCATTACCCCAGGCCCATGCTCTATGAATTGGGCCTTTCGCTGCCCGGCTATACCCGCTTCCGGCACGCGGCCGAAACACACCTGCAGCAGCTGGCCGAGCAAACCGGCAGCATCGCCTGGCTGATACTGCGCAGCGGCAGCGAGTACGTCTGCGCGGTAATCGGCCGACCAAGGCCGTCATTGACGGCGGCGCCATTCAGATGTCAACGATCGGACGCAACAAGCCGAAGCCAACGCGCCAGGTCTGACCGTCGCAGTCCAGCGTAGCGGTGCGCTGGTTGATGCGCACGATCAGCCCCACCCGGTGCTGCAGGTCGCGGTCGGTGAAGCTCACGCGATTGCCCACGCGGAAGTCGGCGCGGCTGGCGATCTCCGGTGGCGGGGTGGGCTTGGCAGGGGCTGATGCCACTGCACCTGTGTCTGTGCCGTCGGGCTGCGTCGTCACGATGGCCGCGTAAGGCATCGTGAAGTGGCTGCGACTGGCCTCGTCGAACACCGTGACGCGCCGACAGCCAGCAGTTGCTCGATCACCCAGCTGAGCTGGTACAGCTCGGCACTGCTGGCCATCGGCAGGTCTTCGACCAGCTTGATGCGCATGCGCACATTCTGCCAACCGTGCGGCGTGGCAGATGTTCGGGCAATTCGCGCAGTCCAGGACGCTGCTTGGCTGCACGCTTCTTTGGACCGACCTCGATGGCGGTGACGTTGAATGCCTGCTCGGCGGCAGGCACCGCAACCATGCCGCCCACCAGTTCGAGTTGCGCGTGTTCGAGTTGCTCCCTGGAGCGGCCGTACTTCATGCGCCGCAGGTACGCCAGTTCGAGCTTGAGCTTGTCGATGGTCAGCAGCGCGATCTTCAAGGACTCCTGCGTGCGCCGCAGTTCGCCACCCCACCCGCCGCTTATGGCGACGTTGTTGGCGAGCAGATCCTCGGAATTCATGACCGTGACTGTGGCAGCGGCTGCTGCCACTCACAACGGGAGATGTCCCGTCAACCGACGAGGGGCCGCGCTATGCCGCTGCGCGTGGTTGCCAGGTGCGTTCAGGCCGGCGCCATTCGATGCCTTCAAGCAGCATCGACAGCTGCGCGGCGCTCGATGCCACGCTGCCGGTGTCGGCCTGCGGCCAGACGAAGCGGCCCCGCTCCAAGCGCTTGGTCAGCAGGCACATGCCGTCGCCGTCGCTCCACAGCAGCTTGACCAGGTCACCGCGTCGGCCGCGGAAGGCGAAGACATGGCCGGCGTAGGGATCCTCGACCAGCACGGTCTGCACCTTAACGGCCAGGCTGTCGATGCCGCAGCGCATGTCGGAGACGCCGGCGGCCAGCCACACTCGCGTGCCAGCGCGCTGGCCGATCATGTGCTCTGGCGCAGCGCGCGCAACACGCTGCACAGGCTGACCTCGTCGACCGGGCCGCGCAAGCGCAGTACGGCGCCGGCCATGTCGAGTTCGATGGTGCCGGCAATGCGCGCCGTGCGGTGGACTGCCACTGCCATCGGGGTCGATGCCGGCAACGGCGCGGATAGCTGCGAATGGACCGCGTCGGCATCCACGCCCGGGGCCACCACGGGGAGCAGCACAGCCGATGACGCCGCGCCGCTCAGCCGCTTCGAGCGCAGGTGATCGCGCCGCCACTTGAACAGTAAGTTGGCGTTGATGCCGCCGGCCAATGCAACGGCCGCCACCGACGCGCCCGGCACCAGGCACTGCTCGACCAACGCTGCCTTGAATGACTTCTCGTGCTGGCGCCGAGACGCGCCGCTGAGCCCTGCCACTGTCTTCATGGTGTGCACCATCTCCTGCTGGTGCACACCATCAAGCGGTGGCACTCTTCAGCTCAGATGCTGGTCAGCGGCAGGCAGTCGCACAAGGACGGGGTTGGTCGGACTATTACTCTGCGCGGTGCGCAGCGGCAGCCTGGAACTGCACGGCATGATGGTGCAGTTGGGTACTCGCCGACCGCTCTTCACGTCGGTAGGCGGGGCTCTGTCATCCTGCAGACCCTGCCGGCGGCCGAGGTGCGTGAGTTGCTGCTGTCTCTGATGGGTCGGTGCCGATGGTCACGGTCGTCGACACCGATCGTTCGATCGGGTGAATGACCGCTGCCGGGCTTGACCACGAACTGGCAGTCCCGGCCAAGTCCTGCCTGTCGCCGGTGTCAGCTATCGGGTGCGAGGATGACCGAGTGAGTGCCGGAACGTCGCTGTGCCGCCCTTGGTCGGCTGGAACAATATATACTTCCTATATATTAGAAGGAGTCGACATGCCTGCCGCCACATCCAGCCTGCTGCTCAAGTTCCGCAGTCGCGACACACAGTTCGGCGTCACCCGTGAAACCGTCAAGGCTATGGCAGAGCGGTTCGATTTGTCGGAAACGGAAGTCGTGCACATGGCGCTTTCGCGCCTTGCCAAAGACGAACTGCCAGCCTACGAAGCGGACGAGGGCCCCCTGTCGGCGCGAGAACTCCGGGACCTGCGGAAGATCGCTGATGCTGCCTTGCCCAAGGGCAGGATCGTGACAAAGCAGTCGTTGTTCTGACGTGGCGATCTGGGCGTCCCCGACACCTGGCGACATCGTCTGGTGCCATTTCCCCGAGCTACCGCGGCGACGCCCTGGACCGAAGCCTCGACCCGCGCTCGTGTGCGAGGTCACCGAGAAAGAGGACGGCGTTGCCGTGACCGTCGCCTATGGCACATCCCAAGGGCTGCAGCGGCTTCGCGCGGGAGAGTTCGCAATCACCAGGCAAGGCCATCCGGCCGCCTACGGCACTGCCGGCCTCTCCTTCGACACCAAGTTCGATCTGAGGCAGCGGATCGAACTGCCCTGGACCGAAGAATTCTTCACCGTACCCGCGCAAGCGCCGCATGGGCAGCTTCCGAAGCTGGGCAGCCTGCATGCATCGATGATGCGCGCATTGCAAGCCGCCTACCAAGCGGTACGCGAAGATGGCTGAGGTCGGCGTGGGAGTGCGCACAGCCTGCTCTCCAACCGAGCCGATGGCATCGAGGTGACTTGATCAGGCGAATTGATCCGCTCGGAGGGTGCGCTGGAATCTCTGCGGCAATGATCTGCGTCAGTGTGAACCGCCGCGATCCGGCTCTCGGATCAGCGGCCTGAATGTCGCTGAAGGGTCGACGGCTGCCAGCCACTTCGCCGATCTCACGGCCGCACTGCGGTCGTTCGAACTGGACTGCCAGGCCGCTGACATTCGTGGAAACCCGCGATCGGCCATAAGGAGGTACTTGCGAAGGGCGGCTATCTGGCGGTCAACCTTTAACCTGACCCATCTCGCTCAATGCGCTCTTTCTCCGCAGCAGTCGCTCATGATCCTGAGGCACCGGTCGGCGTCCGATGGCCGCCGGCTTGAAGCAGTCTCAGCTAGGCGCCTGTCGGACTTGAGTCCGACTGCAGCGCTTTGACCGAAGCCAGCAAGTTTTTAAGACCCCGCGCGGCGGATTCGGCCGGCACGAAGCGCCCCAGGTGTCTGGTGGACGCCCTGACGTCATCCCTGGGCCTCAAATCAGC
>JBBRBW010000124.1:0-11990 GCA_038205425.1 Burkholderiales bacterium | reverse complement strand
CCCAATGTGCCGCCGGCAGTAATGACGCCCGCGGACAGCTTCTGGTCATAGCCCGCCTTGAGCATGGCCGGCAGCGCGATCAGGCCCATCAGCGTGACCACCGCACCGACGATGCCGGTGGCGGTGGCGAAGAGCGCGCAGGTGACCAGGGCTGCCACCGCCATCGAACCCGGCAGGAAGCGCAGGCCGATCTGCAGGCTGTGGAACAGGCGGTCGAGGATGTTCGCCCGCTCGATGATGTAGCCCATGAACAGAAAGAGCGGTATCGATATCAGCACATCGTTGTTCATCACGCTGAAGGTGTTCTGCGTGAAGAGGTAGAAGATGCGGTTGTCCCAGAACTGCTCGCCTCCGGTGTAGTAGGCGTAGTAGCCGAAGCTGATGCCCATGGCCATCAGCGTGAAGGCGATGGGGAAACCCAGGAAGATGAAAATGATGAACAGGCCCAGCATGACCAGGGCGACGACGGGATCACTCATTGCGCAGTCTCTCCGGCGTGTTGCTTCAGGAGGACCACTTCCAGTTCCTCGACGTCGCCCGTGCGTGCCGGCCATTTGCCATTGCGGATGCACAGCAGGCAGCGCATGACCTCGGCGATGCCGGCGATGAGCAGCGTCAGGCCAGCCACGAAGATCATCAGCTTCAACGGCCACACCGGCACGCCGGCGGGGCTGTTGACGCTGGACTCCAGGATGCGCGCCGACTCGAAGGAGTAGCGCGCCCCGGTGAAGACCATCGCGAAGATGGCGGGAAAGAAGAACAGGAAATACAGGACGAGATCGACCTTGGCCTGCGTGCGCGGCCGCCACTTGCGGTAGATGAAGTCACCCCGCACGTGCGAGCCACGCGACAGCGCATAGGCGCCCGACATGATGAACAGCGCGCCATACATCATGTAGCTGATGTCGAAGGCCCACACCGTGGGGCTGTTGAGCACGTAACGCATGAAGACCTCGTAGCAGGTGCTGGCGGCAAGTACCAGCACGCACCACGAGAAGGCATGACCGACCGCCTTGCTGAAGACGTCCGTGACCCGAATCCAGGTTTCCATCTTGGGTGTCCGCGCGATAGGGAAGAAAAAGCAAAAAAGCTGCCGAGGGGGCTCTCGGCAGCTTTGCAGGCAGCGCTGGCTTCAGCTCGGTAGCTTGATCTTCTGCACGTGTTCGAAGGCCAGCTTGTAGTCGGCCTCGTTGGTAAAGTGGTAGAAGCCGACACGGCGCGACCAGGCGCGGAAGGAGTCGTTGACTTCCTTGAACATGTCGACTTCCTTCTCGAGCTTGGACGTCACGGTGTCCCAGGCCTTGAGCTGACCCTTGTAGATGTCCTGCGAGGTGCGCGAGACCTGCACCTTGTGCTTGACGATCAGTTCTTGCAGATCCTTGGAGTACTGGTCGTGGGCCAGCGCCGTGTTGGCCGACGAGGTGGCCTCGGCGGCGTACTTCAGGATCGCCTTCAGGTCAGGCGCCAGCGCGTCGTACTTGGCCTTGTTGAAGATGATCTCGAAGAACTCCTGCGCCTGGTGGTAGGAACCCATCGAGTAGTACTTGGCCACGTCCTGGGCGCCGAAGCGCATGTCCGAGGTCGGGTTGTTGAACTCGAAGGCGTCGATCACGCCGCGCTGCATGGCCGGCACGATCTCGCCGCCGGGCAGTTGGGCCACGGCCATGCCCATTTCCTGCATCAGGTCGGCGGCCAGGCCGATGGTGCGGTACTTGAAGCCCTTCAGGCCGGCAGCGGTCTTGGGCGCCGGCTTCTTGAACCAGCCCAGCGGCTGGCACGGCATGGGGAAGCAGAAGAAGCCCACCACGTTCAGCTCGAGCTTGCTGACCAGCTTGTTCCAGAGCTCCTGGCCACCGCCCTTGTAGATCCAGCTGAGGCCGATCTCGGGCGTGGCGCCGCTGACCGGGCCGGTGCCGAACAGCGAGGCCACCTTGCTCTTGCCGTACCAGTAGCCCGAGACGTGGTGGCCGCCGTCGAGCACACCCTTGCTCACCGCGTCCATGATCTCGAAGGTCTTGACCACGGCGCCCGTGGGCAGGTATTCCAGGCGCAGACGGCCACCAGCCATCTCGTTGACGCGGGTGACGTACTGCTGCGCCATTTCGCTGAAAACGTCGTTCGGGCCCCAGGCGCCCTGTATCTTCAGCACCACCGCCGCCTGCGCCGCGGCGATCATCGGAAAGCCGGCAACGGGCGCGGCCACCGCAGCGGTGGCGGCCTTGCCGAAGAAGCTGCGGCGCGTCTGCGGCGGCTGCGCCGTGCTGTCCGCGGCACTTGCCGTAGGGGTGATCTCCTGTCGCGAATTCGTCATGGTGTCTCCTGCAACGATGGGGTCGGAATGCCCGGGGCCTGCTTCGGGTCAGCGGAGCAGCTTAAGGGATGTTGCGAGGCCCACCTGAGCCCAATGCGTTGGGGGTTTCCCCAGCCAGTTTCCGTGCGCCGCAGGCGGGAAGTCCGCATGGATGCTGGCTGTTCGGCGCGCCGGGCGGGGCCCGGAGGTGAACGAGCCAGCCCCTGCGCGGCAACGCCGCCGCACGTGCCACGCCGGCGGCATGCGCTTGGCAGATGCGTGTCGCGCCGGCGGCAGCCGCCTGGGCGCGGCTCAGCGCGCGAACGAGCGTCCGAAAGCGAACACCGAATTCGGCGCCGTCGTGCGCGGCGGCTTGGACACCGGTTGCGGCGCGATGGCGCGGCGCACCGGCTTGGCTTCCACGGTGGCGCCGTGGGCCTTCTGCTCGTCGACCAGGCTTGCCAGCGTGATGGTGGCCATGTGCGCCAGCATGGTGGTGTTCAGGCGCAGCCACAGCGCCTGGGACAGGCCGTCGGCGGTGCTCTCGCCGTCGGCGTTTTCCAGCGGGTCGTCGACCGCGGTGACGATGTCGGCCACCGAGATCTGCGCCGCCGGCCGGCCCAGCGTGTAGCCGCCGCCGGGGCCGCGTGTGCTCTCGACGATGCCGTCGCGGCGCAGGCGGCTGAACAGCTGCTCCAGGTAGGACAGCGACACCTGCTGGCGGGCGCTGATGGTGGCCAGTGCCACCGGGCCGGCGGCCTCGCGCAGCGTGAGGTCGATGAGGGCATTGACGGCAAAGCGACCCTTGGTGCTCATGCGCATGTGGTTCTCCTTGGCTGAAGTGAAGGGGGGCAACGAACCCAGCCAATGTAGGGACAATGGGGCCACCCGTAAATTCGAAGTTTTGATGAAATCACTTCGGAAAAAACGCATCGTTAGACTGCGGGCATGAACTTCAAACACCTCTACTACTTCTGGGTCACGGCGAAGGCGGGCGGCGTGGTGCGCGCCGGGGAACAGCTCCACACCACGCCGCAGACGCTGTCGACGCAGATCAAGCTGCTGGAAGACCGCCTGGGGCGGCGTTTGTTCCGCAAGAGCGGCCGAAACCTCGAATTGACCGACGAAGGCCGTGTCGCGCTGCGTTATGCCGACGACATCTTCGCCCTCGGCGGTGAGCTGGAAACGGCGATGCGCGAACACCGCGGCAGCGGTCTGGCGGTACTGGAGTTCCGTGTCGGCATCGAGGACGTGCTGGCCAAGACGGTGGCCTACCGCCTGCTGGCGCCGGCGCTGGACCTGGCCCAGCCGGTGCGCCTGGTGTGCGTCGAAGGCCAGTTCAACGACCTGATGGCGCAGCTGGCGCTGCACCGCCTGGACCTCGTGCTCACCGACGAGCCGCTCACCAGCCGCCTCAGCGTGAAGGCCTTCAACCACGCGTTGGGCAGTTCGCCGATGAGCTTCCTGTGCACCGCCACGCTGCGTGCGCAGCTGCAGGGCGACTTTCCGCAGTGCCTGAACGATGCACCGATGCTGCTGCCCGGCGGCAGCTCGTCGGTGCGGCCGCAGGTCGATGCCTGGCTGGTGCAGCACGGCTTGCGCCCGCGCGTGGTCGCCGAGTTCAACGACAGCGCGCTGATGCAGGCCTTCGGCCGCGCGGGCCGCGGCGTGTTCATCGCGCCGGCCGTCGTCGAAGCCGAGATCGCCGCGCAGCTCGGCGTCGAGGTACTCGGCCACAGCAGCGAGCTGGTGGAAGATTTCTACGCCATCTCGGTCGAGCGGCGCATCCGCCACCCTTGCGTGGCGGCGATCACCAGCGAGGCGCGCGGCAAGCTCTTCGGCTGAACCCCGTGCAACGCGGGCTATCCTGCGCGCCGTGTCCGACACCCCACTCCTGCTGCGCCTGGCCGGCGCGCCCTGCGCCTGCATCGACGGCCGCAGCCTGCCGCTGGGCGCCACCGACGCCCTGCTGCTGGCCTGGCTGGCGCTGGAAGGCCCGAGCACGCGTGAGCGCCTGGCCCTGCTGCTGTGGCCCGCCAGCAGCGCCGACGCGGCGCGCAATGCGATGCGCCAGCGCCTGTTCAGGCTGCGCCGCCTGCTCGGCCGCGACGTGGTGGCGGGCAGCACGCTGCTGGCCCTGGCCCCGGGTGTCGGGCACGACCTGGACGGCACCGCCGCGCTGCTCGGCGACCTCGGCGCGCCCGATGCGCCCGAGCTCGACGGCTGGCTGACGCAGCGCCGCGAAGCCCGCCGCGCGGTGGCAAGGCGCGCGCAGGAAGACCGCATCGAGTCCCTCGAGGCCGCCGGCGACGCCGCCGCGGCGCTGCCGCTGGCGCTGGCGCTGCTGGACGCCGAGCCGCTGTCGGAAGACGCCCACCGCCGCGTCATGCGCTTGCACTACCTGCGTGGCGACCGCGCCGCGGCGCTGCTGGCCTTCGACCGCTGCGAGCAGCTGCTCAAGCACGAGGTCGGCGCCGCACCATCGGCGCCGACGCTGGCGCTGCTGGCGGCCATCGAGCAGTCGGCACCGGTGACGGGCAGCGCCAGCGTGCGCAGCATGCTGCCGGCCACCGTGCTGCGGCCGCCGCGCCTGGTGGGGCGTGACGCCGAACTCGCCGCGCTTCAGCGCGGCCTCGCGGCGGGCCAGATGGTGGTGCTGGTGGGCGAGGCCGGCATGGGCAAGTCACGCCTGCTGCAGTCGCTGGCGGCACAGCGGTCAGGCGTGCTGCACAGCAGCGGTCGCCCCGGCGACGCGCTGGTGCCCTACGCCACGCTGGCGCGCGCGCTGCGCCAGCTGCTCGACCACGACCCCGCGGCCGCCGACCCCGCGCTGCACCGCGCGCTGGCGCCCCTGCTGCCCGAACTGGCCGATGCCGGCGGCGCCAGCGCGGCGGCGCTGCAGCAGCCGCTGGCGCAACCGGTGATGGCGCTGCTGCAGCGCTGCCGCGGCGTCGACACGCTGGCGCTGGACGACCTGCACTTCGCCGACGACGCCAGCCTCGAGCTGCTGCAGGTGCTGTGGTCGGCGCCGCGCGAGGCGCGCGCCGACAGCCTGCCGCACTGGTGCCTGGGCCTGCGCCCGGCCGCACCCGGCACGCGGCTGTACCAGCTGCTGCACACGCTGGCCACGGCCGGCCCGCACACCCGGCTCACGCTGCAGCCGCTGACGCCGCCGCAGATGGCCGAATTTGTCGCCTCGCTGGCCCTGCCCGCGCTGGGCGACGCCGCGGTGGCGGCGCTGGCCACCACGCTGTGCCAGCGCACGGGCGGCAACCCGTTGTTTGCGCTGGAAACGCTCAAGCTCGCCTGGGCCGATGGCAAGCTGGCCGACCTGTCGGCCGGGGGCGCCGGCACGGCTGCCCAGCCGCTGCCGCAGCCCGACAGCCTGGCGGCGCTGATCGGCCAGCAGCTGGCACGGCTGACACCCGGCGCGCTGCAGCTGGCGCGTGTGGCGGCCGTGGCCGGCGTCGACTTCGGCATCGCGCTCGCCGGCCACCTGCTCGGCCGCAGCGCGCTCGACCTGGCCGATCCCTGGGCGGAGCTCGAGGCCCAGCAGGTGATGCGCGGCGAGGCCTTTGCGCACGACCTCGTGCACGACGCCGTGCTGCAGGGCCTGCCCGAAATCATCGCGCGCCACCTGCACGGCCAGACCGCCGCCTGGCTCGAGATGCAGGAAGGCGCGCCGGCACCCGGCGCGGCGATGTTCGCCGCAGACGCGGCGCCGCATCCGTCGCTGCGCGCTATCGATACGGCGCCGCACCCGGCCCTGCGCGCCATCGACCCGGCGCGCGTGGCCGCGCACTGGGAAGCCGCCGGCCAGCGTGCCCGTGCGCTGCCGGCACTGCGCGCCGCGGCCGAGCGCGCCCACCGCGCGCTGCGCGCGGGCGAGCGCATCAGCTTCCTGCTGCGCGCCGCCGACATCGCCGCGGCCGCGGCGCGGCCCGACGAGGCCTTTGCGCTGGTGCGCGACGCCATCGAAGGCCACATGAACACCATCCGCCAGGCCGACGGCCTGCCGCTGCTGGAACGCCTGCAGGCGCTGGCGCGCACGCCGCTACAGCAGGCGCAGGCCGCTGGCGATCGCGCCTGGTACAGCGCCGTGCTGGGTGACTTCGCCGCCGCCGTGGCCGAGGGCGAAGCCGCGCTGGCGCTGGCCGCGCCGCTGGACGACGTGGGGCTCGTCGCGACGCTGCGCCAGCGCCTGGGCACGGCGCTCAGCCTGGCCGGCCGCTTCGACGCCGCGCTGCCGCACATGCGCGCGGCCGAGCCGTGGATACTGGCCCACGCGCCGGCCGACGAGGCCGCCGAGTTCCACGGCAACCTGGCGGTCGTGCTCAGCAACCTCGGCCGTCCGGCCGACGCGCAGGCGCACTACGAACACGGCGTGGCGCTGAGCCGCGCCCACGGCGACCACGCCGAACACGCCACGCTGCTGGCCAACTACGCCAGCAGCCGCCTCGACGCCGGCGACGTAGCCGGCGCCAGCGCGCAGCTGGCACAGGCCCAGCTGATGGTCAGCACCTACGAGATGGCCGGCAGCAGCGCCGGCTACATCGCCACGCTGCAGGCGCAATGTGAACGCGCCACCGGCCGCTACGGCGCGGCGCTGGAATGGTGCCGGCGCGCCGAGGAGATCCTGGCCGAACGCAACCCATCGCGTGTGCCGGTGGCGCGCCTGCACCTAGCGCAGGTCTGGCTGGACCTCGGCCAGCACGCCCGCGCCGGCCAGGTGCTGGGCGGCGACGCGCTGACGGCGGCGCGCCGCATGCCGGCCCGTTACGCCGTGCGCTGGCTGGTGCTGATGGCGCGACTGCAGCGGCGGCTGCGCCAGGACAGCACGCCGCTGCTGGCCGAGGCGCAGGCGCTGGCGCCGCGCGACGGCTGGCCCGAGCTGCGCCTGGTGGTGCACACCGAGCAGGCCCTGGCGCTGGACGCAGCGGCGGCCGTGCCGCGCCTGCTGGCCGTGGCCGACGAAGCGCACGGCTTGCACCTGCACGGCGCCGAGCTGGGCGCGCTGCTGCACGCCACGGCGTTGGCCACGCCCGATGCCAACGCCGACGCCGACGGCGGCGCCGCGGCCAACCTGGCGCGGCGTGCTCTGGTGCTGTCCGAAGACACCGAGGCCCTGCACGCCGACCGCGCCCTGCGCTGGCTGGCGCCGGCGCGTGCGCTGGCGCGGGCCGGCCAGACCGAGGCTGCCGCCACCGTCTGGCAGGCCGGCCAAGCCTGGCTGCGCACCACGGCGGCCGCGCATGTGGCGCCCGAGTTCGCCGACGGCTTCCTGCAGCAGCACCCGCTGCACCGCCAGCTGCTGGGGCCGGCACCCGCAGGCCTGAAGACGGCCTGAACGGTGCCGGCGTGGCGCAAAACGGTCGCGTAACGGCCGCGTAACGGCGTGCCGCCTACAACCTGGGCATGGCCACCGCAGCGCGGTTGCCGATCACCAAGCCGCCAGGGGGCCCCGCCATGTTCAGCAATGCGCCAACGACACGACTCGACTTCGCCGACACACGCGCCTGCGCCACCGAACTCGCCCGTGCCACCCACCTGCCCATCCGCCTGGACACGGGCGACGCTGCCGACCTGCTGGCCAGTGCCGACGCCGCCGACCTGCACTTGCTGCGGCTGGTGGCTTGCGCCGCCCTCGCCACGCTGCTGCTGGCATTGGCCACAGGCATCTCACTGTAAGCAGGCGCTTACACCCGCAAAAATGCCGGTATCGCGGTCCGACCAGGCGCTGCTCGGGTAACAGGGCGGCGGCAGTGCTCTCGTCTGCGTCGAAGCCCTCGGGCCGCAAGGCCAGCGCGACGAACGCCTCCTGCGTGGCGTCGGCAGCCCAGCCCACGTTGCCCCCCAGCGCATAGCGCATAGCGCATAGCGCATAGCGCATAGCGGCAGACCGGGCCGGCCTCGTGGCGGTAGAGCTCGTCCACCGCCGCGGCGTCGCCTTCGGCCAGGCGCGCCCCGAGCTTGGCGCTGTCCACCGCGGCGAGGCGGTGCGGGCGGGTCCAGGGCACGAAGGGCATCGTCGGCGCGGCGGGTCTCGGCAAGCGGGCACTTGCTGGTCTATCGGAAGGCGGTAGCCAAAAAAATCCCGCCGGTCTGTCGGCGGCCGTTGCAGCCTGTAGCCCCGACACGGCACCGCGTCGACGGGCGCTGGAAGTGCCTGGCGTGCTGCGTACAGTGCGCAGCATCCGCCGCCCCCACCTGCCCCCGCCTGCCCCTCGGAAGCCCCATGAACGCCACCCCTCCCGGCCCGACGGCCCCCCACCCATGGCATGCGCGCTGGCAGCGCTTTGCGGCGGCGACGGTGCGCGCCTTCCATGCCTACGGGACGTGGCTGGTGAGCATCACCTGGAAGCGCTTCATCCTGCTCGCCTTCGGCCTGATCGTGGTGGTGGCCATCGCGCACGACAAGCCGCCCTTCACCTGGCGCATCACCGAGCGCACCGAGCCCTCGGTGCGCATCGTCACGCGGCCGGTGCTGCCGCCGAGGCCACCGAAGGCGCCCAAGCCGCCCGGGGTGTCCGAGGCACCCACCCCCGGCGTGCACATCGAGCTGCCCAAGGACGGCGGCAAGGAAGGCATCGACATCAGCATCGGCAAGGACGGCGTGCGCATCACGCCCAAGGGCGAGCGCGCAGCGAAGGCCGCGTCGGCCGCGGCGCAGGCCGCCGAACGGGCGGCGCGTGCCGCCGAGGCCGGCGCGTCGGCGGCCGAGAGTCTGCGCATCAGCGTGCCGCCGGGGCCGGTGGCCGAGGCCGTTCGCGAGGCCATCGCCGAGGCCCGCCGCGAGATGGAAGACACCGTGCGCCAAGCCCGCCAGGACGCCGCGGAAGCCGTCCGCGACGCCGAGCAGGCGCACCGCGACGCGCAGCAGGCCATCGAGACCATGACCGAGGACATCCGCGGCCCGACCGAGCGCACGACACGCGTGGGCATCGGCGACTTCATGATGCAGTTCACCCTGCTCTGGGTGCTGGGCTCGGCGATCCTGAAGTACACCTACAAGGGCCGCATCCAGGCCGAGGTGAAGGCCGCGCAGGCCACCGAGACGGCCGAGGCCGAGTCGCTCAAGCGCCAGGTGGTGGAAGCCCGCATGGCCGCCATGCAGGCCCAGGTGGAGCCGCACTTCCTGTTCAACACGCTGGCCAGCATCGACCACCTGATCGAGACCGATCCGGCCCGCGCCAGCCAGATGCAGAAGAACCTGATCGCGCTGCTGCGCGCCAGCATGCCGACGATGCGCGAGGCCAACGGCGACGGCAGCACCGGCGTGCGCGACCTGGGCCGCGAGCTGGCGGTCATCCGCCCCTATCTGGAGATTCTGAAGGTGCGCATGGAAGAGCGCCTGAGCACCGACATCCAGGTGCCCGACGGTCTGCTCTCGGCCGAGTTCCCGCCGATGATGGTGCAGACGCTGGTCGAGAACGCCATCAAGCACGGCCTGGAACCCAAGGCCGAAGGCGGCTCGCTGAAGCTGAAAGCCGAGATCGTGCACGGCAAGCTTCAGGTGACGGTGGCCGACACGGGACTCGGCTTCGGCAAGGCCGCCACCGCCGGTACCGGCGTGGGCCTGGCCAACATCCGCGAACGGCTGCAGCTGCTCTACGGCCCACGCGCGACGCTGACGGTGGCCGAGAACCAGCCCAGCGGCACCGTGGTCACCATCACCGTGCCCTACAAGACGGTGGAAGGCACGCCGGCATGAACGGCGACGACATCCACGCCTTCGGGCCGCGCCCCGGCGGCATGGCGCCCGCCAGCCCGCCACCGGCGCGACGGCGGCGCGTCTGGCCGTGGCTGCTGGGCGCGGTGCTGCTGCTGGTGGGGCTGGCAGCGGCCGGCAGCGTGGCGCTGGTGGGCGCGCTGCTGGACGGCGCCGCCGAAGGTGTACAGGTCTTCGTCGACGGCCAGCCCTGGCCGCACGAAGGGCCGGGCACCGTGGCCGCCGCACTGGCCGTGACGGCGGTGCTGCTGTGTGCCGGCACCGCGTTGCTGATCGGGATGCTGGTGATGGCCGTAGCGGTGCCGCTGGCGCTTTTGCTGGCGCTGCTGGGCGTGGTGGTGTGCGTCGTGTTCGGCCTGGCCGGGCCGCTGCTGGCGGTGGCGGTGCTGACGGCGGTGCTGGCAGCGGCGCTGACGGCGGTGCTGGCAGCGGTGCTGACGGCGGTGCTGGCAGCGGCGCTGCTGTCGCCGCTGTGGCTGGCGCTGCTGCTGTTGTGGTGGCTGCTGCGCCGCCGGCCCTCAACCGCACAGGCCAGCGCCGCTACGATGCGGGCATGAACACGCCCGACCTCGCCGCCCCCGCATCCCGGCCAGCACCGCGCGCGGTACTGGCCGACGACGAACGCCTGATGCGCGAACAGCTGCGCGCCCGCCTGGCCGAGGTCTGGCCCGAGCTGCAGATCGTCGCCGAGGCCAAGAACGGCCTCGAGGCCGTAGGGCTGGTGGCCGAGCACCGGCCCGACATCGTGTTCCTCGACATCCGCATGCCCGGCCTGACGGGCGTCGACGCGGCGCGCCAGATCGCCCAGCTGCCGCCGCGCGAACCCGCCGCCGGCGCCGCCGAGACCGACGACGACGAGCTGCTGCCCGAGATCGTCTTCATCACCGCCTACGACCAATACGCGGTCGAAGCCTTCGAGCAGGGCGTGGCCGACTACGTACTGAAGCCCGCCGAACGCGACCGCCTGCTGGTCACGGTGCAGCGCATCCAGCAGCGCCTGGCTGCGCGCGCCGCCGGCACCGAGGCCCCCGCCGGCCCGCATATGCAGCAGCTGCTGCACCAGCTGGCGGCGCGCCTGAATCCGGGTGCCGCGCCGCAGTACCTGCAGTGGATCCAGGCCACCGTGGGCCAGGCCATCCAGATGGTCGCGGTCGACGAGGTGCTGTTTTTCATCAGCGACGAGAAGTACACGCGCGTGCAGACGGTGCAGGTCGAGGCACTGATCAGGAAACCGATCAAGGAACTGGTTGACGAGGTCGACCCGCGGGTGTTCTGGCAGATCCACCGCAGCACGCTGGTCAACGTGAAGGCGATCGCCGGCGTCACCCGCGATTTTCGCGGCCGCCAGATCGTCACCGTCAAGGGACACCCCGAAAAGCTCGAAGTCAGCCGCAGCTACACCGGGCTCTTCAAAGGCATGTGAAGACGCGCCACGCGGTGCCCTCCGGCGCCGCGCTTGAAACAGCGCCGGGGCGCGCGCCCCGCGGCCCCGTGGCCCGCCAGGCCGGCCGCAAGGGCCGTTGAGCGGCCCTGCGCACGTTCGTTCGTGACGCAAGTCACGGCCGGCCGCGTCCGCCACCGCCCGGCGCCGCCCGCCAGTGTTCGGGCCGGTCCGGCCGGCAGCCGCCGCCCCCGCGGTGCAGGCCCACACATCTGAAGCATCTGCTCGCAAAGGCGCACCAGCCGTCACGGCCAGGCTGCGGCTGGCCCGCTACCGTCCACATCGCCTTCAGCTGCACCCGGCCCCGCCATGCTTCTTGCATCCACCCAGCCCGCCCAACGCCGTTTCGACTTTGCCCGCCGCACCACCCAACCGGTGGCCTGCGGTGGCTGGGTGACACGCGACGAGGCCATCATGGGCACCGCGATCCACGTCGAGCTGTGGGCCGACGACCGCCGCCAGGGTGAAACGGCGGCCGCCGCAGTGATGGACGAGATGCACCGCATCGACCGCGCGATGAGCCCGCACAA
>JBBRBW010000123.1:0-12187 GCA_038205425.1 Burkholderiales bacterium | reverse complement strand
CAGCGATAGTGGCGATCCGAGTGCAAGCATGCCGCCGCCCGTGGTGCCCACGGCACCCACCCTCACCGCCCAGCCCGGCGACGCGCAGGTGACCGCAGGCGGCGCAGCGCGCTTCTCTGTCTCGGTGGCCAGCGACGGCGGTGCAGCCGCCAGCTACCAGTGGCAGCGCAGCAACGACAACGGCGCCACCTGGGCGGCCATCGAGGGCGCCACGGCCGACAGCTACACACTGGCCGCCCCGGCCACCAGCGACAACGGCAGCCAGTTCCGCGCCGTGGTGTCGCGCGGCAGCACCAGCGCCACAAGCACGGCAGCCACCTTGCGCGTGGCCGCGGCTGTCGCCCCGGCCGCCATCACCGTTCAGCCTGCGCCGCAGACCGTGGTGGCCGGTGCAGTGGCCAGCTTCGCCGTGACCGCCACGGGCACGGCGGTCACTTACCGTTGGCAAAGCAGCAGCGACGGCACGACGTGGACAGACGTGCCTGGCGCCAGCGCCGCCACGCTGCAACTGACCGCGACGACGCTGGGCCAGAACAGTTTGCAGGTGCGGGTAGTGGTCAGCAACAGCGTGGGCAGTGTCACAAGCAGTGCCGTGCTGCTGACGGTGACCCCTGCACCTGCAGCACCCGCGTTCACCTTGCAACCCCTGCCCGCCAGCGTCGCCGCACCGGCCAGTGCAACTTTCAGTGTCATTGCCGCCGGCACGCCCGCGCCCAGCTACCAATGGCAGCGCAGCAGCGACGCTGGAGCCACTTGGGTAGCCATCGCCGGGGCCACCACGCCCAGCTACACGACGCCGGCGCTGAATCTGGCCGACAGCGGCTTGCGATTCCGTGTGCTGGCCAGCAACAGTGCCGGCACTGCAACCAGTGGCGCCGCCACGCTGACCGTCAGCGCGGCTGCAGTCGCCCCGGTCATCACCACGCAGCCTGCGGATGTGTCCGTGGCCGCAGGGCAAACAGCGTCATGGAACGTGGCGGCCAACGGCACGCCGACACCCAGCTTCCAGTGGCAGCTGAGCACCGATGGCGGAGCCAGCTTCGCGAACATCAACGGCGCAACGGGCAACAGCTACAGCCTGGCGACGGTGGCGGCAGACAACGGCCGCCGCGTTCGGGTGGTGGTGACGAACACGCAGGGCACGGTCACCAGTCGGGCGGCGGTGTTGAGCGTGGCTGCGCCGGTTAGCAGCCTGGTTGGGCGCGGCTGGGCCGCGCCACTGCGCATCGACAACGGCACGCAACTGCTGGGCACTTTCAACACGGCACCCGTGCTGTCGGCCATTGATGACCAGGGGCGCGTGTTGTCGATCTATACGGTGTTCGACCTGGCCACGTCGGGCTTCAGCGCCTGGGCGGTGCGCAGCAGGCCGGGCGACGCCACTACGGCGCCGAGCTTCGAACCGCCAGCGCGCATTGGCAGCGACGGCAACGGCGTGCGCAACGCGCGGATGGGGCTGCACATGTCCCCCAACGGCAATGCGCTGGTAACGTGGACGCGCCTCGTACCCTGCCCCAGCGACGCCGCCCGAACCTGCTTGCGCCCCTATGCAGCACGTTTTCTCGCTGGTACTGGTGCGATTGGCGCCTGGGAGCCACAGCAACTCGTCGTCGACCGCGATGTCCTGGGTGCAACCATTGGCCGAATCAACGACGCGGGCGACGCCATCGTGCAGTTGAGCATCGACTGGTCCGTGGTCACGCGCTCTTCTGCGCAAGCCATCTGGCAGGTGCAGGCCTTCCCGACAACCGACGGCACGGTGTCGGCACGCGGCTTGACGTTGTCAGCCAACGGCCGCTTCGTCGTGGCCGGCCAGCAAAATGCCAGCGACGGCAGCCAGAACATCGTGGTGCGACGCGGCAACCTGCGTACCGGCACGGTCGGCGCGCTGGAGACGCTGGACAGCCGCAGTGCACCGGCCACCTTCAGCGACATCTGGGGTGGCACCAGTGGGGCTGTGGTGGTGATGTGGAGCCAGAACAACGGTTCTGGCACGAGCGAGTTCGCCGCCACGCTCGACACGCCCGACGGCAACTGGGCGCAGCGGGACACGCTGATCCGCCTGCCCAACGACAGCGACTTCAGCGCCGCAGTCACGGACAGTGGTGACTTCCACTGGTACTCCTGGTCACGCTGTTCGACCCTGGCGCGCGTGGCCGGCACCTGGCTGGCTGAGTTGACGCTGCCCAGCGGCAGCTGCACCAACCTGCGTGCCCTGCCAGCCGTGGCGCGCAATGGCAACGCGCTGCTTGTGACTGACTCCATCGGCTTGTGGCAAACGATAGACGCGGCACGACGCGAAGTCATCGACGACTGGATCACCCGGCCGCGCGGCCCGTCAGGCTTTGTGCTGGGCACCAGCTGGCGCAGCTTGCCCGGCTCGGTGGTGCTGTCCGTCAATGGGCAGGGTGCGGCGATCTCAATAAACGTCTACGACACGCTACCCACCGCCGCAGCCCCACTGGGAGACAGCCGCGGCAGCTCAGTCAACAACCTCTGGGGTATGTATTTCAAGTAGCAGCAGTCGTTGCCGCGCTGGCGATCTGCGATTCCCCGCCCCCGACCGGCCCAGAACGATCGATCCATAACGAAGGAAAACCCGTGCACCCTGCAAACTCGATCCAAACCCTCGTCGGCAACAGTCAGCGCGCAACTCCCCGCTGCGTCGCCGCCATCGCCCTGGTCACCGCCGTGGCCCTGGCAGGCTGCAACGTCACCGTGCCCAAGCTCGCCCAATCGACAGCCGACAAAGCCGCGGCCAGCCAGACCGGCACCAGTAGCAGCAACGTGGTTGCCAGCGCTCCCGCCAGCACAGGTGCTGCCGTCGTGGCGGCTGTAACCCCACCCGCTACTGGCGCGCCCGGTTGCGAGCGCCTGCCAACGATGTCGGACAAGAACCGCACGACGATGGCCACGGCAGCTGGCGCGGCGGTGGGCGTCTTTATCTCGCTAGGCACGGGCGGCACCAAGACCAAGCACCACGTTACCGGCGCCCTGGGTGGCGCGCTGGTGGGTGCGCTGGCCTCGTCGGCCTTCAAGAACGAGATCGACGTCGAAGAACAGCCCGACGGCTCGGTGCGACTGAAGATTCCTGGCTCCGTCATGTTCGCCAGTGGGCAGTCGGCCATCGGCCCGGGCTTTCAAAGCACACTGGCGAGTGTTACTGGCACGGTGCGCAAATACTGCGGCGTCACGGTTCGCGTGATCGGCCACACCGACAGCGCTGGCGTCGATGCCGCCAACCAGGTGCTGTCGGTGCGCCGCGCCCGGGCCGTCACGTCCTACATGCAGGGCCAGGGTTTCGATGCCACACGCCTGGCCGCCGATGGCATGGGCGAGAGCCAGCCCGTGGCCGACAACGGCTCAGAACTGGGCCGCCAGCAGAACCGCCGCGTCGAGATCTTCGTGCGGCCACCGGCGTCTTGAAGACGCACCGCCTGATCGCCCACCACCCACCCTGAACCTGCTGTCGATCGCACCCACCGGCACCATCAGCCTGGCCTTTGCCGACAACGCCAGCAACGGCATCGAACCCGCCTTCAGCTGGACTCACACGCGCAAGAAGCGCATGCCCGACGGCAGCACCAGGGCCTATGAGGTCGAAGACCACGCATGGCGCCTGTACCGCCACCTCAAAGGCGAGACCGCAGCGCTGACGCCGGCCTTCGTCACGGCCCTGGAAATGAGTGCACAGGCCCACGAGGCGATGTTGGCCGCCGTGGCGCCCTGCATCGACACCGCGATCTCGAAGACCGTCAACGTGCCGGCGGACTACCCGTACACGCAGTTCCAGGAGGAACGCGCTTTCGAGATGCCGTTGCCGCCGCACGGCCAGCCACGCCTGTTCCCCGGCGTGGTGGCAGCGGCGGCGGCCGTGATCCGCGTACTCAGGCCGCTGCAGGCAGCCGCCTGTACTTACCGCATCGCCTTCGGCCCACGCGCCGGGCAGGGGATAGGCTTTTCAAACGCCTTTTTTCTCCCAGAACATCCCCCGGAACAGAACATCCCCCGGAACACCCCCCGCCGAGCTCTCGGACACGGAACACCCCCCGCCGAGCTCTCGGACACGCACCCGCGTGGTTGTTGGGCGCGGCACCAGGCGAGGACCGCGTGTTTGCGCTGCTCAAGCGCCTGGGTTTCCATCTGTGGCATCCGGCGCTGGAGTCGCGCGATGAGCGCGGCCATTGGCAACTGCTGCGCGGCCTGCAGGAGTTTCGCGAGCACCTGGGCGGTGACCTCACCATCACGCTGCTGCGCGACATCGGCATGGGTGAAGAGGTACACCAGATGGATACCGCAGAGATCCTGCGCGCCCTGACCTGGCTGCGCCGGCAGGAGTACGGCGCGTGAACCTGGGCCAGGGCGTCCACCTCACCTACTGCAGCAATATTCATCCTGGCGAGTCCTGGGCCGAGGTTCGCGCCAACCTGGGCCGGCATGCCGTCGCCGTGCGCGACCGCCTGCAGCCTGCAGGCGACTTCGGCATCGGGCTGCGCCTGTCGGCCCGCGCCGCTGCCGAGTTGGCCGATCCCGAGACACTGGCCGAGTTCATGGACTTCTTGGCCCGTGAGCGGATGTATGTCTTCACGATCAACGGCTTTCCCTACGGCACCTTCCACGGCCAGCGGGTGAAGGAAGCGGTCTATCTGCCCGATTGGCGTGACCCCGAGCGGCTGCGCTACACCAACCAGCTGGCTGACCTGCTCGCCGAGTTGCTGCCACCGGAGCGGCCGGGCGAGCCCGCCATCGAGGGCAGCGTGAGCACTGTGCCAGGCGCTTTCAAGCCGGCGCTGGGCGGCCCTGAAGACGTGGCGCGGATGGTCGAGCACCTGCTCTTGCACCTGGCGCATCTGGTGGCCTTGCGCGCGCGCACCGGGCGGCTGGTGTCGCTGGCGCTCGAGCCCGAGCCGTACTGCTTTCTCGAGACCATTGCCGAGGTCACCGATTTCTTTGCGCGCGAACTGCATGGGTGTGAAGCTGTTCGCCGCCTGAGGGCGCTCACCGGACTCGACGACGCCGCAGCCACACGCGCCTTGCACGATCACCTGGGCGTGTGCCTGGACTTATGCCATGCCGCTGTGGAGTTCGAGGACGCTGCGGGCTGCATTGCGCAACTGCAGGCCGCGGGCATCCGCGTGCTGAAGATGCAGATCAGCGCCGGCTTGCGCCTGCCCACGCTCGACGCGCCGGCCTTGACGGCGCTGCGCCGTTTCGACGACCCGGTCTATCTGCACCAGGTGGTGCAACAGGGGCCGGGCGGCTTGCGGCGCTTTGCCGACCTGCCCGAGGCGCTGGCATCGTTGCCGGGGGCCGGGCGCGAGACGGGCACCGAATGGCGTGTCCACTTTCACGTGCCCATCTTTCTCGATCGCCTGGCGCCCTTCTCATCGACACAGGCCTTCATCCGCGAGGTGCTGGCCTTGCACCGCGAGCAACCGGTGTCGGCGCATCTCGAAGTCGAGACCTACACCTGGGACGTGCTGCCCGAGCCCTATCGCAGCGGCAGCGTGGATGAGGCGGTGGCGCGCGAACTGGCGTGGGTGCGCACGGAGCTGAACGCGTGAAGCTGAACACGGCACTTCGCCTGGGGCGCATCTCCAACCTGCCCACGGTGTGGAGCAATGTGCTCGTCGGTGTCTTGCTGGCAGGCGGCCTGCTGGCTGATGCACGCCTGCCGCTGCTGATGCTGGCGTTGTCGCTCTTCTACGTCGGCGGCATGTTCCTCAACGACGCCTTCGACCGCGAGTTCGATGTCGCGCATCGGCCCGAGCGCCCCATTCCCGCGGGCGAAGTGACCGCGCAGCAGGTCTTCGGCATCGGCTTCGGGCTGCTCGCGGCCGGTCTCGCCGGCGTGGCCGTGGCCAGCCGTGGGCCAGGCGGCCTGCCGACCTGGCAGGCGCTGGCTGCCGGCGCCGCGCTGGGTGGGTTGATCGTGCTCTACAACGCGCACCACAAGGGCAACGCGCTGAGCCCGCTCATCATGGGCCTGTGCCGCGTCTTCGTCGTCTTCACGGCCGCCTTCAGCGTGGCCGTGGAACTGCCTGTTGCGGTGGTGCTGGCCGCGCTGGCGCTGCTGTGCCATCTGATCGGCCTGACCTACATCGCCAAGCAAGAGCATCTCGACCGTATCGGCAGCCTGTGGCCGCTGGGCTTTCTGGCCGTGCCGGTGCTCTACGGCCTGTGGCTGGCGATGTCAGCACCTGCGGCCTGGCTGCCGCTGTTGCTGTACGTGGGCGTGCTCGGGTTCGCGCTGAACCTGCTGCGCCGCCGTGCGAAGGGCGATGTGCCGCGTGCGGTGGTGACGCTGATCGCCGGCATGTCGGTGCTGGACGGCGTGGTGCTCGCTGGTGCCGGGCACTCGTTGGCGGCGGTGCTGGCCGTGGCGGCCTTCGGGCTCACGCTCTTGATGCAGAAATGGGTGTCTGGGACATGAGCGAGGCGATGGCAAGCAAAGAAGAATCCAGAGCCGCCTGCAAGGGCGAGGCCGGCCGCGTCGTGCCGCTCATCGACCGCAACCGTTGCGAGGCCAAGGGCGGCTGCGTCGAAGTTTGCCCGTTCAAGGTCTTCGAGATTCGTGCACTGGCGCCCGCCGACCGCGCCGCGCTGTCCTTTCGCGGCAAGCTCAAGGCCTGGGGCCACGGCCACCGCCAGGCCTATGTGGCCCGTCCCGACGACTGCCACGCTTGCGGCCTGTGCGTCCAGGCTTGTCCCGAGGACGCGATCCGCCTCGTGCCTGCGCAGCGATAGGCTCGTGTGCCGTCACCCCGATCACCATGTCCAGAGCCTCACGCGTTCAATCGGGGGATGGCGTCCTGGTGCACCTTGCCCCATCGTCGCCGCGGCTAGCGGCACCATGCCCTTCAAACCAGTGAAAGCGAGCGACCCCATGTCCAACTTCGGAACACCCTTGGCAAGCGGCCTCCTGGTGCTGGCGCTGACCGTCGCCGGGGCAGTGCCGGCCCAGGCCCAGCAGCGCGTGCTGCGCGTCATCTCAGACCGCACCGACCAGGGCACGCTGCGCCCGATGCTCGACGCCTTCGAGGCGCGCAGTGGCGCCAAGGTCGAGGGCGTGTTCATGGACCAGGGGCTGGTCAACCGCCTCGAGTCGCGCCCCACCGAGGCCGACGTCGTCATCACCAAGGACGCCGAACTGCTGGAGATCGCTGCCGAGCGCGGCCTGCTCGATCCGCTGAACTCGCCGGCCATCAGCGCCGCGATCCCGCCGGAATTCATGGGCCCGGGCGGCCGCTTCTTCGTTGATGCCTACCGGGCGCGGGTGATCTTCTATTCCAAGGCCCGCGTCAAGCCTGCGGACCTGTCGAGCTACGAAGACCTGGCGAACCCGAAGTGGAAGGGGCGGATCTGTATCCGCTCGGGCAGCCACGACTACAACCTGGCGCTGTTCGGCCAGTTCTTGGCGTCCTACGGCGAGGCCCGCGCCAAGGCCCTGATCTCGGGCATCGCCGCGAACCTCGCGCGCACGCCCAGGGGCAATGACCGCGAACAGGCCAAGGGCATCTTCGAGGGCAAGTGCGATATCGCCTTGATGAACACCTACTACCACCCACTGATGGCCGCAAACCCCGACACGAAGCCCTGGGCCGACGCCGTCGGGGTGTTTTTTCCGAATCAGGCCGGCAAAGGCACCTTCATCATGCGTTCGGCCGCCGCGCTGACCAAGGCCAAGGACAACCGTGATCTCGCCATCCAACTGCTCGAGTTCCTGGCCTCGAAAGAGGGCCAGCGGATCATGGTTGACGCGACCAAGCAGTACGCGACGCATCGCGAGGTGCCAGCGCACCCGCTGATGGTCAAGCTCGGCGCCGAGCAGGGCCTGATAGACGGCCGCTTCAAGATCGACTTCGTGCCGCTGAGTGCGATTGCCGGGAAACGCGACGAGGTCATCAAGTTCGTCGGCGAGATCCGCTTCGACGCCGAAAAATGATGTGTTGCCGTGTATGTCGGGGCCGGTGCCGGTGCCGATGCCGTTGACCGCTGCCCGTCTGGCCCTGGCGGGCGCCCTGGCTTTCGCCGCGATCCTGCCGTCGGCGTACCTGCTGCTGGCGGCCCTGCCGGTGCTGTTCGACGGCGGCTGGCTGGCGCATTTTGCGGCCACCATGTTGCCGCATCAGGCGTGGACCAGCTTGGGTGTCGCGCTCGGCGCCGCGGCGGTGGCCTTTGCGGCCGGTGCAGTTCCGGCGGTCGTGGTCTCGCGGTTCGAGTTCAGGCTGCGCTGGCTGGTGAGCCTGCTGACGCTGCTGCCGCTGCTGTTCGCGCCTTATGTCATGGCCTCGACCTGGATGTCGTCCTTCTCGGCCGACTTCTTCGCCAGTCGGCACGCGCTGGCGATCGCGCTCGGACTGTGTTGTTCGCCCTACGTGTTCATCGTTTTCCGCATTGCCGCCTCGCGCATCCCGAATTCCTTTGCCGAGATGGCGTCGGCACTGGGGCATGGGCGCGCCTCGCGGCTGTGGCGCGTGCACGCGCCGGCCTACGCCGTGCCGGCGGCCGCTGGCTTGCTGATCGTCTTCGCGCAAGCGGTCGGCGACTACGCGGCCGCCGACCGCCTGGGCATCGACACGCTCAGCGTAGGCATCCACAACCTCTGGTTCGCCAGCCAGAGCTCCAACGTGGCCGCGGTGATTTCGTTCGTGCTCATCGTCCCGACCGTGGCGCTGGTGTTAGCCGGTGCCTGGGCCTCGACCTCGATCATCAGCCAGAACCCGACGCCGCCGGCCGCGGCGCTGGCGGCGCGCAAACCGCTGCCGCCGCGCGCCGGCTGGGCGCTGCTGGCCTGGTGCACGGCTTGTGCCCTGCCCGGGTTCTTCGTCCCCGAGGCGATCACGCTGCGCTGGGCCTGGGTGCGCTGGGAGCGCACGCGCTTCGCCGACATCCCGGGTGATCTGCTGAATGCGGCGTCCACCGCGCTGTGCACGGTAGCGGTGGTGTTCGCGGTGTGCGCCTTGGTGGCCCTCTTGATGCGTTCCGGCGCGCAGTCGCGCTGGGCCGAGCGCATGCCCTGGCTGTTCCTGACCAACTACTTTCTGCCCTCGCTGGTGCTCGCGCTGGCCTTCGTGATGATGAGCCGAGACGGCGCGGTTTTGGCCCATCTGCTGGGTCCGCTGCGCGACAGCCGGCTGCTGATCGTCGCCGCCGAATCCCTGCGCTTCCTGCCGTTCGCGATGCTGCCGGCCCTGGACGCGCTGCGCCGCACGCCGCCAGCGATGATCGAGGCCGCGCGTGCCTTCGGCGCCGGGCCGGTGCGTGCCCGCGCCGTGGCCTTTGCCGGCCACCTGGGGCCGGCGCTGGCGGCGGGCTGCGCGCTGGTGTTCATCGAAGCCGTGAAGGAGCTCGACCTGAGCCTGACGCTGCAGCCCTTCGGCTACTCCTCCCTGGCGCTGAAGATCTATGCGTTCTCAAGGCACCAGAACATGGACCGCGCCGCGGTCTGGGTGCTGCTCAGCCAGGCCCTGATGCTGTTGCCGCTGGCGCTGCTGATGTGGCGGCTGGACCGGCTGGGTTCACGCGAAGTGAGGACTTGATGCTGAAGCTCGATGCCGTGTCGCGCGCCGTGCGCGGGCGCCTGCTGGTCCGCGAGGTCTCGCTCAGCCTGGCGGCCGGCGAGGTGCTGGCGATCCTCGGCCCTTCGGGCAGCGGCAAGACCAGCCTGTTGCGGCTGATCGCCGGCTTCGACGCGCCCACTGCCGGCAGCGTGCAGATCGCGTCGAAGACCGTCTCGACCGCCGGCCGCGTGCTGGCGCCACCCGAGCAGCGCGCGGTGGCGGTGGCCTTCCAGGACGCGACGTTGTTCCCCCACCTCGACCCGGTGCACAACGTCGCTTTCGCGATCCGCAGCGGCGACAAGGCAGCACGCCTGCACGCTGCGCGCACGGCGCTCGCCGAGATGGGCCTGACCGACATGGACGGGCGTGAAGTGGCGACCCTGTCCGGCGGCGAAGCGCAGCGCGTGGCACTGGCCCGGGCACTGGCCGCCGGGCCGCGGCTGCTGCTGCTCGACGAACCCTTCGGCAACGTTGACCGGCTGACGCGCGCCGACCTGGTTCAGCGCCTGCGGGTGCGGCTGCCGGCCTGCCTGGGCGCGATCGTCATCACCCACGACCCTGCGGACGCCGTCGAGCTCGGCGCCCGGGTTGTGCTGATGCGCGACGGCCAGGTCGTCGCCGATGGCGCGCACACCGACGTCGCCGCTGGCGCTCATGGCGCGTGGGCGCAGTCCTTCCTGCGCTCGGGGCACTGACGATCAGATCCCGGCGGCACGCCGGCGCCGCAGCGCCAGCAGCCGCGCAGACGCCAAGGCCGGCGCCCTGTCCACCACCACGCCAGCACCGCACAGCAGCAGCGCCAGTGCGATGAGCCACCGGTCGGGCGGCCGCGTGCCAGTGGCGGCGCGCGGCAGCGGCTGCCCCGCGGTCCACCGGGTGACCAGTCCCTCGGCCTGCCAGGCGGCCAGTCGCGGTGCGATGCCCCAGACGCTGTCCTCGGCGCGCGGGCGGCGCAGGTGCAGCTGGCGCTGCACGCCGGCCGGCGACGCGACGACGAAGGTGTACAGGCCCGGCCCGTCGTCGGGCACGGTAGCGCGCCAGCGGCTTGGCGCGACCGCATCAGCGGCCAGTCGCCGGCCCGACGTGGTGGGCGTGTCCACCGTCACCGACACATCGCCGGGGTCAGTACCCTCGCTGGCGCGGGGCAGGTCGGCCTCGATCACCATGCCGTCGGGCCCGTCGGACACCACCAGCGCCGCGGCGGCACCCCCTGGCCCGCCACTCAACCAGTCGGCCAGCCCGCCGGCCAGCCGCGGCCACTCGCGCCAGCCCAGCCACTGCGGCGTCCATGGCCCCAAGCCGCTGGCCACCGCCACCACGCGGCCCTGGCCGGCGCGCTGCCAAGCGATCAGCGGGTCGCCACGCTGGCTTTGCACAGCCACCGTGGCCTGCGGCTGCGGCCGCGTCAGGTGATGGGCGGCGACGGCGGGCCAACCCGGCAGCGTGCCGCTCGCGAAGGGCAGCGGCTGCACTTGCTGCACGGCAATCGCGCCGCGCTCGACGCGCGCGCGGCGGCGCTCGAGCCCGCTGCGCATCGCGGTTGGCAACTCCGCCGCCTGGTCCACGCGCAGCACCACCCCGGCCGGCCCGCCGACGACGCGCTCCAGCGCCGCCACGTCGGCGTCCGGGCCGACGGCCAGCGCGATGGTCTCGACCTGGGCGCGGACAAGCCGCTCGCGCAGCGCGGCGGTCGGGGCCTCGTCGATGAAGCCGTCGGTGACCAGAACCAGCATGCGTCGCGCCGCCGCACCGCGCTCGAGCTCGGCGACGGCGGCCTCCAGCGCCGGCGCGAGGCGGGTCCCGCCACCCGGGCTGACCGGCCAGTCGCGCGCCAGCGCCGCGGTGTGGGCGGCCGCCGGGCCCAGCGGCAGCAGCAGCCGCGGCGCGACGTCGAAGACCAGCAGCGCCAGCGTATCGCGCTCGCCCAGGCCGCGCGCGGTCTCGAGCACGGCGCGCTGCGCGAGCTGGAAGCGGTCCACGCCGCCGCTGCCCTGACCCATGCTGCCGGACTTGTCCACGGCGAAGACCACGCTCGCCGGCCGGTCCAGCGCCGCTGGCTCCGAACGCAGCGGCAGCACCGACTCCAGCACCGAGTCGCGGTAGCCACCGCCGGCAAACGAGCGCGGGCCGCCCAGCACCATCAGGCCCAGGCCACGCTGCGTCACAGCCGCGACGAGCGCGCTCCAGAAGCGTGGCCCCGCGTCGGCGGTGGCCACGTCGTCGAGCACGACCGCCTGGTAGGCGGCCAGACTGTCCGCCAGGCTGTCGAGCCGCGTCGTGGCCACGCGCTCGACCGACCAACCGCCACGCTGCAGGCTGCGCGCCAGCGCCCCGCCTGCGTCGGCGCCCTGCGCGTACAGGATCGCGCCGCGCGGCGACACGTCCACGACCGCGGCATCGACGAGCCGGTCCAACATCGCGCCCGTGGCTCCATCTTCCAGCTCGACATCGGCGACCAGGCCACCGCTGCCGCGGGCATCGAACGCGAAGACCACACGGCCGGGGCCGCGCAACTCCTGCACCGACGACTGCACCGGGCCACCGGGGCCGCGCGCCGGGGATAGGCTTTTCAAACGCCTTTTTTCTCCCAGAACATCCCCCGGAACAGAACATCCCCCGGAACA
>JBBRBW010000122.1:0-12322 GCA_038205425.1 Burkholderiales bacterium | reverse complement strand
GAAGCCTATGGGCGCGCGGTGCTCGCGGCCGCGGGGGCCCCCGGCGCCGCACGCGCGGGGGGCCACGGCGGCGCGGGCGTGCGCCTGGAGATCAGACGCCTGCTGCTGGCCGGCCCGCTGCAGCCGTTGCCGGGCAACGCGCCGCTGGTGGCCGCGATCCAGCGCCATGGGCAGGCCGTGTTCGGCGTGCCCATCCCCACTTCGGGCTCGCCGCTCTACACCGACGTGCGCCTCTACGGTGCGCAGGGGGTGCCGGCGGTGATCTACGGCGCCGGACCACGCACCGTGCTGGAGAGCAACGCCAAGCGCGCCGACGAACACCTCGTGCTGAACGACCTGCGGGGTGCCACGAAGGTGGTGGCGCGCACCCTCCTCGACCTCTTGCGCGCCTGATCGCGCCACGTTCTGGTGCATGCCCGCGCGCGGGGCTGCCCCGCATCGCGCACGGAACTTGCGGAACAGTTGAAGAACCCGTCCTCAGTCGTACCCGGAGCTCACCGATGAACGCCTTGTCTGCCCTGCCCACGCGCCGCACCCTGCTGGCCGTCCTGTCGACGGCCATCGCGCTGCTGGCCAGCCCCCTGGCGGCGCTGGCGCAGACGCCCTTGAAGTTTCAGCTCGACTGGCGCTTCGAGGGCCCGGCCGCACTCTTCCTGGCCAGCCAGGCCAAGGGCTACTACAAGGCAGCGGGGCTGGACGTGACCATCGACGCCGGCAACGGCAGCGGCGGCACCGTCACACGCGTGGCCAGCGGCACCTACGACATGGGCTTCGCCGACATGGCCGCGCTGATGGAATTCCACGCCAACAACCCCGACGCCGCGAACAAGCCGGTGGCGGTGCTGATGGTCTACAACAACACGCCGGCCGCGGTGCTGGCGCTGAAGAAGAGCGGCATCAAGACGCCGGCCGACTTGAGCGGCAAAAAGCTCGGCGCGCCCGGCTTCGACGCCGGCCGCAAGGCTTTCCCGATCTTCGCCAAGGCCAACAACATCAGCGGTGTGCAGTGGACGAGCATGGACCCGCCGCTGCGCGAGACCATGCTGGTGCGCGGCGACATCGACGCCATCACCGGCTTTTCCTTCACCTCGCTGCTGAACCTGGAAGCGCGGGGCGTGAAGGCCGAGGACGTGGTCGTGCTGCCCTACCCGGCGCACGGGGTCAAGCTCTACGGCAACGTCATCATCGCCAGCCCCAAGCTGATGAAGGAAAACCCGGCGGCGGTGAAGGCCTTCGTCAGTGCTTTCGTCAAGGGCGCCAAGGACGTGATGGCCAGCCCCGACGCGGCCATCGACTACGTGAAGGCGCGTGACGGCATCATCAACGTCGAACTCGAGAAGCGCCGCCTGCGCCTGGCCATCGACGCCGTGGTGGCCAGCCCCGACGCGCGCGCCGAAGGGTTCGGCGTCGTCGTGCCGGGCCGCATGGCGCTGATGGCCAGCCAGGTGAGCGACGCCTTCGGCACCAAGACGCGTGTCGACCCGGCAGCGGTGTGGACCGACAGCTTCCTGCCGTCCAAGGCCGAGCTGAACATCCTGCCCCCGGTTCGCAAGTAGGGCCGGCGCGGTGTCGCCCTTGCCGCGGCCGCCACGGCCCGCGCCCGGCGTGTCGGCGTCTGCGTCTGCGTCTTCTTCTGCGTGTTCTTTTGCGTGTTCTTTTGCGTCAGCGCCAGGCGTAATTGAACTGCCACATGACGGCGGCGTCGCCCAGCAGGTTGAGCTGTGTCGACATGCGGCGGTCGAACTGCCAGCCCGCCGAAAGCAGGAAGCCGGGCGAATAGCCGCCCACGTTCAACGGCACCTTGGACTTGTACGTGCCCGTGTAGCCGTACATCAGGCCCCCCGTCCACTCCGCGAACAGCGGCGCCACGCCCAGCAGGCCTTCGTGCTTGCGGCCAACGTAGACGTAGCTGCTGGGCTGGCCGAAGGAATTCTTGAAAAACGAGGCGCCGATCAGCCAGCCGTCGGGGCGGGCGCGCTCGATGCCGATGGCCCACACCGGCCGGTGTTCGGCGCTGTAGCGCCAGTGGTGGGTGTAGGGCGCGAAGGCGATGCGCCAATGGTTGGGCTCGTCGGTGTCGGGGCCGTTGACGGTGCTGGTGACGGCAGGGGCTTCATCGGCGTGCACCGGGCCCGCCAGGCCGGCCAGCAGCGCCAGCAGGGCCGGCAGGGCCGGCAGGGCCGGCAGGACAATGGGTGCCCGTTGCCGTGGAGTGAATGTGCGCATGCCCTGGATTGTGCTGGCCCCGCTGCGCCGCCGCTGGCGACGCGCTCTTCTCGTGCCGGCGCTGTGTGCTGCGATGGGCCTGGGCGGTTGCGCCTGGCTCGACGTGAAGCAGCGGCAGGCCGCGCTGCGTCCGACGCCGGGGCGCCCCGCGGGCTTCGAGCCCGGCACGGCCACCGAACAGGTGCGCTTCCGGCCGGGCGACCAGCGCTTTTCGGTGCAGGTGCCGGCCGCGAACATGGCGCCGCAGGCCGGCGCGGCTGCCGCTTCGCCCACCGAGGGGCTCACCGAGGCGCCAACCGAGGCGCTGGCGCTGTGGTGGTTGCCGCACCCGGACCCCGCGGCACCGACGCTGCTCTACCTGCACGGCACCTTCCGCAACCTCTACCTGAACCTGCCGAAGATCAACGCGCTGCGCGACGCCGGCTTTGCGGTGCTGGCGGTGGACTACCGCGGCTGGGGCGACAGCGCGGCCATCGTGCCTTCGGAAGCCACCATCACGGCCGACGCCGCGGTGGCCTGGGCCGAGATGCAGCGGCGCCAGCCCTCGCCGCAGCGCCGCTTGATCTACGGCCATTCGATGGGCGGCGCGGTGGCGGTGAGGCTGGCCAGCGGCCTGCATGGCGGGCGCGACTACGCCGCGCTGGTGCTCGAATCGACCTTCACACGCCTGCCCGACGTGGCGGCGGCCGCCGGCTTCTGGGGCCGCGTCGCCGGCAGCCTGACGACGCTGGAATTCGATTCGCTGTCGCGCATCGATGCGGCCGATGCGCCGCTCTTGATGCTGCACGGCAGCGCCGACACCACGGTGCCCATCGAGCTGGGCCGGCGCCTGCGCGACGCCGCGCCGCCGGGCGTGCGCTGGGTGGAAGTGCCCGGCGGCACGCACAGCCGGCTGCACAGCGACGCGCCTGAGACCTACCGCCGCGCCTTCTCCGAACTTCTGCAATCGCTGCCCGCACCATGACCGCCTTCGTCGACTTCCAACATGTCTGGCTCGCCTACAACGACGAGCTGGAACGCGCCGGCCACTACGCCGTCGAGGACATCTCGCTGCAGGTGCAGCAGGGCGAATTCATCGCCATCGTCGGGCCTTCGGGCTGCGGCAAGAGCACCTTCATGAAGCTCACCACGGGCCTGAAGATGCCGAGCAAGGGCCGCATCACCATCGGCGGCCAGCCCGTCAACGGGCCGCTGAAGATCAGCGGCATGGCCTTCCAGGCGCCGAGCCTGCTGCCCTGGCGCAGCACGGTCGACAACGTGCTGCTGCCGCTGGAAATCGTCGAGCCCTACCGCTCGAACTTCAAGTCGAAACGCAAGGAATACGAAGCCCGAGCCCGGGCGCTGCTGAAGAGCGTGGGCCTGGCCGGCTACGAAGACAAGTTTCCGTGGCAGCTGTCAGGTGGCATGCAGCAGCGCGCCAGCATCTGCCGCGCGCTGGTGCACGAGCCGCAGATGCTGCTGCTCGACGAACCCTTCGGCGCGCTCGACGCCTTCACGCGCGAGGAGCTGTGGTGCATCCTGCGCGACCTGCACGCGGCGCAGAAATTCAACGTCATCCTCGTCACGCACGACCTGCGCGAGAGTGTGTTCCTGGCCGACACCGTCTACTGCATGAGCCGCAGCCCGGGCCGCTTCGTCGTGCAGCGCCACATCGACCTGCCGCGCCCGCGCGACCTGGAGGTGACCTACACGCCGCAGTTCACTGACATCGTGCACGAACTGCGCGGCCACATCGGCGCCTTCCGCCAGAACCCCGGTAAAACCGGCGTGGCGGTGCCGCATTGAAGGTCTGCTCATGAAGATCACCAGGACGATGGAGCGCTGGTCGCCGCTGGTGCTGCTGGTGGCGGTGCTGCTGCTGTGGCAGGCCGTCGTGGTGGCCTTTGCCATCCCCGAGTTCATCTTCTCCAGCCCGACGCAGATCGCGGCGCAGTTCATCGAATTCAGCAGCCCGCTGATGGAAGCGGCGTGGAAGACCTTCTGGGTCACGATGCTGGGCTTCGGCATGGCCATCGTCGTGGGCGTGATGCTGGGCTTCCTGATCGGCAGCAGCCGGCTGGCCTACACCGCCATCTACCCGCTGATGGTGGCCTTCAACGCGGTGCCGAAGGCGGCGGTGGTGCCGATCCTCGTGGTCTGGTTCGGCATCGGCATCGGGCCGGGCATCCTGACGGCCTTCCTCATCAGTTTGTTCCCCATCACCGTCAACATCGCCACCGGGCTGGCCACGCTGGAGCCCGAGTTGGAAGACGTGCTGCGTGTGCTGGGCGCCAAACGCTGGGACGTGCTCGTGAAGGTGGGCCTGCCGCGCTCGATGCCCTACTTCTACGGCTCGCTCAAGATCGCCATCACGCTGGCCTTCGTCGGCACCGTGCTGGCCGAGATGACGGCGGGGGATTCGGGCATCGGCTACCTCATCAGCTCGGCCGGCAGCCAGCAGCGGGTGCCGCTGGCCTTCGCCGGGCTCGTGACCATCGGCGCGATGGCAATGGCGATGTACGAGCTGTTCAGCCTCATCGAGAAGCGCACCACGGGCTGGGCGCACCGCGGCACGCAGGGCGCATGACAGTAGCAGCCATGTGCGACCCCGCGCCGGCGCCCGGCACCGGCTGGCGCGCCGAGCTGACGCTGGACTACCGCCGCCGCGGTGCACGCACGGTTGCGCATGACGCCCACAGCGGCCCGCTGCGTGTGCTGCAGCCGCTGTACCCGGAAGGCGAGGGCATCTGCCACCACGTGCTGGTGCACCCGCCGGGTGGCCTGGTGGGCGGCGACGAACTGCACCTCCACGCCCGCTTGCAGCCCGGCAGCCACGCGCTGCTGACGACCCCCGGCGCCACGCGCTTCTACCGCAGCGAGGGTGCGCCGGCGCTGCAGCACACGCGGCTGCAACTGGCCGAAGGCGCGCGGCTGGAATGGCTGCCGATGGAGACCATCGCCTACAGCGGCTGCCTGGCGCAGAACCGCCTGAGCGCCACGCTGGCGCCGGGCGCTGAATGGCTGGGCTGGGACGCCCTGACGTTGGGCCTGGCCGCCGCCGGCCAGCCCTTCACGGCCGGAAGTTATGCCCACCACATCGAGGTGCCGGGCGTGTGGCTGGAGCGCGGCCGTGTCGCCGCAGACGATCACGTGCTGCGGGCCGGCCCGCTGGGCTGGGCCGGGCAGCGCGTGGCCGCGACGGCGTGGTTCGCCGCCGGCAGCGCGCTTGCGCCGGCGCGACGCCAGGCGCTTCTGGACGCGGCGCGGGCGGTGGTTGCAGCGCACGAGCTGGCGCCGACCGCCGGCGTCACCGCGCCGCAGCCTGCAGTGCTGGTGCTGCGCCTGCTGGCGCCGCGCCTGGAGCCCGCGATGCAGCTGCTGGCCCAGGTGCGCGCCGCCTGGCGCCAGGAGGCCTGGGGCCTGGCTGCCGCGCCGCCGCGCATCTGGCGCACCTGAAGCTCCGCGCGGTCCAGGCGCACGCCGCGTTCGGCGTGCCCGGCAGCGGCTGTCGCGGGGGCCGCCCCGACGGCGGCTATCCTCAGGCTCATGTACGCGCCGTTTTTCGGGCTGAGCAAGGAGCCCTTCTCCATAGCCCCCGACCCGCACTTCCTGTTCATGAGCGAGCAGCACCGCGAAGCGCTGGCGCACCTGCTCTACGGCCTCGGCGGCGGCGGCGGCTTCGTGTTGCTGACGGGTGAGATCGGTGCTGGCAAGACCACCGTCTTCCGCTGTTTCCTCGAGCAGGTGCCGGCGCACTGCGCGGTGGCCTACGTCTTCAACCCCAAGCTGACGGCGGTGGAACTGCTGCAGACGGTGTGCGGCGAATTCGGCATCACGCCGCCGGCCGACGCCGGCAGCGTGAAGGCGCATGTCGACGCGCTGAACGCCTTCCTGCTGGCCGCCCACGCCGCCGGCCGCCAGGCCGTGCTCGTGATCGACGAGGCGCAGGCCCTGAGCCCCGACGTGCTGGAACAACTGCGCCTGCTGACCAACCTGGAGACGGCCGAACGCAAGCTGTTGCAGATCGTGCTCATCGGCCAGCCCGAGCTGCGCGACATGGTCGCGCGGCCCGAGCTCGAACAGCTGGCGCAGCGCATCACCGCGCGTTACCACCTGGGCGCTTTGAGCTTCGCCGAGACGCGGCAGTACATCCAGCACCGCCTGGCGGTGGCCGGGCCGAGCGCGCCGCTGCCCTTCAGTGCCGCGGCGCTGGCGCGCATCCACGCGCTGGCCGGCGGTGTGCCGCGACGCATCAACCTGCTGGCCGACCGTGCCTTGCTGGGGGCCTACGCCCAGGGCCAGCCGTGCGCCGAGAAGCGCACCGTGGAGCAGGCGGCGCGCGAGGTCTTCGGCCGCACGCCGGCCACGCTGCCGGCCGGCCTGCGTGCGGCCCTGGTGCCCGGCCTGGCGGCGCTGGTGCTGCTGCTCGGCGCAGGGCTGCTGTGGGCGCTGCTGAAACCCGTGGCAGCGCCCGGTGCCGGTGCCAGTGCCGGCGTGGGCGCCGGCGTTGCGGTCGCGGCGTCGGGCGCTGTAGTGGCTTCGGCCGCCTCGGAGACCTCGGCGGCCACGGCTGGCACCGTCACCGGGGTGCCGGTGGGCGCCGCTGCGGCCGCGTCGAGCCCGACGCCCCCCGCAGCGGTGGCGGCCGACCCGCTGGCGCTGCTGGCCGCGGCCCATTCCGACATCGCCACCGCGTGGCGCGAGCTGGCGCTGCGCTGGAACGTCGCCATCGGCGAAGGCGACGCCTGCACCGCCGCGGCGCAGGCCAGGCTGGCCTGCTTCCGCAGCGCCAACGGCGGCCTGGGCGTGGTGCGGCAGCTGTCACGGCCCGGCGTGCTGACGCTGCGCGGCGCCGGTGGTGCCAGTGTGCACGCGTTGCTGGTGGCGCTGGACGAACGCCAGGCCACGCTGCAGGTGGGCGCCCAGCGGTTCGAGCTGCCGCTGCCCGTGCTGGCCGGCCTGTGGCGGGGCGAGTTCGCTACCTTCTGGCGCCTGCCGCCGGGCTGGCGCGAAAGTGAACTGGGTGGCGGCGACGCCGCCGCGCGCGACTGGCTGGACCGCGGCCTCACCGATGCCGGCTTCGGCCCCGGCCGGCCATTGGCCGAGCGCGTGTGGGCCTTCCAGCTTGCCCAGGGCCTGCCACCCGACGGCCGCGCCGGTCCGCTGACGTTGATGCGCCTGAACCGGCTGGCAGGCGTCGACGAACCGCGCCTGGCCGCCGAGCGCTGAAACATGTCCTACATCCTCGACGCCCTGCGCCGCTCGCAAGCCGAGCGTGAACGTGGCCAGGTGCCCGGGCTCGACGCCCGCCCGGGTGCCGTCGCCGCCGTGCCTTCGGCGCCACCCGGGCAGCGCTGGCGCTGGGTTGCGCTGGCCACGTTTGTGCTGCTGGGCGCCGGCCTGGCGCTGTTCTGGTGGTCGCGTGCAGCCCCACCGGGCGGGCTGACGCTGCCGCCTCCGCTTGCCAGCGCCGAACTCGCCGTGCCACTGACGGCGGCGCCCGTGCCCGGCACGCCGCTCGCCACGCCGCCCGCAATGCCGCCGGCAGCGCTGCCGACGGTGGTGTCGGCCCCCGCGCCGCTACCGGCCGCGCCGGCGACCAACCCCACGCGGCCCGCGGCCGCCCCGACCGCGGGTGCGGCGCCCATGCCCGCGCCGGCGGCTTCGACGCCCGCGCGCACGCCGCTGGCCGCCCTGACGCCGGCGCAGCGCCGCGAGCTGCCGCCGCTGGCGATCGGCGGCTCGATCTGGTCGGACAGCGCGCTCGGGCGCTTCGTCATCGTCAACGGCCAGGTCGTGCGCGAGGGCGAATCCGCTGCGCCGGGCGTGGTGGTCGAGCGCATCGAGCCCAAGGCGGTGCTGCTGCGCTGGCGCGACCTGCGTCTGGAACTGCCGCTCTGAGCCCGCCCCCGCAGGCCGGGGGCGCCACCCGCACGAGACCCGGGCCCGCTTCGCGCCATACTCGTGCACTTCGTAACGATTTGATGCAGTGGCATGGGGCAGCGGGCTGAGGGCAGGGCGACGCAACCGTACGTGATGGCCTGGAGCCTCGGGCTGCTGCTGTGGCTGGCCGGATCAGCGCAGGCGGCGTCCTGGGTCGTCGGCCCAGGGGGCTCGCCGATGGCGCTGGCCGATGCCGTGGCGCGTGCGGCCGACGGCGACACCGTCGAGCTGCTCCCTGGCGATTACCGAGCGCCGCTGGTGCTGGACAAGCGGCGCCTGACGTTGCGTGCCGAGGGCAAGGTCGTGGTGCAGGGCGACGGCAAGCCCGGTGAGCAGAAGGCGCTGTGGACGGTGCGCGGCGGCGAGGTGCTCATCGAGGGCCTGGAATTCCGCGGCGCCCGCGCCAGCGACGGCAGCGGTGCCGGTGTGCGCCAGGAAGGCGGCCGGCTGACGCTGCGCAAGTCGCAGTTCTTCGACAACGAACATGGCGTGCTGGCCACCAACGACGACAAAGCCGAACTGCTGATCGAGAACTGCGTCTTCGGCCAGGCGCCGAAGGTGGCGGGTGGGCTGCACCACCTGCTCAACGTGGGCCGCATCGGCAAGCTCAGCATCAGCGGCAGCCGCTTCCAGCAGGGTTTCGAGGGCCACCTCATCCGCAGCCGTGCGCGTGAGGCGCTCATCAGCTACAACTTCATCCACGACAGCGTGCGTGGCGGCGCGTCCTACGAGATCGAACTCGCGGCCGGGGGCATGGCCACGGTGATCGGCAACGTCATCGGCCAGGGTTTCGACAACCAGAATCCGGTGATGCTGGCCTACGGCACCGAGGGCCGCGCCTGGGACAAGAACGAACTGCGCGTGGCCCACAACACCTTCATCCACTACGGCTGGCTGCCGGCGTGGTTCATGCGGGTGCTGGACGACCGCATCGGCGCCGACACGAAGGTCTACGCGGTGAACAACCTGCTCGTCGGCCCCGGGCTGTTTTCGCCCGGCACTTCAGGTGAATTTGCGGGCAACCGCTACGCCACGCGCGGCATGCTGCAGGACATCTGGACCCACGGCTTCGAGCTTCCGCCGGGCTCGACCTGGCGTGGCGTGGGCGTCGATCCGTCACAGGTCGGCGGCCAGGACCTGCGGCCGCAGGCCGAGTTCGAATGGCCGGTGGGCACACGCAAACTGGCGCCCGGTGCCACGGTCTGGACACCGGGCGCCTTTCAGCGATGAAGTGAAGCCCCCAAGCTCGTTGGCGCTCGCCACCCCCCGAGGGGGGCGAGCCGGACGAGAAACTGTCCCTGCGGACTTCTCCTCGCCTGCGAGCGCCTGCGGCGTCCTCGCCGCAGGCCGCGCGCCCCAACGGCCCGGCAGAGCCGGTTCCGTGGCGGGAAGCTTGAGGGACTGCCGGGGCCCCCGGGCAGGCCCCGGGCAGCCCCCGGGATAGGATGGCCCTTTTTCAGCCATAGACGTCGACATGGAACGCTGGTCCCCCGAAAGTATCGCCGCCCAGGCCCTGGGCTGGATAGACGAACAGACGCGCGCGATCACGCCGCCCATCCACGTCTCCAGCACCTACCTGCGCGACGCCGACAACCAGTACCGCAGCGGGCGTGTCTATGCACGCGACCAGAACCCGGCCTTCGACCAGGCCGAGGCGGTGATCAACGCGCTGGAGGGCGGCCACCAGACACTGCTCTTCGCCAGCGGCATGGCCGCAGCCACCGCGGTGTTCCAGGCGCTGGCGCCGGGCGACCACGTGCTGGTGCCCAAGGTGATGTACTGGAGCCTGCGCAACTGGCTGCTGACCTTTGCCGTGCCCTGGGGGCTGGATGTCGAGCTCACCGACATGACCAGCCCGGCGGCGGTGCAGGCTGCGCTGCGGCCGGGCCAGACGAAGCTGGTGTGGGTCGAGACCCCCGCCAACCCGCTGTGGACGGTGACCGACATCGCCGCCACCGCGCAGCTCGCGCATGCCGCCGGCGCGCTGCTGGCCGTCGATTCCACCGTGCCGACGCCGGTGCTGACGCAGCCGCTGGCGCTGGGCGCCGACATCGTGATGCACGCCGCCACCAAGTACCTCAACGGTCACAGCGACCTCATCGCCGGCGTACTGAGCACCCGCGCCGACAACGAACACTGGCAGCGTGTGCGCAAGGTGCGTGCGCAGATCGGCGGCACGCTGGGCAGCTTCGAGGCCTGGCTGCTGCTGCGCGGCCTGCGCACGCTGCACCTGCGTGTGCGCGCGGCCTGTGCGTCGGCGCAGCGGTTTGCCGAACACTTCGACGGCCACCCGCGGGTCGAGGCCGTGCTGTACCCCGGGCTGCCGCACTTTCCTGGCCATGCCACCGCCAGCAAGCAGATGCAGGGCGGCTACGGCGGCATGCTTTCGCTGCGCGTGAAGGGCGGCGAAGCTGCTGCCATTGCCGTGGCCGCGCACACGCAGCTGTGGAAGCGCGCGACCTCGCTCGGGGGCACAGAAAGCCTCATCGAACACCGCGCCAGTGTCGAAGGCGCGGGCACGCCGGCGCCGGTGGACCTGCTGCGCTTGTCGGTGGGCATCGAACATGTCGACGACCTCATCGCAGACATGGAGTCGGCGCTGTCCGCGGCACAGACAGCAAAGCCGAACGCCGTGCAGACCGCAGTGCAGACCGCTAACCCAGCGCGTTGACCCGCCTGTGAAACTTCGGCATCATCGCCGCCGTAACTAAATTACAGCGCCGGGGCCGTCCCGGGCCTGCCCCATGTCCTTTGATCTCGTGCTTTTCGGCGGTACCGGCGACCTCACCTGTCGCAAGTTGATGCCGGCGCTGTTTCAGGCCTGGCGCCACGGCAAGTTGCCCGAAGGCGGCCGCATCCTGGCGGTGGCGCGTGACGAACGCACCGACGCCGAGTACCGCTGCTACATCCAGGAAAAGTTTGTCGGCGTCGAAGAGGCCAAGCAGCCCAGCGAAGAAGAATTCACGCGCTTCGCCGAACTGCTGCACTACCGCCGCATGGACCTGGCGCAGCCCGAGCACTACGCCGGCTTGAAGCGCTGGCTGGACGCGCACGGTGCCGACACCGTGGTCGTGTTCCTGGCCACCAGCCCGCACCTCTTCGTGCCGGTGTGCCAGCAGCTGGGTGCGGCCGGTATCAACGGCGACAACGTGCGGCTGGTACTGGAAAAGCCGCTCGGCCACGACCTGGCCAGCGCGCAGGCCATCAACCGTGCCGTGCGCGCCAGCTTCCGCGAAGAGCAGGCGCTGCGCATCGACCATTACCTGGGCAAGCCCGCGGTGCAGAACCTGATGGCGCTGCGCTTCGGCAATGCGCTGTTCGAGCCGCTGTGGCGGCGCGACAGCATCGCCAACATCCAGATCACGATGGCAGAAAGCATCGGCGTGGGCTCGCGCGGCGACTTCTACAACACCACCGGGGCGCTGCGCGACATGGTGCAGAACCACGCGCTGCAGCTGCTGACGATGATCGCGATGGAGCCGCCTTCCACGAGCGACGCCGACGCCATCCGCGACGAGAAGCTGAAGGTGCTGCGTTCGCTGCGCCCGTTCACACCCGAGAGCGTGGCGCGCGACGTGGTGCGCGGCCAGTACCGCGCCGGCACCGTCGATGGCAAGACCGTGCTCGGCTACCAGGAAGAGCAGAAGGTGCCTGCAGGCAGCACCTGCGAAACCTTCGTCGCGCTGCGCACCGAAGTGCAGAACTGGCGCTGGGCCGGCGTGCCCTTCTACCTGCGCACCGGCAAGCGCCTGGCCGCGCGCGACGCCCACATCGTGGTGACCTTTCGCGAGGTGCCGCACCCCATCTTTCCGGGCACGCGCTGCGCCAACAAGCTCGTCATCAAGCTGCAGCCCGAAGACGGGCTGGAACTGCACTTGCTGGCTGCCAAGGGCGGCGGCGCTTCGCTCAACGGCCAGGAAATCCTGACGCCAGTGTCGCTGGACCTCGACTTCGACAAGGCCTTTCTCAGCGAGCGCGTCGGCGGCTACGAACGCCTGCTGCTCGATGCGTTGGCGGGCCGCCTGAACCTCTTCGTGCGCAGCGATGAACAAGAGCAGGCCTGGCGCTGGGTGGAACCCATCCTGCACGCCTGGGCGGCCGACCCCACCGGCCCGCGGCCCTATGCCCCCGGCAGCTGGGGCCCCGCTGCGGCCAGCGCCCTGGTGGCGCGTGA
>JBBRBW010000121.1:0-12582 GCA_038205425.1 Burkholderiales bacterium | reverse complement strand
GAGCTGGCGGGGCACGTGACCGGGGCCGGAGGGCCGCCGCCCGAGCCCGTGGCATGCAACGGCCGGTCCGCGCTGGACGCGGGGACCGGCGGCCTGCTCACCACATGCCCCCGCGAAGCCCCACACACCCGCGACCTCAGCGGTCCGGTGTCGCCGCGGGCTGCGTCCGTCCGCGGGCGCGGGTCTGGCCCACACCCACACAGGAATTTGAATCGATGAAGCAATCCCAAACTTCCGCCGGATGCATCCGCGCTGCCGCCGTCGCGGCCGGCGCGCTCGTCGCCGCCATGGCCCTGCCGGCGTTGGCCGCACCCGCAGCCCCCGGCGCCGATGCCGACCGCGGCTTTTCCTACTTCATGGGCCTGGCGCGCCAGCACGCGCGCTACAGCGAGACCGGCAGCACGCTGCCTTTCCGCAGCGACGCCCGAGGCGCCAGCCCGATGCTGGTGTCCGGCGCGCTCTATGCGCTGAACGACCAAGTGCTGATGTCACTGGACAACGAGACCACCTTCTATCCCGACCGCGCCAGCGAGGTATGGCACGCCACCGCCCCGGCCTTCAACGGCACCGTCCTCACCGACCCGGTGCTGCAGCGCAACGGCTTCAGCCTGCAGCAGTCCAAGACCCAGCTGCTGGGCCTGTACCGGCTGCGCGGCCCCTGGTTCGGCGTCGGCGGTCTGGCCCTGCGCACGCAATCCTTCAAGCGCTTTGCCTTCACGCCTGGCCCCGACAACGCGGTGGCCACGCCCAGCGACACGACGGTAGAGGAATCGATCTCCGAGCTGGTGCTCAACCTCGGTGCCGGGCTCGAGTCGGAACAAGTGCGCGGCCAGGCCAGCCACTACAGCCTGCGCGCGCTGGTCGGCGTGCCGATCTGGCGTCGGCTGACCAACACCACGGCCCCGCAATCGGTCTTCGACGCCCGTCGCGGCTTCGACCTCGGCCTGGAGGGTCGCTACAGCTGGGCCCTGAGCGACAAGATCCACGCCGGCGGCTGGGCCAGCTGGTCGCGCCTGCGCCGCAGCCCGCAGACCCTGGGCAACAACCTGGAGATGCCGCGCAGCCGGCTCGACAGCCTGGGCTACGGCGTCGAGCTGCTCTGGAAGCTGTGAAGGGCCGAAAGGCGTCGGCGCGCAGAGCGAGGCGCTTCGAGAAGTGGCCTGCCTCAGGGCAGCTGCTTCGCCAACGGATCCTGGTTCACCATCCAGTCGGCGGTGCCGAAGAAGGCTTCGGCCAGACGCTGCGCCAGGCCCTCGTCGACCTCGCGTTCGTGCAGCGCCTGCACCATGCAGGCCATCCACTGGTCACGCTCGGCGATGCCGATGCGGTAAGGCATGTGGCGGGCGCGCAGCCGCGGGTGGCCGAAGCGTTCGACATAGAGGTCGGGCCCGCCCAGCCAGCCGCACAGGAACCAGTGCAGCTTGTCGCGGCTGCCGGCCAGGTCGGCCGGGTGCAGCGCGCGCAGGCCGGCGTAGTGCGGCTCCAGGTCCATCAGGTCATAAAAACGGTCGACCAGCGCACGCACGCCGGCTTCGTCGCCCAACCGTTCGAAAGGCGTGGCGGCGGGCGCCGGTTTAGCGGCTTCGCTCATCGCGGCGTGCGCGTGAACCGCCTCAGGCCGGCAGCATGCGCGCCGCTATCGCGGCCACGCCCACCGCAGCCGGTGCGCCCGGCATCAGCTCGGTCAGAAGCTGCCGGCGCTGCACAGATTCACGCACCAACGGGTCGGACGGCACATCGCCCAGCAGGTCCAGCCGCAGCGGGCTGTCCAGCCCCGGGTTGACGTAGCGGTCGATGACCTGCTGCAGTTGCTGGCGCACGGCGCGGCCCTCGCCGATCTTGCGTGTCTGGTTGACAACGAGGCTGAAGCGCCGCCGCCCCTGCGACTGCGCCAGCACCTTGATGGTGGCGTAGGCGTCGGTGAGCGAGGTGGGCTCGGGCGTCACCACCACCAGCACCTCGCCGGCCAGCGAGACGGTGTAGAGCACGACGTCGGAGATGCCCGCGCCGGTGTCGAGCAGCACGTGGTCGAAGCGTGGCTCGACCTCGACGATGACACGCTGCAGCTGTTCACGGATCTCGGGCGTCATGCGTGAGTACTCGACCATGCCCGAGCCCGCCAGCAGCACCGAGAAGCCAGCCGTCACCGGCACGATGGCCTCGTCGAGCGTGTGCTTTCCCGTGAACACGTCGTGCAGCGTGATCTTCGGGTACAGGTTGAGCATGACGTCGAGGTTGGCCAGCCCGAGGTCGGCGTCGAGCACCAGCACACGCTGCCCGGCGCGGGCCAGCGCGGCGGCGAGATTGGCCGAAACGAAGGTCTTGCCCACGCCGCCCTTGCCACTGGTGATGGCGGTGATCATGTCGACCCCTCGTCCGACGGGTACGTCGGCCGATCCCCCACGGGGAACGATGGCCGCGGCTCAAAGCCCGCACAGGCGGGCTTGGACGGCCGAAGTGCCAGTCGCGTCTCGCGACTGGCGGGGGCCGGCTTGGGGCGGCCCGGCGCTCGGCCCGCGCGCTCAACAAGGTTGGCGGTCATTCGTGATCCTGGAACTGAAACGTCTCGAAGAGCAGGCGCCGCTCTTCATTGCTGACGACCGACACCACCGTGGGCTCCAGCCGCACGAGGTTGCGGCCCTGGGCCTTGGCCAGGTAGAGCTGCTGGTCGGCCCGCTCGACCCACAGCGTGGCGGTCGAGCGCACCCACTGCGGTGCGAAAGCGCCGCCGATGCTGATGGTGCAGGTGATCTGCTGGCCAGGCGCCACCGGCACCGGCATGCGCTCGACGCGCCGGCGCACACGCTCGGCCACGGTCTCACCGAAGGCGCTGGCGCAGTTGGGCAGGATGATGGCGAATTCCTCGCCGCCGACTCGCGCCACCAGGTCCATCGGCCGCACGCTGTCGATCAGCGCGCCGGCCACCACGCGCAGCACCTGGTCGCCGGCGCCGTGGCCCCAGGTGTCGTTGACGCGCTTGAAATGGTCGATGTCCAGCGTCAGCAGCAGCGCGGGTTCGCCGCTGCGCGCCACGCGGTCGATCTCGCGTGCCAGCGCCAGCTCGAAGGCGCGGCGGTTGGCCAGGCCGGTGAGCGCGTCGCGGCTGGACAGCTCGACCAGCGCGTCGATCACCGCCTGCAGCCAGGCCGGGCTGCCCGGCTCGCCCGCCGGCAGCGCCTGCCCGGAGTGGCCCAGCAGCTGCAGCGCACGCTCCAGTTGCAGCGCCGCAGACGCCGGTGCTGCCGGCTCGGGAGCCGGTGTCGACGCGGGCGGGAGGTGGGGTTGGTCCAAGAGGCGCAAGGTGGAGTGGGAATCGGACGCGGGCGCCGACGTGCAACGAGTCTAGCAGCGGCCCCTCAGCCGCCACGGCCCGGAAATGGGCGCCCGCAGTCGGTCATCTCCGGGCTTGGGCGGCGCGGCGCCGGCAGGACACTGGTTGACAGGCCCTCCCGGCCGCGCATCCCACTTCCCGACACCCATTTCCATGAGCACTGCGCTGACGCCCTCGGCCGCCAACGTCGCCGAGCAGGAGTTCACACTCACGCCCGCCGACTTCGCGCGTGTTCGCGAACTGATCCACCAGCGCGCCGGCATCAGCCTGCACGCCGGCAAGCAGGCCATGGTCTACAGCCGGCTCTCACGCCGACTGCGCGACACACGCTTTGGCTCCTTCGGCCACTACCTGCAGTGGCTGGAACGCGCCAGCGGCCCCGAGGCCGAGGCCGAGTGGCAGGAGTTCGTGAACTGCCTGACCACCAACCTGACCCACTTCTTCCGCGAGGAGCACCACTTCATCGCGCTGGTGGAAGACCTGCGCGCACGCGCCGCGCGGCCGATCCGCATCTGGTGCAACGCCGCTTCCACGGGCGAAGAGCCGTATTCGCTGGCGATGACCGTGGTCGAGACACTGGGCGTGTCGGCCCAGGTCAAGCTGGTGTGCAGCGACATCGACACCAAGGTGCTGGCCACCGCGCAGCGCGGCGTCTACCCGGCCGAGGCCCGCGGCCTGAGCCCGGAACGCCTGAAGCGCCACTTCATGCGCGGCACCGGCGCCAACGCCGGTCAGATCCGCGTCAAGCCCGAGCTGGTGCGCCTGATCGAGTTCCGCGCCTTCAATCTGATGAGTGCGAGCTGGGCTGCGCTGGGCGAGCCCTTCGAGCTCGTGTTCTGCCGCAACGTGATGATCTACTTCGACAGCACGACGCAGCGCAAGGTGCTGGAACGCATCCACGCGGCGATGCGGCCCGGCGGACTGCTCTACGTCGGCCACTCGGAGAACTTCACCGAATCACGCGACCTCTTCCGCCTGCGCGGCAAGACGATCTACGAACGGGTCTGACATGGGGGCCCCAAGCTCGCTATCGCTCCACGCAACGCCAGAGGCGTTGCTTGCTCAGCCGTCCAAGTCCGCGCAGGCGGACTTGGAGCCGCGGCCTTCGCCCCCCCGAGGGGGGCGAGTCGGACGAAGAACAGTCCCTGCGGACTGTTCTTCGCCTACGAGTGCCGGCGGCGTCCACGCCGCTGGCCGTCCGCCGACGGCCCGGCGAAGCCGGTTCCGTGGCGGGAAGCTTGGTGCCGCCGCCTTCGCTCAAGCCGGGCGCCGCCAACGCCGATAACCCCGCAATGGCCATCGCTTTCGCCGCCGCACCGACATCTGCCCTGCCCGCTCGCCCCGCCGTGAGCCGGCTGGAGCGCCTGAAGTCGACACCTCGCAAGACCGGCGAGGCCTCGTTCTTCTTCTTCGACGCCCACTTCCGAAACGACGCGGTGAAGGTGCTGCCGGGCGAGTTTTTCGTCGCCGACGAGGACCTGCTGGTGATGACCACCCTGGGCTCGTGCATCGCCGCCTGCCTGTGGGACCGCGAAAGGCGTGTCGGCGGCATGAACCACTTCCTGCTGCCCGACGGCAGCGGCAAGGACGGCGACAGCGGCCGCTACGGCAGCTACGCGATGGACCTGCTGATCGGCGAGATGGTCAAGCGCGGCTCGACCCGCTCGACGATGGAAGCCAAGGTCTTCGGCGGCGGCGCCGTGATCAGCGGCATGAACACCATCAACGTCGGTGAACGCAACACCAGCTTCGTGCTGGACTACCTGCGCACCGAACGCATCACCGTGGTCAGCAAGGACGTACTCGACATCTACCCGCGCAAGGTGTGTTTCCTGCCGGCCAGCGGCAAGGCCATGGTCAAGCGCCTGGCTTCGGCCAACACCGAGGCGCTGGCGGCGCAGGAGCGCGCAGCCGCCACGCGCGCCGCGCCGACGGCCAGCGCCGGCGGCAGCGTCGACCTCTTCTGAACGGCGCGGCCAGACCCCCAACCGCGACCGTGGAGCCCCCGGGCATGAACACCAAGATACGCGTGGTCGTCGTCGACGACTCGGCCCTCGTGCGTGGCCTGCTGGCCGAGATCATCGACCGCCAGCCCGACATGTGCTGCGTCGGCGCGGCCAGCGACCCGCTGGTGGCGCGCGAGATGATCCGCAACCTCAACCCCGACGTCATCACGCTCGACGTCGAGATGCCGCGCATGGACGGCATCGACTTCCTGTCGCGGCTGATGCGACTGCGGCCGATGCCGGTGGTGATGGTCAGCACGCTGACCGAGCGTGGCAACGACGTCACGCTCAAGGCGCTGGAGCTGGGCGCGGTGGACTTCGTCTCCAAGCCCAAGATCGGCGTCGCCGACGGGCTGCGCCAGCTCGGCGCCGACATCACCGAGAAGATCCGCATCGCGGCACGCGCGCGTGTGCACCGGCTCGTCGCCAACCATGCCGCCAGCACCGACACGGCGCCGGCCAAGCCCGTGACGATGGCCTCGCTGGGGCGCCTGTCGACCGAGAAGATCATCTTCATCGGTGCCAGCACGGGTGGCACCGAGGCCACGCGCGAACTGCTCGTCAACCTGCCGGCCGACAGCCCGGCGGTGATGATCACGCAGCACATGCCGCCAGGCTTCACGAAGAGCTATGCGGCGCGCCTGAATTCGCTGTGCCGCATCCGCGTCGCCGAGGCCGTCGACGGCGAACGTGTGCTGCCCGGCCATGCCTACATCGCCCCCGGCGGGTTGCACCTGTCGGTGGAGCGGTCGGGTGCCAACTACATCGCGCGTGTGCAGGACGGTGAACCGGTCAACCGCCACAAGCCCAGTGTCGAGGTACTGTTCGACAGCGCCGCGCGCGTGGTCGGCCGCAACGCCCTGGGCGTGATGCTTACCGGCATGGGCGCCGACGGCGCGCGCGCGATGCGCACGATGCGTGATGCCGGCAGCTACAACATCGCGCAGGACGAGCACAGCTGCGTTGTCTTCGGCATGCCACGCGAGGCCATCGCGCACGGCGCCACGCAGGAAACGCTGCCGCTGACGCAGATCGCGCCGCGCCTGGTGGAGTGGCTGCGCACCCACGCGGGCGCGGTGACCTCGCGCGTCTGAGTCGCGCCGCGCCGCGCCGGCAACGGCGCGATTCAATCGGCTTGGGGCGGCAGGAAGAGCGACTGCAGATCGGACAGGAAGTCGAATCCCCGCGCCGTGGCGCGCACCGTGCCGGCCGCCAGGTCGTGCACCAGCAGCCCGCGGCGCTGCGCCTCGGCCAGCGCTGCTTCCACGGCCGACAGCGGCAGCCCGGTGCGTTCGCCGAAACGCGCCAGCTCGACGCCTTCACGCAAGCGCAGCGCGTTCAGCATGTACTCGAAGGGCAGCTCGCGCCGCTTCACCTCGTGGGCGTTGCTCACCGCGTTGCCGGCCAGCGCGTGCTGCATGTAGGCCGCGGGCTCGCGCCAGCGCACTTGGCGCAGCACACGGTGCGGGAAGCTCAGCTTGCCATGCGCGCCGGCACCGATGCCGAGGTAGTCGCCGAACTCCCAGTAGTTCAGGTTGTGGGCGCAGCGGTGGCCGGGCTGCGCGAAGGCGCTGACCTAGTAGCGCTGCAGGCCGACGGCCGCGGTGCGCTCGGTGATCAGGTCGAGCATGTCGCTGGCGCTGTCGTCGTCGGGCAGCACGGGCGGCTGCAACGCGAAGACGGTGTTGGCCTCGACCGTCAGGTGGTAGATGCTGAGGTGCGGCGGCGCGAAGGACAAGGCCGTGTCGAGTTCGCGGCCGAGATCGGCCAGGCCCTGCCCCGGCAGCGCGTACATGAGGTCGATGTTGAAGGTGTCGAACGCCTGCCGCGCCTCGTCGACCGCGGCGCGCGCCTGGCGAGCGTCGTGCACCCGCCCGATGCGCGCCAGCATGGTGTCGTCGAAGCTCTGCACGCCGATCGACAGCCGCGTCACGCCGGCGCCGCGGAAGGCCTTGAATCGTTCACGCTCGAAGGTGCCGGGGTTGGCTTCCATCGTGATCTCGATCCCGGGCACCAGCGGCAGGCGGGCGCGGATGCCACCGATCAGGCGGTCGATGGCTTCGGGCGCAAACAGGCTGGGCGTGCCACCGCCGATGAAAACGCTGTGCACACGGCGGCCCCAGACCAGGGGCAGCGTGGCCTCGAGGTCGGCCAGCAGCGCGTCGACGTACAGGGCTTCCGGCGCTGCCCCCTTGGCCTCATGCGAGTTGAAGTCGCAGTAGGGGCATTTCTTCAGGCACCACGGGATGTGCACGTAGAGCGACAGCGGCGGCAAGGCGCCCAGCTGCAGCGTACCCGGGCGCAGGTAGTGATGCACCGAAGGCAGGCTCGTCGCATCGGCGGCGGCGCCGACGATCGGTATCACAGGCGCCACACCTCGCGCAGCAGCACGCGCAGCTGGGCGGCGGCACGCGCGCGGTGGCTGTGCACGTTCTTGGTGGCCGCGTCCAGTTCGGCCACCGTGCGGCCGAGCTCGGGAATGAACATCAGGGGGTCGTAGCCGAAGCCCTGGCTGCCGCGCGGCGTGTCGAGGATCTGGCCCGGCCAGCGCCCCACTGCCACCAGCGGCTGCGGGTCCTGGGCGTGGCGCACGGCCACCAGCGTGCTGATGAAGTAGGCGCGGCAGTCGGTGCTGCCGCGCAGCGCTTCGAGCAGCCGCGCGTTGTTGGCGGCGTCCTGCACACCGCGCAGCGCTTCGCGGTCGCCGGTGGCAGCCACCAGCCCCGCGTAGTGCGCCGAGATCACACCCGGCGCGCCGCCCAGTGCATCGACACACAGGCCCGAATCGTCGGCGATGGCCGCGCCGCCGGCCGCCGCTGCGGCATGCCGCGCCTTGGCCAACGCGTTCTCGATGAAGGTGTGGTGCGGTTCCTCGGCCTCGGCGATGCCCAGGCTGCCCTGGGTCACGAGCGCCACCGCCAGCCCCTGCAGCAGGTGCTGCAGTTCGGCCAGCTTCTTGGCGTTGTTCGAGGCCAGCACCAGTTGCATCACGCCACCCTCAGCGCCAGCCGTTGCAGCGCGTTGAGCTCGCGTATGCCCTTGTCGGCCAGCGCCAGCAGCGCGTCCATCTCGGCGCGCGAGAAAGGCGCGCCCTCAGCCGTGCCCTGCACTTCCACGAAACCGCCGCTGCCCGTCATCACGACGTTCATGTCGGTGTCGCAGGACGAGTCTTCGGTGTACTCCAGGTCGAGCAACGGCACGCCCTGCACCACACCCACCGACACCGCGGCGACGAAGTCGCGGATGGGGCTGGCCTGCAGCAAGCCCCGCGCGATGAGCAGCGTGACGGCGTCGTGCGCGGCGACGAAGGCGCCGGTGATCGCCGCCGTACGTGTGCCGCCGTCGGCCTGCAGCACGTCGCAGTCGAGGCTGATGGTGCGTTCGCCCAGCGCGCCGAGGTCGAACACGCTGCGCAGACTGCGGCCGATCAGGCGCTGGATCTCCTGCGTGCGCCCGCTCTGCTTGCCCTTCGCGGCCTCGCGGTCGCTGCGCGTGTGCGTGGCGCGCGGCAGCATGCCGTACTCGGCCGTCAGCCAGCCCTGGCCGCTGCCACGCTTGAAGGGTGGCACCTTTTCTTCCACCGAGGCGGTGCACAGCACCTTGGTGTCGCCGAAGCAGACCAGCACCGAACCTTCGGCATGCCGTGTGTAGCCGCGCTCGAGGGTGACGCGGCGCAGGGCGTCGGCGCGGCGGCCGGTGGAACGTTCGAAACTCATGGCATGTCCTTCGGAAAACAAAGAGGCCGCACCGGAAGGGGGTGCGGCCTGGGTCGGTAGCAGCGACTTCAGCGCCGCTTGCTGGAACTGCGCTGGATGGCCTCGTTGATCTCGCGGATGCTGCGCTCGATCTCGGCTTCGTCGAGATCGTCGGCGTTGGCATCGGTGGCCAGGCTGGCCTGGATGGTCGACGCGAAGACCTCGTCGCCCAGCGACAGCGTCGAGATGGCACTCTTGCTGTCGGTGTCCTCGGCCGATTCCCATTCGACGGCCAGCACGGTGACGTTGTCGCTCTTTTCTCCGGCCTCGCGCAGCGCACGTTCGGCGAGCTCGGGCACGGCATCGCTGACGTTGCGCCGCACCAGGATGTCAGTGATGACGTCGTCGGACAGCGCGCCCCACAGGCCGTCGGAACACAGCATCACGCGGTCGCCCGGGTGCACCAGCAGCGGCCCGGCGGTGTCGATCACGGGTTTGCCCGGGCTGCCCAGGCAGGTGAAGAGCACGTTGCGGTTGACGCGGTCGCGCATCGGCACCACCTGCGACAGCGTCTCCTGCAGCTCGGAATAGGAGTGGTCGCGTGTGCGCGCCACGAGCTTTTCGCCACGCACCAGGTACAGGCGTGAATCGCCGCAATGTGCCCAGTAAGCCGCGTTGCCCTGGATCAGGCAGGCCACGACGGTGGTACGCGGCGTGTCGAGCAGCGCACGTTCGGTGGCGTAGCGCAGCAGCTGGTGGTGGCCGGCGATGATGGCTTCCTGCAGGAAGCGCACGGGGTCGGCCAGCCGCGGCTTGGCCTGCTGCTGGAACATCGCCGCCAGCGTCTGCAGAGCCAGCTGCGAGGCCACTTCACCTTCCGGGTGGCCACCCATGCCGTCGGCCAACGCAAAGAGGCCGGCGTCCCGCGTGTAGCAGTAGCCCATGCGGTCTTCGTTTTTCTCGCGGCCGCCCTTGCGGCTGACCTGGTAGACACTGAACTGCATATCAGCCCACCACGCCAAGGTTCAACGTGACCGCAACGTTCCCACCAAGCTTTCCGCCACGGCACCGGCTCCGCCGGTCCGTCGGCGGACGGCCCCCCTGGGGGGGCGAAGGCCGCGGCTCCAAGTCCGCCTGCGCGGACTTGGACGGCTGAGCAAGCAACGCCTCTGGCGTTGCGTGGAGCGCTAGCGAGCTTGGGGGCACCATCTCATGCCTTTTGCCCGGTCTTGATGGTTTCGATCTGCAGCTTCAGGCGTTCACCGAAACTCAGCTTGGTGTAGCGGCGTTCGGTCTCGCGCGAAAGTTCCTTCTGCAGCGCAAACACGCTCTGCGGCCGGCTCAGCGGGTCGAGCGACATGCACCATTCCGTCACCTCGATGAGGTTGTCGGAATAGATGTTGCGCAGGCGGGAGAGGCTCAGCGCCAGGCGGTCTTTCTCGATGCGCTGCGGCGCGTCGTTGGGCGGGTAGCCCTGCATGCAGGCGTAGATGCACGCGCCGATGGCGTAGATGTCGGTCCAGGGGCCCAGCGTACCGTCGCGCCGGTACATCTCGGGCGCAGCGAAGCCCGGCGTGTACATCGGGCGGATGAAGTTGCCTTCCTTGCTCAGCACCTCGCGCGCGGCGCCGAAGTCGAGCATCACGGCCTTGTTGTCGTTGGTGACGAAGATGTTGGCTGGCTTGATGTCCAGGTGCAGCATCTTGTGCTGGTGCACGATGCGCAAGCCGCGCAGGATCTCGTCGAACAGACTGCGGATGGTGGACTCGCGAAACACCTTGTCGCGCTTGAGATCACGCGCCGTGACGATGAAATCCTGCAGGGTGTCGCCCTGCAGGTAGTTCATCACCATGTAGACGGTTTCGTTCTCGCGAAAGAAGTTCAGCACGCTGACCACGCTGGGGTGGCTGATCTGCGCCAGTGAACGGCCTTCTTCGAAAAAACTCTTCAGGCCCAGGCGATAGAGCGGCTGCTTGTCGGGCTTGACCCGCGGCGTGAGCTCGCCGGACGAACGTTCGGCCAGCGATGCCGGCAGATATTCCTTGATGGCGACGAGTTGCTGATTTTCGCCTTCCGCGAGGTAAACCACGCCGAAACCGCCGGCGGCCAGCTTCTTGACGATCGTGTATCCGCCCACCACGGTGCCCGAAGGCAACGGCGCTGGTTTGGGCTTGGACATAATCGGGGGCTACTCTGGAGGCGGAAACAGTGGCTGTTTATAGCATGACGGGTTACGCCAACGCGGCGTCCGAAGCCAGCGAAACCGCCGCGGCGGTCAGCGTGGAAGCACGCTCGGTGAACGGCCGCTTCCTCGACCTGGCGCTGCGCCTGCCCGACGAGCTGCGCGGCCTGGAACCGGCGCTGCGCGAACTGCTGACGTCGAACTTCCGCCGCGGCAAGATCGAGTTGCGCGTGTCGACGAGCCGCGAGGCCGAGGCTGCGCTGCCCACCCCCACCAGCGAACAGCTCAACCGCCTGGCCTACCAGCAGTCGTCGGTGCAGGGTTGGCTGCCCGACGCCCGCGCGCTGTCGGTCAACGAGGTGCTGCACTGGTGCAAGGGCGGCAGCACGGCGCAGAAGCTCGACGAACCGGCACTGGACGCCGCCCGCCGCTGCGTCGACGGCCTGCGCGAGGCGCGGGCGCGCGAAGGCGCCCGTCTGGCCGCCATCTTGCTGGAACGCGTGACACGGCTGCGCGAGCTGGCCGGCCAGGCCGCGCCGTTGGTGCCTCAGGTCGTGCAGCGCCAGCAGGCGCGTTTCCTGGAGCGCTGGAACGAGGCGGTGGCCACCGTGCAGGCCGGTTCGACCGTGCCGGCGCAGACGCTGCACGAACGTGCGATGGCCGAGGCCGCGTCCTACGCCATCCGCATCGACGTGGCCGAGGAACTGGCCCGACTGGGTTCGCACCTCGACGAGATCGAACGCCTGCTGACGGCCGGCGGCGAACTGGGCAAACGCCTGGAATTCCTGATCCAGGAACTGCAGCGCGAAGCCAATACGCTGGGCAGCAAGTCGGCGGCACTGGAGCTGACGACCGTTTCGGTCGAGATGAAGGTCGCGATCGAACAGATGCGCGAACAGGTGCAGAACATCGAGTGACGTTTCACGGGGTCTCTTGCCACCCCCAAACGCCGCCTAAGTCGTTGATTTGCAATGGAACTTGATCTCATGAGGTAGCAAACCGCCCCAGTGAAGCGCATGTTCTGTGTGGGGTAAATCGTGGGGTAAATGCACTTACCCCACAGGTCTGGCGGATCGCCCGATTTTTTACCCCACAGATCGGGCTGGAGGCCGCGCCATGACTGGGTTTGCGAAGATTGCTACAGACAGAACTTTGAGGGCTCCTGATTAGCGACATGCCTCAGCAAGCCCCATCCGGAGGAGGTGGCCAGGCTTAGGCGGGGTGGTGGTTGCCGCGGCCAGAAGCCGCGGCAGCATGGCCCTCAGGTCGAACCGTCGATTGAACCGGTATTGCATCTCACCGAGGTATCGATGAGCGTACTTGGCAAAGTCGAACGAATGGAAGGTTCCGCCGAAGCCCGTCTTCAGG
>JBBRBW010000120.1:0-12745 GCA_038205425.1 Burkholderiales bacterium | reverse complement strand
TAGGCCTTGACCTCGCCGCCGAACTTGGCCGCCAACACCGACGTCAGCGCCGCCGTCAGCGTCGTCTTGCCGTGGTCCACGTGACCGATCGTGCCCACGTTGACGTGGGGCTTCGTGCGTTCGAATTTACCTTTTGCCATTTTCTAGCGCTCCTGGCTAAGACAAGGGAAACAACTGAGATATGGTGCCCATGGCGGGAATCGGACCCGCGACCTCCCCCTTACCAAGGGGGTGCTCTACCACTGAGCCACATGGGCATCGTCAAAGGTCTGGCTGCTGCCCTGGCTGCCAACCGACAGGCCCTTGACGACGTGCTGACGAAACGATCCTGACAAAAACAAACCTGCCGTGGAGCGGGAGACGGGAATCGAACCCGTGTCATTAGCTTGGAAGGCTAAGGTTCTGCCATTGAACTACTCCCGCCCGGAACCCTCATTTGGCCTCCGAACTCGGGACCCCGCTGCGGCTGATGGCTGCCGGCAGCAGGAAATCTCTGGTGGAGGAGGCTGGATTCGAACCAGCGTAGGCGTAAGCCAACAGATTTACAGTCTGCCCCCTTTAGCCACTCGGGCACCCCTCCGGAGAGCCTGTGACTATACCACGGCCGCAGGCGAGGCCAGAACCCAGTCCACCGGCGACCGGCCGGCACCTTGCAGGAACGCATTCGCCAGCCCGAAGTGGCCACAGCCGATGAAGGGCGCCGGCGGGCGCAAGGCAGAGAGCGGCGACGGGTGGTTGCACGTCAGCACGCTGTGCTGCGCTCCGGCAGCCGCCAGCAAGGGAGCCTTGGCCTGCGCCTGGGCGCCCCAGAGCATGAAGACCTTTAGCTCTGTATCTTCAGCCAATGTGGTGCAAATCTCGTCAGTGAGCGTTTGCCAACCCAGCTTCGCGTGGCGGCCAGCGAGCCCATCTTCGACAGTGAGCGTGGTGTTCAGCAGCAGCACGCCCTGGCGCGCCCAGGGCTCCAGCGACCCCGAGGCCGGCATCGGCAGCTTAAGGTCGCGCTGCAACTCCTTGAAGATGTTGCGCAGGCTGGGCGGCAGCCGCCGCCCCGGCGCCACCGAGAAAGCCAGGCCCTCGGCCTGACCCGGCCCGTGGTAGGGGTCCTGGCCCAGGATCAACACACGCACCGCAGAGCGCGGCGTGAGTGCGAGCGCTCGAAAGACCTGGGACGGGTAGACCGTCGCCCCGGCTGCGACGCGGGCATCGACGGCCTCGACCAAAGCCTGCCCGGCCGCGCTGGCACGCCAGCGCCGCAGCAGTGGCTGCCAGTCGCCGAAGTCGGCGGCCAGCAGCTCGTCCAGCGGGCGCGTGAGCCGGTTCAAGCGAAGAGCTGGGCCAATGCCACGCCCGGGTCGGGCGCGCGCATGAAGGCCTCGCCGACGAGGAAGGCGTGCACGCCGGCGTCACGCATGCGCTGTACGTCGGCGCGGCCCAGGATGCCCGACTCGGTGACCAGCAGCCGGTCGGCCGGCACACACGACAGCAGGCCGAGCGTGGTGTCCAGAGTCACCTCGAAAGTACGCAGGTTGCGGTTGTTGATGCCCAGCAGCGGCGTCTTCAGCGTCAGCGCGCGGTCGAGTTCGTCGGCGTCGTGCACCTCCACCAGCACAGCCAGGCCCAACGCATGCGCGGCGGCTTCCAGCTCGGCCATCTGCAGGTCGGACAGGCAGGCCGCGATGAGCAGGATGCAGTCGGCCCCCAGCGCGCGGGCCTCGACGACCTGGTACTCGTCGATCATGAAGTCCTTGCGCAGCACCGGCAGCGTGCAAGCCGCCCGCGCCTGCTGCAGGTAGGCCGCGCTGCCCTGGAAGAAGCGCTCGTCGGTCAGCACACTCAGGCAGGCTGCACCGTGAAGTGCATAGCTGGCCGCGATGTCGGCGGGCACGAAGTGCTCACGCAGCACGCCCTTGCTGGGGCTGGACTTCTTGACCTCGGCGATGACGGCGGCTCGGCCGGCGGCCACCTGAGCGCGCAGCGCGCCGGTGAAGTCGCGCAAATCATGGCGCGCTTCGGCGGCTTCACGCCAACTGGCCAGGCTGCGTGCGGCGCGCGCCGTCGCCAGCTCTTCCCGCTTGACCGCAACGATGCGGTCGAGGATGTCGCTGCCCATCAGGGCTTGAATTTGTTGCTGACCGCGACGAACTGGTTCAGCTTGGCCATCGCCCTGCCAGAGGCCACGGCCTCGCGCGCCCGCTTGACGCCGTCGGCCACCGACGAGGCCACGTTGGCGCAATACAGCGCCGCGCCCGCGTTGAGCAGCACGACATCGCGGATGGGCCCGTCCTCGTTGGCCAGCGCACGCTGGATGCACTGCACCGACTCGTCCTTGTTCGCCACCTTCAGCACGCGCGAGTCGTAGACCGGCAGGCCGAAGTCGCTGGGGTGGATGACGTACTCGCGCAGCTCGCCGTGTTGCAGTTCGCCCACCGCGGTTTCGCCCGAGAGCGAGATCTCGTCCATGCCGTTCATGCCATAGACCACCATCACATGCTCGCTGCCCAGGCGCTGCAGCACACGCACCAGGATGCCCACGAGGTCGGGGTGGAACACGCCCAGCAATTGGTTGGGCGCACCGGCCGGGTTGGTCAGCGGGCCCAGGATGTTGAAGAGGGTGCGCACGCCGAGCTCGCGGCGCACGGGTGCGGCGTGTTTCATCGCCGCGTGGTGGTTGGGCGCGAACATGTAGGCCACGCCGGTCTCTTCCAGGCAGGCGGACACCTGCTCTGGCGTGAGGTTGATATTGGCGCCCAGCGCCTCCACCACGTCGGCCGAGCCCGAAGTCGAGGACACCGCGCGCCCCGCATGTTTGGCCACGCGCGCGCCGGCCGCCGCAGCGACGAAAACCGAGGCCGTGCTGATGTTGAAGGTGTGCGAACCGTCGCCGCCGGTGCCGACGATGTCGACCAGGTGCGTGTGGTCGGCCACCGGCACGGGTGTCGCGAACTCGCGCATCACCTGCGCCGCGGCGGCGATCTCGCCCACCGTTTCCTTCTTCACGCGCAGGCCGGTGGCAAAGGCCGCGATCATCACCGGCGACATCTCGCCGCTCATGATGCGGCGCATCAGCACCAGCATCTCGTCGTGGAAGATCTCGCGGTGCTCGATGATGCGTGTCAGTGCCTCGGTGTTGGTGATGGGCGTGGGCATGGGCGGCCTTTCTAGAGAGACTGGCGCAGCACGGCGACAGCGCGCGCGATGTCGTCGGACGAGACGTCGAGGTGGGTCACGAAACGCAGGCGGTACAGGCCCGTGCACAGCACGCCGGCCGCACGCAGGCGCTCGACGACGCCGGCCGCCTTCTCGGGTGCCAGGTCGACGAAGACGATGTTGGTCTGCGGCGGCTGCACCGTCACGCCAGACAGGCCGCGCAATCCTTCAGCCAGGGCGCGCGCGTTGGCATGGTCGTCGGCCAGACGATCGACATGGTGGTCCAGCGCGTGCAGCGCCGCCGCCGCCAGCACGCCCGCCTGGCGCATGCCGCCGCCCAGCATCTTGCGCACGCGGTGCGCGCGCTGGATGAGTTCCTTCGAACCCACCAGCGCCGAACCCACCGGCGCGCCCAGCCCTTTGCTGAAGCACACCGAGATGCTGTCGAAGGGCTGCGCGAGCGTCGACACCGGCAAGCCGCTGGCTACCGCGGCGTTGAACACGCGTGCGCCGTCGAGATGCGTGGCCAGGCCCCTGCGCCGGGCCAACGCGGTGGCCTCTTCGATGTAGGCCTGCGGCAGGATCTGCCCACCCCAGGTGTTCTCCAGCGCCAGCAGGCGTGTGCGCGCGAAGTGTGCGTCGTCGGGCTTGATGTTGGCTTCGATGTCGGCCAGCAGGATGGAACCGTCGGCCTGCTGCGGCAACGGCTGCGGCTGGATGCTGCCCAGCACCGCCGCACCACCGCCTTCCCAGCGGTAGGTGTGGGCCATCTGGCCGACGAGGTATTCGTCGCCGCGCTGGCAATGCGCCATCAGCCCGCACAGATTGCTCTGCGTGCCGGTGGGCGTGAAGAGCGCCGCTTCCATGCCCAGCAGCGCGGCGACACGCGCCTGCAGCGCGTTGACGGTGGGGTCGTCGCCGAAAACGTCGTCGCCGACCTCGGCCGCGGCCATCGCGGCGCGCATCGCGGGCGTGGGCAGCGTGACGGTGTCGCTGCGCAGATCGATGGGCTTCACTTCACGTGCTCCAGAAAGTTCTTGAGCATCGCATGACCGTGTTCGCTGAGGATGGACTCGGGGTGGAACTGCACACCTTCGAGCGGCAGGCCACGGTGGCGCAGGCCCATGATCTCGCCGTCTTCCGACGTGGCCGTGACCAGCAGGTCAGCGGGCAGTGATTCACGCTCGACCGCCAGCGAGTGATAGCGGATGACGCTGAACTCCCTGGGCAGGCCGTGGAACATGCCCTGCTGGTCGGTGGTGATGGTGCTGGCCTTGCCGTGCATCTGCAGCTGCGCGCGAACCACCTTGCCGCCCAGCGCGGCACCCATCGCCTGGTGGCCCAGGCAGACCCCCAGGATGGGCAGCTTGCCGGCAAAGTGGCGGATGGCCTCGATGCAGATGCCGGCCTCGGCCGGGCTGCACGGCCCGGGCGAAAACACCAGGCGTTCGGGCTGCAGTGCGGCGATGCCCTCGACGGTGATCTCGTCGTTGCGGAAGACGCGCACGTCCTGCCCCAGCTCGCCGAAGTACTGCACCAGGTTGAAGGTGAAGCTGTCGTAGTTGTCGATCATCAGCAGCATTTGCGCTCTATCCTATTGATTTCATTGGGCGTTTTGCGAGACACCCACGCTTCATACCCGCTTTGATACCCGCTATTTCTGTCGCTGGCGAGGCCGGCGCGACGTGCTGGGTGGGGACTGAGGCGCCCGTGCGGGCGCAATAGGTCGGTCAGGCTGATGGCTTGCGCCAACGCCAACCGAAGAGAGCTGCCGAAGATGCTGGCATGACGAACATGGATCGCATTATCGCCTGCTGCGGAGTGCCTGACCGGCGCGGGGATCACGCATCATGGTTGCCCTGGCCCGGCTTGCGAGCCCGCCGCCGTCGATGTGGAACTCGAGCGCTGTGCTGCAGTTGCCGTTCCGCTTCCTGCCGCCCGCAATGCTGTCGTATCGCTTCGCCGAGCCCCCATTGATCCGGCTCCGGCATTTCTGCTTGCGGAGTCTCCAGGACTCGCCCCGGCGGGCAATTTGAACCTCAAGGCGGCCCAGGCGTCGGTGCATGATCGGCAACAGGCCACGAAGCACCGTACGAACTACCATGCCAATTCATTGCTACCGCCTGGGGCGCGATTGCGCGCCGTCTTGACTCGAGCCCAATCGATGTTGGCCGCTGCAGTCGATGCCGTCGGCCAACAACCTTGGCGCGTCCAGGCGCCCCTGGGCGCGATCGCGTGCGTGCCGCTGGCATTGGTGACCCGGGCAATCCGTCGAGGCCGCGAACCATGCGCATCGCGCTGATCGTGCCGGGCGGCGTCGACGAGAGCGCCGAGTTCCGCGTGATCCCTGTGTTTCTCTGGCTGATCGAGCGCCTGGTCCGCTCGAATGAAGTCCATGTGTTTGCACTCGACCAGTATCCGGATCGCCGCGACTATCCCCTGCTGGGCGCAACCGTTCACAACCTGGGATCGTTCGGCAGCACCGGCATCAAGCGCTTCTGGCGGCGCTTGTGTGCGCTGCGCAGCGGGTTCGCGGAGTTCGGGCCCTTCGACGTGGCGCACGCACTCTTCGCCGCGCCGGGCGGCACACTCGCCGCGCTGGCGGCGGGTGCCGCGCGCGTGCCGCTGATCGTGACGCTTGCGGGCGGCGAACTCACGACCATTCCAGGAATTCGCTACGGAGCGCAAGCAAGCTGGCGCGCGCGGCTTGGCGTGGCGCTCGCGTTGCGGCGCGCGGACCGCATCACCTGCGCCACCCAGTTCATGAGGCGCCTTGCCCGCGGCAAGTGCCCGGACCCCCTTCTGATCCCTTTGGGTGTGGATGGAAAGGCGTTCGGCGAGGCCGTTCGATCCGGCGGGCGCGACGCCGGCCCGCCCTATCGCCTGCTGAGCGTTGGCACGATCAACCGCGTCAAGAACCATGCGATGCTGCTGCGGGCTTTTCGGCGCGTGCTCGACGATGAGCCCGAGGCTCGGCTGGACATCGTGGGCGAAGACACGCTGGGGGGCGACATCCAGCGCCTGGCCGGGGCCTTGCAGGTCAGCGCCAGCGTGGTCTTCCATGGCTTCTTGCCGTCGTCGGCCCTCGTGCCGCTGTACCGTCGCGCGCACCTGCTCGTCCATACGTCCTGGCACGAAGCGGGGCAGATCGTTGCGCTGGAAGCCGCTATGACGGGCCTGCCGTGCATCGGCACGCCCGTCGGGTATGTCGATGACTGGCATTCGGCGGCCGGGCTGACGGTTGCCCATGACGACGATGCGGGGCTGGCGCGAGGGATCCTGGGCCTGCTGCGCGACCCGGCCGGTCGGCTCGAACTTGGGCGAGCTGCGCAGGCTTTCGCGCAGCACCATGATGCCGACTTCACCGCGCGGGCCTTCATGGCGCTGTACTCGGAAGTTTCGCCGGCAGCGGCACGCGCTTCCGGCACACAGGCCTGAACCCGGGGAGACGTGCATGGTGGATGCGAAGCAGGTACGGCCGCTCGGCGACACCCCCGAGCGCTCCTACGCGTCAAAACTCAGCCTGTTCGCGCAGTTCGCCGAGCCGGAGCTGCGTCGCGTCATCGATGACCTCGGAGTCCAGGAGGGCGACTGTGTACTCGACGCGGGTTGCGGGGTGGCCCATGCGACGCAGTGGCTGGGCGGGCGCGCGGGACCGATGGGCGCGGTCATCGGCCTGGATTTGTCGATGCCGCACCTGCGCAGCGCACCGAGTCCGAGCCTCGCCCATCTGGTACAGGGGGATCTCGACCGCCTGTGCATCCGTCCTGGCAGCATCGACTGGATCTGGTGCTGCAACGCCATCAACCATCTGTCGAACCCTGCAGGGGCATTGAGGTCCCTGCGAGCGGCCCTTCGGCCCGGTGGCCAGCTGGCACTGGCCCAAAGCTCGTTCTTGCCGGAGATGTACTTTGCCTGGGATGCGCGGCTCGAAGACGAGGTGCGGCGAGCCTGCTACCGGTACTACCGGGAGAAGTATGGCCTTGACCACGAAGACATCAGCGATGCACGGCGCCTCGTGGGCCTGATGCTGGAAACCGGCTTCGCCAAAGTGTCGGTCAGGACCTATGTCATCGAGCGAATACAGCCGCTCTCGGAAACTGACCGGGCCTACTTCAGGAGTGCGGTGTTCGAAGGCTACTGGGGCTCGAAACTGAGGCCCTACCTGACCGATGCCGACTGGGCCGCGCTGCAGGCATTGTGCGATCCCGGGTCCGCCGGGTTCTGCCTCGATCGCCGCGACTTCCATCATGTGCAGACGCTCACCGTCGTGCGCAGCGGGTGACACGCCACCAGCCTGCGCGCAGTTGGCGACCCCGGGGAGGGGTAGCTTGTGAGTTCGGTCCAGCCGACCGCCACAGGGGCAATTGATGTCGCTGCCGGCTTTGGTGGTCCTTCGCCCCCTGGAGGGCTCAGGCTCCTCGACGGGTCATGAAAGCCTCCAAGGCGCCCTTTCGATAGGCGGGCCGACCGAAGATCCAGGCGAGGAGCCTGTCGATGCGGTTTCTGCGCCGCTGCCGCACCTCGCCCTGCGTCCAGGCGGCGCGCCCATCCGGGGCTTCCTGGTTCGTGAACATCAGCTCACGAACCGCCAACCGCGCAAAGCTCGTCAGGTTCGGTGTGCCCGTGAGCCTTGCGGCGGGGTCCTGGTCGACGAGGTCACAGAACGAGAATCGCGCGATGCCGTTGCGCATCACGTACCGGGCGCCGAGCGACGTACTGCGCCGAGCCCGTTCGACCAAGGTCGAGGGTGCGGTACCCGGGAAGTACTGCTCGACCAGGGACAAGGCGGGAAACACTCTCCAGCCCAGCGCACCCTCGCGCAAGATGGAATCGACTTCGTCCCAGTCCAAGCCGTGTCGAGCCAGCAGGTGGAGATCTGTCAGCTGCACGAAGCGCGCCGTTCGATTGGCGGCATTCTCGGATGTGTGTACCAGCAGGTGCGTGGCCAGGCCGGACAGGTCCAAGCCCAACCATTCGCCGCTGCCGTCTTGTCGACGCGTGGCCTTCGACCACGCCCGGCGCGTGAAGGCATCGGCAAAGCCGTCCGTCAACCCGCCGACCACCGTGTGCACGTCGAGCTTGATCGGGTTGTCCACGTGCTCGCCGAAGTATGGCGACTCCACCCGGCCATCCAGTGCATAAGTTCGGTGACGGGAGGTCGTGGCGACGGGAAGCAGGCCCGCCAGGCGGGCCACCGAGTCAAAACCGGCGAGCGCCCAAGGTTCTATCAGGACATCGATGTCCGCCATCGGCCGCAGCGACGGATCGTCATACAGCCAGCCACCGATATCGCATCCCTTGAGAATCAGCAGGCGGCAGTCTCGCGACGTCGCGGCCTGGGTGAGCGCGTTCCGGACGGATCCGATGCGCTCGATGCGGCGGCGATTCTCGTCCGCCTGGGTCTCGATGAAAGGGCCCCAACTGGCGGGTGCGTCTCGATCGACACCCCAGCGATGCCGCCACAGCAGCGGTGCGATGCCATGAATCGTGGCTGCAACTTCGGCGTTTCGCCACTCGTCTTTGCTCCATGGCCCCCCAGGGTCGATTGAGCCGGGTTGCCCTTTTGCACCCATGGCGGCGGCCAGGCCCCAGGCGAGCGCCTCGGTCACCTTGACGATGGCCTGCTGCAGCGCTCGAAACCGCTGGAATTCGGCATCGGGTGTCATCGGACGCATTGGAGAGTCCTGCTTGGCCCACGCTCAGGCGACGATCGGCCGCTTGGCGACGCCGGCCCGGCGTGCGCGAAGATCCCAAGCGAGCAGGCCGCTGCACAGGCGCACCGTGCCACGCGCATCAGATGCTCTCCGCCGCCGGATCACGCAGCGCCACCAGGCGCCGTGCCCACTCGAGTTCCCACGATCGGCTGTACACGCCCGACGCGTAGCGCCACGAGGACAGCATGCGCAGGCCCCGCTTGGCCCAGGCCGGCGTTTGGCTGTCCTGCACGGTCGGGAAGCGACAGGCGAGCACCCGCGCGAAGTCCTCGACCTTGCGGCGCACGCGCGGGGTCAGCCAGGGTGCGTCGCGGTGGCAGACGTAGTCGACCCAATGCGGTTGTGCCCATTCGTCGGGAGTCGTCGGCAGGGCGGGCCCCGCGGGGCCGTAGGCAGCGAGCCGCGGCAGGCGTGCCGCCAGCACGCCGTGATGCCTGACCGTTGGACCGCGCTGCGGTACCGGGCTGTAGAAGTACAGGATCACCTCGCAGTTCGGGGTGATCGCCTTCAGGCGCCTGATGAACCTGAACGTTCGCTCGATGTCGTCTTCGGGATCCTCGGGGCCGCCCAGGATGAAGCTGAACTCGGGGACGACACCGTTTTCCTTGCAGCGGTGGGCAACTTCGAGCGTGTGGTCGACCTTCGTTCCCTTGCTCATGCCCTTGAGCACCGAGTCGTTGGCGGTCTCGGCGCCGATGTAGGCCATCCTCAACGCGCTGCGACGTATCCGGCTCCAGGTATCCGCACTGAACCCGGCCAGCGCGTCCGCCCGCGCATAACACCAATACGGCATCGGATGCGCCGCGAGCACGTCGAGCAGGGCCCGTGAGGCGGGCTCGGTATCGAAGAAGTTGTTGTCGACGTACTGCATCGAGTCGACTCCGTAGCGATCGCGCAGGATCCGCAGATCGCCGGCCAGTCGGTCCGGTCCCGGCGCCTGGGTGGTGCCGTTGAACATCGACACCACGCCGCAGAAGCGGCAACGGTAGCGGCAGCCGATGGCCGCCTGGTGCTGTGCCGTGCGCCGGCCGAGGAAAGTCGGACGTAGGAAGTCCTCGACCTTGCCGAGAAGGTGATAGGGCAGTGGTGGGTAAGCATCCGGCGAGCGGAAGGCCCGGTCGGCGTTGTGGGCCGCCCGACCGCCGGATTTCCACGTCAGGCCGCTGATGGACTCCAGTGACCGCGCGTGCGCGGCCGTGGGCGCTGCCGTCAGCACTGCCAGCAGTTCGCACAGCGTGTCTTCGCCCTGGCCGCGAACCAGGAAGTCGACGTAGTCGGCGTTGATCGCCGCGTCTGGGTACAGGGTCGGGAAGTAGCCACCCCAGACGACGGGCAGGCCGGGCCGCGCCGCGCGCACGAACTTCGACACGGCGATCGCGGAGGCCACCTGCGGCCCGGGCATGACGGTGATGCCGATCGCACGCAGATCCGGGTTGGCCAGTGCCGCCGACACATGCTCCGGCATCGCCGCCTGGAGCAGATTGCCGTCGAGCAACTGGCACCCGTAGGACCCGTCGATTGCCGCGCCTAGCGCCAGTATCGACAGGGGCAGGTGGATGCTGCGGGGCGAGCCGGTGCGCGGATTGATGAGCAAGACCTGCGGCCGACGGCCGGGACGGCGGCCCTTCGCGGAAACGGACGGCGCCAACTCGATCATGCGTGCACCAAGCCCCTGATGAGGTCGACCGCACGCCGGGGATCGTTGCCGACGATGAGCCGCAAGACCGCGGCTGCGGGAACTTCGCTCGCGAGAAGGCCCACGTCGGGAAAGAGATCGAAACCCGACTCGAGCCGCGTGCCGACTGCGACGGCGAGTTCGGCCGGCGTCGACGGTTCGATCCGCGTGTCGCCGCCGGCGCCGCGCTCGAGCAGGCAGAACACGGCGGCATCGGCGGTCAGTGAATTGCGTTCGATCGTCACCACCCGCTTGGTCTTGCCGTTCTCCAGCAAACGCGGTTCGAGAGACTCGAGCTCCGGAAACCAGCGCGCCGAGTCGGGCATCAGCCGCACCTGGCCGCCATTGCCCCAATACCGCCGAACGGGATGGCGGCTGCAGTGCAGCACGTCCTCGGAGAGCAGGTCGAAGCCGGCTCGCAGGCAGGCGTAAGTCAGCGTGGACTTGCCCGCACCGCTGGCGCCGACGAACGCCACGGCAACGCCGTGGCGCACCACGGACGATGCGTGAACGGGGGTGCGGTCCCGGCGCGACACCAACAGGAGCGCGGCGCACTCGACGATCTCGTGGCGGAACCGGCGCTCATCGTCGACCAGCGCGGCCGACACGAGCGCGAAGGCGGCACCGCGGTCGATGCAGGCCGTCAGCGTGCTGTCGCCGTCGGAGACGATGAGCCAGCCGGATCCGTAGTGCGTCGTCAGGCGGCCCGCCGGCGCGCTTGCGGGCCGCTCGATGAGCGTGATGTCGAGTGGCGCGCCGGGGTCGATGTGCGCGGCCGGCAAGGCTCGCCAGTGACCGAAGGCGCGCTCGACAGTGGCGTCGATCCGTTCGCTGCTCGAGCGGAAGCGGACCCGAACGCCCATCACCGGCAACTCACGGTCGAAGCACGCCGCCGGGAGGTGGGGAGTAGCAGGGCGCGTCACGTCAGCCACCGGGCGGCCCGGAGGGCTCGAGTTCGATCAGCATGACAACCGGCAGCTCCAACGCGGCCAGGTCGAATCCTGTCTGCTCATCCACGTCGGCCGGCGCAAGAAACACATCTTCGAAGCGGCGCACGCGCAACGCGGCCGAGGCAGCGGCGGTGCGCCAATCTGCCGCATCGCGCCAAACGTGCCGGATCGCGAACTTCTCGTCACCGACACCAAACGTGCGCCGCCAACCCCGCGTCGCCCCGACCGGATGGATGTCGGTGCAGATGATGCGCCCGTCCGCGCGCACGACCCGGGCGAGTTCGCGAACCGCGGCGCCCAGGTCAGCCACGTGCCCCAGGACCAGGGCGCAGATCACGGTGTCGGCCCAAGCCGTGGGCACGGGCAACTGCGTGACCGAGGCCTGCACGCGGCCGGCCTCGCGATTGGCCTGCAGCATGCCCAAGGACAGATCCACGCCGATGATTTGCGCCGCTCGGCGCTCGCGCGCCACGCGCATGTAGCGGCCGGTGCCGCAGCCGGCGTCGAGCACGCGCTGATGGGCCAGCGAGCAAGGCAGCGCGGTCAGCATGGCGCGCTGCTCGGCTTTCATGACGGCGTTGGCCGCGCGATCCGGATAGGCCGGGCCCAGCCGGTCGTAGGCCTGTCGGGCGTCGAGTTCTAGCATCTCGGCATCTCCACGCCCGCTTCGAGACCCGCAAGCTCGGGCGCACCCGGTGCCAGAAAGGGCGCCAGCAAGGCGGCGTCGCAGAGCTTGGGTTTGCCGTCCAGGGCGATGCGGCACACCTCGAGGCCGGCGTCTGCGAACCAGGGCGCGAAGTCGGGGTCCGCGACGGCCGGCTTGCCGCGGCGCACCACGGCCCGAATGTCGGCTCGCTCGAGTTCGAGCAGCCGCGCGAAAGGGTCCTGGCCATGGTCCGAAACCAGGAAGCAGTCGCCGGCGCCGGGCAGGAAGCGTGCCTCGGGCAGGCGGGCGGCTTGCCCGGCGTGGACCGTGACCATGTCGAAGAGCTGCGCCGGCGCGAGCGGCGCACAACGCGCCGCAAAGCGAAGCTCGCGCAGCAGATCGCGAGAGCCGCTCAAGCGCGAGTCCGTGCCCAGCGACAGCCGACCCGTGGGCGCCAGGCGCGTGGGATCGAGCGTCCTGCCGAGCAAGGCCATGTTGCTGGCCGGACACCATACCAGCCGCGCACCCGCCTCGACCAGGCGATCCTGCGCCGCGGTGTCCAGTGCGACGCCGTGGACCAGCACGGTGTCGGGCCCCACGCAGCCGG
>JBBRBW010000119.1:0-12799 GCA_038205425.1 Burkholderiales bacterium | reverse complement strand
GTCCATCGTGCGGTAAGGCTGCGCCCAGTCGCCCAGCACACCCAGGCGCTGGAAGTCGGCCATCTGCTGCGCGATCTGCTCTGTCGCGTAGGCGCGGCTCAGGGCCTGCACCTTGTCGCGCGGCAGGCCGCGGCCGTGGTCCTTCTCGATCTGGTTTTCGATCGGCAGGCCGTGGCAGTCCCAGCCCGGCACGTAGCGCGCATCGAAACCGGCGAGCTGGCGGCTCTTCACCACCATGTCCTTGAGCACCTTGTTGACGGCGTGGCCGATGTGCAGCTTGCCGTTGGCGTAAGGCGGGCCGTCGTGCAGCACGAAGAGCGGCGCACCGTGGCGTGCCAGGCGCAGGCGCTGGTAGAGGCCACCGTCCTTGGTCGTGTCGTTCCAGTCCTTGACCCAGGCCGGCTCGCGCTTGGGCAGGTCGCCGCGCATCGGGAAGGGTGTGTCGGGCAGGTTCAGCGTCTTGCGGTAGTCGGGGGCGGGGGCGTTCATGGCAGGTCCTGTAGGCCGCGGTGCGCGGCAGGCTGTGCAGGCTGGGAGCCGCCGGTGCGGCGGCGTGGGGCGCGCGGGCGGTCACCGCCCGCGGCGCATCAGCGCTGGGGCCGACTAATTCGGTCGCGCGTGCCCTGCCGGTGCGTGGGTGCGTGCCAGGGGAAGGGAAGAGACGGTGGCGTAAACTTGGCGTCGATTCTAAGCGGCCGCCCGCGCGTGCCAGGCCGCGGCCTCGGCGGTGTCGCGCGTGATGCCCTGCTGCAGGGCCTGCAGCGACGGGTACTTCACCTCGTCGTGCAGCTTGTGCAGCAGTTCGACGCGCACCAGGCGGCCGTAGCCGCCGTCGGTGCCGAGTTCGGCCGGCCATTCGAGGCAGTGCACTTCCAGCAGCACGCGGCCGGCGTCTTCGACGCTGGGCCGCACCCCCAGGCTGGCGACGCCGGGCAGCGCGCGAGCGCCCAGCCCGTGCACACGCACCGCGAAGATGCCGTGCGCGGCCGGGTTGTGGTGGCCGAAGCGCAGGTTCAACGTGCGGAAGCCCAGGTCGCGGCCGAGCTTGCGGCCGTGCAGCACGTGGCCGCTGATGCTGTAGGGGCGGCCCAGCAGCGCCTCGGCCTGCGCCATGTCGCCGCGGGCGAGTGCGTCGCGTACGGCCGAACTCGACACCCGCAGCCCGTGCACCTCGTAGCTCATCATGCGCGCCACGTCGAAACCCGCGGCCGGGCCGGCGGCATCGAGCATGGCGTAGTTGCCGGCGCGTTTGGCACCGAAGTTGAAGTCGTCGCCCACCAGCACGTACTTCGCGCGCAGGCCCTGCTGCAGCACGTCGGTGATGAAGGCCTGCGGCGCCATGCCGGCGAAGCGTGCGTTGAAGGGCACGACCACCACCTCGTCGATGCCGCAGCGCTGCAGTTCGCACAGCTTGTCGCGCAGCGTGCCGATGCGTGCAGGCGCGAGCTCGGGCTTGCCGGCGCGGCGCGCGAAGTGGTCGCGTGGGTGGGGCTCGAAGGTCAGCACGCAACTCGGCACGCCGCGGTGGCGGGCCTCGTTGGTCAACAGCGCCAGCATGGCCTGGTGGCCGCGGTGCACACCGTCGAAGTTGCCTATCGTGACGGCGCAGCCGGCGACGCCGTCTGATGAGGTGACGGCGCCGCCGACACCACGCGGCGCGGCGACGGCCGATGCAAGCAGGTTCGGTAGGCGGTGGAAGCCGCGCTGGATGCGCATGGGCGCCGATTATCCCGGCGTCAGCTTGAGCAGCCGGCGGTAGAGCGCCAGGTACTCGTCGGCCTTGCGCTCCCAGTCGTAGCGGGCCGCGTGCGCCCTGATGACGTCGGTGCGGCCGGGCTCGCGGGCGCGCGCCATGCCGCGCTCGACGACGGCCTTCATCGCCGCGGGCGCGAAGTCGTCGAAGTACTCGGCGACGTCGCCGCCAATCTCGGGCAGGCTCGTCAGCCGCGACAGGAAGACCGGCGTGCCGAACTGCATGGCCTCCACCGGCGGCAGGCCGAAGCCCTCGGTAAAGGACGGGAAGAGGAAACCCGCGCAATGCGCGTAGGCCCAGGCCTTCTGCGCGTCGCTGATGCCGAGATGGAACTCGACATTGGGCAGCCGGGTGGCGGCGCGCAGCGCCTGCGCATCGTCGCTGGGCGGGCCGCTGAAGATGAATCGCATCTCGGGCCAGGCCTGTGCCAGGCCGACGATGGCCTGCGGGTTCTTGCTCGGCGACATGCGGCTGAGGTGGAACAGGAAAGGCCGCCGGTCGTCGGCGTCCCAGCCGGGCAGCGGTTCCTGCGGGCCCGCCGAGAGCGGCCGCGCGCCGCGCAGGATGACCTCCATCGGCCCCGTCCAGCCCAGGTGGCGGCTGACATCGCCGGCGCTGTACTGGCTGATGGCCACCACCAGGTCGGTGCGGCGCATCAGTGCCAGCGTGCGGCGCTGGTGGCGCCACTTCGAGAAGGCGTTGCGGCCGTAGAGGTAGTTCAGGTCGTGCACCGTCACGATGCGCGTGCCGGTGTCCCGTGGCGGCAGGTTCTTGTTCAGCTGGTGCAGCGAATGCCAGATGTCGTAGTGCACCGGCCGCAGGTGGTGCACACGCTGCCAGCGGTTCACCGTGAGATAGCCGACCTCGGGGCCGAACAGTCCGACGTGCTGCTCGCGCAGGTGGAAGTCGAAGTGCACGCCCCTCTTGCGCCACGCGGCGGCGTGGCGCGCCACGTGCTGGCCGGTCTGCAGCGCAAATTCGCCCAGCCCGTCCTGCAGCGAGCCGATGTTGCCCAGGCTGATGCCGATGCGATGGCGGATGGGGGTGGCGGCGTTGGCGTTCATGGGGCGCGCAGTGTAGTCAGAGGCGTTCGATGCAAGCCCGGGCCTCGTCGAGGCTGGCGACCGTCACGGTGCCGGCGGGCGGCGCTGCGGGGTCCTCGGGGTCGGGCTCGGCGCGCAACAGCAGGTTCAGGCCGACGCCGGCGGCGCGGCCGGCCTCGATGTCGCTCGTCTTGTCGCCCAGCAGCACCGAGCCGGGCAGGTCCAGGCCGAGTTCGTCGCGCGCCCGCAGCAGCATGCCGGGTGCGGGCTTGCGGTCGGCCGACTCGGCACGGTAGCGGCCGATGCCGGCCGTCGGGTGGAAGGGGCAGAAGTAGACACGCTCCAGCTGCGCCCCTTCGTCCACGAAACGCTGCAGCATCCAGTCGGTCAGGGCCTGGAAGGTAGCTTCGTCGTAATAGCCGCGTGCGATGCCGGCCTGGTTGGTCACCACCACCGGCAGCAGCCCACGCTGGCGCGCGCTGCGCACGAGGTCGAAGATGCCGGGCAGGAATTCGAAGTCTTCGCGGCGGTGCACGTAGCCGTGGTTGACGTTGATGACACCGTCGCGGTCGAGGAAGATCGCGCGGCTCACGCCCGGCCTGCGCCGTCTGCGGTGGCCGCCAGATCGGCCAGATCGGCCAGATAGGTCTGCGCCAGCGCGTAGTCCTCGGGCACGCCGATGTCGATGAAGCGGCCGGTCACCTCCAGCACCTCGATCGGCCGCCGCTGCGGTTGCAGCAGCAGGAAGTCGGTCTCGAAGGAGAAGGCCGCAGGCAGTGCGTTGCCCGCGAAGAGGTCGCGCGGCAGCAGGTAGTGGCCGCTGCTGATCAAGCCCGGGCCGCCGCGGCCCTTCTCCTCGAAGCCCGCCAGGCGGCCGCCTTCCATGCGCAGGCGACCGTAGCGTGCGGTGTCGTCGACCTGGCAGCCCAGCAGCACCGGGTGACCGCTGTCACGCCAGCGCGCCACGGCGGGCGCCAGCGCGAAGTCGAGGTAGGTGTCGCCGTTGAGCACCAGCACAGCGTCGCCCTCGCAGCGCGCCAGCGCGGCGCGTATCGCGCCGCCGGTGCCCAGCGGCTGGGCCTCGATCTCGTGCACGATGTCCATGCCGGCGTGGTGCAGGCCGAGGGTCTGCATGAAGGCCTCGGCGCGGTAGCCCAGCGAGAGCACCACGCGCTTCACGCCCTGGCGTGCCAGCGCGGCCAGTACCAGCGTCAGGAAGGGCCGGCCGGCCACCGGCGCCAGTGGCTTGGGCCACTCGGGCACCACGGCGCGCAGCCGCGTGCCGAAGCCGCCCGCGAGGATCACGGCCTCGTGCATGGTCTGCTCCCGCGTTTCAGTGCGGCTGCGGGAACATCGCCCGCTCGACCAGGCCGCACAGCACATGGCCGAGCACGAGGTGGCCTTCCTGGATGCGGGGTGTCTCGGCCGAGGGCACGGGCAGCAGGATGTCGCACAGCGCGCCCATGGGCCCGCCCCGGTTGCCCGTGAAGCCCACCGTCACCACGCCCGCGCTGCGCGCCGCTTCCAGTGCGCGCAGGATGTTCGGGCTGCTGCCCGAGGTCGAATAGGCCACCAGCACGTCGCCGCGCCGCCCCAGCGCCTGTACCTGGCGTTCGAACAGCTTTTCGTAGCCGTAGTCGTTGCCGATGGCAGTAAGGATTGAGGTGTCGGTGGTCAGGGCCACGGCGGCCAGGCCGGGCCGGTCGACCATGAAGCGGCTGACGAACTCGCCGGCCATGTGCTGTGCGTCGGCGGCGCTGCCGCCGTTGCCGGCGAACAGCACCTTGCCGCCGGCGCGCAGGCTGGCCACGCAGGCCTGTGCAGCCCGCTGCACGGCGGCGCGCAGCGCGGCGTCGTCGTGCACGGCGGCGATCACTCGCCTGCTTTCGGCCAGCATGGCGGCCACGTAGTCGTTTTCTTGCTGCATGGGGTGTCCGGTACGGCTTGCTCGGGATTCGGCAGTGGCGGCTCAGGGCCGCCAGGCCTGGGCGCCGTGTTTCGTGAAGTGGCAGTTGCTGGCCTGGCCCTCGAAGGCCGACAGCGCACGCAGCACGTCCATGCGCTGTTCGGGGCCCACGAAGAACATCATGAAGCCACCTCCCCCGGCGCCCGACACCTTGCCGGCGCGCGCGCCGGCAGCCATCGCCGCGTCGTACAAGGCGTCGATCTGCGGCGTCGAGACTGTGCGCGCGGTGCGCTTCTTGTTCATCCAGCCCAGCTGCATCGACGCCACGATGCCGTCCAGGTCGCCGCGCAGCAGGCATTCCTTCATCGTCAGGGCCTCGCGCTTCAGGCCGTGCATGGCCGTCACGGCCTGGCCGTTGCGCGCGGCGATGCCGCTGCTCTGGTCGGCGATGATGCGCGCCGACTCGCGCGACACGCCGGTGTAGAAGAGCACCAGCGAAGCTTCCAGTTCGCTGAGGATGCCCGAGCGGATGCGCAGCGGGTTGATGACGGCGCGCTCGTCGGCGTAGAACTCCATGAAGTTGAAGCCGCCGAAGGTGGCCGAGTACTGGTCCTGCCGGCCGCCGGCCAGCCCGCAGTCGACACGCTCAATCTCGAACGCAAGGTGAGCGATGGCGTAGTCGTCCAGCGGCAGGTTCAGCAGTTCGGTGAAGGCGCGCACCATGGCCACCACCAGCGTCGACGACGAGCCCAGACCCGAGCCGGCCGGTGCGTCGCAGAAGGTGATGATCTCCATCGGCAGGCGCTTGCCCAGCGCGGGCTCGACCAAGCGGCGGTAGACGGCCAGGTGCAGGCCGACGTCGGCCGGGCCGTCCAGCGGTGCATCCAGCGGCAGCTCCAGCGTGCACTGGCGGTCGGCGGCCACGAAACGCAGCACCGGTTCTTCCAGCAGACGCAGCGTGGCGTAGGCGTAGCGGTCGATGGTCGCGTTGAGCACGTGGCCGCCGTACTCGTCGCAGTAGGGCGAAACGTCGGTGCCACCGCCGGCCAGGCCTAGCCGCAGCGGTGCACGTGCACGAACGAGCCGGGGAAGGATGGGGGTCTGCATCGGAGAGGAGGGCGTTCGACGGCCGCAGGGCTGCCGGCTGGCAGAATCGTCCGGGATGGGTACAGAGCGCTTGGCCGAAGTCACATTATGTGCCGCCGATGCACGCACGCCAGGCCTGGCCTGGGCCTCGCTGCAGCGCTCGATGGCGGCGTTGCCCTTCGGCCGCGCGGTGCTCTTCACGCACGCCTGGCAACCCGAGGCGCCGGTCGCCGGCCTCGAGGTGGTGGACGTCGGGCCTATCGACTCGGCTGCGGCCTATTCGCAGTTCGTGATGCGCGGCCTGTGCGCGCACATCACCACGCCCTTCGTGCTGGTCACGCAATGGGACGGTTTTGTCATCGACCCCCAGGCGTGGCGCGACGAGTTCCTGGACTGTGACTACATCGGCGCGCCGTGGGCCGACCAGCCCGCGGCCCTGAGCGTGGGCAACGGCGGCTTCTCGCTGCGCTCGCAGCGCTTCCTGCGCGCCGGCCAGGACCGTCGCATCGTCGACGTGCACCCCGAGGACGAGGTGCTCTGCCGCACCTGGCGCACGCTGCTGACCGACGAGTACCAGCTGCGCTTCGCACCGCCCGCGCTGGCGGCGCGTTTTGCCTTCGAAAACACCACGCCGCCCGGGCCCACGCTGGGCTTCCACGGGCCCTACCACCTGCCGCGTTTCCTCGACGAAGCCACGCTGCGACTGTGGATCGCGGCGCTGCCCGACGGCTTCTTCCGCAGCCGCGACGCGCGCCGGCTGGCGCGGGCCCTGTTGGCACGCGGCATGGCGCGAGCGGCGCAGCAGCTCATCGCGCGCCGCCAGGCCGCCGGGCGGCGTGACCCGAAAACCCGCGTGCTGGGCTGGCTGGCCGATGGCCTGGGCTGGCTGCAACAGCGACAAACCTGAGACAACTGCATGTCTGCCCAACGCTACGTCATCCTGTGCCCGCGCAAGACCGAGACCGGCGGGCCTGAAGCCCTGCACCAGCTGGGCGCCGCGCTGATCGCCGCGGGCCACGACGCCGCGATGCACTACGTGCCGGCGCGGGCGTCCAACCAGTGCCCGCCACGTTACCTGCATTACGGCGTGCCGGTCGCGTATCAGCTCGCCGACCGGCCCGATGTCGTCGTCGTCATCCCGGAGGTCATGACCGACTGGGTCTGGCGTCTGCACCACGCCCAGCGCCTGATCTGGTGGCTGAGCGTGGCCTTCTACCGGCAGCGGCCCAAGAAGTGGACCAAGCGCGCCAAGCTCTGGCTGCGTGAACGCCTGCCGTCGCGACGCCCCTACACCTTCCAGCCGTTGCCGCGCCTGAAGCACGTCTACCACGGCGAATACGTGCGCCGTTTCCTGGTCGGCAACGGCATCGACGACGCGCTGCCGCTGTGCGAGTTCCTGTCGCCCGCCTTCCTGATGAGCGAAGCCGAAGTGCCGGCCGGCCCGCGCCGCAACCAGGGCCTCTACAACCCGCGCAAGGGTCTGGCCTTCACGCAGCAGGTCATCGCGGCCTGTGCCGACACCAGCATCGAGTTCCTGCCACTGTCGGGCTACAACGAGGACGAACTGCGCGCCCTCTTCGGCAGCAGCAAGCTCTACATCGACTTCTGCGAGCACCCGGGCCGCGACCGCATGCCGCGCGAGGCGGCGTCCTGCGGCTGCGTCGTCTTCACCGGCCAGCGCGGCAGCGCCGGCAACCCAGTCGACGTGCCGCTGCCGCCTTTCTACAAGCTCGACGAGCAGCAGCCCGAGACGCTGGCGGCGCTGCGTGCGCGGCTGCTGCAGGCCTGCGAGGCCTATGACGAACACCGGCATGCGCAGGCCGGCTACCGGCAGTGGATCCGCAGCCTGCCGCAGGCCTTCGGGGCCGACGTCGCGCGGGTCGTCGCCGCGTTCAGCCTAGAGCGCTGAGCTCGGTCCAAGCCCACGCGCCGGGTGCCAGTCCGGCCGGCAGTACCAAGGCCCCGTAGCGGCTGCGGTGCAGCCTTTCCACGCGGTTGCCCACGGCGGCCAGCATGCGCTTGACCTGGTGGTACTTGCCTTCGGTGAGTGTCAGCGCCAGCGCGTTCTCGCCAGTGCGTTCGGCCGCGGCGGCGCGCACCGGGGTCGGGTCGTCTTCCAGCACCACGCCGGCGCGCAGCTGCGCGAGCTGACTGTCGTCCACCGGGTGCTTGCAGCCCACCTCGTAGACCTTGGGCACGTGGTGTTTCGGCGAGGTCAGCCGGTGGATCAGCGCGCCGTCGTCGGTCAGCAGCAGCAGCCCGGTGGTGTCTTCGTCGAGCCGGCCCACCGGCTGCAAGCCCCGCGTGCGCAGCGGCGGTGGCAGCAGGCTCAGCACGCTGGGGTGGTGGCGGGGTTTCTGTGAACACTCGTAGCCGGCGGGCTTGTGCAGCATCACCAGCGCCTGGGCGTGGTAGACCCAGGGCCTGCCGTCGACCTCGAAGGCCAGGCCCTGGGCCTCGAACTCCTGGTGCGGGTCGTCGACGACGCGCCCGCCCACGCGCACCAGCCCCAGCTGCAGCAGACCGGCGCAGACACGCCGGTTGCCGAAGCCCTGGCTGAAGAGGATCTGGGCGATGCGCATGGGAGCGGCTTTCAGGGGAAGCGGGGCAGGTCGCAGGCCGCGGGCAGCGCCGCTTGCGACGCGGTGGCGGGCAGGCCGGTGGCCGCCAGCACCGCATTGCGGATGGCGCGCGCCACGGCTTCTGCGGCCAGCATACCGAGCGTGCCGATGGCGTTCGGGTCGACCGGCGCACCGGCGGCCCCCGTGGCCAGCGCAAAGAGGGTGTCGCCGTCGTGCGGCGTGACAGGGCTGATGGCGCGCGACAGCCCGTGGTGGGCCAGCCCGGCCAGTTGGGTGGCCTGCGCCTTGCTCAGCAGGGCGTCGGTGGCCACCACGCCCAGCGTCGTGGCCATGCCCGCCAGCATCGATGCGGGCCCGGCGCCGGCCAGCAACGCGGCCAGGCTGCCGATCGGTGCGCTGCCGTCTTCGCCGCGGGCCCCGGCCAGCACGCGGCCCTGCGCGTCGAGCACATCGCCCAGCGCGTTCACAGCGACCAGCGCGCCCACGGTGTAGCGGCCCAGGCGCAGCGATGCCGTGCCGATGCCGCCCTTCATGGCGCGGCCGATGCCGAAGAGCTTGCCCACCGTGGCGCCCAGCCCCGCGCCTGCGTTGCCCTGCGCCGGGGCGGAGGTGGTGGCCGCGGTGCAGGCGGCGTAGCCCGTGTCCGCGTCGGGGCGGATGCGTGCATCGCCCAGCCACAGGTCGAAGAGCACCGCGGCGGGAACGATCGGCACGCAGGCGGGCCCCACCGGGTAGCCGTGGCCGCGTTCCTCGAGCCAGCGCATCACGCCGCCTGCCGCATCGAGGCCGAAGGCGCTGCCACCCGTCAGCAGCACGGCATGCACCTGCTGCACGCTGTTCTCGGGGCGCAGCAGGTCGGTCTCACGGGTGCCGGGCGCGCCGCCGCGCTGCGCCACCCCGGCCGCCGCGCCCTGCGGGCACAGCACGACGGTGCAGCCGGTGGGCCGGCCCGCCGCCGCGGCGTGGCCGACGGCGATACCGGCGACATCGGTGAGCGCGCCGGGGTAGAGCTGCGCCGGCAGGTGGGCGATGACCGCCAAAGTCAAGGCCTTGCGCGGAACCGGCTTCGCCGGGCCGCAGCAAGAGCCCCCCCGGGGGGTGGCGAACGCAGTGAGCCTGGGGGCGCCATCTAGGCGAAGACGCCCGCCGTGTCCTGCATGCGCGCCGAGACCTCGCCCAGGTGGTGCAGCGTGTCGCCCAGGCTCATCTCGAGCATGGTCAGGCGCTTGAAGTAATGGCTGGCGGCGACCTCGTCGGTGCAGCCTATGCCGCCGTGCAGCTGGATGCACTGCTGGCCGACGAAGCGCATGCTGCTGCCGAGTTGCACCCGCGCCTGGGCGACGGCGCGGCGGCGCTGCGCCGGCGGCTCGCCGAGCTTGAGGCTGGCGTAGTAGCTCATCGAGCGCCCCAGCTCGAGCTGCATCTTCACGTCGGCGATGCGGTGGCGCAGCGCCTGGAAGCTGGCCAGCGTGGCGCCGAACTGCCTGCGTGTGTTCATGTACTCGACGGTGATGGCCACCAGGCGGTCCATCAGGCCCACGGCCTCGGCGCACTGCGCGGCCAGGCCGGCGTCGACCGCGGCTTCCAGCAGCGGCAGGCCATCGGTGGTGATCAGTTGCGCCGCAGCGGCGGTGAAATTCACGTCGCCAGCGCGCGCGCCGTCCTGCGTGGCATAGGCCACCACGCGCGCGGCGCTGGCCGGGACCAGGAAGAGGCCGATGCCGGCAGCATCGCCGTCAGCAGCGCTGACGCGTGCCGGCACGACGAAGGCATCGGCCTCGTCGGCGGCGGGCACCACGAGCTTGCGGCCATCGATGCGCCAGCCGTCGCCTTCAGGCGTCGCACGTGTGGTGACCTGGGTCAGCCGGTAGCGCGCGCCGCGTTCCTGCAGCGCCGGTACCACCAGTGCCTCGCCGGCGGCGATGCGCGGCAGCCAGTCGGCCTGCAGCGCGGCCGGTGCGGCCGACAGCAGTGTCGGGCTCATCAGCGCCGCCTCGGTGTAGGGCGCGTTGACGAGGCCGCGGCCGAGTTCTTCGCACACCACCATGGCGTCGACCGGGCCCTGGCCCAGGCCGCCGTGGGCCTCGGGCACCACCAGGCCGGCCAGGCCCAGTTCGGCCAGTTCGCCGTAGACGGCGCGCGTGGCGCCGCCGGCTTTGGCCAAGGCATGCCGGCGCTCGAAGGAAAAGCCCTTGTCGACCCAGCGCCGCACGGCGTCGCGCAGGGCTTCCTGGTCGTCGGTGAAGTCGAAGTCCATGTCAATGCCCTCGCGGCTTGCTGTGGGGCATCGAAGCCCCCTTGGGGGATGGCGAACGGAAGTGAGCCTGAGTGCGCATGGCCTCAGCTGCCCAGCACCGTCTGCGCGACGATGTTGCGTTGCACTTCGTTGCTGCCGCCGTAGATCGTCGTCTTGCGGTAGTTGAAGTAGGTGCCGGCCAGCGGCAGGATGTCGCCCGGCACCCCCTGGTCGCCCTGCCAGCCGGCGTCCATGGCCTCGAAGATGAAGGCCCGGCTCAGCGGCCCGGCGGCCAGCATCATCAGCTCGGTGTAGCGCTGCTGGATCTCGCTGCCGCGGATCTTCAGCAGGCCGGCGATGTCGAGCGTCTGCTTGCCGCTCTTCTCGGCACTCAGCACACGCAGCACCAGCATCTCCAGCGCCACCACGTCCACCTCCAGCAGCGCGATCTGGTCGCGGAAGCGAACGTCTTCCCACACGCCCTCGACCTTGGCCACGCGCTTCAGGCGTTCGAGTTCACGCTTGGCGCGGTTGACGTCGGCAATGTTGGTGCGCTCGTGCGCGAGCAGGTGCTTGGCGTAGGTCCAGCCCTTGTTCTCTTCGCCGATCAGGTTCTCGGCGGGCACCACGACCTCGTCGAACCAGACCTCGTTGACCTCGGGCTCGCCGTCCATCAGCACGATAGGCCGCACGGTGACACCGGGGCTCTTCATGTCGATGAGCAGGAAGCTGATGCCAGCCTGCGGTTTGCCTTCGCTGCTGGTGCGCACGAGGCAGAAGATCCACTCGCCGTACTGGCCCAGCGTCGTCCAGGCCTTCTGGCCGTTGACGACATAAACGTCGCCATGGTCCGTCGTCTTCCTCTCGGCCTTGCACTTCAGCGAAGCCAGGTCGGAACCCGAACCTGGCTCGCTGTAGCCCTGGCTCCACCAGACCTCGCCGCTGGCGATGCCCGGCAGAAAGCGTTTTTGCTGCTCGGCGTTGCCGAAGGCCATGATCACCGGCGCCACCATCACCGGGCCGAAAGGGATGACCCGTGGCGCGCAGGCCAGCGCCAGTTCTTCCTCGAACAGGTGTTTCTGGATGGCGTTCCAGCCCGGGCCGCCGAAGGCCTTCGGCCAGCCCCAGCCCAACCAGCCCTTCTGGCCCAGGATCTTGGCCCAGCGCTGATGGTCTTCGCGCGTCAGGCGCAAGGCGCGGCGCACCTTGTGCGCGATGTCGGCGGGCAGGTTCTCGGCCACCCAGGCGCGGATCTCGTGCCGGAAGTTGAGCTCTTCAGGGGTGAAGTTCAGGTCCATGACGGGGCTGTCCTCGGTGCGCCGCGCCGCGGCTGCGGGCGTGCAGTCGCGGGTTTTAGCACGACCGTTCGAAAATGGCTTGTCGCGGCAGGGACAAGCCGCAACGCGTCAGCGCAGCTCCAGGCGCATGGTGTCGTTCTCGCGCTTCATCTGCAGCCGCGACAGGAAGCTGTTGCCCAGCAGCACCATCGGCATGGGCTGCGGCACGACAGCGGCACCGACGTTGGCGAGCTCGACCTCGCCGACGCGCACGCTGGTCAGCGTCACCAGCCACACCGGCACCGGGCCGTTGGCGGTCTGCGTGGTGGCGCGGCGCGCGTTGCTGAGGTCCACGCCCAGGCGGTCGGCGTCGTCCTTGCCCAGGCTGACCAACGTGGCGCCGGTATCGACCATGAAACGCACCTGCTTGCCATTGATGCTGCCGCCGGCGGTGAAGTGGCCGCCCGAGCCGGCGGTGAGCACGATTTCGCGCGCGGCGGTGCGCGGCGGTAATACGCCCAGTTGCACCGGTGTCTCGCCAACGCGCATCGGGTAGACGCGGCCGCCGCGCTCAACCTCGGCGACCTCGCCGACCCAGCGCAGCAGCTTCACGCCGCCGACGGTCTGGCCGAGGCTCATCGTGTAGGGCTGGCCGTCGACGACCAGCAGCGCACGTTCGCCCATGCGGCCCGACAGCACGACGAGCTGGGCCTGCGCTGCCGCTGCCAGCGTCAGCAGCAGCAGCGCGGCAGCGGCCGCGCGCCAGCGGTCGGCGTTCATTCGCGGAAGTTGTTGAAGGTCAGCGGCCATTCGACGAGTTCCTTGCGCAGCAGCGCGATGGCCTCTTGCAGCACGTCGCGCTTGGCGCCGGTGACGCGCAGCGCGTCGCCCTGGAAGGCGGCCTGCACCTTCAGCT
>JBBRBW010000118.1:0-12844 GCA_038205425.1 Burkholderiales bacterium | reverse complement strand
GCCGCCACGGCCTGGCCGGGCCAGTCTGTCGAGCGAGGCTTCGCGAGATCGCGCGCAGCAGCGGCTGGAGCGCAGCGATCGATGACAACGGCTAAAAAGGTGTGCCGTATTGAAGGTGCTTTCTTTGCCTACCTTCTTTGCACCAGCAAAGAAAGTAGGTCGGCCGCCGGGCCGAAACCCCGGCCTACGTTATGCAGCGCACCTCGAAAGTTCGGGACACACGTGAACGTCCGCAACGGGCCGACAGCGGCCGCCCGCGTCAGACTTCGTCGGCCTCGATCACCAGCGTGCGCCGCCTGACGCCCTGGCCCGCCACCGCCACGCCGATGCGCAGCCCCTGGCCCACCGGCACGCTGCGGCTGAAGCGGAAGTCCAGGCCGTCGAATTCACCCGGGTTGTGGGCCGGCACGCGACGCTGCCATTGCTGCGCGCCGTTGGCCTGCACCGTCATCTGCAGCCAGGCGCCGGCATGGCCCTCGGGCACGGCAACCGTGATGGCGCAGGCGATCTCGAAGCGCCGCACGCGCTTGGCATCGGCGGGAAGGGTCAGCGTGGCGCTGGGAGCGTCGCCGGCAGAAAGGGTCCAGCGTTCGGGCGGGTTCGGGCTCATCGGGCGCGCATTCTGCGGCCGCGCGGCGCGCCGTCGGCAAGCCCCGTCGCCGGCTGCAGTCGCGTCGAGGCTGTAAGGTACAGCGCCCGGTACCGACCACCGCCCGCAGCCAGCCTGCCGCCCACCCCCCCATGCGCCTGTCCCTCGTCGTCCCGGCGCTGAACGAAGCCGCCGGCATCGCTGCCACGCTGCAGGCGCTGGCGCCGCTGCGTGCCGCCGGGCACGAGGTCATCGTCGTCGACGGCGGCAGCAGCGACAGCACGGCGGCGCTGGCAGCGCCGCATGCCGACCACGTGCTCACCAGCGAACGCGGCCGCGCGGCACAGATGAACACCGGCGCGGCGCTGGCGCAGGGCGACTGGCTGCTCTTCCTGCATGCCGACACGCGCCTGCCACCGGGCGCCGAGGCGGCGCTGCAGCACGCGGCGCGGCAGGGTGCGCGCTGGGGGCGCTTCGACGTGCGCATCGAAGGCCGCTCGCCTTGGCTGCCGCTGATTGCGACATTGATGAACACCCGCTCGCGCCTGACCGGCATTGCCACCGGCGACCAGGCGATCTTCGTCGAGGCGGCGCTGTTCCGCCAACTCGGCGGCTACGCGGCGCTGCCGCTGATGGAGGACATCGAGCTGTCGCGGCGACTGCGCGCCACCAGCCGCCCTGCCTGTCTTCGCGCGCGTGTGCTCACCTCGGGCCGGCGCTGGGAGCGCCGCGGTGTGTGGCGCACGGTGTGGCTGATGTGGCGCCTGCGCTGGCGCTACTGGCGCGGCACACCGGCCGACGAACTGGCGCGGGCCTACCGGTGAGCGCCGGCCCGCGCGCCCCCGGCGCCGCCCGCGCGGCCGACGGCGCGGCGCTGCGCATCGCCATCCTCGCCAAGGCGCCGCTGCCCGGGCTGGCCAAGACGCGGCTGGCGCCGGTGCTGGGCACCGCCGGTGCCGCGGCGCTGGCCGAGCGCTTGCTGCGCCATGCCGTGGCGCAGGCGGCGGCGGCGGCGCCGGGCGGCGTCACGCTGTGGGCCGCGCCCGACACCACGCACCCGGTCTTCACGCAGCTGCGCCAGGCGCATGGCGTGGCGCTGGCCGTGCAGCCGGCGGGCGACCTGGGGGCGCGCATGGCGCGGGTCTTCAACGACAGCTGGGCCGCCGCGCCGGGCCCGCTGCTGCTGATGGGCGCCGACATCCCGGCGCTGGGCAGCGCCCTGCTGCGCCAAGCCGCCGACAAGCTGCGCAGCCACGCCGCTGTGTTCGTGCCCGCGTTCGACGGCGGCTACGCGCTGGTCGGCTTGCGCGCGGGCGCACCGGGCTTGCTGGCGGCGCTGTTCGAAGGCATGCACTGGAGCACGCCGCGCGTGATGGCGGACACACGCGAACGCCTGGCGCAGCTGGGCGTGACCGCCGCCGAGCTGGCGCCGGTGCCCGACATCGACGAAGCCGCCGACCTCGCCTGGCTGCCGCCGGGCTGGCTGCCCGCGCCCTGAGCAAAGCGCCGCAGCGCGCCTGTGGCCGGCGGGGCGCGCAGCGTTGACAATCACCGGTTGCCGCGCCGACCGCGCCAGCGCCGCCTGCGCGCGGCACCGCCGCCGTCACGCCCCTTGTCCAGCCGCCCTTTTCGGCCCCGCCGCCCCTGCCCATGCCTGCATCCGCCGAAACCCCGACGCCCGACGACGCCGATCTGGCCCCGACGTCCGCCGGGCCCACGCCCGCCGACACGCCAGCGCCGGCGGTAGAACCCGTCGTCGCCGAAGACGGGGCCACGCCCGCAGCTGCGCAGCCCGCGGCAACGCCGGAAGGCGAAGCCGCCACCGCGCCGGCAGGTGTGGAAGCAGCCAGCACGGCGAGTGCCGAAGCCACGGGCCCGGCGGAAGGTGAAGACCCCGCCGCGGCGCCTTCCCCCGCCGGCGAGGACGTCGAAGCCGAGCACGGCGACGGCCCGCCGGCGGCAGACACGGCAGAGACCGCCGTCGCGGCCGCCACTGAAGCCGGTGTGCCCGCCGTCGCGGCCGCCGCCGAAGCCGTTGCGCCCGCCGCGCCGGCGGTGCCTGAGCTTTCGCCCGCCGCCTGCGCCGCTGCGCTGGCCGAACGATTTCCCGCGCTCTTCAGCGCCGGCCGTGCGCTGCCGCTGAAGCTGCGCATCCAGGCCGACATCCAGGCCCGCGCGCCGGGTGTGTTCACGAAGAAGACGCTGTCGCTCTTCCTGCACCGCCACACCACCGGCACCGCCTACCTGAAGGCGCTGGTCAACGTGCCGACGCGCCACGACCTCGACGGCCAGCCCGCGGGCGACGTGGCCGAAGAACACCGCCTGGCCGCCACCGCCGAAGTGGAACGCCGGCGCACCATCGTCGACGCCCGGCGCCAGGCCGAACGCGACGCGCAGCGCCAGGCACAGCGCGCGGCCTATGCCGCCCAGCGCGAAGCCGCGCGCATCGCGCAGGGCGCCGCACCGGGTGCCCCCGGCCCCGACGGCGCACCAGCGGCCGCGGCCGCTGGCGGCGAGGCGGGCGCGGTTGCGCCCCCGCACCGCGAGCGCCCCCCACGCCCCGACCGGCCGCCCCGGGGTGAGCGGCCGCCGATGGCCGACCGCGCCCCACGCGGCGAGCAGGCCCACCCGGGTGGTCGTCCGCCGCGCGGCGACCGTGCGGACCGCACGCCCCACCCCGACCGCCCGCCGCAGCTGAAAGCGCCGCTGGCGCCGCCGGACGACGCGGCCGCCGAGAGCGCCGCCGCTCCGCAGGCCGCCAGGCCGCCGCGGCCCGCGGCACCCCAGCTCAGCGCCGCCGAGCTCGAGGCCCGCCGTGCCCGCGCCGCGCTGCTGCGCGCTTACGAGCAGTCGACGATCACGCGCGCCAACTTCTGCGTGCTCAAGCGCATCAGCGAAACCGAGCTGGAAGCGCAGCTGGTGGTGGCGCGCCAGGAACGCGCACAGGAACCGCCCCCCCCGCCGCGCCGCGAAGAAGAGCGCGGTGCCTGGCGCAACGAACGCGGCCCGCGCACCGAACCCCGCAGCGAACCCCGCGGCGAGCAGCGCCGCGACGAGCGCGGCCCGCGCCCGCCGCAGGGCAAGCCGCCGTTCAAGCCGCAGCGCTGAAGGCCCGCCTGGGCGCGGTTGCGGCCGCGCTCAGGGTATGCCCGTGATCGGTAGTTTCCACGCCCGGTGGCCAGCGCGCGGGCACCACACTCACGGCCCCGTTCGATCCACCCCCGCGCCCGAGGAAGCTCCGCAATGAACCGTCGCACCCCGCTTTCCGTCCTGTTCTCCGCGGCTGCCGCGCTGCTGGCCGGCCTGGCCGTGCCGCTGGCCGCACAGGCCCAGGCCTGGCCCACCAAGGGGCCGATCAAGCTGGTGGCGGTATTCCCGCCCGGCGGCTCGGTCGACCAGGTGTCGCGCATCCTGGCGCCGGCGCTGCAGCAGGCGCTGGGGCAGACCGTCATCGTCGAAAACAAGGGCGGTGCCTCGGGCAGCATCGGCGCCGGCGCCGTGGCCGCCTCGCCGCCCGACGGCTACACCTTCGCCGTCGTCTTCGACACCCACGGCGTCAACCCCAGCCTGCAGCCCAACCTGCCCTACGACACACGCAAGGACCTCACCACCGTGGCCATGCTGGGCACCAGCCCGATGGTGCTGGCCACGCATGCCGACACACCCTACAAGACCTTCGCCGACGTGGTGGCGGCCGTGAAGGCGGGCAAGAACGTCACCTACGGCACCATCGGCAATGGCAGCCTGGGCCACCTGGCGATGACGCTGCTGGCCAAGGGCAACGGCTTCGACCTGGCCCACGTGCCCTACCGCGGCGGCGGCCCGCTGATGCAGGACGCCATCGCCGGCCACGTGCCGCTGGCCATCGGGTCGGTTTTCGTCGTCAAGCCGCACATCGACAGCAAGCGCCTGCGCCCGCTGGTGGTCACCACCGACAAGCGCAGCGCACAACTGCCCGACGTGCCCACGCTGGCCGAAAGCGGCTACGCCGGCTTCAACGCGCCCGCCTGGTGGGCCGTGCTGGCGCCTTCGAAGACGCCGGCGGAGATCGTCAACCGCATGAACGCCGAGATCAACAAGGCCATCCAGCTGCCCGACGTGGCCGCCAGGCTGGCCGCGCAGGGCATCGTCGTCAACGTGGGCACGCCCGCGGCGGCGCAGGCCTTCGTCGAGAACCAGATGGATGTCTGGGCCAAGGTGGTGAAGGCCAACAACATCAAGGCAGATTGAGCAGCGCCGCGCGGCTGAACGCCGAAGACCTTCGGCGCCTGCCCAGCCCCGCCGCCACGCCCGCAGGCTGCGCCTGCGTCCACCTGAAGGCGCCGGGCTGGGAGAGCATCACCGCCCCCATCGGCGCGCCGCTGCTGAAGAAGCTGGGCACGCTGCGCGAGCCCGACGAGCCCGAGCCCACGGTGCAGGAACTGCACCGCGACGGTTCCCGTTACGGGTCGGCTCACGCGCCCGTCGCGCCGGACTGGTTCCCCTACAACCGCTGCGAAGTCTGGGCCTGCGCGGCCTGCGGCCGCGGCTTCCTGCAGTACACCGAGTTCGGCGGCTACTACGTCGACCACCGGCTGCGCGAGCTGGACCCGGGGCTGCTGGCGTAGCTGCGCACACCTTGCCGGCATACTCCCGCAGGCCGCGCCGGCCGCACCCGGCATCGTGCGCCGGCCAGACCAGGGAGCGTGATGACCCGACCCGAAGAACAAGCCCGGGAGATCATTGACCAGCGCCTGCACGCTGCCGGCTGGGTGGTGCAGGACCTGGCCCGACTGAACCCCAGCGCAGCGCGCGGCGTGGCCGTACGCGAGTTCCCGACCGACAGCGGCCCCGCCGACTACGTGCTGCTGGTGGACCGCGTGCCTGTCGGCGTGATCTAGGCCAAGCGCGACGAAGAAGGCCACCGCCTGACCAAGCACGAAGTGCAGAGCGAGCGCTACGCCAACGCGACGCTGAAGTGGAAGCAGGCCGGCAAGCCGCTACGCTTCCTCTTCGAAGCCACGGGCCAGATCACGCGTTTCACCGATGGTCTGGACCCCGCACCACGCTCGCGCGAGGTATTCCACTTCTTCCGCCCTGAACAACTGGCCGAGTGGCTGGCCCAGCCCGACACCTTGCGCGGCCGCCTTGCGGCCCGCATGCCGGCGCTGCCCACCCGGGCGCCGTCGAAGGCGCGCTCACCGCCGACTGGCGCGCGCAGAACCCGCCCAAGGAGACCGGCGCCGAACTGCTGGCGCACATCCTTCGTGAGCGGCGGGCGCGCTGGGAGGAGCGGCAGCTGGAGAAGTTCGGCGCCGAGAGCAAGGCACCGCCGAGAGACTGGCAGGCCGCATATCCGGCACCGATTTCTGTTGACCATGCCGCTCTGCCGGAATTGCCACCGAGTTGGGCATCGGCCAGCGCCGAGCAACTTTGCGGCTTCATTACCAAAGGCACGACGCCACCGAAAGGTAGCGACGAAGGTGCGCCAAAGGCAGTGCCCTTCCTGCGGGTGACGAACCTCACGCAGACCGGTGCCTTGGACTTGACCGATCAGGTCTTCGTCTCGCAGTCCACGCACACGGGCTTCCTGGCGCGATCGCGCGTATTGCCCGGCGACGTGCTGATGAACATCGTAGGGCCACCGCTGGGACAGGTATCGCTGGTGCCGGAGCAGTTTCCGGAGTGGAACATCAACCAGGCCATCGCGATCTTCCGGCCAGTGGCGGGCGTATCGAATCTCTATCTCCGATTGGCGCTGTTGTCTCCCGTCGCGCAACGCTGGCTGTTGGCCCGCGCCAAGACGACTGCGGGCCAGACCAACCTCACGCTCGAGCTGTGCCGCGGCTTGCCGATCCCGCTGCCGCCGTTAATCGAGCAGAGCGAGGTGGCGAGGCATGCAGATGACGGACTGGAAGCGTTGAGGGCAATGGACGTCGCCACCAAGCGAGGCATGAAGATGGCCACCGCCCAACGCCAAAACATCCTCCGCGCCGCCTTCTCCGGCCAACTCGTGCCGCAAGATCCCAACGACGAACCGGCAAGCAGGCTGCTGGAACGCATCGCCCAAGCGCGGGCGGCCTCGGTGGGCAGCCCCAAGCGGCGCAAGCCACGCGCCACGAAAGAGCCCGCATGAGCAAACCCAAAGCCGATGCAGCCCCCCCGGTGACAGCAGCCGCCACGCCCGACAACGCCGGCTTGCTGGGCGACCTGCGTACGCTGATCGACCAGGCCCGCCAATCTGCGGCACAGACCGTGAATTCAGCGCTGACGCTGCTGTACTGGCACATCGGCCGCCGCATCAACACCGAAGTGCTGGCCGGCGCGCGGGCGGCCTATGGCGAGCAAGTTGTCTCGACAGTGTCTAGACAATTGACGCTGGACTACGGCCGAAGCTTTGGCGAGAAGAACCTGCGCCACATGCTGCGTTTTGCCGAAGCCTTTGACGACGCAGAGATTGTCTCGACGCTGTCGAGACAATTGGCCTGGAGCCACTTCCTGGACCTGATCTACCTGAAAGACCCGCTGCAGCGCGACTTCTACGCCGAGATGTGCCGCATCGAGCGCTGGAGCGTGCGCACCTTGCGTGAACGCATGGGGTCGATGCTCTACGAGCGCACGGCGTTGTCGCGCCAGCCCGAGGCATTGATCCGGCAGGAACTGGACCGGCTGAAGCAGGCAGGCGAACTGACGCCGCCGCTGGTGCTGAAAGACCCCTACGTGCTGGACTTTCTGGGCCTGCATGACAGGCACCTGGAAAAGGACATTGAAGACGCCATCCTGCGCGAGCTGGAAAACTTCCTGCTCGAACTGGGCGCAGGCTTCAGCTTCGTGGCGCGGCAGAAGCGCATCCAACTGGACAACGACGACTTCTACATCGACCTGCTGTTCTGCAACCGCAAGCTGAAGCGCCTGGTCGTCATCGACTTGAAGCTGGGTGAGTTCCGCGCCGAATACAAGGGGCAGATGGAGTTGTACCTGCGCTGGCTGGCCAAGTACGACCAGGAGCCGGGCGACGCGCCGCCCTTGGGCATCATCTTGTGCACCGGCAAGAAGCAGCGGCAGATCGAATTGCTGGAGCTGGACAAGGCCGGCATTCACGTGGCCGAGTACCTGCCGGTGCTGCCGCCACGCGAGGTGTTCCAGCAGCAGATCCACAAGGCCATGCTCATCGCCCGCGCCCGGCTCGACAACAAGCCCACCGCATGAACACCTCTGCCCTGATCCAGAAAGTCTGGAACTTCTGCCACACGCTGAAAGACGACGGCCTGGGCTATGGCGACTACCTGGAACAGCTGACCTACCTGCTGTTCCTGAAGATGGCGCACGAGTATTCGCAGCCCCCCTACGAGCGCAACACGCAGGTGCCACCGGGCTTCGACTGGCCTGCGCTGCGCAGCAAGAACGGCGCGCCGCTGGAAGCGCATTACCTGGCCACGCTGCATGAACTGGGCACGCAGGGCGGCATGCTGGGCGCCATCTTCTTCAAGGCGCAGAACAGGATCCAGGACCCGGCCAAGCTGAGCCGCCTGGTGCAGATGATCGACGCCGAAAGCTGGGTCGGCATGGACGCCGACACCAAGGGCGACTTGTACGAAGGCCTGCTGCAGAAAAACGCCGAAGACACCAAGAGCGGCGCCGGCCAGTACTTCACGCCGCGCGCCGTCATCCAGGCGATGGTGGAGTGCGTGCGGCCCGAACCGATGAAGACGATTGCCGACCCGGCTTGCGGCACCGGCGGCTTTTTCCTGGGCGCCACCCACTGGCTCACTCGACCCGGCCAGACGCTGAACAAGCGGCAGGCCGCCTTTCTGGCCAGCAGCACGTTCTTCGGCAACGAGATCGTGCCGGGCACGCGGCGGTTGTGCCTGATGAACCTGTTCCTGCACAACATCGGCGAGCTGACCGGCGAGCCCCGCGTCGAGCGTGCCGACGCGCTGCTGGCAGAGCCCAGACGCAGCTTCGACTACGTGCTGGCCAACCCGCCCTTCGGCAAGAAGAGCAGCATGACCTTCACCAATGCCGAAGGGGAAGACGACCGCGAGTCATTGACGTACGAACGGCAGGACTTCTGGACCACCACGTCCAACAAGCAGCTGAACTTTTTGCAGCACATCGTCAGCATGCTGGGCAGCCACGGCAAGGCTGCGGTGGTGCTGCCCGACAACGTGCTGTTCGAAGGCGGGGCCGGCGAGAAGATCCGCCGCAAGTGGCTGGAAACCTGCGACGTGCACACCATCCTGCGCCTGCCCACGGGCATCTTCTACGCCCAGGGCGTGAAGGCCAACGTGGTGTTCTTCGACGCGCGGCCGAAAGACGGCACCGTGCAGACCAAGGGTGTGTGGTTCTACGACCTGCGAACGAACCGGCACTTCACGCTGAAGACGCGGCCGCTGGTGTTCGAAAACCTGCGCGATTTCATCACCGGCTACAACCCGCAGAACCGGCATCTGCGCCGGGCCAGCGAGCGCTTCCGGTTCTACGCCTTCGAAGAGCTGATCGCGCGCGACAAGGCCAGCCTGGACCTGTTCTGGCTGAAGGACGACAGCCTGGACAACCTGGCCGACCTGCCGCCGCCCGACGTGCTGCAGCAGGAGATCATCGACCATCTTGAAGCGGCGTTGGCCGCTTTCAGGGACGTGGCGGCGGCGCTGCCCCGGTCGGCCGGCACCGGCTGAGCTGCCGGCCTGTCACTTGCTAAGCTTGACTCCCCTCTGAGCAACGCCTCCCGGCGCCTTCCCATGCACACGAAACCCGCCTCTACCCGCCGCCGCAACGGCATGCTCGCCCTGGCAGCCGCAGCCGCCCTCAGCTGCCTCGCACCCCTGCCCGCCACCGCCCAGGCCTGGCCCGCCAAGCCCATCCGCATGGTGATCCCCTTCCCCGCCGGCGGCGCCACCGACATCATCGGCCGCACCATCGCGCAGAAGCTGGGCACCGCATTGGGGCAGCAGGTGGTGGTCGACAACAAGCCCGGCGCCGGCGGCACCATCGGCGCCGACATGGTGGCCACGGCGCCGGCCGACGGCTACACCATCGTCATGGCCACGAGTTCGACGCACAGCATCGGCCCGGCGCTGAACCCGAAGTTGCCCTACGACGCGTTCAAGGACTTCGCGCCGGTGGCCCATGTCGCCAACGCGCCCAGCGTGCTGGTGGTGGGTTCGTCCTTCCCGGCGGCGACGGCCAAGGACCTGGTGGCGCTGATGAAGGCCAACCCGGGCAAGTACAACTTCGGCAGCAGCGGCATCGGCACCTACCCGCACCTGGCGGCCGAGATGTTCAAGTGGCGCGCCGGCGGCCTGTTCGTGGTGCACATCCCCTACCGCGGCACCGGACTGGTGGTCACCGACCTCATCGCGGGGCAGATTGCCTTCCTGATGGACAGCATCGTCTCGGCGCAGACCCACATCGCGGCCGGGCGCGTGCGGCCGCTGGCCGTGAGCGGCGCCAAGCGTTCGAGCTCGCTGCCGAACGTGCCCACCTTCGCCGAGCAGGGTGTGACGGGCATGGACTTCAGCAACTGGTTCGGCGTGCTCGCACCGGCAGGCACACCGCCGGACATCGTGGCGCGGCTGAACCGCGAACTGACCGCCATCGTCAAGGAGCCCGAGGTGGTGACGACGTTGGCGCGTTCAGGCGCCGAGGTGGTCAGCGGCACGCCGGCGCAGTTCGGCCAGGTGATCCGCGCCGAGCACGACGCGTGGAAGGCGGTGATCCAGCGCGCCGGCATCAAGTCGGAGTGAGGCGCGAGCGAGGCCCGGGTGAAGCCGGAATGAAGCCACAGGGCGCCGGCGTCGGCGCCGTGCCGGCTACAGGCCCAATTCGCTCAAGCCCGGGTGCTCATCGGGCCGCCGGCCCAACGGCCAGAAGAACTTGCGGTCACTCTCGGCGATGGGCAGGTCGTTGATGCTGGCGTAGCGGCGCCGCATGAAGCCTTCGGGCGTGAATTCCCAGTTCTCGTTGCCGTAGCTGCGGAACCACTGGCCCGCGCCGTCGTGCCATTCGTAGGCGAAGCGCACGGCGATGCGGTCTTCGGTGAAGGCGAACAGCTCCTTGATGAGCCGGTAGTCCAGCTCACCCGCCCACTTGCGGCGCAGGAAGGCCTTCACCGCTTCGCGGCCCACCGGGAACTCGGCGCGGTTGCGCCAGCGTGTGTCCTCGGTGTAGACCCGCGCGCAGACCTCGGGGTCGCGCGTGTTCCAGGCGTCTTCGGCGCCGCGCACCTTCTTCTTCGCACTTTCGTCGGTGAAGGGCGGCAGCGGGGGGCGGTTGTCGGTCATCGAGACTCTCCTGCGCGGCGGCTCACCAGCCGATGGCCTTGGGCAGCCAGAGCGCGATCTGCGGGTAGAAGAACACCAGCGCCAGCGTCACGGCCTGCAGGCCGATGAAGGGCACGACACCCTTGTAGATGTCCTTGATCGACACCTCGGGCGGCGCCACGCCTTTCAGGTAGAACAGCGCCCAGCCGAAGGGCGGCGTGAGGAACGACGACTGCAGGTTGACGGTGATCAGCATCGCCAGCCACACCGGGTCGACACCCTGGTTCACCAGCACCGGCAGGAAGAGCGGCACGGCGATGTAGCTGATCTCGATCCACTCGATGAAAAAGCCGAGCACGAAGATCAGCACCATCATGAACCAGATGTCGCTGTTCACGCCGCCCGGCAGCCACTCGAACATGCGCACGATGAGGTCCTCGCCGTGCAGGCCGCGGAAGGACAGCGCGAACACCTGCGCCATCATCAGGATGAACATCATGATGGCGGTGATCTTGGCCGTCTCCAGCGCCACGGCCTTCAGCACGGCCCACTTGAAGCGGCCGGCGCCGATGGTGATGAGCACGGCGCCCACGGCGCCCATCGACGCGGCTTCGGTCGGCGCGGCGATGCCCCCGACGATGCTGCCCAGCACGGACACCACCAGCATGATGGGTGGCACCACCACCTTCCAGAAACGCACCCAGAGCTGGCGCCGGCTGACGGCGTCGCGTTCGGCCAGCGGTATCGGCGGCATCAGCTCGGGCTTCAACATGCCCAGCACCAGCAGGTAGATGATGTAGACCGAAGCCAGCAGCATGCCGGGCCCCACCGCCGCGGCGAAGAGCGTGCCCACCGACAGCTGCATGATGTCCGACAGCAGGATCAGGATCAGGCTGGGCGGGATGATCTGCCCCAGCGTGCCCGAAGCGCAGATCGCGCCACAGGCGACCGACTTGTCGTAGCCGCGGCGGATCAGCGTGGGCAGCGTCAGCATGCCCAGCGTGATGATGGTGGCGCCGACGATGCCGGTGGTGGCACCCATCAGCACGCCGAAGAGGATGATGCCCACGCCCATGCCGCCGCGCACGCCGCCGGCGATGTGGCCCATGACGTCCAGCAGGTCGTCGGCCAGGCGCGACTTTTCCAGCATCACGCCCATGAAAACGAAGAGCGGGATGGCCATCCACTGGTAACCCGCGACGACGCCGTAGATGCGCGCCGGCAGCAGGTTGAAGAGCCCCTCGCCGAAGCCCAGCCAGCCGAAGAGGAAGCCCACGGTGGCCAGCGTGATGGCCACCGGCACGCCGATCATCAGCAGGCCGAAGAAGCCCAGCAGCATCAGGACGGCGTAGGTCTGCGGTTCAAACACGCGTGGTCTCCTGGCGCAGGCGCTCGATCAGGAACAGGCGCATCAGCGCGCCCACGGTCTGCAGCGCCAGCAGGCCGAAGCCGACCGGGATCAGGCCCTTGATGGCCCAGCGGAAGGGGATGCCGCCGGGGTCGGCCGAGGTTTCGCCGATGGCAAACGCCTGCCCCACGTAGCCCAGCGAGAGCTTGACGAAGAGCAGCGCGATGGCCAGTTGCAGCAGGCCCGAGAACACGTTGACGACGAACTTCGTGCGCGGCTTGAAGTCGGCATAGAAGACGTCGACACGCACGTTGTCGCCACGCTGCAGCGCATAGCTCATGCCCAGCAGGATGACGGTGGCGAGCAGGTGCCATTCCAGCTCCTGCCCCCACACCGAGCCGAAGCTGAAGGCGTAGCGCAGCAGCACGTTGGTGGCCACCAGCGCGATCATCGCCAGCGCGATGTACAGCGTGGCGCGGCCGACGACGTCGATCAGCGCCTCGATGCGAAGCACCACGGCGGACATCACCGCGCTCAGCCGCGGACCTTGATGTGATAAGCCTCTTCGCTGACCTCGCTCCAGCGGTCGTACTTGGCCTTGAAGGCCATGTAGCTGTCGTGCACCTTCTTGGTCAGAGGGTCCTTGGCCACGGCCTCGGCCAGCAC
>JBBRBW010000117.1:0-12922 GCA_038205425.1 Burkholderiales bacterium | reverse complement strand
GCCCCGCGGGGGGGGGGGGGGGGGGGGGTGGGGGGGGGGCTGGGGGGGCGCCGCGCGCCGGGCGGGCGGTCGGCGGCCCCCCGGCGGTGGCTTGCAGCGGGCTCGGGCGGCGGCCGACCGGCCGCGTTCAGTTGCCCGGCCTGCTCACCGAGATGTTGAAGAACGACGACTGCGGCACGTTGACCGAACCCGCGCTCAGCGACAGCGTGATGCCGCTGCCCGGCAAGGGGATCTGCACGGTCTGCGCGCAGGGGGCCACTGCGCCGTTGGTGGTGCAGGCGTTCTGCGCCCGGTGGCGCAGGCCGTCGCGCGGCTTGTCGTAGCTCAGCGTGTCGACGCGGTTGTCGCTGGAGCGGGTGCGGGTCACCGTCTTCGTGGCCGCGTCGGCCGTGGTGATGGTGACGGTGTTGTCGATCAGCAGGTCGACCGCGCCGGAGCCGCGCAGCGCCAGTTCGCGGAAGGCCGACACCGTGCCCACGGCCGGCAGGGTGCCCAGCGAACGCTTCAGTGTGCCGGCCAGCACGTCGCCGCCGCCGAATGCGCCAACCAACGTCGGCAATCCGGCACCGTTCTTGAACAGGAAGAAGCGGCCGATGGTGGTGGTGCCCTCCACCATATCGAAGCCGCCCGAGGTGGCGTTGACGACGAGCTTGGGCTGCGGGGGGGGTTCGGTCACGCAGGGGGACAGACCTTCGCAACTCTGTGCGGAGGTGATCTGGCCCGTGGCGTCGATCGCCACTTCCAGGACCTCGGCAACGAAGTCGTTTTGCGCCGAACCGCTGATGCTGTACCAGTTGGCGAAGTTCCAGGTGCCGGCAAAGTCGGACAGCGGCAGTGACTGCTCGGGCAGGCCGACGACGACGCTGACATCAGCCGGGTTGCTCTTGCTCTGCTGCTGCACCACCAGCACGCCGGCCGAAGAAACCACGATGGTGCTCAGCGAACTGGCATCGTCGACGGTGAACTTGCAGCCGCCCTGGTCGGTGAGGTTGATCACTTCGCCGGTGAACAGCGTGGCCGTCAGCGTCGCCGAATTCAGGGTCAGCACATGGGCGCGCCACAGCGGATCGCTCTCGCTGGGATCGATCATGCGGTACTTGCCGCTGCGCAGCCAGGCGCAGGTGCTGGCCGTGGGCTGCAGGATGGTGGCCACCGGGCCGGTGGCCGTCGGGTTGGCGACGAGGGCCGAACTGACCTGGGCCAGCGTGGTCTGCGCCGCTGTCAGCGCTGCACCCAGGCTGTCGATCTTCTGGTCGAGCGCATTGCCCGCGGTGCCGGCGTAGGCGGCCACCAGGGTGTCGGTGATCGGGTTGATGCCCGTCAGGTCAACGACGCCGGCAGTGGCACTGCGCACGGCGTCGATGGCCTGCGTCACCGTGGCCGCGCTGGGCGCCGAGGCGGCGGCGTAGCCCGTGAAGAAGCTTGACGGCGTGGCGCCGGCGGCGCGTGCCACCACCAGTTCGGTCAGGGGTGTGATGTTGACGTTGAAGCTGCCCGTGTTTTCGCTGCCCGCGCGCAGGGAATGCAGCACGGTGCCGTCGGTGCCGGTGACCTGGAAGGCGCAGGGCAGGCTGGCGCCGGTGATGGCTACCGAGAAGGCGCCGCTGGTGCTGGTGGTGGCGCTGCCGTTGCCGCCGGCGCACTTGATGCTGACGGCAGCGCCGGCCAGTGCGGCGCCACGTGCGGCGATGCCGGTGAGCGTGACGGAACCGGTGGCTGCGGGCGGGGGAGGCGGCGTGGGTGACGCCGCAGGCGCCGAGGCGCCGCCGCCGCCACAGGCCACAAGAGTGGCTGACAGGGCCACCGAGAAACTCAGCACGGTCATCAGTTTCGACAAGGGGTACGTCCTTCTTGCTGTTCAGTCGACGATGCCCGTCGCGGCGCGTGGCCAAGGCCAGGCGGGCGGATTCTTGTCGCTGCCCCCGCAGCGCACATACCCAACACTGAGGAGGTGGATGGAGCCCGAATAAACGAGGGCAGGGCCGGCCGCAACGCGTGGCGGCAGCAAGCAATGGCGGCCGCAACGGGGCCTGGAGATGTGCCCACGTCTTTGGTGGACGCAGCGAACCTCAGGCCAGCAGGCCTATCAGGCGCGCCTCGAACACGGCTTCGGTCTTGTTGTGGACCTCGAGCTTGGCGTAGACGTTGCGGGCGTGGGTGCGCACCGTCGACAACGACAGCCTCATGAAGCCGGCAGCGTCGGTGTAGGTGAAGCCGCGCGCCACCAGCTCCAGCAGTTCCATTTCGCGCGGCGTGAGCGGGCCGCTGTTGCCGGCCCTTGCGGCCGGCCGGACAACGGGCGCGGGCCAGGGCGTGGCAAGCCAGGCCCGCAACTCGGACGTCACCGCGTCGAGCGACAGGCCGCGTCCGTCCACATGATGCTGGGTGTAGAGCTGCTCGCCCAGCTGCTGCCGTGGTTTGTCTTCCCAGCATGCCAGGCAGGCGGCGGTGGCGGCCACCCGCGCGCCGATCTCTTCGCAATAGCGGTCCAGCGCGCCCTGGACGCGCGCCGCCAGTACCCACTCGCCACAGGCCGCGGCAAGGCGGGTGGCCACGCTCAGGTTCTGTTCGGCGCGGTGCTGCACGCCCGCCAGTTCGCCATAACGGTAGGCCTCGGCCAGCGCTGACCGCGCCGGCACCATGCGGCCCATCACCGCATGCAGCGCCGCCAGGTTGCGGGCCGGCAGCCCCAGGTTGGCGACATTGCCGTGGCTGTGCATGCCATCGTGGGCTTCCTGGAAGGTCTGCAGCGCGGCCTCGAAGGCCCCTTCTTCGCGCTGCTGTTCGCCCAGGCCGAGCAGGGCAATGCCCAACAGGTAGGTGTCGTCCAGCCCGCGGGCGAGTTCCAGGGCTTCCTCGGCACTGGTCCTGGCGCCGGCCAGGTCGGCTTGGCGCAGTTGCACCGCGCGGCAGAGGTCGAGCACGATCACCAGCAGCCTGCGGTCGTCCAGCGCACGGGCCGCCGCACATGCCCTTCGCACGAGCGTCCAGGCCTGGGGCAGATCACCGCTGAAGTGCCACAGCTGGGCCATGCCGAACATCGCCAGGGCCTGCGCGCGCGTGGCTGGCGTGGCCGCCGTGGACGGCACCCGCGCCAGGGCGATGGCGAAGAAGCGCCGGCCGCGGGCGTACTGGCCGCTGACGATCCAGTAGCGGCGCGTGGCGTTCGCCAGCTCGATGCCGAGCGTGACCCCGTTCCCGCTGCGTTCGCATCCCATCTGGGCCGCTTCCAGGTTCGCGTGTTCGGCATGCAGCGTGGCCATCGCCTGCTGCACAGCGCGGCCGGCCAGCGCCTCGTTGTGCGTCTGGGCCAGGCGCAGGAAGTGGTCGAGGTGCCGTTCTGCAAAGCCTTTTTCGACACCGGCCTCCTGTGCACGTTCGTGTGCGAAGTGGCGCACCGTCTCCAGCAGGCGGTAGCGCGGCGGTGTGCCGGTCTGCTCGACGACCAGCAGCGACTTGTCGACCAGCGTGTGCAGCATGTCGGCGGCCTCGACCTCGTCACCCAGGCCGGCCACCGCCGTCGCCGCATCCAGGGTGCAGCCGCCGGCGAAGACCGACAAACCCTGCAGCAGCCGCTGCTCGTCCGGCTTCAGCTGCTCGTAACTCCACTGCAGCACGGCCAGCAGCGTCTGGTGGCGCGTGGTCAGCTTGCTGGCGCGTGTCAGCAGACGGAAGCGCAGGTCCAGACGACCGGCGATCTGCGCCACCGTCATCGTGCGCACCCGGGCCGCCGCGAGCTCCAGCGCCAGCGGGATGCCATCGAGCTGGCGGCAGATCTCCACGACATCCGCGGCATTGCCGGCGACGAGTTCGAAGCCCGCGGCGGCCTGCCTGGCCTGGCTGACGAAAAGGTCGATGGCTTCGAAGCCGAGCAACTCGCGCACGTGTTCGCTGCCGACGGGGCACGGTGGGGGCGCCGGCACGCACATCGTGCGCGCGGCCACGATCTCCTCACCCGGCAGGCCCAGGCTCTCGCGGCTGGTGACCAGCACGTGCAGCCGCGGCGCCGCGTTGAGCAGCCGTTCGATCAATTCGGCGCAGGCGCCGACGATGTGCTCGCAGTTGTCGAAGACGAGCAGCAGGTGCTGGCCCTTCAGGCGGCGCAGCAGCGCCTCGTCGGCCTCGTTCGCCGTGTGCTCGTGCAGGCCGATGGCCGTGGCCACGGTGCGCGACAGTTCCCCGGCACTCACCAGTGCGGCCACGTCGAGGAAACGCACGCCGTCGGCAAACGCGCTCGCCGTGTCATGGGCAACCTCGATCGCCAGCCTCGTCTTGCCGGTACCGCCCATACCCGTCAGGGTCAGCAGGCGCGCCTCCTGCACGCGCCGGGACAGGTCGGCACGTTCGGCCTCGAAACCGATGAAGCGGGTCAACGCATGGGGCAGCGCATGCCCGGGCGGCACGTCGTTCGCGGCAGCGATGCCCGGCGGCGGCGCCTTCGACTCCACCACGGGCAGACAGAAGCGGTAACCGCGGCCGGCCACGGTGGCGATCGCGTGGGCGCCCAGCACCTTGCGCAGATTGGCGATCTGCACCGTGAGGTTGTTCACATCGACGACCTCATCGGGCCAGATGGAGTCGGTCAGCTGGCGCCTTCCCAGCAGTTCGCCCCGGCTCTGGACGAGGAGCTTGAGCAGTTCGAGGGCGCGCGAGCCGAGCCGGAAGGGCTGGCCCGCGATGTTCAACAAGTGCCTATCAGGCCACAGCGCGGCCTTGCCAAACAGAAACATCCGGTCCATGCCGTTCGGCTCCAGATCAAAGGGCTGACTGCAAAGAAACCCCGAGAGGCTGGGCCAGGCGCGATGCGAAAGAACAGTTTAGATTCTTTTATGCGGGGTCCTGTGCCTTTGGGCGGTAGGTGCGCAACTTCGCACGGTCGGCAGCGCCGACGCCCCCGCCACAGGGTGTTGGTATAAGCAGGCCGTGTGAAGACAAGTCTGGGCCGGGACTGGCTGTAGCGGGGCTTTTTGAAACCGTGGATGCGGAACTGACGAAACGCCGCGGCATGTGCTGGCGGTGCATCGCTGCGCTGGCACTGGCACAGGCGCTGCAGGGCTGCGTGGTGGTGCCGCAGACGCGCCAGGTCTACGACCCCGAGTGCCGCATGCTGACGCGCCAGATGACGCTGGAGACTGCCGTGATCGGCAGCTTCCAGTCCTGCGCCGGTGACGCTTGCGTGGCCATGCTGGCCGCTGCCGGCGCCGTCACCGCGGCCAGCGCGGTGGTCTCGGGCAGCATCGCGCTGGTCGGCAACATCGTCTACTGGTTCGAGCGCCAGGGACAGTGCCAACGGCCAGCGCCGCAGCAGCCGTAGGCGGCTTCGCTGGCCAGCGGCAGAACGCCGTGCGAGCCGGGCGCAGCGCGCCTTCGCAGGCCGGTCAGCCCAGCAGCACGATCAGCGCCCCGGCGCCACCTTGCGGCCCGCTCGCCTGCGCGAAGGCGATGACATCGGCGCACTGCGCCAGCCAGCGCTGCGCCTTGCCCTTGAGCACCGGCTGCCGGCCCGGCGAGCCGTGGCCCTTGCCGTGCACCACACGCAGGCAGCGGTGGCCGCGCATCGCCGCGTTGCGCACGAAGGCCGCGAGCTGGTCACGCGCTTCGTCGCGGCGCAGGCCGTGCAGGTCGAGTTCGGCCTGGATCGACCAGTGGCCGCGCCGCAGCCGTGTCACCACGTCGGGGCCGACGCGGGCGCGGCGGAAGCTCAGACCGTCGTCGGTGAGCAGCAGGGTCTCGATGTCGACCTCGTCTGACAGCGCCTCGCGCAGCGCCGCCTGCTCGTCCAGCAGGCGCTGGCGCGGCGTCGCGTCGGGCGGCGGCAGGCTGCGCGGTGCGCGGCCGTCCGGCGGCAGCGCCGTGACAGGCCCGACGGCGTCGGCGAACACGCGGCGTGCCCGTTCGACGGCCCGCTGTGCGGCGTGTTCACGCGCAGCCCGCTCGGCGGCTTCACGTTCGCGGCGCTGCATGATTTCGCGAAGATGGCTCAGTTCGCCCAGCGAACGCAGCCGCGGCGGCCGCAGCTTCTCGGGCGGCGGCGTCACAACAGGCCCCTTTCGGCCATCGACACCACCTGGCCGTGACCGACGATGAAATGGTCGAGCACACGTACGTCCACCAGCTGCAGCGCGGCACGCAGGGTCTGCGTCAGGTACTCGTCGGCACGCGAGGGCTCGGCGACACCCGACGGATGGTTGTGCGCCAACACCACGGCGCCGGCGTTCAGCGCCAGCGCACGCTTGACAACCTCGCGCGGGTAGACGCTGGTCTGCGTCAGCGTGCCGTGGAACATCTCCTCCAGCCGCAGCAGGCGGTGCTGGGCGTCGAGGAATACGACGGCAAAGACCTCGTGCGGCAGGCCGCCCAGGTGCAGGCCGAGGTAGTCCTTGACACGCTGCGGGCTGTCGAAGACGGGCGCGGCCTGCATCTGGTGCGCCAGTGCACGGCGCGCCATCTCCATCACCGCCAGCAGCTCTGCGCGCTTGGCCGGGCCCAGGCCCTTCACGCCTTGCAGGCCGGCCGGTGCCACGTTCAGCAGCCCGGCCCAGCCGCTGCAGTGCGCCAGCACGTCGTTGGCCAGCGCCACCACGCCGCGGCCCTTGTAGCCGGTGCGCAGCAGCAGCGCCAGCAGCTCCGCGTCGGCCAGCGCCGCGGCGCCGCGGGCCAGCAGCTTCTCGCGCGGGCGCTGGTCGGCGGGCAGGTCTTTCATGTCGATACCGCCCGGCCGCCCGAAGGTGGCGAGACGCCCCTCGGGGGCTGCGAATGAAGTGAGCTGGGGGCAATCATCTCGGCTCGTAGAATCGATTCAGTCTATGCGAGGCTGCCATCCTCGCCCTTCACCCCCTTTCATGCCCCCAAAGGTCTGCCTGCGTGAACCTCGTCCAGCCCGGTTCCTTCCTGACCCTGCACTACCGGCTTTCCGGCCCGGACGGTGCCGACGTGGTCAACACCTTCGCCGACAAGCCGGCCACGCTGTCGCTGGGCACCGGGCAGCTGGCGCCGGCCATCGAGGAACATCTGGTGGGCCTGGCCGAAGGCACGCAGACGGCCTTCGACCTTCCCGCCGGTGCCGCTTTCGGGCCGCGCAACCCCGAGATGCTGCAGCGCGTGAAGCTGGCGCTGCTGCACGAACTGGGCGACGCCGATGCCGAGTACGGCCTCGGCGACGTCGTGCAGTTCCCAACCCCGGACGGGCAGGGCAGTTATGCGGGTGTGGTGCGTGAAGTGGGTGGCGACTGGCTGCTGTTCGACTTCAACCATCCGCTGGCCGGCCAGCCCGTGCGTTTCGAAGTCAAGCTGCTGGGGGTGCTGTGATCACTGAACACAACGGCGAAGTGCTGCTGGCCGAACCGCGCGGCTTCTGCGCCGGGGTCGACCGCGCCATCGAGATCGTCGAGCGTGCGCTGCGCAAGTTCGGCGCCCCGATCTACGTGCGCCACGAGATCGTGCACAACACCTACGTCGTCAACGACCTCAAGGCCAAGGGCGCGATCTTCATCGAAGACCTCGCCGACGTGCCGCCCGGCGCCACGCTGGTGTTCAGCGCCCACGGCGTGAGCAAGGCCGTGCGTGTCGAAGCAGCGCAGCGCGGCTTCCAGGTCTTCGACGCCACCTGCCCGCTGGTGACCAAGGTGCACGTGGAAGTGGCCAAGCTGGCCAAGGAAGGCTACGAGTTCATCATGATCGGCCACAAGGGCCACCCCGAGGTCGAGGGCACGATGGGCCAGCTGACCGAGGGCATCTACCTCGTCGAGGAAGTGGTCGACGTGGCCGGCGTGCAGCCGCGCGGCGACAAGCTGGCGGTGGTGACGCAGACCACGCTGAGCGTGGACGACGCGGCCGAGATCCTGACCGAGGTCAAGCGCCGTTTCCCGCAGGTGCGCGAACCGAAGCAGCAGGACATCTGCTACGCCACGCAGAACCGCCAGGACGCCGTCAAGGTGCTGGCGCCGGTAGTCGACGTCGTCATCGTCGTCGGCAGCCCGACCAGCAGCAACAGCAACCGCCTGCGTGAGCTGGCCGAACGCCTGGGCACCGAGGCCCATATGGTCGAAGGCGCCGACGACCTGCTGCCGGCCTGGTTCGAGGGCCGCCAGCGCATCGGCCTGACGGCCGGTGCCTCGGCGCCGGACGTGCTGGTGCAGGCCGTCATCGACCGCCTGCGCGCCTTCGGCGCCACCAGCATCCGCAACATGGACGGCGTGGTCGAGGACGTGCACTTCCCGCTGCCGCGCGGCCTGGGCAACCGGGGCATGAACGAGCCGACGCCTTCGCGAAGTTGACATCACCACGCCGCGTGAGACGGCAGCACGACGGCGCCGCACCCGGCGCCGTCTGTACGTAAGACACCCGAACAGGAGCTTCCCATGCTCGACCCCAACCTGCTGCGCCGCGACCTCGACGGCGTGGTTGCCCAACTGCAGCGCCGCAAGGACCCGCAGCCCTACCTCGACGTGGTGCGCTACAGCGCGCTGGAAGCCGAGCGCAAGGCCATCCAGACCGAGACCGAACAGCTGCAGGCGCGCCGCAACGCCGCCAGCAAGCAGATCGGCATGCACAAGGGCAAGGGTGAGGACACCAGCGGCCTGATGGCCGAGGTGAACGGCATCGCCGACCGCCAGAAGGCCGGCGCCGAACGCCTTGAAGTCGTTCTGGCCGAGTTGCAGAACCTGCTGATGAGCTTGCCCAACCTGCCGCAGCCCGGTGTGCCAGCGGGCGCTGACGAACGCGCCAACGCCGAGGTGCGCCGCTGGGGCACGCCAGTGCCCTTCGACTTCAAACCGCGCGACCACGTCGACATCGGCGCCGCGCTGGGCATGGACTTCGAGACCGGGGCGCTGCTGTCCGGTTCACGCTTCACTTTCCTGCGCGGCCCGGTGGCGCGGCTGCACCGGGCGCTGGCGCAGTTCATGCTGGACACGCAGACGCAGTTGCATGGTTATACCGAGTGCTACACGCCCTACATCGTCAACCGCGAGGTGCTCGAAGGCACCGGGCAGCTGCCGAAGTTCAAGGACGACATGTTCTGGGTCTACCGAGGCGGCGCCGGCGTGGCCGGCGCGGGCGGCGGTGACACCGGACAGCAAGAGCAGTACCTCATCAGCACCAGCGAGATCAGCCTGACCAACAGCGTGCGCGAGCGCATCCTGGAAGCGGCGCAGCTGCCGATCAAGCTCACCGCGCACAGCCCCTGCTTCCGCAGCGAGGCCGGCAGTGCCGGGCGCGACACACGGGGCATGATCCGCCAACACCAGTTCGACAAGGTCGAGATGGTGCAGATCACGAAGCCCGAGGACAGCGACGCCGCGCTCGAGCAGATGGTGGGCCACGCCGAGGCCGTCCTGCAGCTGCTGGAGCTGCCTTACCGCGTGGTGCTGCTGTGCACCGGCGACATGGGTTTCGGCGCCGCGCGCACCTACGACCTGGAAGTCTGGCTGCCGGCGCAGGACACCTACCGCGAGATCAGCTCCTGCAGCAACTGCGAGGCCTTCCAGGCGCGCCGCATGCAGGCGCGCTACCGCACGGCGCAGGGCAAGACCGAGTTTGTGCACACGCTGAACGGTTCCGGCCTTGCCGTGGGCCGCGCGTTGGTGGCGGTGCTGGAAAACCACCAGCAGGCCGACGGTTCGGTACGTGTGCCGGCAGCGCTGCGGCCCTACCTGGGTGGGCTGGAAGTCCTGCGCGCGTGATCCGCTAGAATTCGCGGCTTCGCCCAAGGCGAGACCACCTTCGGAGAGATGGCAGAGTGGTCGAATGCACCGGATTCGAAATCCGGCGTACTGGTCTTCCAGTACCGAGGGTTCGAATCCCTCTCTCTCCGCCAACACCTCAGGACCCTTGTAATTCTTTGACTTACAACGGTTTTGTCTTTTTTGGCTTCCATGGTGTTGACCACATGTTCTCACCACATGTGGGCCTGGGGTGGTCGGGTCAGTGACGCCGAAGCAAGCCCCCAGGCACGCCCCTCACGGCAAGCAGCCCAAGGTGTGCACACCGCCATGGGCGACGTCGCACTTGCAGTTCGAGTCGCGGCCCGCCGACCTCGCGCAGGGCCGCTGCGCGCGCCGGTTCAGGCCGCCTGCGCTTCGTGCTGGACGGGCTTGATCTTGGTCAGCGCGGGTCGCGCGCTCTTCTGCGTGTGCCACAGGTCATAGGCAGCCTGCATGCCCAGCCAGGCACTCGCCCGGCCGCCGTGATCGACGCCCAGCCAGCGCTCCAGGCGCAGGGCCATTTCGGGTGAGATACCGGCCCTTGCGTTCAGGACCCGAGCGCGGCCGCATCGGTCACGCTCAGGCCCAGCGCCGGCAGCACGTCGTCGCGCAGGGTTTCGTCAGGGTGTGGCGGGGTGTGCATGGTGGTCATCTTGCGTGCTCTCTCAGTGGCAGTCCTGGTAGTCGACGATGGCTGCATGGTCGCTCTCAAATTTGAGCGTCGAACGCCAGTTTCCGTTCACCCACACGGACCGATGGCCGGCGAGTTCGCCTTTCAGCGGGTGCAGCTTCCAGCCTGGCAGGTTCATGTCACCGGGCGCCGCAGCTTGGTTCAACTGCGCGAGCTGACGCCGCAGCCTTGGGGCGTGCGTCGGTTGAATGCCGGCCTTGCTGCCGGTGGCGAAGATTGCCTCAAGGCCCTTGTGTGCGGAGCTTTGAATCACGTCGCAGGTTGCATAGCGTTGCTGCTCAGGTTGCAATGCCCACCCACCGATGCTCACGTCGCTTTTGTATGTAGTTGCGTGCTTCCATCGGCTGCACTTCAGCGTCGGCGGCGATGCGCAGCAGGGTCTCGGCCAGGGCACGAAGTTGGGCGGGCATCAGGCAGATACCGGACCCTCACGGGTCCGATTTGCCGTCCGGTCACGGCGCGACGGCGCCCTGGTCACCTGCGCCACCGGCTGCGCTGCTCAGCCGGCCTGCCACCTGTCGGCGTTGGGCCCGACGCGGCGAGCGCGGCCCAGCGCCTCCAGGGTGTCGATGATGGTCGGCAGCCGGTCGCGCCAGCGACCGCGGGCCGTGAAGCGCGCTTCCAGGTCGGCTACTGTGAGCGCCCGGCCGCTGAGGGTCAGCACCTCGGCCACGGCCTTGATCTGCTCGGGCAGGCCCACCGGCCACGGCGCCGTCACAAAAGGCGCCGCGGGCGCTGCCGGCGCAGTGGTTTCCTCGGCCTCGACCTCGGCTTCTGGCATGCCGGCCAATGCGGCCTGGCTGCCCGCCGTCTTGCCCTGGAACTCGGGCCGCAGCCAGCGCACGGTGCCCGCGGCTTCTTCGGCGGCGCGCCTGGCGTTCAGCGCCACCAGGCGTTCCAGCAGCGTTTCGACGGCCGCGGCGCGGGGCTCGGGCCGGGTGGGGTCGGTCAGTGCGCTTTGCAGGTCAGACCAGCCGTAGGCCGCCAGCACCGCAGCGTCGATTTCGTCGTGCAGGCTCTTCAGCACCGACACCAGACCCTGGCTGTGGATGAGTTTGTCCTTGGCGTTCAGCGGTTCGGCGCGGCGCAGTTTTTCCAGCACGTTGTACATGCCGGTGAGCGTGAGTTCGGGGTGCGCGGCCTGCTGCGTCTTGCGGTGGGCGTCGAGGTGTTCGGCCAGGGTGCGGAGGCGGGTGGTGAGGGCGGAGGTGAGGCCGGTGTCGTCGTGGGGGAAGGGGAAGGGCTCAAAGCAGCGGGTGTTGTTGTAGACCGGGTCGTTGCCGACGCCCAGACGCCCGCCAGTCGCCAGCGACCAGGACACGTGGCAATCGCTCGACAGGAAGCCCAACGCCAGCGAGTCGGCGACAGTCACAACGCGGACCTTCTGATCCGGTAGGACGTCACTCTCGATGAAGACAAAGACACGATGCTTTGCGGTCTCTGAAGTGCCGATGTACCTCTGCAAGCCCTGAACTGCAGTTCGGAACTTTGGCACTGCCTCGGCAAACGTCCACCAGCGAACACGCCTCGAAGCGCGGTTGTCCTTGTCCCGTACCGGCTTCACGCGATCCAGCACCCACTGGTAAGCCGCGGGAAACCGCGCGCGCAAGTCGGTTTCGCTCAGCCCGAAGAAGTCCAGGGCCAGCACACCGCGCGGGCTTGCCATCAAGTCCCTGCCGTTCAAGTAGCGGCGTATGTGCGCTGACAGTCCTGGAACGGTTTCGCGGCCGAGGGCACGCGCAACCTCGTCGTCAATCCAGAAGCCCGCGCCCAAGGGGATCATGCCCATGAACGACAGGCCTTGATTCGCCGCCAACCGCTGCGCCGCGCCGACATTGGCCCCAACGCCCAGATCGGCATGCACGGTGCCGTACCGTTCCCTGAACGTGACCGCGACTTCACCGAAGTCCGATTCCGTTTCGGCGATGGGCCTGAGCATGCGGCCTGCCGTGTCGTCGCGTGTGGCGACAGTCATCGCGATGCGCACTGCGGCGCCTTCGGCGGAATCGACCCACGGGTGGTCGGGTATCGCGAAAGCAATGTGCAAGGGCGGCGTCGCGCCGCAGTGCGCTTCAACCACCTTGCGGTTGAAGATCATGGTCAAGCTATTCCTGGTGATCAGCCCGAAGCGCCGCACGGCACCGTTACGCACCAGGCTGGCGGCATGGTCCCACCAATACATGACGAAGTCGGCCGTGTCAGGCACTGCGGCGGCCGTGCCCCGCAACGCCTCCACATACCCATCCCCCAGCGCCTCCCGCATGCGCTTGTTGCCGATAAACGGCGGATTCCCCACGATGAAGTCCGCCGCCGGCCACTCGGCCGCGCGCGGGTTCAGGTAGCGCCACTGCGGCACCAACGCCGTCTCGTCGGGCACCGACTCGCCGGTGACGGGGTGGGTCTTGTAGGTCTTGCCGTCCCAGCGCTGCACCAGCGCGCCTGCGGCATTGCGCATCAGCTCCTGGCCGTCGTAGGCCAGCACGGCGTCGCGGTGTTCGATGTTGCCGTAGTCGTGGATCACGGGCTC
>JBBRBW010000116.1:0-13356 GCA_038205425.1 Burkholderiales bacterium | reverse complement strand
GGCTGGGCGACGCGCCAGCCCGCCGACCCGGCCGCGCTGGCCGCACAGCGCGAGCGTGCGTTGGCGATGGGCGCGACGGACTGAGCCCGCGCGTGCAAGGCCGGAAGGCCTTGCACGGCTGGCGAAGGCCCGAGCGCGATTTCACGCGTGACGGCTGAGGCAACCCGGCGCGGAGATAATCCGCGCCCCGTGACCCCATCCTTTCCGGGCCCGCGCGCCGCGTCGCATTCGCCCCGCGTGCCGCCCAGCCCCATCCCGCCGATCACCTACCCCGAGTCGCTGCCGGTCTCTGCCCGGCGCGAGGAGATCGCGCGCGCCATTGCCCAGCACCAGGTGGTGATCGTCTGTGGCGAGACGGGTTCGGGCAAGACGACGCAGCTGCCCAAGATCCTGCTCGAACTGGGCCGTGGCCTGGGCGCCGGTGGCAAGGGGCTGATCGGCCACACGCAACCGCGGCGCATCGCGGCCAGCAGCGTGGCCAAGCGCATCGCCGACGAACTGAAGAGCCCGCTGGGCGAAGTGGTGGGCTACAAGGTGCGCTTCCAGGACCGGCTGCAGCCCGGCGCCAGCGTCAAGCTGATGACCGACGGCATCCTGCTGGCCGAGACCGAACGCGACCCGCTGCTGCGCGCCTACGACACCATCGTCATCGACGAGGCGCACGAACGCAGCCTGAACATCGACTTCCTGCTCGGCTACCTGAAGCAGCTGCTGCCGAAGCGGCCCGACCTGAAGCTCATCGTCACCTCGGCGACCATCGACGCCGACCGCTTTGCCAATCACTTTGCCGGCAAGGCCGGCCCGGCGCCGGGCCGCCCCAAGCCGGGCCACGCCGCCTCGGGGGGCAGCGAAGGTGCGCAGCACGAAGCTGGGGGGCACTTGATCCCGGCACCGGTGATCATGGTCAGCGGGCGGCTGTTCCCGGTGGAACAACGCTGGCGGCCTTACGAAGAGAGCCGCGAGTTCGATCTCGACAACGCGATCGCCGATGCGGTCGACGAACTCTGGCGCAGCGGCCCGGGCGACATTCTCGTCTTCCTGCCCGGCGAACGCGAGATCCGCGGGACCGCCGACCACCTGCGCCGCCACCTGCTGCAACACGCGAATGCCACGAAGTACGGCGGGCCGCCGCCCGAGATCCTGCCGCTCTTCGCGCGCCTCAGCCAGCAGGAGCAGGACCGCGTGTTCGAAGCCGGCAACGGCCGCCGCATCGTGCTCGCCACCAACGTCGCCGAGACCTCGCTGACGGTGCCCGGCATCCGCTACGTCATCGACAGCGGCCTGGCGCGGGTGAAGCGCTACAGCTGGCGCAACAAGGTCGAGCAGTTGCAGATCGAGGCCGTCAGCCAGGCCGCGGCGCAACAGCGCGCCGGGCGCTGCGGGCGGGTGGCCGACGGCATCTGCATCCGCCTCTACGGCGAAGACGAGTTCAACGGCCGCCCGCGTTTCACCGACCCCGAGATCCTGCGCAGCAGCCTGGCCGGCGTGATCCTGCGCATGAAGGCGCTGCACCTGGGCAACGTGGACGCTTTCCCCTTCGTCGAGCCGCCGCCGGGCAAGGCCATCGCCGACGGCTACGCGCTGCTGGCCGAGCTGGGCGCGGTGGACGACGACAACGAGCTCACGCCCATCGGCCAGGAGCTTTCCCGCCTGCCGCTCGACCCGCGTGTGGGCCGCATGATCCTGGAAGCACGCCAGCACCAGGCCTTGAGGGAGGTGCTGGTGATCGCCGCCGCGCTGAGCGGCCAGGACGCCCGCGACCGGCCACTCGACAAGGCCCAGATCGCCGACGAGCGGCACAAGCCCTTCGACGACGAACGTTCCGAGTTCATGGGCATGCTGAAGCTTTGGAAGTGGATCGAGGAAGGGCGCGGCGTGCATGGCCATGCGCAGGCGAGGGAAGCGCGGGTCGACAGCCACAAGCTCACCAATCGCCAGCAGGAACAGCGCCTGCGCGATGCCTTCATCAACCCGCGGCGGGTGCGCGAATGGCGAGACATCCACTCGCAGCTGCTGACCGTGGTGGCCGAACACGGCTGGCGCCTGAACGAGGCGCCGGCGACCTACGACCAGGTGCACCTGTCGCTGCTGGCCGGGCTGCTGGGCAACATCGGCTGCAAGAGCGACGACGAGGACTGGTACCTCGGCGCCCGCGGCATCAAGTTCTGGCGCCACCCTGGCGTGAACCTGAGCAAGAAGCCGGGGCGCTGGATCGTCGCGGCCGAACTGGTGGAGACGACGCGCCTCTTCGGCCGCGGCATCGCCGCCATCGAGCCGCAATGGATACCGCCGCTGGCCGGCCAGCTGCTGAAGACGCAGCTGCTCGAGCCGCACTGGGAGAAGAAGGCGGCGGAAGTGGTGGCGTTGGAGCGCGCCACGCTCTACGGCATCGTCATCTACAACAACCGCAAGGTGAACTACGGCCGCATCGACCCGGCCGGCGCGCGCGAGATCTTCATCCGCGAAGCCCTGGTCGGCGAGGAATGGGAAACGCGCCTGCCCTTCCTGGCCCACAACCGCAAGCTCGTTGTGCTGGTGCAGGAGCTGGAGCACAAGGCGCGCCGGCAGGACGTGCTGGTCGACGAAGAGCTCATCCACGCCTTCTACGACCAGCAGCTGCCGAAGGATGTGTGCAGCGGCGCCGGCCTGGAGCGCTGGTACCGCGACGAAAGCAAGAAGAGCCCCAAGCTGCTGCACCTGACGCGTGAAGAGCTGATGCGCCACGAGGCGGCCGGCATCACCACCGACAGCTTCCCGAAGACCCTTCGCCTGGGCGGCATCGACTGCGCTGCCGCCTACCTGCACGAGCCGGGCGACGCGAAGGACGGCGTGACGGTGGCGATCCCCATCTACGCGCTGAACCAGGTCAGCGAGGAACGCTGCGAATGGCTGGTGCCCGGCATGCTGCAGGCCAAGGTGCTGGCGCTGTGCAAGACGTTGCACCAGCGCCCTCGTTCGCGCCTGGTGCCGCTGCCCGACTACGCCGGCGAGTTCTGCGCCAGCACAAGCTTCGCCCAGGGCGGCCTGATGGACACGCTGCTGAAGGCGGTGCGCGAACGCACGCAGATCGCCGTGCAGCGTAACGACTTCAAGCTCGAACAGCTGAGCCCGCACCTGTTCATGAACTTCCGTGTCGTCGACGAGCACGGCCGCCAGCTCGGCATGGGGCGCGACCTGGCGAATCTGAAGGCCGAACTCGGCAGCCAGGCGCGCACGGCCTTCCAGGCGCTGGCGGTGCTGAAGACGGCGACGACGAACGCCAACGCGCCTGCGCCAGCGGCCGCCGCGGCGCCGTCGGCTGCGGGCGGGCGGGGCGTCAGGGCCGAAGTGCAGGCCGCGCCGGCGGTGCCCGCGCCGGCCGAGACGCAGAAGTACACCGCCTGGACCTTCGGTGAACTGCCCGAGCTGATGGAGGTGCGCCGCGGCGCCCAGGTGATGGTCGGCTTCCCGGCGCTGCTGGACCGCGGCACGCACGTCGAGATCGAGGTCTTCGACGAGCCCGATGCCGCCGCCGCCCAGCATCGTGCGGGCCTGCGTCGCCTGGTGTCGCTGCAGCTCAAGGAGCCGCTGAAGTACCTGGAGAAGAACGTCCCCGGCCTGACGGCCATGGGCGCCGCGTTCATGCCGCTGGGCACGCTGGAGGAACTGCGCGCGCAGATCATCGACGTCGCCGTCGACCGCGCCTTCCTGGCCGACCCACTGCCCACCGACGAGCGCAGCTTCGCCGCCCGCCTCAACGAAGGCCGGGCGCGCCTGAACCTGATCGCTGCCGAGGTGGCACGCCAGGCCGGCGTGGTGCTCAACGAGCACGCCGCGGCGCTGCGCAAGCTGAAGGACAGCAAGCCGCCGCGCGACGTGGCCGACGACATCGGCGCACAGCTGCAGCGGCTGGTCGGCAAACGCTTTCTGCTGCACACCGACTGGGCGGCGCTGCAGCACCTGCCGCGCTACCTGAAGGGCGTGGTGCTGCGCCTGGACAAGCTGCGTGCCGACCCGGCGCGCGACGCCACGCGCCTGGCCGAGCTGCGCCCGCTGGAACAGCGCTGGCTGCGCAAGACTGCCGACCTGCGCGGCGCGCCGCACGCGCGGCTGGACGAGTACCGCTGGCTGCTGGAAGAGCTGCGCGTGAGCCTCTTTGCACAGGAACTGCGCACGCCGCAGCCGGTGAGCAGCAAGCGTCTGGACAAGGCCTGGGCGCAGATCGAATCGTGATCTGGCTCATGTCATTGCGTATGCGAATGACAATGATTCGCACTACTGATATACTTTGACCGTCCGTCACTCCACACCGAGCCCCACGTGAATCGCCTCTTTCCATGGACCGATCGCCCGCACTACTCCGCCGCCCGCAAGACGTTGCGCCTGTTCACGTCGACGGCCGCCGTGGCGGCGGCCCTGCTCGCCAGCGGCGCCACGCTGGCGCAAGAGCGGGTGCTCAACCTCTACTCGGCGCGCCACTACCAGACCGACGAGGCGCTGTACGAGAACTTCACCAAGGCGACAGGTATCCGCATCAACCGCGTCGAGGCCGACGACGCCGGCATCCTGGCGCGCCTGAAGGCCGAGGGCACGGCCAGCCCGGCCGACGTCATCCTGCTCGTCGACGCCGCGCGCTTGTGGCGCGGTGAACAGGAAGGGCTGTTCCAGCCCGTGAAGTCGGCCGTGCTCGAGACGCGTGTGCCAGTGCAGTTCCGCGGCGGCGTCTCGGCGCAGGGCGCGCAGTGGTTCGGGCTGTCGACCCGCGCGCGCCTGGTGGTCTACGACAAGAGCCGCCTGAAGGCTGCCGACGTCGACAGCTACGAGAAGCTGGCCGCGCCCGCGCTGAAGGGCCAGTTCTGCGTGCGCAGCGGCTCGCATCCCTACAACCTGAGCCTGTTCGGCAGCATGGTCGAACACCTGGGCCCGGCCGCCACCGAGACCTGGCTCAAGGGCCTGGTGGCCAACATGGCGCGCCCGCCCAAGGGCGGCGACACCGACCAGATCAAGGGTGTGGCCAGCGGCGAGTGCGGCGTGGCGCTGACCAACAGCTACTACTACGCACGCCTGCTGCGCTCGGCCAAGCCCGAAGACCGCGCCGTCGCCGAGCGGGTGGGCGTCGTCTTCCCCAACCAGTCGAGCTGGGGCACCCACGTCAACATCGCCGGCGGCGCGGTGGCGCGCAACGCGAAGCACCGCGAAGCAGCCGTTGCCTTCCTCGAGTACCTGGCCGGCGACAGCGCGCAGCGCTACTTCGCCGACGGCAACAACGAATACCCCATCGTGGCCTCGGTGCCGATGAACGAGGCGCTGGCCTCGCTGGGCCGCTTCAAGGCCGAGACGGTGCCCATCGCGCAGGTCGGCGCCAACACCGCGCAGGTGCAGCAAATGCTCGACCGCGTCGGCTTCAAGTAGGAAGGGCGCAGCAGAATGCCGCCACGGCCCCGCCCGCGGGCCGGGGACGGTGTGGCATGCACTGGGCCGACTTCCGACTCGACCGCGGCGGGCCGCTGCAACACGGCAGCCGCCGGCGACCCGCACTGCGGGCCGTTGGCAGTGAACCGGTCTGGGTCGTCAACCTGGGTGAAGGCCACAACTGGCAGCGTGCCGACCACCGCATCGACTTCTTGAACCGGCTCGAACGTTTCCTGGCGCAACACCTTCGGTAGGCCGCGCGTGCCTGCGCCGGCGCGGCCTCCCTAGAATGCAGGATCACCGCCGTCTGCGGGCCGCCACCCTGGCCCCTTGGCATCGGAGCGCGGCCACCCGCCGCCCAGCGTCCTGGAGGTTCCCCGTGCAGAGCCGTGTTGTTGCCCTTGTTGTGATGCTGACGATGGCCCCGGCCGTGTGGGCCCAGGCGGCACGGGCCGAAGGCGCCGCCGCCGATGCCGACGCCGCGATGGAGCGTGCCAAGCGCGCCGCGGCCGGGCCGTTGAAGGCCATCCAGCAGGCGTCGAAGATCCGCCGCCGCCCTGGTGAAGGCGAACCCGCGGCACCCGCAGCGCCTGTCGCGCCTACCGCTACAGCGACCACAACCACCGTGCTGGCGGCTTCGGGTGCCGCAGCGCCTGCGGCCGCCGCACCCGCACCCGCACTCGAACGTGCCGCCGAGCGCGCCGAAGCGCCGGTCGTCGCGCGGGTGCTGGAGGCCGAGGCCCGTATGCCGACGGTGGCCCCGGTGGCCGCCATCGAGGCGCCGACTGCCGCACCGGCCACCGCCATGATGCCGGCGATGGCTGTCTCGCAGCCACTGCTGGACACGCTGCCGCTGCAGCCCAAGGTGCTCAGCATCGTCGAGCCCAACATTCCGGCGCGTTTGATGGAGCAGGGCCCGCGCGTGGCCGAGGTCGAGGCCGAACTCATGCTGCGCGCCGACGGCAGTGTGGCCGAGGTCAGCCTGCTGCCGCCCGTGCCGCGCGCTTGGCAGCGCTACATCACCACGGCGCTCGAGCAGTGGCGCTTCGAACCTTTGGGCGCCGCGCGCACGCACCGCGTGCGGCTGGTCTTCAACGCAGCGAACTGAAGCCCGCCGCGCGCCGAGCGCGCTGCCAGGCGGCTCAGGACCGCAGCACGCGCAGGGCGCGGTCCATGCCGCCTTCGACGATGGCCAGCATGGCGAGCTCGCGCACCGCGGGCTTGGGGTGGTAGGCGATGGACAGGCCGGCGGCGGCCATCATCGGCAGGTCGTTGGCGCCGTCGCCCACGGCGATGGCCTGGGCGGGCTCGATGCCCATCAGCTCGGCCACTTCCAGCAGCACACGCCGCTTCTCGGCGCCGTCGACGACCTCGCCCCAGGGCCGCGGCACCAGCGCGCCGGTGAGGCAGCCGTCGACGATTTCCAGCATGTTGGCGCGCGCGAAGTCCAGCCCGAGCCTGGAGCGTATGCGTTCGCTGAAGTAGGTGAAGCCGCCGCTGATGAGCAGCGTCTTCAGGCCGGCGGCCTGGCAGGCACGCACGAAGGTCTCGACGCCGGGGTTGAGCTGCAGATGGCGTGTGTAGACGGCTTCCAGCGCCGCCACCGGCACACCCCGAAGCAACGCCAGGCGGCGGCGCAGGCCTTCGCCGTAGTCGGAGATTTCACCGCGCATCGCGGCTTCGGTGATCGCCGCCACCTCGGCTTTGCGGCCGGCCGCTTCAGCGATCTCGTCGATGCACTCGATGTTGATCAGCGTCGAATCCATGTCGAAGGCGACCAGCTTGTAGTCGGCCAGGCGCAGCGGCGGCTGCACGCCGCGGACGAAGAGGCCGGGTTCGATCTCGGTGGCCATCACGCGCCCACCTGCAGGGGCTGGCCCAGGTGTTTCAGCAGGTCGCGCAGGTAATGCGCGCGGTCGGCCGGGGCGTTGATCTCGCGTTCGATGCGCAGCTTGTCGTTGCCCGCGAGCTTGATCGCACGATTTTTCTGCACCAGTTCGATGATGCGCTGCGGGTCGATCGGCGCCTTGGGCCGGAAGGTCACGCTCATCAGCTTGGGGCCGGCGTCGATCTTGGCCACGCCATAGGGTTTGGCCAGCACACGCAGGCGGTGGGTGTCGAAGAGGGTCTGGCCCTGCGTGGGCAGCTTGCCGAAGCGGTCGGTGATCTCTTCGAGCAAGCTGTCGATCTGTTCCGCCTTCTCGGCCGAGGCCAGACGCTTGTAGAGGTTCAGCCGCACGTGCACGTCGCCGCAGTAGGCGTCGGGCAGCAGGGCGGGGGCGTGCAGGTTGATCTCGGTCGTGGCCGCCATCGGGTTCAGCAGGTCGGGCTCGCGCCCGGCCTTCAGGCTGCGCACGGCTTCCGACAGCATGTCGTTGTAGAGCTGGAAGCCCACCTCCATCATGTTGCCGCTCTGGTTTTCGCCCAGCACCTCGCCGGCGCCGCGGATCTCCAGGTCGTGCATCGCGAGATAGAACCCGGAACCCAGCTCTTCCATGTCCTGGATCGCCTGCAGGCGCAGCGCGGCCTGCTTGCTCAGGCCTTCGAGGTCGGGCACCAGCAGATAGGCGTAGGCCTGATGATGGCTGCGGCCGACGCGCCCACGCAGCTGGTGCAGCTGCGCCAGGCCGAACTTGTCGGCGCGGCTGATGACGATGGTGTTGGCGCTGGGCACGTCGATGCCGGTTTCGATGATGGTCGAGCACAGCAGCACGTTGTGGCGCTGGGCCACGAAGTCGCGCATCACGCTTTCGAGCTGGCGCTCGGGCATCTGGCCGTGCGCGACGGCAATTCGCGCCTCGGGCAGCAGTTCCTGCAGCTTCTGCTTGCGGTTTTCGATGGTCTCGACCTCGTTGTGCAGGAAGTAGACCTGGCCGCCGCGCTTCAGCTCGCGCAGCACGGCCTCGCGGATGACGCTGCTGCCTTCGCTGCGCACGAAGGTCTTGATGGCCAGCCGGCGCTGCGGCGCGGTGGCGATCACGCTCAGATCGCGCAGGCCTTCCAGCGCCATGCCCAGCGTGCGCGGTATCGGCGTGGCGGTGAGCGTCAGCACGTCCACCTCCGCGCGCAAGGCCTTCATCGCTTCCTTGTGGCGCACGCCGAAGCGGTGTTCCTCGTCGATGACGAGCAGGCCCAGCCGTGCGAAGTGCACGTCCGAACTCAGCAGCTTGTGTGTGCCGACGACGATGTCCACCGTGCCATCGGCAATGCCGTCGACGGCCGCCTTCACTTCCTTCGGGGTGCGGAAGCGCGACAGCTCTGCGATCTTCACCGGCCACTTGCCGAAGCGGTCGACCAGGGTCTGGAAGTGCTGCTCGGCCAGCAGCGTGGTCGGCGCCAGTATCGCCACCTGCTTGCCGGCGTGCACCGCGACGAAGGCGGCGCGCAGGGCGACCTCGGTCTTGCCGAAGCCGACGTCGCCGCAGACCAGGCGGTCCATCGGACGCGGGCTGATCATGTCCTGGATCACGGCGTGGATGGCGGCGCGCTGGTCGGCGGTTTCCTCGAAGCCGAAGCTGGTGGCGAAGGCCTCGTAGTCGGGCGCGCTGAAGCGGTGTGCGAAGCCTTCGCGCGCGGCGCGGCGGGCGTACAGGTTCAGCAGTTCGGCAGCGGTGTCACGCACCTGCTCGGCGGCCTTGCGGCGGGCCTTGTCCCATTGCGGCGAGCCCAGCTTGTGCAGCGGCGCCTCGTCGGCGCTGACGCCCGTGTAGCGGCTGATCAGCTGCAGCTGACTCACGGGCACGTAAAGCGTGGCCTTGTCGGCGTACTGCAGGTGCAGGAACTCCGACGCCCCTTCGCCCAGGTCGATGTTCACGAGCCCCTGGTAGCGCCCGATCCCGTGGTTCATGTGCACCACGGGGTCGCCGATCTTCAGCTCCGACAGGTCCTTGATCAGCGCTTCGACGCTGCTGGTCTGTTCCTGCTTGCGGCGGCGTCGCGCTTCGCGTGTGGTGGCGAAAAGTTCAGTCTCGGTGACGAACTGCACCGAGACGCCGGCCTCGGCGTCGAACCAGTGGAAACCTTCGGCCAGCGGCGTCGTGGCGATGGCCACCTTCTCGGGGCCGGTGAGGAAGTCTTCCAGCGAATCGACCGCCGGCACGCTGATGCGGTTGTCGCGCAGCAGTTCGAGCAGGCTCTCGCGGCGGCCGTCGCTTTCGGCCACCAGCAGCACGCGGTGCGCGCCCTGCTTGATGTGCTGTTCCAGCCGGCCCAGCGGGTCGGTGGCGCCGCGGTCGATGCTCAGGTCGGGCAGCGGTCGCGCCCATTCCACGGGCTCACTGCCTCGAAGGGCCAGCGTGGCGTGCGGCTGCGTGCGCGCGAAGAACTCCTCGGCCGGCATGAAGAGCGTGGCCGGCGGCAGGATCGGCCGCTCGGGGTCGTGCTGCAGGAAGCGGTGGCGCTCGCGCGTGTCCTTCCACCAGCCTTCCAGCGCTTCGTCCACTTTGCCGTGCAGCACCAGCGCGGCCTGTTCGCCCAGGTAGTCGAAGATGCTGCCGGGGGTGTCGAAGAACAGCGGCAGGTAGTACTCGATGCCGCCGCCGGCCAGGCCCTGCGCCATGTCCTTGTAGATGCGGCAGCGGGTCGGGTCGCCTTCGATCTGCTCGCGCCAGCGTGCGCGGAAGGCGGTGCGCGCGGCGTCGTCCATCGGGAACTCGCGGCCGGGCAGCAGGCGCACTTCGGGCACGGGGTAGAGGCTGCGCTGGGAATCGGGATCAAACGTCCGGATGCTGTCGACCTCGTCGCCGAACAGGTCCACGCGGTAGGGCACCAGGCTGCCCATCGGAAACAGGTCGATGAGGCCGCCGCGCACGGCGTATTCACCGGGGCTGACGACCTGGCTGACGTGCTGGTAACCCGCCAGCGTGAGCTGGCTCTTCAGCTTCGCTTCGTCGAGCCGGCTCTTCTGCTTGAAGTGGAAAGTGGTGCCGGCGAGAAAAGAAGGCGGCGCCAGGCGCGTGAGTGCGGTGCTGGCGGGCATCAGCACCAGGTCGACGTCGCCGCTGTGGATGCGCCAAAGCGTGGCCAGGCGCTCGCTGATCAGGTCCTGGTGGGGGCTGAAGGTGTCGTAGGGCAGGGTCTCCCAGTCGGGGAAGACGGCCACGCGCAGCGCCGGGTCGAAGAAGGCCAGTTCGTCGGCCAGGCGCCCGGTGTCGGCCGGTTCGGCGGTGAACACGGCCAGCAGGCGTTTCGCGTCGGCATGGCGGCGGCCCAGGCGGGCCAGCAGCAGGGCGTCGGCCGAAGCGAGCGGGCGCGGCAGCGTGTAACGCTTGCCTGGCGCGATGTGGGGGAGTTGCATGAAAGGCCCGAAAACGAACGCAGCCCCGGCGCGCTCCTGGGTGGAGATGACGGCGGGGCTTGAAGCGCACGATTCTAGAATCCGCCGCCATGCCTGCCGACCCGCGTTGTTTTGCCCTCGTGCCGTGTGCCGGCGTCGGCCAGCGCGCCGGTGCGGGTGGCCCGAAGCAGTACGCCACGCTGCACGGCCGCGCCGTGGTGGCGCACACGTTGTCGGCACTGGCGCACGTGCACAGGCTGGCAGCCACGCTGGTGGTGCTGGCGCCCGACGACAGCGTGTTCGAGTTTCACGCCACCAACTTCGTCGGCCCGCGTGCCTGGGTCGCGCGCTGCGGCGGTGCCACGCGGGCCGAAAGCGTGCTCGGCGGCCTGGACGCGCTGCGCGAGCACGATGCCGAAGACGACGACTGGGTGCTGGTGCACGATGCCGCCCGCTGCCTGCTGCAGCCGGCCTGGGTCGATCGGCTCATCGACGCCTGCCTGGACGACCCGGTCGGCGGCTTGCTGGCATTGCCCCTGGCCGACACCTTGAAGGCTGCGCTGCCGCTGGCCGGCGGCGCCGGCGAGCGCGTGGCGGCCACGCTCGACCGCAGCGGCAAGTGGCTGGCGCAGACACCGCAGATGTTCCGCCTGGGCCTGCTGCACCGCGCCCTGGAGCACGCCGGCGCAGCCGTGACCGACGAGTCCAGCGCCGTCGAAGCACTGGGCCTGGCGCCGCGGCTCGTGCCCGGCGACCAGGAAAACCTCAAACTCACCTGGCCGGCCGACTTCGTGCTGGCCGCCCGCCTGCTGGAGACCCGATGAACCCGATGGCGTTGCGTGTGGGCGAGGGCTGGGACACCCACCAGCTGGTCACCGGCCGGCCCCTGGTGCTGGGTGGCGTGACCATCCCACACAGCCACGGGCTGCTGGGCCATTCCGACGCCGACGCGCTGCTGCACGCCATCACCGACGCGCTGCTGGGCGCCGCGGCTTTGGGCGACATCGGCCGCCACTTCCCCGACACCGATGCGCGGTTCTTGGGCGCCGACTCGGTGGTGCTGCTGACCGAGGCGGCGCGCCGCGTGCGCGAGGCGGGCTACGACATCGTCAACGTCGACAGCACCATCGTCGCGCAGGCGCCGAAGATGGCGCCGCACATCCCGGCGATGTGCCAGTGCATCGCTGGCGCTCTGGGACTGGCCCCGGGTGCCGTCAACGTGAAGGCCAAGACGGCCGAGAAGATGGGCCCGGTGGGCGAGGGCCGGGCCATCGAGGCGCGGGCTATCTGCCTGCTGGTTCAGCGCACGCCCGACGTCGGCTGACGCTGGGCTTTGCGCCTCAGGCGCGCGACGTCGTGCTGCGCCGCGGTTCCCGCCCGGGCGCACGCGCCTCGCCGCCGGTGGCGCGCTTCAGGCGCAGGTGCACCATCAGCCCGCCGTCATTGGCGTTGGCGATCTCCACCGTGCCGCCCATGCGCTGCATGGCTTTCTCGACGATGGCCAGCCCCAGCCCCGCGCCGGTGGCGGCGGTGCGTGCGGCATCACCGCGGAAAAACGGCGTCGTCAGCTGCGAGAGTTTCTCGGGCGCCACGCCCGCGCCCTGGTCACGCACGGTGACGATGGCCCAGGGGCCGGTCTTCACGTAGCTCACGCTGACTTCAGCCAGCCCGGTGTAGGTGCCACGGCCGTAGCGGCGCGCGTTTTCGAACAGGTTCAGGAAGACGCGGCCGAGCTCGGTGTCATCGGCCATCACCACCAGGTCGATGGCCACGCGCGAGATGATGCGGATCTGCGTCGGGTCGCGGAAGAGCGCGGCCTCGCGGTCGATCAGCTGCGACACGTGCACCGGGTGCAGGCGCGTTTCACCCGGCCGCGCGTAGTCCATGAACTTGTCGATGATGGCGTCGAGCTGGTCGATGTCCATCGCCATGTTGTGCTTGGCCTCGTCGTCGTCGACGCTCATCTCGGTTTCCAGCCGCAGCCGCGCCAGCGGCGTGCGCAGGTCGTGGCTGATGCCGGCCAGCATCACGGCGCGGTCTTCCTCCACCCGCGCCAGTTCACGCGCCATGCGGTTGAAGCCCATGTTGACCTCGCGGATCTCGCTCGTCAGCGTGTTTTCGTCCAGCCGTGAATCGAGGTCGCCTTCGCGGATGCGGCTGGCCGCGAAGCTGAGCTGCTTCAGCGGCCGGTTGATGAGGCTGGCGATGGCCACCGAGCCCACCAGCGTGGCCAGCAGCGCGATGCCTGTCCACGTCATCCAGGTCTCGCGGTTGATGGCCGCGGCGTGCGCCGACTCGGCTTGCAACCAGAAGCGGTCGCGTTCACGGTCGCGGTCGATCGAGAAGCCGACCCACATGCCGCGCACACCGTTGACGCTGCCGGCCACCACCGCGTCGGGGCCAAGGGCATTGCGCAGTTCCTGGCTGACGCGGCGCGAGAAGCGGTCGGTCTCGTAGGTCTCCCACTGGTCGTTGGGCTCTCGCGGCGTGACGCGTGTGCCGCCCTGCTGGGTCAGGCTCTTCAGCAGCGAGACGCGGCTGATGCCGTCGGACGTCTTCAGCGCGGCGCGTGCCAGGTTGACGAGCCCGGCGGTCTGCTGCGCGGCCTGGATGGCGCGCGGCTCGAATTCCAGCGCACGCAGCGTCTGCAGCCATGCGAACACGCCGCCAGCCAGCAGGATGGCCAGCAG
>JBBRBW010000115.1:0-13476 GCA_038205425.1 Burkholderiales bacterium | reverse complement strand
GGCGCTGGCGCCTGCGCAGGCGCTGTCGCCGCAGGCGCTGCAGGCCAAGGTGGCCGAGCAGGTGCCGCCGTTGCTGGACAGCCTGAAGGAACTGGTCGGCATCGAGTCTGGCAGCCGCGACCTGGAAGGCCTGGGCAAGGTCGGCGAACTGATCGCCGGCCGCCTGCAGGCCTCGGGCATGACGGTGCAGATCCTGCCCACGCAGGCGCCCGACTTCCATCCGCAACTCAAGGGCGCCAAGCTGGGCGCCATGGTCTACGCCACGCGCACCGGCACGGGCCAGAAGAAGGTGCTGCTGATCGCGCACATGGACACCGTCTACGCGCGTGGCATGGGCGCCAAGCAGCCTTTCCGCGTCGAAGGCGACAAGGCCTACGGTCTGGGCATCTCCGACGACAAGGGTGGCGTGGCGCTGATCCTGCACACCGTCAAGCTGCTCAACGATCTCGGCAACACCGATTACGCGCAGCTGGGCGTGCTGATCAACGCCGACGAGGAGATCGGCTCGCCCGGCTCGGGCGCCACCATCACCCAGCTCGGCAGCGAGTACGACGCCGTGCTGTCCTTCGAGGGCGGTGGCTTCGACCGGGACATGGTGCGCCTGGCCACCAGCAGCATCGCCATCGTCGAGATGAAGGTCACCGGCAAGGCTTCGCACGCGGGCTCGAATCCGGAAGGCGGCCGCAACGCGCTCTACGAGATGGCGCACCAGATCCTGAAGAGCCGCAGCTTCGGCGACCCGGACAAGGGCCTGAAGATCAACTGGACGGTGGCCAACTCGGGCGAGACGCGCAACGTCATTCCCGCCTCGGCGACGGCCATCGCCGACGTGCGCTCGCTGACCAACGAAGACCTCGACCTGATGGAAACCGCGTTGCGCGAGTCGGTCAAGAGCAAGCTGATCCCCGACACCACGATCGAGCTGTCCTTCTACCGCAGCCGCCCGGCCTTCGTGGCCAACGCCGTCTCGAAGGTGCTGGCGGCTCACGCGCAGTCGGTGTTCAAGGAGATGGGTCTGCCGCTGCAGGTGCGCGACCGCGCCACCGGCGGTGGCACCGACGCGGCCTTCGCCGGCCTGCGCCCCAAGGGCGGCGTGCTCGAGAGCTTCGGCCTGCGCGGTTACGGCGCGCACTCGAACGACAACGAGTACATCTTCGTCAACTCGATCGCGCCCAAGCTCTACCTGGCCACGCGCATGGTGATGGACGTCGGCAGCGGCAAGCTCGCCTGGTGAGGCTGCGGCGGCGTGTGGGCCGCCGCCTTCAATTCGGCCCGCGCGGCGGCGCCGGAATGCGGCGCACCGGGGCGCGCATGAGCACGAACTCTTCCGCCGCCGTGGGGTGCACGGCGAGCGTGCGGTCGAAGTCGTCCTTGGTGGCGCCGGCGGTCAGCGCCACGGCCAGGCACTGCACGATCTCGGGGGCGTCGGTGCCGATCATGTGCATACCCAGCACGCGCCCGTTCAGGCCGTCGACCACCAGCTTCATGTAGCTGCGTACGCCGCCACCCGCAAAGGCCGTCTTCATCGGCCGAAAGTCAGCCGTGTAGACGTCCACCGCGCCGCGCTCGGCGGCTGCGGTTTCGGTGAGACCGACCGTCCCGATGGGCGGGTCGGTGAAAACCGCGCTGGGCACCTGGCGGTGGTCGACACGGTGCGGGCGGCGGCCGAACTCGGTGTCGGCGAAGGCGCGTCCTTCTGCGATGGCCACGGGCGTCAGGTTGACGCGGTCGGTGACGTCTCCGATGGCCCACACGCCGACAGCGCTGCTGCGGCCGTCGGCGTCGACCGTGATCGCGCCGCGGGCGTCGAGTTGCACGCCGGCCTCGACCAGCCCCAGGCCGGCGGTGTTCGGCCGGCGGCCGGTGGCGTTGAGCGCGGCGTCGGCATGCAGTTCAGAGCCGTCGGCGCGCTGCAGCGTGAAGCCCGCGGCGCTGCGTTGCAGCGCTTTCAGCCCCACGCCACCGGCCAGCGTGATACCGCGCGCCATCAGCGCGTCGGCCAAACGTGTGCGCAGGTCGGTGTCGAAGCCGCGTAGCGGATCGGTGTCGCGGTAGGCCAGCGTCACCTGCACGCCCAGGCCGGCCAGGATGCTGGCGAATTCCACCGCGATGTAGCCGCCGCCCACCACCAGCAGCGTCGCTGGCAGTTGCTGCAGGTCGAGCACCTCGTTGGACGTCATGGCCAGCGCCAGGCCGGGCAGCGCGTCCTGCGCGGGCGCGCCGCCGGTGGCAACGAGCACCCGCGGCGCCTGCAGTACACGCTCGCCGAGGGCCACACGGCCCGCCCCCAGCAGTCGCGCACGGCCCTGCACCAGCTCGACGCCGCCGTCGGCCAGCATCTGCCGGTAGATGCCCTCCAGCCGCGCCGTCTCCTCCGCCTTGGCGGCCGCCCAGCGGCCCATCTCGAAGTGCCCGCCCGCGTCGGCCCAGCCGAAGCCCCGCGCCTCGGCGAAGGCCTGCGCGTAGCCGGCGGCGTAGGCCATCAACTTCTTCGGTACGCAGCCGCGGATGACGCAGGTGCCGCCGACACGGTCGGCCTCGGCGATGAGCACCCTCGCGCCGTGCGCGGCGGCGCGGCGCGACGCGGCCACGCCGCCCGAGCCGGCGCCGATGACGATGAGGTCGTAGTCTTCTGCCAAGGCAGTCTCCTCTTGTTGTGCAGGCGCGCGCGGGCCGCCGCCTCAGCCGCGGCGCCAGCCGTGGAAACGCTCGACCCAGGCCAGCAGCCGCTGCGGCGCATGGGCGCGCTTCCAGTTGCCGGCGGCGTACTTGTTGGCTTCGGCCAGCGTCGGGTAGGTGTGGATGGTGCCGAGGATCTTGTTCAGCCCCAGGCCGTGTTTCATCGCCAGCACGTATTCGGCCAACAGGTCGCCGGCGTGTTCACCGACGATGGTGGCGCCCAGGATGCGGTCCTTGCCCGGCACGGTCAGCACCTTCACGAAGCCGTGGGCTTCGCTGTCTGCGATGGCGCGGTCGAGCTCGTCCAGGCCGAAGTGCGTCACTTCGTAGGGCACGCCCTGTTCCCTGGCTTCCAACTCGTTCAGGCCGACACGCGCCACCTCGGGCTCGGTGAAGGTGGCCCACGGGATGACGCGGTAGTCGGCCTGGAACTTCTTGAAGGGGTCGAAGAGTGCGTTGACCGCCGCGTACCAGGCCTGGTGCGCCGCAGTGTGCGTGAACTGGTAGGGCCCGGCCACGTCGCCGGCAGCGTAGATGTTGGGAAAGTTGGTTTGCAGGAAGCCGTTGACTTCCACCGTGCGGCCAGTGGTCACGCCCAGGTCTTCCAGCCCGTAGCCCCTCAGGTTGGCGACCCGGCCCACGGCCACCAGCACGGCGTCGAAGCCGATGCGCACATCCCGGCCTTCGTGTTCGGCGACGAGCCACTTCTGCCCATCGACCTGCTCGAAGCGTGTGGCCTTGTGGCCCAGCTTCAGGTCCACCCCTTCGGCGATGAAACGCGCGGCCACCAGCGCCGAGACCTCGGGGTCTTCGCGCATCAGCAGGCGCGGCGCCATCTCCACCTGCGTCACCTTGCAGCCCAGCCGCGCGAAGGCCTGCGTCAGTTCGCTGCCGATGGGCCCGCCGCCCAGCACCAGCAGGCGCTCGGGGCGCTGGCGCAGTGCCCAGACGTTGTCGGAGGTCAGCGGGTTCATCTGCTCGATGCCGGGGATGGGCGGCACGAAGGGCCTGGCGCCGGCGGCGACGACGATGGCGCGTGCGCTCAGGCGCTGCACCCGGCCGTCGGCGTGCGTGATGTCCACTTCCCAGGGGCTGACGATGCGCGCGCTGCCCAGGGCCACGTCGACACCCAGGCCGGTGTAGCGCGCCACCGAGTCGTGCGGCTCGATGGCCGTGATGACACGCTGCACACGTTCCATGACTTCGGCGAAGTCGAAGTCGGCGCTGGCGCTGCGCATGCCGAACTCTTGCGCGCGCTGCACGTGAGACAGGAACTTGGCGGAACGGATGAGCGCCTTCGAAGGCACGCAACCGGTGTTCAGGCAGTCGCCGCCGAGCTTGTGCTGCTCGACCAGCGTGACCTTGGCCTTGACCGCCGCAGCGATGTAGGCCGTCACCAGCCCGGCCGAGCCGCCGCCGATGACCACGAGGTTGCGGTCGAAGCGCGCCGGCTTCTTCCACTTCGCGTAGACCTTGTTGGCCTGCGCGACATCGACCGCCTTCTTGGCGACGAGCGGGAAGACGCCCAGCAGCACGAGCGAACCCAGCAGCCCCGGCGAGACGATGCCCGAGAGCGACTCGATACGCGCCAGCTGCGTGCCGGCGTTCACGTAGACCAGCGTGCCGGCCAGCATGCCGAGCTGGCTGACCCAGTAGTAGGTCAGCGGCCTGATCGGCGTCAGCCCCATCGCCAGGTTGATGACGAAGAAGGGCACGACCGGCACCAGGCGCAGCGTGAAGAGGTAGAAGCCGCCCTCCTTGGCGATGCCGGCGTTCAGCGCGGCCAGGCGGGGGCCGAAATGCGCCTGCACCCAGTCGCGCAACAGCCAGCGTGAGGCCAGGAAGGCCAGCGTGGCGCCGATGCTCGACGCAAACGAGACGATCAGCAGCCCCCAGCCCAGGCCGAAGAGCGCGCCGGCGGCCAGCGTCATGAGCGCCGCACCGGGCAGCGACAGCGTGGCGACGGCCACGTAGAGGGCGAAAAACACGAGCCCGGCGGCCAGCGGCTGCGCCGCGCGCCAGGCCTCGAGTTCGGCCTGGCGCGCCTTGAAGCTGGCCAGGTTCAGGTACTGGCCGAGGTCGAGCACGAAGAAGGCGGCCAGCAGCGCCAGCAGCAGCAACACGACACCGACACGTTTGTTCATGGCCATCTGGGGCTTTCTGGGGCTGGGCCGGGCCGGCAGGGCCTGCAGGCGCGGGCGCGAGACTCCTGGGTAGACGCTGACCGGCCGTGCTTCTTGCACGCCACCGGGCGCAGCGCTCTCGGTATCTGTGCGCTGGCGCATGTGAGGGTGGGCCGTGCCCAGGGGTCCAAGCAGCACGAAGGCCTCGCGTTGTGGGGCTCTGGATACACACCGCGTCGAAAGCGGCCACTCGCCGGGCATCCTGGCAGTGTCAACGCTAACAGGAGAACGCCATGAGTACCCCGCCACCCGCCGCGCCGGCACGCCTGCGGGCCGCTTCGCGCCGCTGCTGCGGTCCGTCGACGTTGTGCATGCGCGCTTCCAGCCCATCCCGCACAGCCTCATCGCCTGCGTCGCGCGCTTTTTCATCGCAGCCGTATTCTGGAATTCCGGCCAGACCAAGGTGCAGGGTTTTGGCCTCAACCTCGTCGGCGGCGACTTCCCGTTCGGCTGGCCGCGCCTGTCCGATCCGGTGCCGGCGCTGTTCGAGGACGGGTACACGCTGCCGCTGCTGTCGCCCGCCGTGGCCGCGCCGCTGGCGGCGCTGGCCGAACACCTGTTGCCGCTGCTGCTGCTCGTCGGGCTGGCCACGCGCAAGACGGCCTTCGGCCTGCTGCTCACGCCGCTGGTCATCCCGCTCTTCGTCTTCCCGGGGGCCTGCGCCACCCACGGCACCTGGGCCGCGCTGCTGCTCTACCTGATGCTCGGCGGCGCCGGCAGGTTCTCGCTCGACCATGCGATCGAGCAGCGCCTGTGCCTGCGCCTGCGCCTGCATCCGCGCGCCGGAGCCGCGGCGGCGCCTCAGCGCGGCCCCGCGACGGCCTGCGCCGGCGTGTAGGCCGGGCCCCGCGTGATGCGCTGGAAGTAGGACTTCCAGGCCGCAGAACCGGGCGGCCATTGCGCCGTGAATTCGGCCACCCAGCGCGGGTTGTCGAAGGCCAGCGGCAGCAGCGCGACATGCGCGCCAGCCACCACCACCTCGTGCAGCACCGGCCCGGTGGCGGGTGTGTGCGCGATGCGTGTCACCAGCCCGCGCAGGTCGCCGCTGAAGTTGGGCATGCCGGCGGCGCCGTTGTTGACCACGCAGCCGTGCCGGCCGCCTGGCAGGGCCACCCCGCGCAGCGCCGGCAGGCAGGTGTGGGTGCTGGCGAAGACGTCCACCGCGGCGGCGCCGAACACTTCGCGCAGCCAGGGCGCGGCCTGCGGCTCGTCCAGCGCGGCGACGTCGAAGCGCCAGCCGGCCAGCGATTCGGCGTCGCCGTGCACCACGCCGACGCGGCAGGCGCCGACGCGGTAACGCGCCAGCATCGGCAGCCTGGCGATGCGTTCGCGCAGCACCGGATGGCGTGCCGCCGTGGTTTTCAGCAGGCGGTGGATGTGGTTGGAACGGTCCACCGTGCCCGCGTCGACGCTCTCGGGGTAGGCGCAGCCGCAGCCGGCGTCGTCGCTGGCCGCGTCGAACTCGGCCTCGACGTTGCCCAGCAGGGCGTCGTGGTCCAGCACCCGCGTGTTGATCTCGGCGAAGGTGCGGTCGTCGACGTCGAACCAGTTGAAGTCGCCGTTGAAGCACAGCGTCGGCGTGGCACCGGCCGCGCTCTCGGCGCGCACCAGGGCGTCGACGGCGTCCAGCGCGGGCCGGTTGCCGTAGAGGCCGCCGATCACATAGAGCGTGTCCACGGCACGTTCGGGTGCGGTTGCGATCGCCGCCGCGCCATAGCGGTAGTGCAGCGGGCAGGCGCGGCCGGGCGCGGCCGTCATGCCAGCAGGCCCTTCATCCGTGCCGCGGTGTGGGCGTCGACCGGCACGTCGGCGACAAGCACACCCTGGCGCAGCGCGATGGCGCGGTCGGCCAGGCGCGGCAGCAGGTCGAGGTCGTGCACCACGGTCAGCAGCGCAGCGCCGCGCTCGGCCGCCACTTCGGTGAGCAGGCGCACGATCTCGTCGGCGGCCTGGGCGTCGAGGCTGGCGGTGGGTTCGTCGGCCAGCAGCAGCGCCGGCTGCTGGTGCAGCGCGCGGGCGATGGCGACCTTCTGGCGCTCGCCGCCCGACAGCGTGTCGGTGCGCCGCTGCGCCGCCCAGCCCAGGCCCACACGTGTAAGCGCGATCTGCGCCGCACGGCGCTCGGCGGCCGGCCAGCGACGCAGCCAGCTCAGCGGCGAACGGTGGCGTCCGGCGCCGCCAATGAGCACGTTGTCGAGCACGCTCAGGCGCGCCACCAGGGCCTGCACCTGGTGCACCTGCGCCACGCGGCAGCGCAGCGCACGCAGCCGCGCCGCAGGCGGCGGGCCTGCGAGCTCGGTGCCCAGCACCTGCAGGCTGCCGCGGCTGACGGCGATGAAACCCGTCAGCGCGCGCAGCAGCGTCGACTTGCCGGCGCCGTTGTGGCCCACCAGCGCCACCCGTTCGCCGGGCGCGATGCGCAGCACGATGTCGTGCAGCAGCAGCTTGCCGCCCGCGCGCACCTGCAGCCCCTGGGCGTGCACGACGGCGTCGTTCATACGAGGCGCGCGCGCACAGCGCGGCTCAGGCTGTCGAAGAGCGTGACCATGGCCACGATGGCGAGCAGCAGCGTCGCCAGCCGGCCCCACTGGAAGAGCGACATCGCCTCCGACAGCAGCAGCCCCAGCCCGCCCGCGCCGACCAGGCCCAGGATGGTGGAGTCGCGCAGGTTGAATTCCCACACGTAGAGCGTCTGCGAGACGAACTGCGGCAGCACCGCCGGCCAGACGCCGAGGAAAAACACCTGCGCGGCGCCGGCGCCGGTGCTGCGCACGGCGTCGACCGGCTGCATGTCCAGCGACTCGATGGCCTCGGCCAGCAGCTTGCCCAGCGTGCCGGCCGAGTGCGCGGCCACGGCCAGGATGCCCGCGGTGGCGCCCAGGCCGACGATGCCCACGAAGAGCAGCCCGAAGACCAGGGTGTGGATGGCACGCAGGCTGTCGAGCACGGCCTTGGCGCCGTAGAAGAGCGCGCGCGGCGCCCGCAAGTTGCGCGCCGCCAGCAGGCCCAGCGGCAGCGCCAGCAGGGCGGCGAGCACGGTGCCCAGCGTGGCGATGCGCAGCGTCGTCCACAGCGCGCGGCCGACACCCGCGAGGTACTGTCGTTCGCTGGCGCGCTGGTCTTCGACGCGCAGCAGGCGTCCATCCGCGTCGCGCGCTTCCAGGCGCGGATTGCCGAACCAGACGCGCAGGAAGCTGGGCTCCGACATTTCGGCCACGGTGGCCTTCAGGTTCTGCCAGGGTTTGCGGCCCAGGCTCAGCTCGTCCTCCGAGGCCAGCGTCCACAGGCTGGCGGCCACCAGCAGCGCCAGCGCCAGCAGCAGCGTGGGCAGGGTGCCGAAGCGGGCCGGCCGCTTGCGCGCGGGCGCCGCGCGGCTGCCGAGGCCCGGGTGCGCGTGGCCGGGGGCCGACCGGCTTTCCGGGTTCACTGGGTGGCCAGCTTGCCGGTGGCCAGGCCGGCGTCGCGAATGGGCCGGTAGTAGGCGTTGTCCTTGGCGACGAAGCCCGTGTAGCGCGCCGGCAGCAGGTTCGGCGTGCGCTGCAGTGCGGGGCCGACGGCGACCAGCGCGGCGCGCAAGCGGGCGACGAAGGCGGTGTCCTTGGCGAGTTCGGCGCGCACGGCCACGGCGTCGTTGGGCAGCGGGTCGGAAGTCCAGAACACCACGCTGTCGGCGGCCTTGATCAGGCCCTCAGAAATCATGGCGTCGCGGTTGCGGTTGTAGTCGGCGCCGGCGTCGATTTCGCCGCGCGTGACCTGCATCTCGATCGCCTGGTGCTTGGTGTAGACGACGCGGCCGAGGTAGGTCTCGGGCTCGATGCCGCTCTTCTGGAAGTGGTGGTAAGGGATCAGGTAGCCCGAGGTCGAGCCCTTGTCGCCGAAGGCGAAGGTCTTGCCTTTGAGGTCGGCAATCGACTTGATGCCCGACTTCGGGTGCGTGACCATGATGGCGAAGTACTCCGGCTTGCCGTCGTAGAGGATCGACGCCACCGCCTGCGCGCCGGCCACGTGGTTGGCCAGCACGTAGCCCCAGGGGCCCATCAACGCGATGTCGGTTTCGCCGGCGGCCAGGCTCTTGGCAAGGCCCTCCCAGCTGTCCACCGTGTACAGCTTCACCGGCCGGCCGAGCTGGCGCGCCAGATGATCGGCCAGCGGGCGGTAGGTGGCGTCGTTCTTCTCCTTGTCGGGCTGGTAGAGGCCGACGCCGAAACGCAGCGGGCCGTTGTCGGCCAGTGCCGGGTTGGCCAGTGAAGTGGCGACGGCGCCGGCGCCCAGCAGGGCGACGTGGCGCAGCACTTGGCGGCGGGATTGCGGGACGGGCATCGTCGATGACTCCGGTTGAGATCGAGGGGGCGCGCTGCGACTCACAGCCCGCAGCCGGGTGCAACGGCCGTGGCCTCGGCGAACGCACCGCCGCAACTGGAGCCCTGGCCCGCAGTGCAGCCGAAGCAGTGGTCGGCGACGCGTATGGGCTGGCCTTCCAGCCGGCCGGCGGTGAGCTCGCTGAGGTGCAGGCGCGGCCCGTCGGCGCCGTGGATCGGCAGGTCGAGTTGCTGGTTGAAGTCGCAGTCGTAGACGTAGCCCTGCCAGTCGACGCTGACCAGGCTGCGGCACATCACCTGTGCCAGGTTGTCCTCCCGGTGGGCGCTGCGCAGCAGCTTCATGTAGCTGTTGAACTCGCCCTTGCTGACCAGCATCGAGCCGAAGCGCTGGATGGGCATGTTGGCCAGCGTGAACAGCTGGTTGAAGACGACGCCGAAGTGCTGCGCCAGGTGGCGCTTGTAGTCGGCCTGCAGCGCGGCCTGCGGCGGCGGCAGGCTGGCGCCCTGCGGGTTGTAGACCAGGTTCAGCACCAGCGCGCCGCCCGGTTGCCCATAGCCCAGCGCATTGAGGCGCTGCAGGCCGCGGATGCTGGCGTCGAAAGTGCCCTTGCCGCGCTGGCGGTCGACGTTGTCTTCCAGGTAACAGGGCATCGAGGCCACGACCTCGACGCCTTGCGCGGCCAGCAACTCGGCCAGCCCTTCCTGCCCGGGCTCTTCCAGGATCGTGAGGTTGCAGCGGTCGATGACCCGCACGCCCCGTGCGCGAGCGGCCACCACCAGACTGCGGAAGTGGCGGTTCAGCTCGGGTGCGCCGCCGGTGAGGTCGAGCGTGCGCACGTGCGGGCTGGCATCGAGGAAGCCGACGACGGCGGCAATCGTCTCGGCCGACATCTCCTCGGTGCGGTTCGGTCCGGCGTTGACGTGGCAGTGCTGGCAGCTCTGGTTACAGCGGTAGCCCAGGTTGACCTGGAGCGTGTCGACGACCGCGCGGCGCAGGGCAGGGAAATCGGAGCGGACGAGCAGGGGCAGGGTGGCGTGCATGGGAACAACTGCAGTGGTTTTGCAGAGTTTGACGGACCGGCGCCCGTTTCCTTACACCCTACCGGCCTGCGGGTGTAAGAAATCTTCAGCGCGCCTCAGCCGTCGATCAGCGCCGGGTCCCAGGCGAACACCGTCTGCTGCTGTTCGCCCAGGCGGCTGATGCCCAGCTTCATCACGTCGCCGGGCTTCAGGAACACCGGCTGCGGCTTGATGCCCATGCCCACGCCCGGGGGCGTGCCCGTGGTGATGAGGTCGCCCGGCTGCAGCGTCATGAAGCGGCTCAGGTAGCTGACGATCTGCGCCACGCCGAAGACCATGGTGCGCGTGTTGCCCGTCTGCATGCGACGGCCGTTGAGGTCGAGCCAGAGATCCAGCGCCTGCGGGTCGCCCACCTCGTCGGCCGTCACCAGCCAGGGGCCGATGGGCCCGAAGGTGTCGCAGCCCTTGCCCTTGTCCCACTGGCTGCCGCGTTCGAGCTGGTATTCACGTTCCGAGACGTCGTTGACGACGCAGTAGCCGGCGACATGCGCCAGCGCGTCGGCTTCGGCGACGTAGCGTGCACGGCTGCCGACGACGATGCCGAGTTCGACCTCCCAGTCGCCCTTCACCGCGCCCTGGGGCAACACCACGGGGTGATTCGCGCCCACGGCACTTTCCAGCGTTTTCATGAAGACGATGGGCTCCTTGGGGATAGGCATGCCGGCCTCGGCGGCGTGGTCCGCGTAGTTCAGGCCGATGGCGACGAACTTGCTCATGCCCGTCCAGGGCACAGCCAGGCGGCCTGGCGGCACGACGGGCAGCGCGCTCACGTCGATGGCGCGCAGCGCGGCCTGCCCGGCGGGCGACAGCGTGGCGGGCGTGATCTCGGGCAGCAGCACACCGAGGTCGCGCACGTGGCCCTGGTCGTCAAGCAGGGCGGGTCGTTCCTGGCCTTTGGGGCCGTGGCGCAGCAGTTTCATTCAATTTCTCCTATGCACTTCGCGCGATCCGCGAGCGATGAATCAAGACGTCGATGCCAAGCTTCCCGCCACGGAACCGGCTTTGCCGGGCCGTCGGCGGACGGCCCCCTTGGGGGTATCACTTCATCAGCCGCGGCCGACGAAGGGCATCTTGGTCGCCATCACGGTCATGAACAACACGTTGGCCGTGGGCGGCAGTTGCACCATGGCCATGAAGGTGTCGGCCACCGACTGCAGGTCCATGCGTGCCTCGGGGCGCACGCTGCCGTCGGCCTGCGGCACGCCCTCGGCCATGCGCGCGGTCAACGCGCTGGCGGCGTTGCCGATGTCGATCTGCCCGACCGCGATGTCATAGGGCCGGCCGTCCAGCGCGGCGGTCTTCGTCAGGCCGGTGATGGCATGCTTGGTGGCGGTGTACGCGATCGAGCCCGGCCGGGGCGCATGCGCCGAGATGCTGCCGTTGTTGATGATGCGGCCGCCCATCGGCGATTGCGCCTTCATCAGCCGGAAGGCGTTGGACAGGCAGTAGAAGGCGCCGTTCAGGTTGACGTCGACGACCTGCCGCCACTCGGCTGCGCTGACGAGATCGGGCGTCTTCGAGGCCAGCCCGCCACCCGCGTTGTTGAACAGCAGGTCGAGTCGGCCACAGCGTTGCGCCACGGCGTCGAACAGGGCCTGCACGGCCTCTGCATCGGCGACGTCGCAGGGCAGGGCGATGGCACGTGCGCCATCCGCGCCTGCAGCCGTGATGGCGGCCTGCAGGGTTGCGGCGCGGCGGCCGACGAAGACCACCTGCCAGCCTGCACGCAGCAGGGCGGTGGCACAGGCCTGGCCGATGCCGCTGCCGGCCCCGGTGACGACGGCGGTGTGCATGGTGGAGTGGGGGGAGTGAGGTGGACGGGGCGTCCGCGCAGGCGAGCGGGCGGCGGGAAAGCGCGCCGATACTAGGGTGTGGCAGCCGCCCACCGCAGCCGTAGAACCCCGTATGCAACCCGACACCTGCCCGCCGCCAGACCGGCCCCTGCACCTGGGACTGCTGGGCGGCAGCACCGCCGCGCGGCGTGCGCTGGCGCAGGCGCTGGCCGAGGCACTCTCGCTGCACTGCGACGCGCAGCCACCTCCGCCCGCTGGCGGCGTCACGCTGATCGACCTGTCGCAGCGCGCGCAGCGCGACGCGCTGCGGCGCCTTTGCCCCGGCCTGCTGCTGGTGCGCCTGCCCGGCGCGGCCGAGCCGCCGCTGGAAGCGACTGGCGCCGACGAACCCGTTTACACCGCATTGGCCGATGCCAGCGTGGCGGGTCAGGCCCGCGCGTTGCTGCCGCGTCTGCTGCGCGCAGTGGCAGTCCAGATCCCTGAAGGAGACTCGCCCATGCATTTCGACAAGGTCGTGCTGTACACCGACACCGATGGCCGCGCCCGCTTCCGCGACGAGGCCGTGCCGCTGACCGAAGGCAAACCGCAGGCGCGCCTGTCGCCCTTGATGCCCAGCGGTGGCCTGCAACTGCGCATGAGCCCGGCGGGTTTTCGCAGCGACTTCCACTGCACCGAACACCCACAATGGCTGTTCGTGCTGCGCGGGCAGATGGAGATCGGTCTGCAGGACGGCAGTACGCGCGCGTTCAGCCCCGGCGACCACTTCTACTCGGCCGACACGCTGCCAGCCGGCGCCACCTTCGACCCACAACTGCACGGCCACCGCAGCCGCCAGGTGGGAGAGGAACCGTTGGTGACGGCCTTCGTACGCAGCTAGGGGGTGCGCCGCCCTGTTCTGGTCCGACGACTGAACAGACAGCGCTACTGGCGGGCCGGCGGGCTCTCCTCGGTGCGTCAGCTTCAGCGCAGGCAGCGGTCGCTCGGCCGCCGACGCTGGCCGGCGGGATCCGACCCGTTGCCGCCCGTCGCGCCGCCACCCGAAAGCCGCCCTCGGCCTCACAACGTCCCGTTGAGGCTCTGGCACCTCCCCAACTTCAGGGCGCGACGACTTCCAGCGTCGGGAAGTAGGTTCTGAACCGACTGGCATCCCGGGTCAGCAAGGGCCAGCTTTCCACCGCCGCATGCGCGCCGATGAAGAAGTCGGGCAGCACCTGCAGCTTGCTTCCCCCGCGTTTGCGGTACTGCGCATAGGCCTTGGCCGCCAGGAACAGGGCGGGCCGTGGAATCTCGCGCAGTTCCAGAGCCAGCGTGGACACGGCGCTGTCCAGCCCCTCCAGCGACGAGAACGACAACGACATCTCGGCATAGATGATCGGGTTGATGGCCAGCTGGTGGATGCTGGCCTGCGCGCGCAATTGGCCG
>JBBRBW010000114.1:0-13497 GCA_038205425.1 Burkholderiales bacterium | reverse complement strand
GCTCCGCCGGGCCGTTGGCGGACGGCCAGCGGCGAGGACGCCGCTGGCGCTCGCAGGCGACGCGCAGTCCGCAGAGACTGTTCCTCGTCCGACTCGCCCCACCTGGGGGGTAGCGAACGAAGCGGGCTTGGGGGCTCCACTTCAAGTTGCGCCGTAACCGTGCAGGCGGTCATCACCCTGCGCGGCGTGCACGCTGGCGTTGAAGGAGACGACCACACGCTCGTGCTCGCCGTCATAAGGCAGCGCCTGGTGCGCCAGCCACGAAGGGAAGACCAGCAACTGCCCCGGCACTGGCTCGACGTCGACATGCGGCGGCTGCAGGTAGGCGTTGCCGAGGTCGACATGGGCCCCGCCCAGCGTGGCGAAAGGCGGGCCGTACAAGCGCGTGACGCCGTTGCTGGCGCCGTAGACCGGGTGGGCGCGGCGCCGCTCGGGCGCGTCGACCTGCACGACATAGACACCCGACCACGAGCAGTTGCCGTGTGTGTGCACGTCGTGGAAGGCGCCGCCGCGGCTGGTCTGGAACCACAGGCCTTCGATGGCCACCCGCAGGTCGAGCCCGCCCGCCGGCCAGGCGCTGCGGTTGGCGGCGCTGACGGTGTCGCGCAGGCCGCCGACCAGCCAGCGCACGAAGGCCTGCCACTCGGGCAGCTGCACCCGCTGCAGCAGGTCGTCGTCGCTGGCGAAGAAGGCGCCCGGTGTTTCGCCGCGCGCATGCTGCTGCGTCGCGCGCAGGGCGCCGAAGATGCGGACCAGCAGCGGGTTGAGTGTTGCGGCATCAGGGTGGTGGTGCAGGCCCAGTGGCGTGGGCCAGAGCAGGCTCAGCGCGCCGGGCGTGAGCCCGGGCGACGGCGCAAGGGCGTGTGTACCGCGGCTGATGCCGCGACTCACACCGCGACTCACACCGCCGCTCATACCGCGGCTCAGACCGCAGCCAGGGCCGCCGGCCAGCGCAACTGGTGGCCGGTGTCGCGCGCAAAACGCTCGAGATCGTCCACGGTGTCGATGTCGACCTTGTAGCGGCGGTTGTCGGTGACGAAGGGCGCCACCGCGGCGGCGTTGGCGCCCTGCCACTGGCGGCAGCCCACGTTCGCGGCGCCGGCCAGGATCTGTTCACGCACGTCGGCCGTGAACATCACCGGGTTGCCCCGTTCGCCGGCCACTTCGGGGTAGACCACCGAAGTGCCTGCGGGCCGCTTCTTGAAGGCGCCGATGAGCGCGGTGATGTCCTGCGCGTTGATCAGCGGCTGGTCGGCCAGCGCGACGATCACCGCATCGAGCTTGCCCGTCAGCGCGGCCAGGCCCAGGCGCTGCGAACTCACCTGGCCTTCGTCGGGGTTGAGGTTGCGCACCAGCGTGACGGGGAAGTCCATCACCACGGGCTCGATCAGTTCGGCATGGTGGCCGAGCACGACGACAACCTCGTCGACCCCTGCGCCCGACAGCGCGATGAGCTGGCGGCGGATGAGCGGCACGCCGCCCAGTTCGAGCAGGCTCTTGGGCTTGTGGCCCAGGCGCGAACCGGCGCCGGCCGCCAGCAGCACGGCACCGACGGCGACGCGGCTGTAGAGGCCGCCGCCGCCCTTGAGGATGCATCCCATGGTGTGCTGCGCTTCAGCCGCCGCAGCAGCTGCCCTTGCGGGCGGCTGCGGCGGGGCTTTCGATGGCGGGCGTGGCCGGCGCAGGCGCTGCGGCTGGCACCCACGCGGCAGCCGTGGCGTCACCGCCGCAGCAAGAACCGCCGATGGACGGCGGGTCGGGCAGCGGCAGCGGCTTGCGTGCAGCCGGCGTCGCCGCGGCGGCGGCCACTGCAGTCGCCGGCGCCGTTTGTGCGAGCGCGCCCACCGCGGCCGCAGGCTCCACCGTCCCGCGCCGCGCCGCCACCACGGCGGCCAGCACCGACAGCGCGATCTCCTCGGGTGTCGCCGCGCCGATGGCCTGCCCCGCGGGCGCCACGATGGCGGCCACCGCCGCGGCGTCTTCACCGGCTTCGAGCAGCGCCGCCTTCAGCACCTGCGCCTTGCGTGTGCTGGCGACGAAGAAGACCTGGCGTGCACGCAGCGACAGCGCCGCGCGCAGGCCCTGCACGTCGCGCCGACCCTGGGTGGCGACGACGACGAAGCTGCCGGGCGCGAGCTCGGCACCGGGCTCGTCGCTGCCGATCACACGTTCGGCGTCGGGGAAACGTGCGGCATCGGCAGCGTGGGCCAGCACCGTCACCGGCAGGCCGACACGCGGCGCCAGGCCGGCCAGTGCCACGGCCAGCGGTGTGTCGCCCACCACCACCAGGCGCGGCACGGGCAGCAGCGGGTCGACGAAGAGTTCCAGCGTGCCGCCGCTGTGGCAGGCCATGCCGAACTCGAGCACGTCTTCGAGTTCGCGCATGTGGCCCTGAGCCGCCGCCGGGCCGCCCCAAGGCGGCTCACCCCCTCGGGGGGCGGGGGCGGGGGCGGAAGCGGCCCCCGCCGCTTCCTGGGGGCTTTGTTCTGCCGGCGCGATGCGGATGACGCGCGCGCGGCCGTCCAGCAGCGCCAGGCGCACGGTGCGCATCACCGCCGGCTGCGCACAGCCGCCGCCGATCCAGCCCTGCTGTATGCCCTCGGCCGTGACCACGGCCTTGTCGCCGGGGCGCGCCGAAGCCGGCGCCAGCACACGCAGCACGCTCACCAGCGCGCAGGCCGTGCCCTGCTGCTGCAGGCGTTGCGCCGTGGCGAGAAGCTCGATCGGGTTCATGGGCGGTTCTCCTTCATCAGTTCAGGACGTCGGCCGCCAGCGCCAGGTCGCGCAGGCTGTTCAGGCGCACGAAGCGCTGCACCAGCGGCAGCGCGCCCTGCATCGCCGCCGAGGCCGGGCGCTGTTCGGCGGGATGGAACCAGGTGATGCGCGCGCCGCGGCCGCGCACCGCCGCCAGCTCTTCGGCCAGGCGCTCGGGTTCGTCGGCGTCGAAGCCATCGGACAGCACCCAGACGCGCGCCGCGCGGCCGAGCTGGTGGCGCGCGTGCACGGCGTGGAAATCGTGCAGGCTGGTGGCGATGCGTGTGCCGCCGCCGAAACCGGCGGTGACGGCGTTGATCTTCTCCTGCACCATGGCCGAATCCCGCTGCAGCAACGGCGTCACCTCGGCCAGGCGCGTGTGGAAGACGAAGACCCGCGCGCCCACGGCCTGCACGAAGGCGCGCGCGATGCGCAGGAAGAGCTGGGCGTGGGTCTCCATCGAGCGGCTGACGTCGACGAGGATGAAAACCCGCGGCTTCTCGCGCCGCGGCTGGCGCCACGCCGGCGCGATGGGTACGCCGCCGGTCTTCAGGCTGGCGCGCAGCGTGCGGCGCACGTCCAGGCGGGCACCGCGCGGGTGATCGCGCCAGCGGCGCGTCAGGCGTTCACGCAGGCGGCGTGCGATGCGCTCGGCCAGGCGTTCGAGCAGCGCCAGGTCCTGCGGCAACCACTGGTTCAGGCTGCGGTCGTGCAGCGCTTCGGTGCGGCTGGCGCCGCCCTTTGCGCGCGGCGCGGCATCGGCTTCGGCCGCGCCACCGGGTGCGTCGCTGTTCAGCGCGGTGTCCATCGCACGCGCGCCGGGTTTGGGGGCGCTGTCGCCGGCCAGGCTGTCCTGCAGCGTCTGCACCACCTGGCGCAGGTCGCGCGCCGGGCGTGTCTGCCCGCTGACCCGCACGCTGCCCTTCAGGCGCTGGTTGTACCAGTAGCGTTCGAAGAGCTCGGGCCATTGCCGCCACGAACGCCGGTCGTGGCAGGCGATGGCGCGCCAGGCGGCGCTGATGCCGGTGGCCGTGTCGGCCGGCCCTGCATGCGCACTGCGGCGCAGCGGCAGCGCCAGCGCGGCGCAGACGAAGTCCTGCTGCTCGGCCACGCCGACCTGCAGGCCGTGTTCACGCAGCAGCGCCGCGAAGCCGGCGATGGCCTGCAGCGGTTCAGCGGTGACGGCCGGCATGGCGTTCATGCTTCAGGCGGTGACACGCGGCGCCGCCACGCCGTCGCTGGCCTGGCGGTGGCGGCCTTCCAGCAACTGCAGCACACGTTCCGGGCCGAACTGGAAACGGTCTTCACGCGTCTTCAGCAGACAGGCCAGCGTGTGCGTCAGCGCCCGCGGGTCGTCGGGCAGCGTGGCATGGCCCAGGCGGTGCAGCGCACGCACCCAATCCAGACTCTCGGCCACGCCCGGCGTCTTGCCCAGGTCTTCCTTGCGCAGCCGCTGCACGAAGGCCACGGCCTGTTCGACGAGCGCGCTCTCGGCGTCGGGCAGCGTGCAGCGCACGATGGCGATCTCGCGCGCCAGCGTCGGGTAGTCGACCCAGTGGTAGAGGCAGCGACGGCGCAGCGCGTCGCTGAGTTCACGCGTGCCGTTGCTGGTGAGCAGCACCGCCGGCACATGCCGCGCCTTGATCGTGCCGAGCTCGGGCACGGTGATCTGCCAGTCGGCCAGCACTTCGAGCAGGAAGGCCTCGAAGGCTTCGTCGGCGCGGTCGATCTCGTCGATCAGCAGCACGCAGGGCTGCTCACTCTGCAGCACGGTGAGCAGCGGGCGTTCGAGCAGGTACTCGCGCGCAAAAAGGTCGCTTTCGCGCACCGATTTTGCGTCGGTCTCGTGCGTCTTCTCGGAAAGACGTATCGCCAGCAGCTGGCGGCCGTAGTTCCATTCGTAGGCCGCCTGCGCGAGGTCGAGCCCTTCGTGGCATTGCAGGCGCACCAGCCGCCGGCCGGTGGCCTGCGCGTGGGCCACGGCGAGCGCCGTCTTGCCGACGCCGGCGTCGCCTTCCAGCAGCAGCGGACGCTGCAGTTCGCCGGCCAGCCACAGCGTCGTGGCCAACGCCTCGTCGGCGATGTAGCCGGCGCGGTGCAGGGCCTCGCGCAGCGCGGCGTCGGTCATGGTGCTGGTTCTCAGGTTTTCTTGCCGAAGAGGCCGGCCAGCCAGCCCTTGAACACGGTCCACATCAGCGCAAGCGCGTTGAGTTCCTTCACTGCCGCGGGCGGTTGCGACGGCGACGGCGACGGCGGGGGCGGGGGCGGTGGCGCCGCGGCAGCGGTCTGGCCGCCTGGCGCTTCGCCGTGCTGCACCATGCGCGTGACCGTGGTGTCGCCGCTGCTCTCGTCGCCCGTCCAGGCCGGCGACGGCGCCGGCGCGGCCAGGGCCGCCGCGGCAGCGCGGAAGTTGTCGGCGAACTGCGCCAGCATCGCGTCGCTCACCGGCACCAGCAGGCGGCTGCCGAACTGCGCCAGCTTGCCGCTGACGGTGACGTTGGCCTGGCCCACCAGCACCGCGGTGCCCGCGGTTTCGCCGGCCTCGAGGTGGGCCTTGAGCTTCATCGAAGCCGATGAACCCGAACGGTCGGCGCCCTTGGCCATCAGCTGCAGTTCATGCGCCGCGACGTCGACGCCCAGCACCTCGATGTCGCCGGCGAAGCTCATCACCGCCGGCCCGATCTTGGACTTCACGGTGCCCTTGTAGTGCGTGTCGTCCACCTGGTCGGTGATCGCCGCACCGGGCATGCAGCCGGCCGTGGCGCGGATGTCGCACAGCACCGCCCAGGCCTGCGCCACGCCCACCGCGAGCGGGTAGCGCTTGTCGAGTTGAACTTCCATCTAGAGGGCCACTCCGCTGGCCACCAGCTGCTGCCAGACGCGGTAGGCGCTGTGCGGCATGGTCATGTGGGTCACGCCGAGATGGGCGAAGGCATCGACCACGGCCGACGTGAAGGTGGGGATGCTACCCACGTGCGGCGACTCGGCCACGCCCTTGGCGCCGATCGGGTGGTGCGGGCTGGGCGTGACGGTGTGGTCGGTCTCCCAGTGAGGCGTCTCGACGAAGGTGGGCAGGAAGTAGTCCATCAGCGTGTTGCCGAGCAGGTTGCCCTGGGCGTCGAAGGGCATCTGCTGGCCCATCGCCACGGCGTAACCCTCGGTCAAGCCGCCGTGGATCTGGCCCTCGATGACCATCGGGTTGATGCGCGTGCCGCAGTCGTCCAGCGCGTAGAAACGGCGCACCTTGGTCTCGCCGGTGCCGCGGTCGATGTCGACCACGCACAGGTAGATGCCGAAGGGGTAGGTAAAGTTGGGCGGGTCGTAATAGTGCACGGCCTCGAGGCCCATCTCCAGGCCGGCTGGCACGTTGTTGTAGGCGGCCCAGCAGATGTCCTTCATCGACTTGTGGCGCGCCGGGTCGCCCTTGACGCTGAAGCGGTCGATCTCCCAGTCGAGATCGTTTTCGCCCACCTCCAGCAGGTGCGCGGCGATCTTCCTGGCCTTGGCGTGGATCTTCCGCGCCGCCAGCGCGATGGCCGCACCGGCCACCGGCGTGGAGCGGCTGCCGTAGGTGCCCAGACCGTAGGGCGCGGTGCTGGTGTCGCCTTCCTCGACCTGGATGATCTCGCTGGGAATGCCCAGTTCGGTGGCGATGATCTGCGCGTAGGTGGTGGCGTGTGCCTGGCCGGTGCTGATGGTGCCCATGCGCGCGATGGCGCTGCCCGTCGGGTGGACGCGGATCTCGCAGCTGTCGAACATGCCCACGCCCAGGATGTCGCACATCTTCGACGGGCCGGCACCGACGACCTCGGTGAAGGAGACGAGTCCGATACCCATCAGCGTGGGGCTGTCCGGGTCGGCACGCGTGGCCGCCTGCTCGGCGCGCAGCGCCTTGTAGTCGCAGGCGTCGAGCACCTTGTCGAGTGCGGTCTGGTAGTCGCCGCTGTCGTATTCGAAGCCGAAGGCGCTGGTGTACGGGAACTGCTCCTTGCGGATGAAGTTCTTGGCGCGGATCTCGGCCTTGTCCATGCCGAGTTTCTGCGCCAGGCAATCGACCATGCGCTCGACCAGGTAGACGGCCTCTGTCACGCGGAAGCTGCAGCGGTAGGACACGCCGCCCGGCGCCTTGTTCGTGTAGACGCCCTTGACGCTGGCGTGCGCCGCGGGGATGTCGTAGCTGCCGCTGCAGATGTGGAACAGGCCGGCCGGAAACTTGGTCGGGTCGGCGCAGGCGTCGAAGGCGCCGTGGTCGGCCACCACGTTGACGCGCAGGCCGGTGATCTTGCCGTCGGTGGTGGCGGCGATCTCGCCGTCCATGTGGTAGTCCCGCGCAAAGGCCGTCGAGCTGATGTTCTCGATGCGGTCTTCGACCCACTTCACCGGCTTGCCCAGCACGATGCTGGAGACGATGGCGCAGACATAACCCGGGTAGATGCCGACCTTGTTGCCGAAGCCGCCACCGATGTCGGGGCTGACGATGCGCACCTTGCTTTCGGGGATGCCCGACAGCAGGCTCACCACGGTGCGCACGACGTGCGGCGCCTGGCTGGTGATGTAGGTGGTGAGTTCGCCGCGAACCGGGTCGAAGCTGGCGACGCAGCCGCAAGTTTCCAGCGGGCAGGGGTGCACACGCGGGTAATGCAGGTGCTGCTTCACCACCACCGGGGCGGCGGCGAAGGCGGCGTCGGCGGCGGCCTTGTCGCCGGCATCCCAGGTGAAGATGTGGTTGTGGTGTTCTCGCGGGCCGTGCGCGCCGCTGGTCTTGCCGGCGAGGTCTTCGCGCAGCACCGGCGCGTCCGGAAGCAGTGCGGCGTAGGGGTCCATCACCACCGGCAGCTCTTCGTAGTCGACGATCACAGCTTCGACGCCGTCGGCCGCGGCGTAGCGGTCTTCGGCGATGACCACCGCCACCTCCTGCATCTGGAAGTGCACCTTCTGGTCGGCCAGCACCGCGGCCACGTCGCCGGCCAGCGTGGGCATCCAGTGCAGCTTCAGCGGCTTGAGGTCATCGGCGGTGAGCACGGCGATGACACCGGGCACCTTCAGCGCCTCGCTCTTGTCGATGGACTTGATGCGGGCGTGGGCGAAGGGGCTGCGCACGATGTCCATGTGCAGCATGCCCGGCAGCTTCATGTCGTCGACATAGTTGCCCTTGCCCTGGATGAAACGCGCGTCTTCCTTGCGCAGGCGGCTATCGCCCATGCCCTGCAGGGCGGCCATGCGGTCGAGGGCGTCGTTGTCGGGGGCGTTCATGCGGCCACCTTCTGGTCTTGTTGCAGCTTGGCCGCCGCGTACTGAACGGCCTTGACGATGTTCTGGTAACCCGTGCAGCGGCACAGGTTGCCGGCCATGCCGTGGCGGATCTCGTCTTCGCTGGGGCTGGGGTTCTCGTGCAGAAAGCGGTAGGCGCGCATCAGCATGCCCGGGGTGCAGAAACCGCACTGCAGGCCGTGTTCCTTGTAGAAGCCTTCCTGCACGGCGTGCAGCACACCTGCCTTTCCCGACAAGGACGCCAGGCCTTCGACGGTCATCACCTCCGAGCCGTCGCACTGCACCGCGAGGTGGGTGCAGGCCTTGACGCTCTGGCCGTCGATATCCACCGTGCAGGCGCCGCAGTGGCTGGTCTCGCAGCCGATGTGCGCGCCGGTGAGGTTGAGCTTCTCGCGCAGGAAGTGCACGAGCAGGGTGCGCGGCTCCACCGCTTCTTCGTGCGTGCGGCCGTTGACCTTCACGCTGATCAGTTTTTTCGGCATGGACGTGGACTCCTCTTGAACTTCAGGCGCAGCGGGCGACAGCCGCCAGCAGCGCACGCTTGACCATCTGGCCGGCCATCGCGGTTTTGTAGGCGATGTCGCCGCGCAGGTCTTCGGCCGGGTTGCACACGGCCATCGCGGCCTGCGCGGCGGCGGCCAGCGTGCTGTCGTTGATGGGCTTGCCGATCAACGCGGCCTCGGCGTCCTTGGCGCGGATGGCCATCGGCGCGACGTTGGTCAGCGCGATGCGCACGTGGCTGACGACACCCGCGTTCATGCGCAGCACCACCGCCGCGCCGGCCGTGGCCCAGTCGCCGGTCTTGCGCTTGAGCTTTTCGTAGGCCCAGCCCGTGCCGGCGGCGAAGGCCGGCACGCGGATGGCTACGAGCAGCTCGTCTTCGGCCAGCGCCGTCAGGTAGGTGCCGTGGAAGAAGTCGTCGGCCTTCACCTTGCGCGTGCCGTTCGGGCCCTGCAGCACGAAGGTGGCGTCGAGCGCCAGGCTGATGGCCGGGTGGTCGTTGCCCGGGTCGCCGTGGGCGATGTCACCGCCCAGCGTGCCGCGGTTGCGCACCTGCGGGTCGGCAATCATCTTCGGCGCGTCGGCCAGCAGCGGCACCCTGGCCTGCAGCAGCGGGCTCCGGATGAGTTCGTTCTCGACCGTCATCGCGCCGATGACGATCTCGGCCCCGTCTTCGCAGATGCCGCGCAGTTCCGGAATGCGGTTGATGTCGATGAGGTGGGCGGGCTGGGCGAAACGCAGCTTCATCATCGGCAGCAGGCTGTGCCCGCCAGCGAGGATCTTGGCGTCAACCCCCAGGCTGCCGAGCAGCGCGATGGCTTCGCCCACGGACCTGGGCGCGTGGTAGTCGAAGGCGGGTGGGATCATCGAAGGTCTCCAGCTCTCGGGTTTGGCGGAGAGCGATTCTTGATCCATCGCATGTTCCGCGCGTGGCCGCGGGCTATGTGGGCGCGGCGCACCGGCGGCACGCTGGCTGCACGAACTGCAGCCAGCGTGCACGAACGGCAACGGGGGCCGTGACGGTGCAACGGACCCTGGGAAAGTCCGGGGCTGCGTTAACCCTGATCTGCGACCAACGAGGCCGGTGCGATGCCCAGACGCGCCATCAAGGCCGGGCTGCTGGTGCGTGAAACGGGCACGTCGCTGTCTTCGCCACGCAGGCGCAGCACCAGCCGGCCTTCGGTGCGCAGCAGCTGCGTCACCTCGCGCAGGTTGACGATGTGGCTGCGGTGCACCCGCATGAAGTGCTCGGGGTCGAGGCGTTTTTCCAGGTCGCCGATGCCGAGGTTGCAGAACTGGCTGCCGGCGGCGGTGATGACACGTGTGTAGTGGCCGTCGGAGTGCAGGCGCAGCACCTCGTCGGTCTCGACGAAGACGATCTTCTGGCCCGCCACGGTGGGAATCTTCTGCAGCCGGCGGTGCACTGCAGCCGTGGCTGGCGGGACGCCGGCCTTCGCGGGCGTGGTCGCCGGCTCGTCGGCCGCAACGACGTCGGTGATGTCGTAGAAGACCAGCACATAGCCAGTGGGCGCGTTGTCGGCGTCGAAGGCGCGTGTGACCTTGATCAGCAGCACGCGCTCGGGGATGTTGATGATCATCGTCATCGGCGGTGGGCTGGCCACCGGGCACACCGCCGCCTGGTCGAGCAGGAATTCGACCTTGGGCTGCGAGCGTTCGGGGTGGAAGCTCAGCACCATGCGGTCGAAGGGCTGCATCTCGTCGACCGGCAGCACGCGCCGCGCAAAGTGGTTCATGCCGGTGACGCGGCGCTCGTTGTCGAGCTGCACCACGCCGACCTCGAAACGTTCCAGCAGGTACAGCGGGGACAGCGGCGGGCGGGGGTCCATGGCGGGCAGGCGGTGGCGGGGCGGGGCGGGGCGGCGCGGCGCGGCGCGGTGCTGGGCGGGCCGGGCCGGGCCGGGCCGATTCTTCCACGCCCGGCCCGCGGCTGCGGCCATGAAAAAACCCGCCGGGCGCGGTGCCGGGCGGGTTCCTGTGCCGGAGCGGCGCGCGCCGCTGACCTTACCTCCTGCGCAGCTTCTGGATCGCGAGCAGCTGGGCCGCCATCTCGGCAAACTCACTCGTCGCGGCCGCCAGGTCGATGTCGCTCTTGGCGTTGCGCATGGCCTCTTCGGCCAGCTTCTTGGCTTCGGTGGCCTTGGCCTCGTCGAGGTCCTTGCCGCGGATGGCGGTGTCGGCCAGCACGGTGACAACACCGGGCTGCACCTCCAGGATGCCGCCGGCGACGAACACGAACTCTTCGCCGCTGCCGTCGGCCTTTTCGATGCGCACCGCACCCGGGCGGATGCGCGTGATCAGCGGCGTATGGCGCGGCAGGATACCGAGCTCGCCGTTTTCGCCCGGCAGGGCGACGAACTTGGCTTCGCCGCTGAAGATGCTCTCTTCAGCGGAGACGACGTCGACGTGGATGGTGGCCATAGCTAGGTGATCCTTAATCTGGGTGAGTGGGGCAAGGAGCAAGCAGTCGGGTGTCTGGCCAGGCGCGCCCCGCAGCCGTACGTCCGTACGGCGAGGAGCGCAACGACGCCAGGCGCCCGAATGCGCCGCTCATTGCGCCGCTCACTGCATCTTCTTCGCTTTCTCGAAGGCCTCGTCGATGGTGCCGACCATGTAGAAGGCCTGCTCGGGCAGCGCGTCGCACTCGCCGGCCACGATCATCTTGAAGCCGCGGATGGTTTCCTTCAGCGGCACGTACTTGCCCGGGCTGCCGGTGAACACTTCGGCGACGTGGAAAGGCTGGCTCAGGAACCGCTGGATCTTGCGCGCGCGGCTCACGGCCAGCTTGTCTTCCGGGCTCAGTTCGTCCATGCCCAGGATGGCGATGATGTCGCGCAGTTCCTTGTAGCGCTGCAGCGTCGACTGCACGGCGCGCGTGGTCTCGTAGTGCTCCAGGCCCACGACGTTCGGGTCGACCTGGCGGCTGGTGCTGTCGAGCGGGTCGACCGCGGGGTAGATGCCCAGCGAGGCGATGTCACGCGACAGCACGACCGTCGCATCCAGGTGGGCGAAGGTGGTGGCCGGCGACGGGTCGGTCAGGTCGTCCGCTGGCACGTAGACGGCCTGGATCGAGGTGATCGAGCCGACCTTGGTCGACGTGATGCGTTCTTGCAGGCGGCCCATTTCCTCGGCCAGCGTCGGCTGGTAGCCCACGGCGGAAGGCATGCGGCCCAGCAGCGCGGACACCTCGGTGCCGGCCAGCGTGTAGCGGTAGATGTTGTCGACAAAGAACAGCACGTCGCGGCCTTCGTCGCGGAACGATTCGGCGATTGTCAGACCGGTCAGCGCCACACGCAGCCGGTTGCCCGGCGGCTCGTTCATCTGGCCGTAGACCATGGCCACCTTGGACTCTTCCAGGTGCTCCAGGTTGACGACGCCCGAATCGGCCATCTCGTGATAGAAGTCGTTGCCCTCGCGCGTGCGCTCGCCGACGCCCGCAAAAACAGACAGTCCTGAATGCGCCTTGGCGATGTTGTTGATGAGCTCCATCATGTTCACCGTCTTGCCGACGCCGGCGCCACCGAACAAGCCCACCTTGCCGCCCTTGGCGAACGGGCAGATCAGGTCGATCACCTTGATGCCGGTTTCCAGCAGTTCCTGCGACGGGCTCAGCTCGTCGTAGGTGGGGGCCTTGCGGTGGATCGGCGCGGTCAGCGTCTGGTCGACCGGGCCGCGCTCGTCGATGGGCCTGCCGAGCACGTCCATGATGCGGCCCAGCGTGGCCTTGCCCACCGGCACGGTGATGGCAGCACCCGTGTTGCTGACCATCAGCCCGCGGCGCAGGCCGTCTGACGAACCCAGCGCAATGGTGCGCACGATGCCGTCACCCAGCTGCTGCTGCACTTCCAGCGTCAGCGCCGTGCCTTCGAGCTTGAGTGCGTCGTAGATGTGGGGCATGGCGTTGCGCGGGAACTCCACGTCGACCACGGCGCCGATGCACTGAACGATTTTTCCTTGCGACATTTTTCTGTCCTTCGAACGAATTGGTAAATCAACGCCGGTCCGTCCCAAGTTGATTTGCTCCCCTTGGGGGGCGACCGCCGCAAGGCGGTCTCGGGGTCCTGTCTAACCGCTGATGGCGGCGGCGCCGCTGACGATCTCACTCAGTTCCTTGGTGATCGCCGCCTGGCGGGTCTTGTTGTAGACCAGCTTGAGCTCACCGATCAGCGTGCCGGCGTTGTCGGTGGCCGATTTCATCGCCACCATGCGCGCGCTTTGTTCGCTGGCCATGTTTTCGGCCACACCCTGAAACACCAGCGCTTCGATGTAGCGCGTGAGCAGTTCGTCGATGACGGTCGGCGCATCGGGTTCGTAGATGTAGTCCCAGCTGTACTGCTGCTTCTCGGTCGCGGTCTGCTCCAGGCGCGCGGCCGACAGCGGCAACAGCTGCTCGACCATCGGCTCTTGCTTCATCGTGTTGACGAAACGTGTGTAGCACAGGTAGACGATGTCGAGCTTGCCGGCGACGAAGGCGTCGAGCATCACCTTGACCGGGCCGATCAGACGGTCGAGCTGGGGCGCGTCACCGAGCTGAACCACATGGCTGACCACGTTGGCGCCGATGCGGTTCAAGAAGCCGAAGCCCTTGTTGCCGATCGCCACCGCCGTGATCGCGCCGCCTGCAGCCTGCACCTCGTTCATCTTGGCCGTCACGGCACGCAGCACGTTGGTGTTCAGGCCGCCGCACAGACCCTTGTCGGTGCTGACGACGATGAACCCCACCGCCTTGGCTGCGCCGCCCGTCTTTGCCACGTCCCGCATGTACGGGCTCTTGTACTCGGGGTTGGCCTGCGACAGGTGCGCCGTGATGTTGCGGATCTTGTCTGCGTACGGGCGCGCCGCGCGCATGCGCTCCTGCGCCTTGCGCGTCTTGCTGGCGGCGACCATTTCCATGGCCTTGGTGATCTTCTTGGTGTTCTCCACCGACTTGATCTTGCCGCGAATCTCTTTGCC
>JBBRBW010000113.1:0-13748 GCA_038205425.1 Burkholderiales bacterium | reverse complement strand
CGTCGTCAACGGCGCCGCTGCGACGTTCGACTGCTCAGCCGCCAGCTGCGAAAGCCAGGACGAGCGTGTGGCCTGGACTTCGACGCTGCCCGCCACCGAGGCTGGCGGCCTGGGCCGCGCCCTGTGCATCGGCACCGACGGCAATCTCTGGGTGGGCGTATTCAGCACCCGGCGCTTCTACAAGATCCGCGCCACGGATGGCGCCATCCTGAGCGGCCCCCACGCCGTTGCCTGGACCCCGTATGGCTGCCTGGTGGACGGCAACGGCATCCTCTGGAGCGCGTCGCTGGGCACGCAGATGGGCCGGTTGGACACCAACAACCCGGCCAGCACGGCGGTGTTCAACGACGGCAGCAGCAGCAACTACGGCATCGCGCTGGGCAACGGCAAGGTCTACCTGGCGTCGCAGAGCAATTTTGGGTTCCGCGAATTCAACCCGGCCACCAACACGTTCAGCACACCCGGCGGGTCGAAGGGTTTCAGCTCGCTGGGCATCTCTGTCGATGGCTCGGGCAACGTCTGGACCGGCCCCTACGCCACCGCAGGTGTCCGCAAGTACAACGCCGCAGGCGCCCAGCAGTGCTCCGGTGCCAACCAGTTCAGCGGCTCGATCGAGACCCGCGGCGTGATCATCGATGCCGACAACAACATCTGGCAGATCAACCGCTTCACCAACAGCATTGCCAAGTACCGCGGCAGCGACTGTGCGCCGCTCGGTGTGGTGCCGGTCGGCTTCGACCCCTACACCTACAGTGACGCCACCGGCTTCGCCGCCCGCAACACCACCACGCCGACAGGCACCTGGACCGTGGTCAACGACAGCAGCGTCAGCGGCCAGGCCTGGTCCAGGATCAGCTGGACGGATTCAGTGCCCGCCGGCGCCAACGTTGTCGTCTCGGCGCGTGCCAGCGATGTGCAGGCCAACCTCGCTAGCCTGCCCTTCCTGCCGGTGGCCAACGGAGCGAACCCCGGCGTCAGTGGCCGCTTCATTCAGGTGCAGACCCGCCTGAACGCCAACAACGCCGGCGTGTCGCCTATCCTCTTCGACCTCAGCATCGTCACGCCCGACGCCGCCTGCGACGTCGATCGCGACGGCGATGTGGACCGCAGCGACATCGCCCTCATTCGCAGCGCCATCGGCCAGACGCCCGTTGCAAACGACCCGCGTGACCCCAACGCCGACGGCCTGATCACGATCACGGACGTGCGCGCCTGCACGCTCAGGTGCACTCGCGCCAGCTGCGCATCCTGATCGCTCCCGATTACCTAGCCACCTGCCACCTCTGGAGTTACCTTTATGAAAACCCTGACTAGGTTTGTCGCCCTGGCAGCCGCGGCGTTGACGCCGTTGGCCGCTCACTGCGCGCCCACTGTGTTCTTCAAGCCCGCAACACAAGCTGTCGCACAAGGTGGCGCGGTCAGCGTGGGGGTGTGGATCTCCGGATTGCAGGCCGCATCCGAGATCGTGTCGGCGTTCGATCTGAATGTGTTGCTGTCCAACGGCAATCTGGTGTCACCCGGTGCGACATATGCCGGCACCGAGCCCTTGGGTAGCCTGACGGGGCCCGATCCCTCTTTGCCCGATGCGGACTTCACCGTCGACTTTCCAAGTGCGCTGAATGTCGGGGTCAAAGGCAATTCGTTCCTGTCGGACACCGATCTCGCCGCCCTGCAAGCGGTCCTGGGCGGTGTGCCCGACGAATTCCTGCTCTACACGCTGAGCTTCACAGCAGGGCTGACCGACGGTGCGACCTTCTTGAGCTTTGGCACGTCATTCGCGTTCGACCGCAACATCACTGGTATGAATTTTTCGCAGATCCAGGGTGTCACGTTCGGCACCGCGTGTGTCGCGGTTGGCGACGCTGCTGCCTGTCGTGCACAGGTGCCGGAACCCGCGTCATACGGCCTCGTCGCGATGGCCTTGTTCGCTGCGGGCCTGGCCCGCCGGCCGCGCCGGCGCGTGCCGGCTGCGGCCTGAAAGCATCCCAGGCCCCTGTCGGCGCCGGTTGTTCGCGGAGCCACAAGTTTGGCTACTGCCAAAGCCTGCCGGATGCAGTCTTCGGGGTTCTCAGCTGGAACCACCGGGCGTGGACATTGCAAGCTCACCGGAATACCTTCGTGCCGCGCACTTCGGTATTCGCCCTTGGGGTGGCCCGGCGGGCTCATGCGCGGTGCTGCTCCTGGATCGGCGAACAGCCTCCGCTGGACATCCACTCACGTTCGTTGCAGCAGATCCGATCCCACTTGTGCCTCGGCGGCAGTTCAACGCACATCGTCATGTCTTGCCTCCCGAGCCCTGCGAACCCGCAGGTCGGGTCGACCCCGCGTCGTGCCGGCACACCGCCTTCTATCGGAACGCGCCAACACGACTTGAGCTTGCGGGGCGGCTCAAAGCCGCGGTTCGGCCAGGGCGCTGCGCGGCGCCCGCTGGTGATCGCCGACGAAGCCCAGGCCAGGCAACAGCCGCAGCATGACGCTGTACGGCGGCCTGGACCGCCTGCGGCAGGCCAGCGGCCCCTGGAGTACGGGCAACTCCTCGGGCGTCAGCTCGAAGATGAAGTCTTGCGGAAACCGCGCCTTGTTTCGCCGCACCTGCTCATTGAGCCGACGCGTCTCCACCCTGTGGGCGCCGGCCTGAATTTGTCTTCTTTCAGCCGGCCTGAACATGCGTGTTCTTGCTGATCCGTTTTCTTCGGATCACCGTCTCTGACGGTCTTCTTCAGCTCCGCTTTTCGTCTTCTTCAGACTCAGTGCCGACGAGTGTTCGGTCGGGGTGGTCTTCCCCGTAGAGCGCGGCCAGGTCGGCGTCGATCAAGACCTTTTGCTCGCGCAGCACGACGATGCGCTGGGTGATCGCCGCCAGCGGCAGCAAGGGCCCCGCGCTCATCGATGCCCGATGCGTGCGAGGTCATCGTGATGTGGGACGGCGTAACGTTTGCGCGCACGCGAAGCGCGATCCGGCTGCTTGAGACCTCGCACCCGCCGTCGAACCACCTGCCCTCGGCCGATGTCGACCGCAGCCTGTTGGTGCCTGCGGGCGGCGGCTCGTTCTGCGCATGGAAAGGTCCGGCGCGCTACTGGTCGCTGGTGCACGAGGGCTGCCAACTCGACGGTATTGCGTGGAGCTCACCCGCAGCCCCTGGCCGGCGCCGAGGCCATCGCCGACTGCGTGGCCTTCTACGCCACGAGTTTGCAGTGCAGCGTCGGCGGTGCGCCCGTCACACCGCAGCCCGGCGGTTTCCATGGCGGCTGGATCACGCCCGAACTCGTCGGGCCGTTCAAGGGCGGGCCCCGGTGTGGGGGTTGTAGTGGACACGGTCGGTGGCCGGGAGCCGGCGCAAGGCTGATCGTCGGGGACCGTGCCCCAAGCGAACCCGGCCATCGGCCAACGCCGTGTGCTGCGCATCGCAGTGTCGGAAAAATTGACACTTTCGACCCTGGAACGCATATGGGCATCGCGCCACCCATTCAAGGTATTGACAACATGCAGTTTTCAAGTTTTGGCATGCGATATGCAGCCAGTTTTGGCAAGCCCGGACTGGGTGGCTTTGAAATGAAGGGATTCCCATGAAGATGATCAAGACCGCACTTTCGGCCGCGCTGGTGCTGGCCGCAGGCGTTACCGGCTTCGCCCACGCGGCGCTGGTGACCATTCCGCAGTCGGCGCTGACGCCGATTACGCAGCTTTACACCGACGGCATCGGGGGCGGCATCGGCGCCGTGGCGGTGATGACGGGGGGCGGCAATGCCAACGGCGCTGGAGTCGCATCCGGACGCAACGACGACGGCTTTATGGGCCCCGTCGACCTCGGCTTCACGCTGAACTTCTTCGGTGGCACCTACACACAGTTCTACGCCAACAACAACGGCAACATCAGCTTCACCGGCGGGAACTCGAGCTACATCCCAAGCGGGCCGATCGGCGCCGCGATTCCCACGATCTCGGCTTGGTTCGGCGACGTGGACACCCGTAGCTCGCTCAGCGGGGTCATGCATATCCGGCAGGACATTACCGACGAGCTTATCGTGACCTGGGACCATGTCGGGTACTTTGGCGCCCATGGTGATCTGCTGAATACGTTCCAGATGATCGTTCGCAGCTCGGACTACGCCATCCCGGTCGGCGAAGGCGCCATCGGCTTCTTCTGGCTGGACATGCCCTGGGAAGTCACGGACACCAGCAGGACCGCAGCGGTCGGTTTCGGTAACGGTGCCGGCGACGCCGTCGTCCTGGAAGGCACCAACGCAGCGGGCCTGAATCGCGCGGTCGATCGCCGCAGCACCTGGTTCAACCAGGACCTGACGCCGGTGTGCGGCGTGCCCGGCGCGCCGGCCTGCCCGACTCCCGAGCCTGGTTCGCTGCCGCTGGTCGGTCTGGCGCTGGTTGCCGTATGGGGTCTGCGTCGTCGCATGAACAAGGCCTGATAGCGTAGCTTGTGGGCTGGCACGGCCCGTTGACGGCTCCGGCAACCCCGCTTCGGCGGGGTTGGTCGTTTCCAGGGGCCCGCTTCGCAGCTGCATCGACAGCGATCTCTCGCGGAACTGGGTCTTGCCGGGCCAGACGTTGACCCACACCGCGAGGCCTTCGCGGGCCAGATTGAGTGTGCGGGCAAGTGCCGGCCGCACGTCGCTCCCACGCTGCACGAGCAGGCCCGTTGGCGCTAGGCAAATGCAAGCCCATCTCGTGCTCCGACAAGTTCTCGAGAACCCTCAGGAGCAGCAGCAGTCAGTCAGGCTCCGGTCGGCGGACGGCTCCATGCAGACCCCGACGCATCCCCGCGCAGCCTGCAATTTCTTGCGTGCGCGGGCCTCGTCCGAATCGCCGTAGACCAGATGCGTTCCTGGCTCGAAATGAAGCTAAGCCAGGCTCATTTTTTGAGCTACTGCGCTCGTCGGCTGGTGGCACTTCACCCAGGAGTCCACGCTAGCTCTGGCATGTGCCGGATCAACCGCGGTCGGGCGCACCGAAGTTGGAGAATAGCTCCGGCGAAGGGCGAGAGGCGGCAAGCGCTCGCCCTCTTGCGCTGGCCGGTCGATGGCGCTGTCTGAAGCGGCGGCTCAGCGCAGCACCTCGAACGGCGCACGCCGCAGGTCCAGCGCCGGGTTGCGGTCGAAGAAGTTCATCGGCTTCAGCTCGAAAGCAAGCTTGTGTCGCGACATGACCGGCCAGTCCTCGGCCTGCGTCACGTGGTGGTGGCCCAGAGTCAGCCACAGCACGATGTCGCGGTTGACCAGGCTCTGGTTGCCGTGCTGGTACTGCGGCAGGCCGGGCGTGCCCGGGTTTTGGTTGGGCGTGTCGCCGGCGGCGTAACGCTGGTCGGGGTCGAAGGCAGTGATCCAGAGTGCGTTCTCGATGAAGGCGGCACGCTGGTAGTCGGCCTTCTTCAGTAGCGGCTCTGCGGTGTCGTGGGTCTCGATCAGGTAAGCGGTTTGCTGGCCCAGCGCGTTGCGCCGGCCCGGGTTGACGACCTTCCAGCGCCCGTGGCCCTCGGCGGCGATGCGGCCTTCGCTCTCCCTGGCCAGCACCTGCTCCTCGAGACTCCACACGCTCTTGCGCGGTCCGGGCGCGTTGCGGGTGTGCAGGTGGCCGAGCACGAAGCTGTTGTCGGGCCCGTCCACGTCCAGGTCGAGGCGGAAGTTGAAGAAGTGGCTGTGGAAGGGCGCCACCAGCTGGGCCGCAACCGCCGTGCTCTGCGCCGGGTCGCCGCCTGACGCGCCCACGGCCTTGGGTGCGTCGATGCCGGTCAGTCCCACCTCGCCGCGGATGACGCCGTTCTGCGTGAACACCCAGTCGAGCAGGTAGTCGTAGTTGCCCACCTGCGCGATGCTGCGCACGACCAGTTCGACCTCTGCGCGGCCTTCATAGGCAGCGCCCGAAAACTGCTCGAAGTGGCGCCACGCCGGGTTGCCGGTGAGGCGCTCGAACACACCTACCACGCGGGTCAGCGGCAGCGGCACCACGGGCACCGTCGGATCGGGGATGGCGGCCGACACCACGGCGTCGAGCAGCACGGCGTTTTCCGGCACGTCCAGGCCCAGGTTCAGCGGCGAGGCAAGCAAGCCGAAGCCGAACTCGCCAGCGTCCATGTAGGTGCGGTAGAACCAGTTCGGATCGGCGTCCTGGTAGGGCACGAAGATCTCCGACAGTGTGCCCTGGTACATCACCGGCCGCCCGGCGTAGGTGACCAGTGACACCGTGGGCCCGGTGCGGCGATCGAAGCGCACATGGAAGCGCCATTTCTGCCACTCGACGAACTGACCCTGGATGCTGAAGTTGCGCCCTTCGGGTTGTGTGATGCGGATCGGCTTCAGCGGCGGCCGCAGGCCGGTGAGCGCGCCGACGCTGGCCTCGTCGAATTCGTGGGTCGCGGCCGGAATCGGCACCACGCCGGTGTCGATCACCCGTATCACCGTGCGCGCATCGAGATCCATGATGGCCTGCATGCCCTCGATCGGCCTGGCGTAGAGGTTGATGCCCGCGCCCTCGGTGTAGTACATCTGGGCCTTGACGATGCGTTTGCTCTCTTCCGGCAGGCCGAAGGAGCCGGCGGTGAGCGGCGTGACAAAAACCTTGGCCAGCTGTGCCGGGGTGCGGATGCCGCGGCGCGACAGCGCGGCCAGGAAGGCCGGGTCTCTGAACGCGAAGCTGAAGTCGGACACCTCGGTGATGGTGAGACCGAGCTGGCCTTCGCTGATGGGAATCAGCAAGGGCCGCGTGTAGCTGCCGTCGCTCAGGTTCACGGTGCTCTTGAAGCTCTGGCGGTTCTGGCGGAAGAACACGGTGGCCTGGCGCGGCAGCGGTGGCTGCCCGGCGCGGTAGCCCAGCACTGCGGCCTTGGGGGGCTCGCGCAGTTCGACACTCTGAAAGATGGCGCCGGGCCGCGCCGCACCGCCGGCCAGCAGAATCTGCGCCGCACCGATGATCTCGTCGGCGTTCAAGGGGTCCAGCGGATGGGCCGCGGTGGCAGCCGTGGTGATCAGGCCGCAGAGCAGGGCCGCCCAGCAGCGGTAAGCGGCCTTGAATTGGATGTGCAGGCACATGGACGTCTCCTGTTGATGTCGGCAGCGGACAGCGCAGCATCGTGCTGTGCGCGGGCCGCGTCCACCCCCAATCTGTGGCCGGCGGGTGCCTCAGCCGGCGGGTAAAGCCGCCTTCGCCGCCATCGCGTCGCGCAGCTTCTTCAGCCGCTCCCGCGGCTCCTCCTTGGCCACCAGCTCGCCGAGCTTCATCTCGGCGATGAAGCGGCTGGGTATGGCCTGCACCGTATGGCGGCTCTTCCTGCGCCGGCGCAGCGTGCTCACCACCAGCGTGGTGCGGGCTTGCGTGATGCCCACGTCTGCGCAGGCAAGTACTCGATCTCGGGAAATTTTCTGGCCCTGTCTTGCTTCACCGGTTGGGTGACATCGCTACGCACCCGATTGCGCCGCGCTGGCGCGTCCAACTGCGGTTTCTAGGTTGAGATTCGTAGCGCAGTCTTCGGCCGCAATCAAGTCATTTCGTCCGTGGCTGTGGTGCGCTGGTAGCAGTCTTCCTGACCGTGCATCACCGGGAGGACACCATGAAAGAGCTTGACCGAACGGTTCCAGCAACTCGTCGGCCAGGCGTCGACGCAGTACCTGACCCAGCGGCGCATGCTGCTGGCTTCGAACCTGCTCGGGCGAAGCAATGCGCCGCTGGCGCGCATCGCGGCGGAAATCGGCTACCAGCCGGACACCGCGTTCAGCCGCGCGTTGCGGCGCGAGTAAGGCCTGCCGCCGGCCGCATGGCGGCTGCAGGCCGGCGCCACCGCGCTCACGCCTGGACGCTGATCGGCTCGACCGGGTCGCTCAGGGCCGAGGGGCCGGCAACGAAGTAAAGCACGCAGTTTCCTGGCTCGTCAGAAGCGAGCAGGGTGATCTTCACGTCGTCCTTGGACTCGATACGCCGGCCCACCGGCACGTCGGGGACGTCTCCGAGGGTGTCTCGGGGTGGCCCGCGGTGACCTCAGCGGCGTCGAGCTCAAGCATGGGCAGGATTGCAGGATGTGGATCACGGGGCGGGTTCTCCTTGGCCTGCGACTGTCCGAAGGATGGAACGGTGGCACGCCGCAACTGGCATGGTGGGCCCGCGTTGCCTCTGCAGCCACACGCGAGGTGCATCACGGGCGGGCTGTGCGCACCGGCCGGGCTCGACAGAACCCGGCTCAGTTGGTGACCAGCACGTCCACAGTCGCCACCTGCGCCGAATCGATCGTCGAGGTGGCGATCAATGTCATCGGCACCGGGTTGACCAGCCCGAAGCGCGAGCTGGTGTCCACGACGATGCGCGAATCGCTGATCGTGGTCTGCGTGACGGCCAATCCGGCGTACACCACAGTGACGCTGCCGACGACGCTGCCACCCCCGACCAGCAGTGTCCAGTACACGGGCTCGTTCGCATCGAGTTGGATGGACTGGCCGGCGTACATGGTGATGGATCGGTGGCCCCCCGAGTAGACGGGCGGACCGCTGACCACCACGCCGCCCACCAGGATGCCGATGTCGAGTGTGATGTACCCGTCACCTCCACCGCCGCATGCACTTAGGCTTGCCGCTGCCGCCAGGAGCGCCAGACCCGAACGCCTGCGCAGCCATCGCGGGCAGGCGAGGTCTGCTAGGAAGCGCGATGCACCGGTGGACTTGGGCGCTGACTCTTGGCTTTGCTGCATGGGAACCTCCGGCGGCGATCACAACCCATCGAACGGGGCCCGACGGCCGGGCGTTGACGCTCGAGATGTAAGCAGCCGATCGCCACCCCAGAACGGGGTGCCGGTCGACCGATGCCGTGCCTGTAGATTGGGGGATCGCTCGACTGTCCGTCTGTTTGCTCGCGCACTGAAACCACCGGACCGAGGTGCGCGTCTCGAACACATCGAGCTTGGTGTGTAGCGGCGTTTCGTCGGCGATGAAGATGAACGATGGCAGGTCGGTTTGTCGGTTGCGAGCGGCAGGTAAGCGCCGTTCGGCAGCACTGGCATGTCGACCATCGAGCACCGGACCTCGACCCGGAAACGTCACTCACGATGCATGGCGGATCGCCAAAGACCAGTCACCCGTGCCCGGCAAATCGGTGGCCAGCCGAACGGCATCGACGGAGGCCTCACCGCGTGCCGCAGGTTTCTCTGACCGCATCGCAACGAGATTCTGCTTGCTCGACGACTCTGTAGGCGCGCTCGCGGACAAAGCCCGGCACCTCGCAAGTGTCGAAACGGCCCCGGCGGGTCGTCATACGGCTGATGGCCGGCGCCGTGGCGCTGAGCTTCTTCACCAATGCCCTCGTCAACATGGGCATGGTCGGCAGCGTCCAGCCGGTGGCGGGCCTGCCGCTGCCCTTTGATCTTGCTACGGCGGCACGGCGATGGTCACGCTGGGCCGAGGCCCGGGAACAGTGATGTCGGTGGCGCGCAGCCGGCGGTCCACGCAATCCTGAGTGGCGGCGGGCCCGCCCCGGAAGCCCGCGAAGCCCTGGCTCAGTTGCGGCGCGGGTCGTCGGGCCGGCGGTCCTGCCCGTTGGGCACGCCATCTCTGTCGCGGTCGCGGCGCGACCAGCGGCCGCGCTCCTGGGTCCAGCGGCCGTCGCGCTCCTGCCAGCGCGGCGCGTCGTAGCGGTAGCCCTGACGTTCGCGCATCCAACTGCCGGCCACCCAGACATGACGCTGGCCGCGCCAGTTCCAGTAGCCTGGCACCCAGGCGTAGCCGCGCCGCGGTGTCGGGATGGCCTCGACGCGCAGGGGCGGCGGCGCCACCTGCACATAGATGGTGGCGGCGGCGACGGACGTCACCGTGCTACCTAGCGATGCCGCCAGCATGGCGGCCAAGAGCACGGTCCTGAGCATGTGAATCTCCTGGGATTCGGATGGGAAGGACCCTTGTACGCGGCGCTGACGGCGAACACCGTGCGCCGGCGAACGCAGGTGCCACGCGTGCGCCCGATCAGGCTGGCGGCACGGTCCGGCTCGGTCGCGATTGGCGCCTCGTGTCCAAGCGGAGATCGCACGGTGAACAGCGTTCCCCCACAGCGCCGCGGTCGTACCGCTGAGCGGTCTGGCGTCGACCAATCTGACTTCGGCGTCGTTGCCAGCTTCGACGGCGTTTCGAGATCGCCGACGGCAACCAGAGCAGCGGCAAGCTCGCGGGCAGGGCCGAAGCGGCTGAAAGCAGGCTCGGCTGCCGGCTGACTCTTGCGCTTCGCAAACAGCCAACGGCGTCTACCCGCGCCAGGCGCAGCCAGTCACTGCAGCCCGGAGCTCCGGGCCGTCGTCAGGCAGCTTGCTGCGTGTGCCGGCGTGTCTGCGCCCTCGGTGACGCTGAGCCGGCAAGTCCTGGCGCGTACGGACGCACTCGATCAGCGGCTTTTCGAGGATGGCGGCGACGATCTTGAGATCGCCGCCGCGGTTCGAGCAGTGCTCGAGGACCTCGAAGTCGCGGATGAACAGCCTTGGCGCAAGCGGAAGGCCATACAGCCGTCCTTCGCGTGACCGCACGGTGCTCTTACGCAGCAGCACGCTTTGGCAACCCGATGGGCATCACGTTCGTGCCAAGCTCGCACGCCGGAAGGGAGTCGGACCACTTCTCCAATGCGTCCTTGTGCCCGTCGAATTACGTGTGCCGGTCGCAGATGCCCTCCAGCCCCGACCGGAGCGCGAAATTCAACGCAATCCGGGCAGCGGGCTGGGCGTTGCGCTCGCAGAGGCCCACCGACAATGCCGCTGCAATGACGAATACCGCCTTCACGCCGGCCCGCACAGAGGCTGCCACTCACTGGGCGCTGCGGCTGCTGGGTGCCGTCGAGCTGGCCGATGACCATGGCCGATTGGCGCGCGTGCCTTCGCGCGCTGCGCTTTTGCTGCTGGCCCGGCTTGCAATCGCGCCGCGGCGCCAGCACCCGCGCGAAGAACTGGTGGAACTGCTGTGGCCCGGAGTCGGCACCGAGACGGGTCGCAACCGCCTGCGCCAAGCGCTTTCGGTGCTGCGCAGCGTGCTGGAGCCGGCGGGCCGCCCTGGCGTGGTCGTCCTGCAGGCCGACCGGCGGGCGATCTGGCTCGCGCCCGATGCCGTGCATTGCGACGTCCCGGCCTTCCTGCGGGCGCTGCGCACCGGCGATGCCAGCGGTGCGGCGCGCCTGTACGGCGGTGACCTGCTGCCCGGCCACTTCGACGACTGGGTCATCGAAGAGCGGCAACGCCTGGAGTGCAGGGCGGCTGGCCTGTCCGCGCAAGAAGATTCCGTCGCCGCGGTGCCCGTGGCGGCACCCGAGATGCGGCATGCCTCCCCCGGCTCTGCAGCGCCGGCCGCAGGCGCTGCGCGTCTGCCCCGGTACTTGACCCGGCTGGTGGGCTTCGAGGCCGAAGGCGCGGCCCTGGCCGCGGCGCTGCCCTACAGGCGTCTGGTGGTGGTGCGCGGCCCGGGTGGTGCGGGCAAAACGCGCCTGGCGGTGGAAGTGGCCCGCACAATGGCCGAGCGCAGCGGTTGGCAGCCCGAGACCGCCCCGGGGGACCGGGTCATCTTCGACTTCGTCGCCTTCGTGCCCTTGGTCGAATGCACGACCCGCGCGCAGATGCTCGAGGCCATCCTTCGCGCGCTGCGCCAGCAAGCCGGTGCCAGTGCCGCCGACGAAGCGCAGCGGGTGGAAAGCGCGCTGGCCGGCCGGCGAGTGCTGATGGTTCTGGACAACTTCGAGCAGCTGGTCGAGGCCGGACGCGCCGACGTGGCGCGCTGGCTGGCGCACCTGCCGCTGCTGCACCTGCTGGTCACTTCGCGCCGGGCGCTGGGTCTGGACGGTGAGGTCGAGCACGCCCTGGCCGCATTGCCCCTGCCCGAAGCCGGCGCGTCCTTGCAGGACCACGCCATGAACCCGGCGATGGCGCTATTTGGCGACCGCGCGCGCGCAGCGCGAGCCGACTTCCATCTCAACGAGCGCAACCACGCGGCGGTGGCCGACATCGTGTCGGCGCTGCACGGCCTGCCGTTGGCCATCGAGCTGGCGGCGGCGCGCATACGCAGCCTGGGCCTGGCCGACATGCGCGCCATGCTGGTCGGCGATGGCGTGGCGCCACAGCCGCTGGCGCTGCTGGCGCGCAGCGGCCCGCGCAGCGCCGACGACGAGCGCCATGCGTCCATGCTCAACGTGCTGGCCTGGAGCTGGCGGCAACTGGCCGCGCCCGAACAGGACCTGCTGGCGATGCTGAGTGCCTGCGATGGCGGCGCGTCGCTGAACCTGCTGGGCCACCTGAGCGACGTGGGTGCGGCGAACACGGCGCTGCTGGTGGACCAGCTGGTGGCCGCCTCGGTCGCCTACCGCCGCGAAAGCACGGCCGGCGCCAGCCGTTACCACGCCTTCGAACCGATGCGCGAGTTTGTCTTCCACGAGACCGGCGCCGCGGGCGTGGCGCGGCTGCGCGCCCGCCACGCCCACGCCGTGGCCGCGTGGGCGGCTGCCTTGGGCACCGAGCCGGCACTGGACATGGCCAGCGCCGAGTGGCCCAACCTCACACGCGCGCTGGCCAGCGCGGCCGACGCCACCCTGCCCCAGGCCAGCGCCGAGCAGGCCATCGACACCACCTTGGCCGCACGCTCGGCGCTGGACGACCTGTCGCTGAGCGCGCACGCGCTGGACCACCTGCGCCACATCGCCGCCGCCGCGCCGCAGTACCACGCCGCCGCACTGCAGGCGGTGCTGGCGATGCAGAGCTTCAATGCCGGGCAGGCGAGCTGGGCCGACCGGCATGTCGATGCTGCGCTGGCCGCCCTGGAAGCCGCCGACAGCACCGAGCGCGCCGAAGTGCTGCGCTGCGCCGGCATCATCCGGCTGCGCCGCGGCGCCCCGCTGGACGCCGTGCAGTCTCTGCTGGACCAAGCCCTGGCGCTGGCCCGCGCGCATCGGCAGCGCGACACCGAAGCCCGCGCCCTCACGCACTGGGCGCTGCTGCAGTACCGCAGACACCGGGACCTGGCGGCCAACGTGCCGATCTACCGCCAGGCCCTGGCGCTGTGGCGCCAGCACGGGCCCCGCACCCGCGCCACCTCGGGGCTGCTGAGCCTGGCGCTGCAACTGGGCGGCAAGCAGCTGGCCGCCGAGCAGCTGGTGATGCTCGACGAGGTGCGTGCGTCAACCGCGCGCACCGGCCAGCACCGCCTGCTGGCCCTGGCCACCAGCGTCACCGGCTATGCCCTGGCCGACTTGCGCCGCTTTGACGAGTCGGCGGCCATGTACCGGCAATGCCTGCAGATGGACTGGGACCACGGCCACTGGCGCGAGTGGTTCTACGTGCTGTGGAACCTGCCGCGCACGCTGGCCTGCCAGGGCAGGGCAGAGGCAGCGGCGCGCCTGATGGGCTTTGCCGAGGCCTACTGCGCCGAGCACTTCGGCGCGCTGGGCCCGGAAGACCTGCCCGAAGCGCGGCGCACGCGGCGCCTGATCGCGCTGCGCACCGGCCGCACGGCCTGCCAGGCGCTGTGGCGGCAGGGGGCCGGGATGTCCATGGCCGAGGCCATGGCGCTGGCGACGGCCGAGACCGCGCCCCGCCCGGGGGTGTAACGGTTGCCACGGGACCGGCGCAAACCACCCCGCGAACCAATGGCGCCCCCCCGTTCGCGGGGGTGAAAACAGCCTCCAACAGCCGGCGCAGGAACGCCCCGCTAACGATTGACTAATGGTGGCTCGCCACAGTCGCGGCAAACAGCCATCACCGGAGTCTTCCCATGCGTGCCCGTCAACAGAACAACAAGTC
>JBBRBW010000112.1:0-13895 GCA_038205425.1 Burkholderiales bacterium | reverse complement strand
ATCGGTGTAGGCCTGGACATGCCCGGCCAGGTAAACCCCTCGCGCGGCCAGCAGCCCCAGCAGCGCCGCCGTGGTGACGGCGTCGGCGGCCCGGGCGCCGCGTGTCGCGCGGGCTGCGGCGTCGGCGTCATCGCCGCGCGGCCGGCGCGCCAGCCGCGACGCCAGCCCCTGCGCCGCCCCCACCGCGACAAGCAGCAGCAGCGGGGGCATTGGCAGCGCCAAGGGGCCGAGCGTGACGGCCAGCATCGCGGGTCAGAGCCTGTGAATGAATCCGGCGCGCCCGAGCGGGCGTTCCAGCGGGTGTCGATCGAGGCGCAAAGCACAGCCGCAGCTCGGGCTACGGCGAGCATTTGCAGCGACGAGCGGCGCCATCTGGGACGTACGGGCGGGTTTGTCGGACTTGTTCACAGGCTCTCAGCCAGCGCCGCGCGCAGGAACTGCACCAGCGCCGGCCCGTGCGGCGCCAGGCTGCCGCGCAGGTCGTGGTCGCCGTCCACCGCCAGCAGCGTGGCGCGGGGGCTGCAGGCCTGCAGGCGCTGGGCGTCGGCGAAGGGCACGGTGCGGTCTTCGCGCCCGTGCACCAGCAGCACCGGGCAGCGCACGCGGGTCAGCGTGCGCGAGGGTGCAATGTCGTCGAAGCGTGCGCCGATCACCCGCTGCACATGACGCAGCACGTACCAGCCGAGCACGGGGTAGGGCAGCCGCCTGGCGGCCATGAAACGCCGCATCACCTCGCGCGGGTGGGCGAAGGCCGACAGGCTGAGCACCGCGCGCACGTCGCCGTGCCGCGCCGCGTGCAGCAGCGCCGCCCCGGCACCCACCGAATGGCCGAGCAGCGCGATGCGCTCGCCATCGATGCCCGGCTGTGCACGCAGCCAGCGCAGCCCGGCGGCGATGTCCTCGGCAAACCGCGGCATCGAGGTGTAGGCCTCGCCGTCGCTCAGACCGTGGCAGCGGGCGTCGATCAGCAGCACGGCGCAGCCCGCCTCGTGCAGCGGCTGCACCACCGGCCACATTTCGGCGGCGTTGGAGCCCCAGCCGTGCATCACCAGCACCGCGGGGGCGGCTGGGGTTGCGGCCGCGGTTTCGGTCGACGACGTGGCCGCGGCGGCGGGCGCGCTCACGAGCCAGGCGAACAGCTGCCGGCCGCGCGGTCCGGCGATGTGTGCCTGCTGCACCGTGCCGGGCGTCAGCCCTGTGGTGTCGGGCCAGGCGGCGTGGCCTACCCGCGGTGCGCGCAGGCCGTGCAGGATGGCGCGGTGCGCGCCCCAGCGCAGCAAGGCCATGCCGCCCAGCGCGGCCGCAGCTTCGGCGATCACCGGGTACCCGCGCGCCGCGCTGGCCGTCGGCAGTCTTTATTTAAGTCCATACGCAATTATCAACACATGTGCGCTGCCGCGCTGTAGTGGGGCGGCGCGAACCTATGATGGTCTGGTGCGGTGGAGTGACGGCGCCTCGACATGCCGACGCCGACCCTGCCGGAGTACCGATGAATGTCCCCGCCGCCACCGACACTTTCATGCCCGCGCTGCAAGCGCCCGCCGGGTGGGTGGCGCGGCGGGTGCTCGCCGCGGCGGGGATCCCCGCGCTGCGGGTGAAGTAGCGCATGCAGCCCGCTGCCAGCCCCCCGCCGGGCGGGGCGCCCACTGCGGCGCCGGGCGGCGCGCAGCCGAACATGCAGCCGAACATGCAGCCGCACATGCAGCCACACATGCAACCGGCCGCCGAGGTGGCGCGCCGGCTCGAGGTGCGCATCGACGAGGGCCTGGCGGCCGACGAAGTCGGTGCACGCCGGCAGCGTTATGGCGCCAACCGCCTGCCCGAGGCGCCGCCGCGCCCGGTATGGCGGCGCGTGGCCGACCAGTTCAGCGACTTCATGATCCTGGTGCTGCTGGCCGCGGCCGTGGTCTCCGGGCTCATCGGCGAGCCGACGGACACGGTGGTCATCCTCGTCATCGTGCTGCTCAACGCCGCCATCGGCCTGTGGCAGGAATGGCGGGCCGACCAGACGTTGGCCGCGCTGCAGCGCATGGCCTCGCCGCACGCCACGGTGCGGCGCGACGGCGGCCAGGTGCAGGTGGTGGACACGGTGCACCTGGTGCCCGGCGATGTTGTGCTGCTGGACGCCGGCAGCCTGGTGCCGGCCGACCTGCGCCTGCACGCCGTGGCGCAACTGCGGGTGGACGAATCGGCGCTCACCGGCGAATCGGTCACCGTCGAGAAGACCGACGCCGGGCTGCCGCCGCTGCCCGAGGGCGAACACGCGCTGGGCGACCGCATCAACATGGCCTTCAAGGGCACGCTGGTCACGCACGGTCGCGCCGAAGGCCTGGTGGTGGCCACCGGCGCGGCTACGCAGCTCGGGCAGGTGGCCACGCTGCTGGGCACAGCCGGCGACCGCGCCACGCCGCTGAAACTGCGGCTGGCCGCCTTCGGCAAGCGGCTGTCGCTGGTGGTGCTGGCCATCTGCGCGGTGGTCTTCGCGACCGGTGTACTGCGCGGCGAAGACGTGCTGCTGATGGCCCTGACCGCCATCAGCCTGGCCGTGGCCGCCATCCCCGAAGCTTTGCCCGCGGTGGTGACGGTGCTGCTGGCGCTGGGCGCGCGGCGGCTGGTCAATGTCAACGCGCTGGTGCGGCGGCTGCCGGCGGTGGAGACGCTGGGCTCGGTGACGGTGATCTGTTCCGACAAGACCGGCACGCTGACGCTGAACCGCATGGCGCTGCGCGAGCACCGCAGCTGGACCGGCGACGAGGCGGCGCTATGGACCGCGCTGGTGCTGTGCAACGACGCCGTGCCCGGCACCGAGGGCTGGGTGGGCGACCCCACCGAAACCGCCTTGCTGGAAGCGGCGCAGGCCGCCGGCACCGACGTCGGCGCGCTGCAGGCGGCCTGGCCGCGGCGCCACGAGTGGCCTTTCGACGCCGAACGCAAGCGCATGAGCAGCTTGCACGCAGCGGCCGGCGGCGGCTGGCGCGCCTATGTCAAGGGCGCGCCCGAATCGGTGCTGCCGCGCTGCGGCACAGGCGCGGCGTGCGACGAGGCCTCGGTGCTGGCGCAGCGCTGGGCGGCCGAAGGCCTGCGGGTGCTGGCAGTGGCGCAGCGTGAAGGGCCGCAGTCGGGGCAGGTCGGCGTCATGGCCAGCGACGCCGAGACCTTCGAGCGGGGCCTGGTGCTGCTCGGCCTGGTGGGCCTCATCGACCCGCCGCGGCCCGAGGCCCGCGTCGCGGTGGCCGAATGCCTGACGGCGGGCATCCGTCCGGTGATGATCACCGGCGACCACCCGGCCACCGCGCTGGCCATCGCGCGCGACCTGGGCATCGTGGCCGACGCCGCCGTCGCGGCCGGCGCCGTGACCACCGGCCCAGAACTGGCGCGGCTGGACGACGCCGCGCTGGCAGCACTGGTGCCGCGCGTGGCCGTCTACGCGCGCATGGACCCGGCGCAGAAGATCCGCATCGTGCAGGCGCTGCAGTCGCACGGTGACTTCGTCGCGATGACGGGCGACGGCGTCAACGACGCGCCGGCGCTGAAGGCCGCCGACATCGGCGTGGCGATGGGCAAGGGCGGCACCGACGTGGCGCGCGAGGCCTCGGCGCTGGTGCTGCTGGACGACAACTTCGCCACCATCGTCTGCGCGGTGCGCGAGGGGCGGCGCATCTTCGACAACATCCGCAAGTTCATCCGCTACACGATGACCAGCAACTCGGGCGAGATCTGGGTGCTGTTCCTGGCACCGCTGCTGGGCATGCCCATCGCGCTGCTGCCCATCCACATCCTTTGGGTGAACCTCGTCACCGACGGCCTGCCCGGCCTGGCGTTGGCCGCTGAGCCAGCCGAACGCGGCGTGATGCGGCGCCCGCCGCGTGCGCCGCAGGAAAGCGTGTTTGCGCAGGGCCTGTGGCAGCACGCGCTGTTCGTGGGCCTGCTGATGGGCGGGCTGTGCCTGGGCGTGCAGGCCTGGGCGCTGCACGAGGCCAACGCACACTGGCAGACGATGGTGTTCACGACACTGACCCTGGCGCAGATGGCACACGTGCTGGCCATTCGGTCCGAGCGCGACTCGATCTTCACCGTGGGCCTGCGCAGCAACCTGCCGCTGCTGGGCGCGGTGCTGCTGACGCTGGTGCTGCAACTCGCCACCCTCTACGTGCCGGCGCTGAACCCTGTCTTCCGCACGCAGCCCCTGAGTGCCGGCGAACTGGCATTGTGTTTTGCCCTCGCCGCGGTGGTGTTCATCGTGGTCGAGCTGGAAAAGGCCTGGCGCCGCCGCTACCGCCCGGGGTGATCAGAAACCCAACGTGCGCACGCTGACGCCGGCCGCCGCGGCAGCCCCGCCGACAGGCGACACTCGCGCCATGGACATCCGCAGCACTTCGGCCACGGCGTCGGTCGCGCCGCCCCTTGGCGCTGGCGACCGGAAGACGATGATGCCCCGTCCCGCAGGGCGGGCCTGATGGCGAGGCCGGCGCACGGGCGGCGCTGGCGGCCCGCGCTGCCCATCCTGGACTGGGGCCGCCGCTACGACCGCGCCACGCTGCTGAACGACGGCGTGGCCGCACTCGTCGTCACCCTCATGCTGGTGCCGCAGAGCCTGGCCTACGCGATGCTGGCCGGGCTGCCGGCCGAGGTGGGCCTGTATGCGAGCGTGGCACCGCTGCTGCTGTACGCCGTCTTCGGCAGCAGCCGCGTGCTGGCCGTCGGGCCGGTAGCGGTGGTTTCGCTGATGACGGCGGCGGCCGTCGGCCAGTTTGCCGAGGCCGGCACGCCTGCCTACTGGACGGCGGCCCTCACGCTGGCCTTCCTGTCGGGCGCGATGCTGCTGTTGATGGGCGTGCTGAAGCTGGGCTTCCTGGCCAACTTCCTCAGCCACCCGGTGATCTCGGGCTTCATCTCGGCGTCGGGCCTGCTCATCGCCATCAGCCAGCTGAAGGCGCTGATGGGCGTGAAGGCCGAGGGCCAGAACGCGCTGGACCTGGCGCTGTCGCTGCTGCGCCAGGCGCCGGACACACACCCGGTCACGCTGGGCATCGGCGTGGCCGCCACCGCCTTCTTGTTCTGGGTCCGCAGGGGCTTGAAGCCGCTGCTGTGCCGCTGGGGGATGGGGCCGCGGGCGGCCGACATGGTGGCCAAGGCCGGCCCGGTGGCGGCCATCGCCGTCACCACCGGCCTGACCTGGGCCCTGGGCTGGCAAACACAGGGCGTGAAGATCGTCGGCCACATTCCGCAGGGCCTGCCGCCGCTGACGCTGCCGTCCTGGGACCTGGCGCTGTGGCAGCAGCTGGCGGTGCCGGCGCTGCTGATCAGCATCGTGGGCTTCGTCGAGTCGGTCTCGGTGGGGCAGACCCTGGCGGCCAAGCGCCGCCAACGCATCGAGCCTGACCAGGAACTCGTCGCGCTGGGCGCCAGCAACCTGTCAGCGTCGTTCACCGGCGGCTTTCCGGTCACCGGCGGCTTCGCGCGTTCGGTGGTCAACTTCGACGCCGGCGCGCAGACGCCGGCGGCCGGCGTCTACACCGCGGTGGGCATCACGCTGGCCACGTTGTTCCTGACGCCGGCGCTGTACTTCCTGCCGCAGGCCACGCTGGCGGCGACCATCGTCGTTGCCGTGCTCTCGCTGGTGGACTTCGGCATCTTCAAGCGCACCTGGGCCTACTCGAAGCCCGACTTCGCGGCCGTCGCCGCGACCCTGGTGGCGACGCTGGCCCTGGGCGTGGAAAGCGGGCTGGTGGTGGGCGTGGGTGTGTCGCTGGCGCTCTACCTATTTCGCACCAGCCGTCCGCACATCGCGCAGGTGGGCCTGGTGCCGGGCACCGAACACTTCCGCAACGTGCTGCGCCACGAGGTGGCGGTGAGCCCCAGGCTCGTCAGCCTGCGCGTCGACGAGAGCCTGTACTTCGCCAACGCGCGTGCGCTGGAAGACCGCGTCAACGACGCCGTGGCCGGCCAGCCGCAACTGCAGCACCTGGTGCTGCAGTGCTCGGCGATCAACCACATCGACGCCAGCGCGCTGGAAAGCCTGGAAGCCATCGAACAGCGGCTGCACGACGCCGGTGTCCGGCTGCACCTGTCGGAGGTGAAGGGACCGGTGATGGACCGCCTGAAGCACACGGACTTCCTGCGCGATCTCAGCGGCCAGGTCTTCCTGACGCATTACCAGGCGGTCGTGGCACTGACGCCCGAGGTGCTGGGCGCGCCGGCGGCAGCCGCCGGCTGAAGGGCAGGGCGCGCGGCGCGGTGCGCGGCCCGCGCAACGCGGGTCAGGCCTCGCGCACGGTGGCGCCGCCGAACTCCTCGTAGGCCTGCAGCGCGTGCGCGGCGAACATCAGCGACGGACCGCCGCCCATGTAGATGCACATGCCCAGCATGTCCTCGAACTCGGCGCGTGTGGTGCCCAGCTTGACCAGGGCCTCGGCATGGAAGCCGACGCAGGGCTCGCAGCGCGCGCCCACCGAAAGCGCCATCGCGATCAGCTCCTTGGTTTTCTTGTCCAGCGCGCCGGGTTTGCCAGCGGCCAGCGCCAGCGCGGAGAAGCCGCGCGTGGTGTCGGGGATGTCGGCGCGCAGTTTGGCCAGCGTGGCGGATACGCCGGCGGTGAGTTCGCGGTAGTTCGTGGTCATGGTGGGCTCCGGGGTGGTGCGGTCCACGTTCGCCGATGGCGGGGTACCGTGGCGCGGTGATGCCGTATGTATCTATATATCCGTAACGACTAATTATCTACCGCGCGCGGGGTCGAAGTCACCAGGTGCGCGCCAGGCGCAGAGCTGTACGCGGTGCAGGCGGCGCATGACGAGCGTGTTCACCCGTACCGGCTGCGCGTCGTCGACGTGCTCGCAGAGCAGCAGTTCGAGCTACCGCGCCGCGTGAGACTGCACGCTGAAACCCGTGCCGCCGACCCCACTGAGGCTGGCATGGAGCATCACGTGGCCGTCCACGTCAGGAAGACGCACTGCCGCGGCCTGGGCCACCCTCATCGGCACGACCGTACACGCGCGAGCCGCCAACTGCCGTGCCAACGAGCCGGCATGACCTGGACCCGCGCAGGCGCCGGTACCCGGACCTCGCGCCTAGCGGGGCGCGCTGGCAGGCCCTGCCGAAGAGAGCGGTGCGGAGTGATCGTTGTTCTGACCCGCCATGGGCATGGACATGCTCTCCCGGCTGGTGGTCCGTGTGCCGGTGGTTCGACCCGCCTCTCGCACCGGTGCGGGCACGCCGTTGGAGGCTGCGGATGCAACCTCGGCCGCCGATGGCAAGGATGTGTCGGTCGGAACCGATGGTGCAGCGCCGGTGTTCGTCGTGATGACGGTCGGTGGCGGCGGGCCACTGGGGTTCTTGTCGCACGCGGTGAGCAGTAGCGCGGCGAGGCCGAGCATGACCAGGGTGACAGGGGTTCGCATGGCGTTTCCTTTAGTGGCGGCGGGCCCAGCGGGCGGCGCACGCGCCGATGAACGAGCGCACAGCGCCCGCAGTGTTGAAAGATAGTCGTTCAATCACGGGACTTCCGTGCGCCAACGGACATGGCCGCCTGCCGTTGCGGCGCCACCTGCCGAGCGGTGTGCTCCGGCGCACCGACTGCGTCGCGCCTGCACCGCCACCATCGGCCAAGGGTGCGCCTCAAGCGCCCACGACGAAGGCAATACCATGAACTTGCAAGCGCATGTCCGACGGTGAGCGTCTGGTGCTGCTGGGTCTGCTTTGGCCGCTGCTCTGGCTGCAGGCCCGGCACGTCCGGCGCACCACGCCGCGGATGCCGGAGCCGCCGGGGCAGCGCGCCGGCACGGCAGGGCGCGGCTCGCTCGTGCGCCTGCTGGTGGCCGGCGACTCGGGCGCCGCCGGGGTGGGTGCCGCCAGTCAGGAGCAGGCGCTGTGTGGACAGCTGGTGCGGCGCCTGAGCCGGCACCACACCGTCCAGTGGTGCGTGCTGGCGGTCAATGGGCTGGACTCGCCGGGTTTGCTCCAGTTGCTGAAGGACTCGCCTGCCGCGCGTTTCGACGTGGTGGTGCTTTCCATGGGTGCCAACGATGCCACCGGCCTGTGCGCACCGCTGCAATGGGCGCGGTGGCAGAACCGCCTGGCCGAACTGATCGCCGACCGCTTCAAGCCCGACCTGCTGGTGCACAGTGCGGTGCCGCCCATGCATGCCTGCAAAGCCCTGCCGCAGCCGCTGCGCTGGTTCATGGGCCGCTGGGCGCGGCAGATGAACACCACGCTGGAGGGCCAGCTTGCCGACCAGCATCGACGCACCCTGCACTGGCACCCGGAGTCCACGACGAGCGCCGGCATGGCCGCGGACGGCATGCATCCCAGTTCCGCGGGCTACTCGGTCTGGGCCGACGGCCTGAGCAGGCACATCCTCGCCGCGCAGGCGGCGTTTCCAGGCTGAATTGCGCTCACATTGGCCGGATGCGGCCGCTGCCATGCCTCTGCAGGCAAGCGTGTCGGGTTCGTCAGTTGACGAAGAACTTGTCCGGACACCAACGCGCCAGACAGATTTGCAGAGACGACGCGCTGCAGGGTTTGGGCAGGACGGCGCTCAATCCGACGCGGGCCAGCCGCTCGGTGTCCGTACCCAGGTCCAGCGAGGTGCAGGCGACGATCGGCACCGGCACACGCAGCGGGTTCTCACGCTCGCCTTGGCGGATCTTCGCCGTGGCCACCACACCGTCCATCACCGGCATCAGCATGTCCATGAGCACGATGTCGAAGCCCTGACGCTCGGCAATGATCACGGCCTCCGAGCCATTGCAGGCGATCGTCGGCATGATGCCCCAGCGTGTCAGCACCGCCGTCACCAGCATGCGATGGACCCTGCAATCGTCGACCAGCAGCAGCCGAAGTGCCCGCTGCGCGGCGCTGTTGACCGAAATGCCTGCGGGGCTCGCCCGGTGTGCAGCCGGGGCCGCTGAAGTCGCCATGTTCATGGGCCGAAGCATCGCGCACGACAACGCGAGGTTTCTGTGCGTTAACCCACTAACCGGTGTAAGGCCACGGGCTCCCTGTCGTCCGCCAACGCAAGGGCATGGCCAAGGGATGCAAGGCCTGCCGCCGTGGCCGGTTCCTGCTGTGTTCGACAGGGCACGGACAGCGCAGGTGTGCGGCACTATCTTCGACGTCGACGCTCGCCATCCGGCGGGCCACCGTGCCCGTGGCTGCACCAGAAGCCCCGGGCCGGCGTCAGCACACACACCACAGGGGGCCAGCATGAAGGGCTACGTGCAAGACATCGAGGGCATTGCCACGCGGAACGAGGATTTTCGAAAGGTGCTCTACACGGCCCAGCATTGCCAGTTGGTCGTCATGGCGCTGAAGCCCAAGGAGGAGATCGGCGCCGAGGTTCACAAGCTCGATCAGTTCTTCCATGTTGAACAGGGCACTGGCGAGGCCGTGCTCGACGGGGTTCGCACTGCGATCCACGCCGGCCACGCCGTGCTGGTTCCCGCTGGGGCCAGGCACAACATCATCAATACCGGGGCCGAGCCGCTCAAGCTGTACACGATCTATTCACCGCCCAACCATCGCGATGGTGTGGTTCACCACACGCGCGCAGACGCCGAGGCCGACACCGAACACTTCGACGGCCAGACCTCGGAGTGAGTGCCTAGAGGGCGACGGGCCGCTGCGCGCAGTTCCGAAAGTTCGCCTTCGTGCGACCGGCCCTCACACCCACCACCTGCGGGTTCGGATCTCTTCAGCGCAGTGCACTCAGGCGCCAGATGACGTTGCCCACGTCGTCGGCCACCAGCAGTGAGCCCGTCTGGTCCAAGGCGACGCCCACAGGGCGGCCATAGGCCCGGCCGTCAGCGCTGAGAAACCCGGTCAGCACGTCCAGCGGAAGCCCGGACGGACGGCCTTGCGTGAAGGGCACGAACACGACCTTGTAGCCGCTGTGCGGCCGTCGGTTCCAGGAACCGTGCTGGCCCACGAACATGCCTTGCGCGTAGGCCGCCGGCAGCGTGGTGCCGCCCGACCACGCCAGGCCCAGAGAGGCGGTGTGCGGGCCCAGGGCGTAGTCGGGAACGCGCGCCCGCGCGACCAGATCAGGCCGCGGCGGCTGCACGCGGGCGTCGACGTGGTCGCCGTACCAGCTGTACGGCCAACCGTAGAAGGCGCCGTCGTGCACGGCGGTCAGGTAGTCGGGCACGAGGTCGCTGCCGAGTTCGTCGCGCTCGTTCACCGCAGTCCACAGCAGGCCGGTTTGCGGCTCCCAGGCCATGCCGTTGGGGTTGCGCAGACCGGTCGCGAACGGACGCAGCGTGCCGCTGGCCAGGTCGAGTTGCCAGATCGCAGCGCGGCCCTCCTCGGCGGCCACGCCGCGCTCGCCCACGTTGCTGTTGGAACCGACCGTGATGTAGAGCCGGCGACCGTCGGGGCTGGGCAGCAGGCTCTTGGTCCAGTGGTGGTTGATCCGCCCCGCGGGCAGGTCGGCGACCTTCACCCCGGGCGCGGCAATTCGAGTCTCACCCAGCGCGTAAGGAAAGCGCAGGACGGCATCGGTATTGGCCACATACAGCGCGCCATTCAGCCAGGCCATGCCGAAGGGCGAATTCAATCCCTCGAGCAGCACGACGCGCTGGTCGGCCACGCCCTTGCCCTGCGTGTCACGCAGCAGCGTGATGCGGTTTGCACTCGGCGTGGCAGCGCCGGCGCGCTTCATGACCAGACCCATGATCCAGCCGCGGATGCCGCGGGCGTCATCGGGCTTGGGCGGGGCGTTGGTCTCCGCCACCAGCACGTCGCCATTGGGCAGCACGAGCAGCCAGCGGGGGTGGTCCAGGCCCCGGGCGTAGGCCTGCACCTGGGTGCCCGCGGGACCGCTCGGCGCACCGGCCGCGGGCCAGCCTTGCGCGGGCGCGATGTTGACCGTGGGAAGCAGCGTGCTCCGCGGCTCGGGGAGCCTGGGCGCAGGCCCGCTACCGGCGGAAACCGGAAGCTGGGCCATGTCACCGCAGGCTGACAGGCACAGCGCGGCCAGCACCACGAGCGCCCCCGCAGCGGCCTTGGCAGGCAGCCCAGAAGCGTGTTGCGGAACGGTCGACGGCATAGTGAAATCCAGGTTCTGCGCAGCGGACGAAGGGCGTGGCGGCGGTGCCATCACGCCGCGGCCAGCATCACCACCCAGCCGGTCGCGGGGACCCAGTCTCGCGGTAGTGACCAGCGACTTCTGTGCGCTGGCGCCCGAAGCTGAGCTCTCTTCGACGGCGCGGTGGCGCACAGACCGGCAACGGACCGATCCCCAGAATGGCCACCGGCGAGGTCGTGTCGGGCCCCTTCGTTGTCATGGCACCGATGGACGAAACCGTTTCTTGTCGCGCGGTGCGTCGATCGGCGTGGCCCAGCGACGCCGGCAACATGACAGCTCAAAGCTGAGTCACGAGGCGATTCGAATGAACCTGTCCATCACCGGTGCGCGTCTCGAGTTGGGCCGCGTTCTCGCACGGCAGCCGACAGGACGTCGCGGCGGCCGCGTCCACATCAACCTCTCCCTGCAGCAGGCGAACACACTGCTGCACGACGGGCAGGCATGGCAGGAGTTTCCCCGTGCGGCGCTGGGCTCAACCCACCGGGCGATCCGTGCCGCAAGGGCGGCCGACGCGACACGCCTGGTTCACGCCAGCTTCGCCTTCGTGCACGCGGTGGAGGGTGCGGCCAGGCTCGACGAACCGCTGCGGTCGTGCGTTGAAGCCATCCTCGAATGCGAAGCGCTGGTCCTGTCGTGTGTGGTGCCGGCATGCGTCGTGCGCCTGGGGTATCTGTACGGACCGGTGAGCGCCGATCTGTCGGCCTACGGCAAGGCGTTTCAGCTCGGCCGGCCGTACTGGTCGGGGCCCGCGCAGGCGCGGCAGTACCACCTGCACCAGTTCGATGCCGCTTCGGCACTGCTGGCCGCCGCCCGGGCGCCGAACGTGGACAAGACCTGCTACGCCACCGACGGGCACGCCATTGCCTTCGAGGAATTCATGGATGCCTTCGCGCACCGCGTCGGCAGAAGCAGGCCCCTGCACCTGCCGCTGCTCTCACATCGGCTGGCGCGCCTCTTCATTTGCGAAGAGCACATGCAGCAGACCGCATTGGCGATGCCGCAGCGGGCGCCGGCGCCGCGCGTACCCGGCTGGGAACCGCGGTTCCCCGACTACCGGACTGGCCTCGATCAGGTCGTCGAGAACCTGCACGGCGCGGTGGGCAAGACAAACACTCCCCTGGATTCACCGACCGAGCTCTGCCGCACATGACCAAGATCCGCAAGGGACAGGCCCCGGCGCCGCTGACGCGCGCCGAGTTTCACGAACGATTCAACGTGCGCTTCTACGACCCGGCGTTCGCCGCCGAGGCCGGAGCGATCGCGCGGCTGGAAGCCATCGCCTGGGACGCTCACCAGGAGGGCCGCAAGGCCCCGCTGACGCGCGCCGCAGGCCGGGGTCACGCCGACCCGGCGTATCCGATCTCGGTGCAGTGGCTCGAGACCCGCAAACGGCTGCGCATGGCGCAGAAGCACTGGCATGACCCGGCGGCCAAGTCGCGCGTGCTGATCATCTGCGGCAGCGCGCGCAACGATGGCACGTGCCCGGGCGAAGTGTCCAAGACCTGGCGGCTGACCGAGATCGCGCGTCATGTGGTGCAGGGCCTGGGCGCCGAGGCCGACGTGCTCGACCTGAGCCTGGTGACCTCCGAATACGGCCGCAACATTCATCCGTGCAAGGGTTGCGTCTCGACCGCGATGCCGCTGTGTCATTGGCCCTGCAGTTGTTATCCGAACCACGCGCTGGGTCAGGCCGACGACTGGATGGCCGAGATCTACGAGCGCTGGGTCGCGGCGCACGGCGTCATCATCCTCGCACCCACCTACTGGTACCAGTCGCCCAGCCCGCTGAAGCTGATGATCGACCGCATGGTCTGCGCCGATGGCGGCAACCCCGACCCGAGTTCGACACACGGCAAGACGGTCGTCGAGGCCAAGCGCCTCGAGGAGCAGGGCTGGGGCTACCCGAAGCACATTGCCGGCCGGACCTACGGCGTCGTTGTGCATGGCGACGTCGCCGGCGTCGAGTCGCACCGCCGCAACCTGAGCGACTGGCTCGAGTGGATGGGGCTGATTCCTGCGGGTGCAGCGTCCTCGCTCGATCGCTACATCGGCTACTACGGGCCGTACTTCAGCAGCCACGATGCGCTCGACAAGGACGAGGCCGTCCAGGAAGAGGCGCGCAACGTGGCGCGGGCCGTGGTGAGTGCGATGGCGCTGTTGCGCGCGGGCAAGCTGGCCCAGCCCGACCGCAAGATCAAGTGGCCACGTCCGAAGTGACGACGGCGGGCTCACACGGTCCCGATCCAGACAAGCGGATCTCGGTGGACGCCCGTGGCTGCGATGGCCGCCGCGTGGCGTTCGCTGTCGCACTGACGGGCGGCATCGCGCCGAACAGACTGAGTTTTTGATCGACGGTCGCCGGCTTCCTGCCGGCAAGAGCCTGAAGGTCATGCGCAGCTTTTGACAGCTGCGGACCTTGTCCAGGCCACGTCCTCAACCCGGCCCGCAACTGTCGATCGGAAAGGTTCCAGCATGATCGAGAAGACTGCCAGCGTTCTCGCCACGCTCGACAAGGGCACCGTGTGACTCACGCACAGACCACGGCGCCAGATGCCGCACTGGCCGCCGCCGACCACATGCTGGGCAATGCGCACACGAGCCTGACGCTGCTCGAATACGGCGATTACCAATGCCCGGCCTGCATCCGGGCCGAGCCGCCGACGCGAAAGCTCGTCGAGACATTCGGCAAGCGTCTGTGTTTCGTGTTCCGGCACTTCCCGTGGCTGGAGTTGCACCCGCATGCCGAACTTGCCGCCGAAGCGGCGGAAGCGGCAGCGGCGCAAGGCAGGTTCTGGGAGATGCACCATCTGCTGTT
>JBBRBW010000111.1:0-13907 GCA_038205425.1 Burkholderiales bacterium | reverse complement strand
GGCCAGCGGCCCGCGGCCGGCCTCGTCGACGCCGGCCAACAGCCCCGGCCGGTCCCAGCCCGGGCCCAGCTGTTCAAGCCGAAAGGACTTGCGCGATGGCATCGGTGGCACAGCGCGCGGTGTCGCGGCGCAGCTCGTGGTGAAGATCATTGAAACGCCGCGCCACGGCCGCGCACGCCGCGGCATCGTCGAGCCAGCGGCAGGTGGCCGCGGCCAGCGCAGCGGGCTCGCAGTCGCCCTGGATGAGTTCGGGCACGACGAAGTCGCGGCACAGGATGTTGGGCAGCCCCACCCAGGGCTGGTAGCGCATGCGCTTCATCAGTTGCCAGCTCAGCGCGTGCATGCGGTAGCCGATGACCATCGGCCGCTTGAACAGCGCCGCTTCCAGTGTGGCGGTGCCGCTGGCAATCAGCGTCACGTCGCAGGCGGCCAGTGCGGCGTGCGAGCGGCCGTCCAGCAACTGCAGCGGCACCCCCGGCGCGTGCGCGGCCAGCAGCGGCTCGACCATCGCGCGCAGCCCCGGCGCCAGCGGCAGCACGAAGCGCAGCGCCGGGCGCTGCCGGTGCAGCAGCGCCACGGCTTGCAGGAAGACGGGCGCGATGTACTGGATCTCGGAGCGCCGGCTGCCCGGCAGCACGGCCACCACCTGCGCGTCGTCGGCCAGTCCCAACGCGGCACGGCTCGCCGCGCGCGGCGGCAGCAGCGGGATCGCGTCGGCCAGCGGGTGGCCGACGAAGGTGGCGGCGACACCGTGCGCGTGCAGCAGCGCTGGCTCGAAGGGAAAGAGGCAGAGCACGTGGTCGCAGCTGGCCGCCATCGTCTTCGCGCGGCCGCCGCGCCAGGCCCAGATCGACGGGCTGACGAAGTGCACGGTCTTGATGCCGGCAGCCTTCAGCCGCGCTTCCAGGCCGAGGTTGAAGTCGGGCGCGTCGACGCCTATGAAGGCCGCCGGAGGCTCGCGCAGCAGACGCGCCGCCAGTGCGTCGCGGATGCCCGAGATCTCGCGGTAGTGGCGCAGCACCTCGACGTAGCCGCGCACCGCCAGCTTGTCGTGCGGCCACCAGGCCTCGAAGCCGTGTTCGGCCATGCGCGGGCCCCCGATGCCCTGCATCTGCAGCGCCGGCCAGCGTGTTTTCAGCCCACCGAGCAGCAGGCCGGCGAGCAGGTCGCCTGAAGCCTCGCCGGCGACCATCGCCACGCGCATCGTGCGTTCAGCCCGGCGCCGGGCCGCCCCAAGCCGGGCTGAGCCCCCTTGGGAGGTGGCGAAGGCGCGCAGCGACAAGCCTCAAGGCCATCATCGCGCGATGCCGCGCGTGGCCCCGGCGATGAACGTGAGCAGCGCGTCGATGTCGGCATCCCCTCCCTCGGTCGCGCCCTCGACCGTGCCGCGCAGCGCCGCGATCGCCTCGCGGGCCTTGTCCAGCGTCAGGCCCTCGCGGTAGAGCAGGCGGTGCATCTGCTTGACGAGCGCGATGCGCTCGCGCGAGAAGCCGCGCCGGCGCAGGCCCTCGGCGTTGGTGGCGGCCACCGACAGCGGGTTGCCCGCGGCCGTCATGAACGGCGGCACGTCCTGCGAGACATGGCTCTGGAAACCCAGCATCACATGCGCGCCGACCTTGCAGAACTGATGGATGCCCGACAGCCCGCCGACGATGGCCCAGTCGCCGACGTGCACGTGGCCGGCCAGCGTGGCGTTGTTGGCCAGCACGGTGTGGCTGCCCAGTTGCACGTCGTGCGCCAAGTGCACGTAGGCCATGATCCAGTTGTCGTCGCCGACGCGCGTGACGCCTTCGTCCTGCGCCGTGCCGCGGCTGAAGGTGCAGAACTGGAAGACGGTGTTGCGGTTGCCGATGTGCAGCTGCGTCGGCTCGCCACGGTACTTCATGTCCTGCGGCGCCAGGCCCAAGGCGGCGTGCGCATGGATGACGTTGTCGCGGCCGATGACCGTCGGGCCCTCGATGATGCAGTGCGCGCCGATGCTGCTGCCCTCGTCCACCCGCACGCCGGGGCCTATCACTGCGTAGGGGCCGATCGTCACCGTGGCCGCCAGTTCGGCGCCCGCGTCGACGATGGCAGTAGGGTGGACCGTGGCCATGTCAGCGCGTGGCGGCTGCGACCTTGCGCATGGTGCACATGAGGTCGGCCTCGACGGCCAGGTGGCCGTCGACGTAGGCCTGCGTCTTGTAGCGGAAGATGCCGGCCTTCTGGCGCTCGATGCGCGCTTCCAGAATGAGCTGGTCGCCGGGGCCCACCGGGCGCTTGAAGCGGGCGTTGTCGATGCCGGCAAAGTAGACCACCGTGTCGTCGCCCGGCTCGACACCGGCCGACTCGAAGGACAGGATGGCCGCCGCCTGCGCCAGCGCCTCGAGCATCAGCACGCCGGGCATCACCGGCCGCGCCGGGAAGTGGCCGTTGAAGAAGGGCTCGTTGAAGGTGACGTTCTTCAGCGCCTTCACGCGCACGCCCTTTTCGAGTTCGAGCACGCGGTCGACGAGCAGGAAGGGGTAGCGGTGCGGCAGCTTGCGCAGGATCTGTTGGATATCCATGGTCATCACGTCTTCTTCTCCAGCGCCCGCAGCCGTTCACGCAGCGTGTAAAGGTGTCTCAAGGTGGCCGCGTTCTTTTCCCACGAAGCATTGTCATCGAAGGGGAACATGCCGCTGTACTGACCCGGCTTGTGGATCGAGCGGCTGATCACCGTGGCCGCGGTGATGTGCACGTGGTCGACGATTTCGAGGTGGCCCAGGATGATGGCGCCGCCGCCCGCCGTGCAGTGGCGTCCGATGCGCGCGCTGCCCGCCACGCCGACGCAGCCGGCGAAGGCGGTGTGCGCGCCGATGCGCACGTTGTGGCCGATCTGCACCAGGTTGTCGAGCTTGACGCCGTCTTCGAGCACGGTGTCGTCGAGTGCGCCGCGGTCGATGCAGGTGTTGGCACCGATCTCGACGTCGTCGCCGATGACGACAGCGCCCAGCTGCTCGATCTTCTCCCAGCGCCCCTCGGTGGGCGCGAAACCGAAGCCGTCGGCGCCGATGACGGCGCCGCTGTGCACGATGCCGCGGCGGCCGATACGGCAGCCGTCGCCCAGCACCACGCGCGGCTTCAGCACCGTGTGCTCGCCGACCTCGGCGTCGGCCCCGACATGGGCCTGAGCGCCAACCACGGCCGACGCCTGCACGCGGGCACCCGCGCCGACATAGGCCTGCGCGCCGATGGAAGCCAGCGGATCGATCCATGCGCCCAGTTCGACCACCGCGCTGGGGTGGATGCCCGGCAGCGGCACACGTCGCGTCTGCGCGGCCCACCACTGGGTCAGCCGGGCGTAGGCCAGGTAGGGGTCGGCACAGACGATGACCGCACCGCGCGCGGCCGCAGCCTCGCGCAGCGCCGGACCGACGATGACGCAGGCGGCGGCCGTGGTCGCGAGCTGCGCCTGGTAACGCGGGTTGGCGAGGAAGCTGATGGTCTGCGCGTCGGCCGTCTCGAGCGGGCCGATGCGCGACACATCGGCCTGCGCGTCGCCTATGAGCTCGCCGCCAAGACGGTCGCTCAGCTCACCGAGACGAACCCGCACTTTGGCCGACCTCGCGGGCCCGGCCTATTTGCCGGCGTTGGCCGGCGAGTTGAGGATCTTGATCACCTTCTCGGTGATGTCGACCTTGGGGCTGGCGAATACCACTTCCTGGAGGATGAGGTCGTACTTCTCGGTGTCGAAGATCTGGCGGATGGCGCGGTTGGCGCGCTCGACCACGGTGGCCAGCTCCTCGTTGCGGCGCTGGTTCAGGTCTTCCTGGAACTCGCGGCGCTTTCGCTGCAGGTCGCGGTCCTGCTCGACGAGTTCGCGCTGGCGCCGCGTGCGCTCGGCTTCGGCCAACGTCGGAGCATCCTTCTCCAGCTTGTCAGCGGTGGACTTCAACTTGCCGGCGGTGTCGTTGAGGTCACGCTCGCGCTTGCTGAATTCGGCCTCCAGCTTGGCCTGCGCGGCCTTGGCCGGATTGGCTTCACGCAGCACGCGTTCGCTGTTGACGTAGCCGATCTTCAACTCCTGCGCGACGGCAGGCCCGGCGGCGGCGGCGGCCAGCGAGGCGATGGCGAGCCACCGGGACAGCGAAACGGCGGCGGAGCACGGCGTGGCGAACGTCTTCATCAGAAGGCAGTCCCGATCTGGAATTGGAAGCGTTGGATTCTATCGTTGCGCTGCAGGCGCAAGGGCTTGCCCCAGCTCAGCTTCAACGGGCCGACAGGCGAGATCCAGGACAGGCCGAGGCCCGCCGAGGACCGGATGGACTCGGTGGTGATGGTTTCGTCCTCGCGCCAGACGTTGCCGGCGTCGACGAAGGCGAAGATGCGCAGCGAGCGATCATTGCCGGTGCCCGGCACCGGGAAGTAGAGCTCGGTGTTGACGTTCAGGCGCTTGGCGCCGCCGATGTAGGCACCGGTGGGGTCGACAACACCGAGTGAACTCTGCTCGAAGGCACGCACCGTGCCCAGGCCGCCGCCGTAGAAGTTCTTGAACACCGGGAAGGGCTTGCCGCCCAGGCCCTTGCCCAGGCCGATCTCGGCGTTCAGGCCCACCGACATGCGAAAGGGCAGCGGCCAGAACTCCTGGTACTGCGCGTTGGTGCGCAGGTAGCGCACGTCGCCGGCGAAGGCCCACTCGAAGTTCAGGCGCTGGTAGCGGCCGGCCGAGGGCGTGAGCACGCTGTCGCGCGCGTCGCGGGCCCAGCCCAGCGTCAGCGGGAAGGAGTTGGTCTTGTCGCCGTAGAGCGTGCGGTAATTCAGGTAGGACAGCGGAATGCCGGTCGAGGCACCGATCTCGGTGCGTTCGAAGCCCAGTCCCAGGAACACCGTGTCGTATTCCGAGAACGGTATGCCGAAGCGCACCGCCGCACCTGGCGTCTTCAGGTCGTAGGTGTCGCCCAGGCTGTTGATGGGGCGGCTGGTGCGGTAGAAGACGTCGATGGCGCGCGAGATGCCGTCCACCGTCCAGTAGGGGTCGATGGTGCTCAACACCACGGTGCGGTTGTACTTGCTGGTGTTGAGCTCGATACCCATGTAGTTGCCCGAGCCGAAGGCGTTGTCCTGTTTCACCGACGCAGTGAATGTGAGCTTCTCGGCGTTCGAGTAGCCAGCGCCGATGAGCAGGTTGCCAGTGGGCTTCTCGACGACGTTGACGACGAGGTCGACCTGGTCGGGTGCACCGGCCACTTCCTTGGTCTCGACGTCGATGTCTTCCTTGAAAAAGCCCAGGCGCTCGACACGCTGCTTGCTCAGCTTGATGAGGCCGCCGTCGTACCAGGCGCCTTCGAGCTGGCGGAACTCGCGCCGCACGACTTCGTCGCGCGTGCGTGTGTTGCCGGCGACGTCGATGCGGCGCACGTAGACGCGGCGCTGCGACTCGGCGCTGAAGACCACCGCCACCTGGCCGGTGGCGCGGTCGATCTCGGGACGCGAGTCGATGCGTGCGAAGGCATAGCCGTAGAGGCCGAAGAGGTCGGTAAAACGCTTGCTGGTCTCGGTAACGGCGTCGCCGCGGTAGGGCTGGCCAGGGCGCAGCAGAACGAAGGCCTGGAACTCCTGTTCCTTGCCCAGGTAGTCGCCTTCCAACCGCACCGAGGTCACGGTGTAGGGCTGGCCTTCCTTGATCGAGATGGCGACCGAGATCGTCTGCTTGTCGGGCGAGATCGTGACCTGCGTCGACTCGATCGCGAACTCGAGGTAGCCGCGGTTCACGTAGTAGGCACGCAGCTTTTCGAGGTCGGCGTTGAGCTTGGTGCGCGAGTAGCGGTCGGTCTTGCTGTACCAGGTGAACCAGCCCGTGGGCGTCAGCTCGAACAGGTCGAGCAGCGTGCGTTCGCTGAACACGGTGGCGCCGACGATGCGGATGTTGGCGATCTTCGCCGCGTCGCCCTCGGTCATCGTGAAGGTGACGTTGACGCGGTTGCGCTCCAGCGGCGTGATCGTCGTCACCACCTCGGCGCCGTAGAGGCTGCGGCTGAGGTACTGGCGCTTGATCTCCTGCTCTGCGCGGTCGATCAGCGCACGGTCGAAAGGCAGGCCCTCGCCGATGCCGGCGTCGCGCAGGCTCTTGGTCAGCGGGTCCTTGTCGAACTCCTTCAGGCCGACGAAGGTGACGGCGCCGATGATCGAACGCTCGTCGACGATGATCACCGCGACCTCGCCTTCGATCTCGATGCGCACGTCCTTGAACAGGCCGGTCGTGAACAGCGCACGCAAGGCGGCCGAGCCCTTGTCGTCGGTGTAGGTGTCGCCGATGCGGAAGGGCAGCGCCGCGAACACGGTACCGGGGTCCGTGCGCTGCAGGCCCTCGACGCGAATGTCCTTGAGCACAAAGGGCGTGACTGCCAGCGCGGCGGGCGCGGCGACCGCTGCGGCCACGGCAACGACGATGGAGGCGGCAGGGCTGAACCGGCCGACAGGCCCGAACGGAGAGACAGGGAACATGGGATTCAGTGCAGGCCCAGAAGGCGCGCTACGTCGTTGAAGAGGGCGACCGACATCATCATCATCAGCACGACGATGCCGCCGCGTTGCAGCCGCGCCAGCCAGAGGTCGGATACGGGGCGGCCGGTAACGCCCTCGAAAATGTAATACATGAGGTGACCGCCATCGAGCATGGGCAGCGGCAGCAGGTTCAGCACACCCAGGCTGACGCTGACCAGCGCCAGGAAACCGAGGTAGTAGGCCAGGCCCTGGTTGACCGACTGGCCGGCGTAGTCGGCGATGGTCAGCGGGCCGCTGAGGTTCTTCAGCGAGGCCTCGCCGATGAGCATGCGGCCGAGCATCTTGACCGTCAGCAACGAGATGTCCCAGGTGCGCACCGCGCCCTGCCAAAGTCCTTCGAAGAGACCGTGGCGCACGGTCTCCATCTGCGGCGGCTGGCCCGGCGCGGCGTCGATGCGGCCGAAGGTCTGGCCGCGCTCGTTCATCACGCGCGGCGTGACATCGATCTCGAGCCGGCGGCCCGCACGTTCAACGGCCCAGCGCTGCGCCAGCGGCTTGCCGTCGCGCAGGCTGCCGCGCACACGCTCGACCACCGTCTGCGCGTCGGCGATGGGCTGACCGTCGATGCTGAGCACCCGGTCGCCGCTGCGCAGCCCGGCCAGCGCCGCCGGGCCGCCGGCCTTGACCTCGCCCAGCACGGGTTCACGCCAGGGGCCGCCCAGGCCGATGCGCTTGGAGAGCTCGGCATCCACCTCGCCCGGCTCGATGCCGCCGAGGTCCAGGCGCAGCGTGCGCGAGCCGTGGCCGTCGCGGTCGCTGACCTGCAACTGCACCGGCTTGCGCTGCAGCACGGCCTGCGTGAGCTCCCAGCGCAGGTCGGTGAGCGAACGCAGGTCCTGCCAGTCGTCGCCGTCGTGGGCCAGCGCGCGCACCCAGTCGCCTGCACGCAGGCCGGCACGTTCGGCCACGCTGCCGGCCACCGGGGGGCCGATCACCGCCTTGGGTTCTTCGATGCCGATCCAGTGCGCGGCGGCGTACAGCAGCACCGCCAGGCCCAGGTTGGCCAGCGGCCCGGCGGAGACGATGGCCGCGCGCTGCCATAGCGTCTTGCGATTGAACGCCTGGCTGAGTTCACCCGGCGCCACCGGGGCCTCGCGCTCGTCGAGCATGCGCACGTAGCCGCCCAGCGGCAGCGCACAGACGACGAACTCGGTGGCGTCGGGGCTGCTCTGGCGCCGCCACAGCACGCGGCCGAAGCCGACCGAGAAGCGCAGCACCTTGACGCCGCAGGCCACCGCGACGCGGTAATGGCCGTATTCGTGGATGACGACCAGGATGCCCAGCGTCAGCAGAAAGGCCGGCACGGTGGTAATCACGCCGCCAGTTCCCGCATCACTTCATGCGCCACGGCACGGGCGCGGGTGTCGAGTTCGATCAGGTCTTCGAGGCTGTGGTCAGGGCTCAGGCGGGGCTCCAGGCGTTCAATGGTGCGGGCATTCAGCGTGTGAATCGCGGTGAAGCCGATCGTTCCGTCGAGGAACGCGGCGACCGCCACTTCGTTGGCGGCGTTCAGTACCGCCGTGCTGCCGGCGGGGCCGCTCAGCGCCTCCCAGGCAAGTTGCAGCCCGGGGAAACGGCGGGGGTCGGGCGGCTCGAAAGTGAAGCCCTGGCCCAGCTTCAGGAAGTCCAGCCGCGGTGCGCCCGATTCGATGCGCTCGGGGAACGAGAGCCCATAGGCAATCGGCACCTTCATGTCGGGCGTGCCCAGCTGGGCCAGCACGCTGCCGTCGCGGCACACCACCATCGAATGGATGATGCTCTGCGGGTGGATGACGACGCGGATGTTCTCCGGCGCCAGGTCGAAGAGCCAGCGCGCCTCGATGACCTCGAGCGCCTTGTTCATCATCGTCGCCGAGTCGACCGAGATCTTGCGCCCCATGACCCAGTTCGGGTGTGCCACGGCCTGCGCCGGCGTCACGGCGTGCAGCGTGTCGGGGTCGCGCTGGCGAAAGGGCCCGCCGCTGGCGGTAAGGATGATGTGGTCGATGCGGCGCGCCCAGGCGCTGCGGTCCTCGGGCAGGCACTGGAAGATGGCCGAGTGTTCGCTGTCGATGGGCAGCAGCGTGGCGCCGCCCTCGGCCACCGCGCGCATGAAAAGCGCACCACCGACGACCAGCGCCTCCTTGTTGGCCAGCAGCAGGCGCTTGCCGGCACGCGCCGCGGCCACGCAGGGCGGCAGGCCGGCGGCGCCGACGATGGAGGCCATGACGCTGTCGACGTCGTCGGCCGCGGCCAGTTCGCACAAGGCCTGCGCGCCGTCCGTCACTTCGGTGTTGCAGCCGGCGGCACGCAGCGCGGCGCGCACTTCGACGGCACGCTCGGGCGTCGGCACCACGGCCACCCGCGGCCGGAACTGCAGGCATTGCTGCACCAGCAGGTCGACACGCTGGTAGGAGGTGAGGCCGACGATCTCGAACCGATCCGGGTGGCGCGCAACGACTTCGAGCGTGCTCGTGCCCACCGATCCGGTGGAACCCAGGATGGCCAGCCGTTGGCGCGCCGCGCTCACCGCCAGGCCCCCAGCGCCGTGACCGCCGTCATCGCCAGCGCGGCCGGCAGCACCGGCAACAGCGCGTCGACGCGGTCGAGCACACCGCCATGGCCGGGCAGCAGGCGGCTGCTGTCCTTGGCGCCCGCGGCGCGCTTGACGAGCGACTCGACGAGATCACCCACCACGCTCAGCGCGCACAGCAGCAGCACGCCCAGCGCCAGGCCGGCGACACCGAGCGAGTCGAGCAGCTGGCTGTAGACACTGGAGCTGTCGACACCGAAGCGGCCGTCGAGCCAGACCCAGAACAGCGCCAGCAGCACGACGCCGGCCACACCCGACCACACGCCTTCCCAGCTCTTGCCCGGGCTGATGGCGGGCGCGAGCTTGCGCCGGCCGAAGGCGCGGCCGCCGAAATAGGCCGCCACGTCGGCCATCCATACCAGGCACAGCACCGAGAGCATGAAGTTGATGCCGATGCTGCGCGCCTGCGCCAGCGCCAGCCAGGCCGCCCAGAGGGCCAGCAGGCCGAGTCCCCAGCGTGCCAGGCGCGGCAGCTGCGGCCACGCCGCCGGGCCGCAACGCAGCGCCACCGCGCCACCCACCAGCCAGAGCACGAAGGCGCCCCACCACAGCGCCGGCGGCGCCTGCGTCGTCCAGCCCGCGGCCAGCGCCGCGGCGCCACCCAGGGCCACCGCCGCGCCCATGGCCAGCGCAGGCCCGTTGGCCGCCTGGTTCAGGCGACCCCATTCCCAGCCACCGGCCGACAGCAGCGCCAGCGTCAGCAGCGCAAAGGGCCAGGCGCTGGCCGCCAGCAGCGAGCCGAGCAGCAGGGCCACGAGCACGAGGGCGGTGATGACACGTTGCAGCAGCATTGTCAGTGCCCGCAGGGCCGCCCGAAGGGCACGAACGTCCCCGTGGGGGGCTGCGAGCGCAGCGAGCTGGGGGCCATCAAGTTCAGGCGCCTTCGGGCACAACCTGATTGGGGCGGATGGTGCCGAAGCGGCGGTCGCGCTGCGCATAGGCCAGCAGCGCGGCGTCGATCTCGGCCGCGCCGAAATCGGGCCACAGGCATTCGGTGAAGAACAGCTCGGAATACGCCGCCTGCCAGAGCAGGAAGTTGCTGATGCGCATTTCGCCACCGGTGCGGATGAAGAGGTCGGGGTCGGGTGCGAAGCTCAGCGCCATGTGGCTTGCCAGCCAGGCCTCGTCGATCTGCTCGGGCTGCAGGCCTTCGACGACGGCCCGCCGGCAGGCCTGCACCACGTCCCAGCGGCCGCCGTAGTTGAAGGCCACGCTGAGCGTGATGCGCTGGTTGTCCTTGGTCAGCTGCTCGGCATGTTCCCAGGCCCTGCGCAGCTTGTCCGACACCGCCGAGCGGTCGCCGACGATGCGGATGCGCACACCGTCGCCGGCCAGCTTGGTGAGGTACTTCGACACCGCCACCAGCACCAGGCTCATGAGGCCCGAGACCTCTTCGGAGGGCCGCTTCCAGTTCTCGGACGAGAAGGCGAACACGGTGAGGTACTGCACGCCGCGGTCGGCGAAGACGTTGACGGCACGCACCAGCGCATCGACACCCTGCTTGTGGCCGAAGAAGCGCGGCATGAAGCGCTGGCGCGCCCAGCGGCCGTTGCCGTCCATGACCAGGGCGACGTGGCGCGGCACGGCGGCCGGCGTGTCGTCGGGCGTCGTAGCAGCCGTGGCGACTGCGGGGGCGAGTGAAAGTTCGGACATGGGCGCGGCGCAGTCGGGTGGCCCGTTCAGACGGCCATCACTTCCGCTTCCTTGCCCTGCACCAGGCGGTCGATCTCGGCGATGGTGCGGTCGGTCAGGCGCTGCACTTCGTCCTGCGCACGGCGCTCCTCGTCCTCGGGCACTTCTTTGTCCTTGAGCAGTTTCTTCAGGTTCTCGTTGGCCTCACGGCGCACGCTGCGGACCGCGATCTTGGCCTCTTCGCCGGCATGGCGCACGACCTTGGTGAGCTCCTTGCGGCGCTCTTCGGTCAGCTCCGGCATCGGCACACGCAGCAGATCACCCTGCGAAGCCGGGTTGAGGCCAAGGTCGGATTCCCGGATGGCCCTTTCGATCTTCGGCCCCATGCCCTTTTCCCAGGGCTGCACGCTGATCGTGCGCGCGTCGAGCAGCGTCACGTTGGCCACCTGGCTGATGGGCACCATCGAGCCGTAGTAGTCGACGTGCACCTGATCAAGCAGGCCCGGGTGGGCGCGGCCGGTTCGGATCTTGTGCAACTCGTGCTTGAAGGCCTCGACGGACTTGGCCATCTTGGCTTCGGCGGTCTTCTTGATGTCCTGAATGATCATGACCGAGGGAACTCCTCAAACGTGAACCAGCGTGCCTTCGTCTTCACCCATCACGACGCGCTTCAGCGCACCGGACTTGAAGATGCTGAACACCTTGATCGGCAGCTTCTGGTCGCGGCACAACGCGAAGGCGGTGGCGTCCAGCACCTGCAGATTGCGGGCGATGGCCTCGTCGAAACTGATGCTCGTGTAGCGCGTGGCGGTCGGGTCCTTCTTCGGGTCGGCGGAGTAGACGCCGTCGACCTTGGTCGCCTTCAACACCACCTCGGCACCGATCTCGGCGCCGCGCAGCGCAGCCGCCGTGTCGGTGGTGAAGAAGGGGTTGCCGGTACCGGCGGCGAACACCACCACCTTGCCTTCTTCCAGGTACTGCAGGGCCTTGGGGCGCACATAGGGCTCGACCACCTGATCGATGGCGATGGCCGACATCACGCGCGCCGTCATGCCTTCCTGGCGCATCGTGTCGGCCAGCGCCAGCGCGTTCATCACGGTGGCCAGCATGCCCATGTAGTCGGCGGTGGCGCGGTCCATGCCCACCGAGCCGCCGGCCACGCCACGGAAGATGTTGCCGCCGCCGATGACCACGGCCACCTCGCAGCCCAGCTGCGTCACTTCCTGCACTTCACGCACCATGCGCACGATGGTCGCGCGGTTGATGCCGTAGGCGTCGTCGCCCATCAGGGCCTCGCCCGACAGCTTGAGCAGGATGCGCTTGTAGGCCGGCATCAGTACAACTCCTCTGGCAAAACTTGCAGTGTAGTTCGGGCCGGCACGCGGCCGGCCCTCAGAGCGGGCGTCTTTGCGTCCCGTTTCACTGCGCCTTGGCAGCGGCCACCTGGGCCGCCACTTCGGCGGCAAAGTCGTCGACCTTCTTCTCGATGCCCTCACCCACCACGTAGAGCGTGAAGCCGGCAACCTTCGTCGCCTTCTCCTTGAGCATCTGCTCGACCGTCTGCTTGTCGTTCTTGACGAAGGTCTGATTCAGCAGCGAGACCTCCTTCAGGAACTTCTGCACCGAACCGTCGACGCGGCGCGCGACGATCTCGGGCGACTGCGCGGCCTTGCCGGCGGCCACCGCGGCGGCCGAATCCTCGGCCGCCTTTTCGGCCGCTACACGGCGCTCGACCTCGATCAGCTCGGCCGGCACGTCGCTGGTGGCCAGCGCCTTGGGCTTCATCGCCGCCACGTGCATGGCCACGTCCTTGGCGGCGACTTCGTCACCGCTGAACTCGACGATGACGCCGATGCGCGTGCCGTGCAGGTAGCTGGCCAGCTGGCCGCCGCCGGCGTAGCGCTTGAAGCGGCGGATGGCCATGTTCTCGCCGATCTTGCCGATCAAACCCTTGCGCACGTCTTCCACCGTCGGGCCGAAGCCGTCGCGCGATAGCGGCAGCGCCGACAGCGCAGCAACGTCGGCCGGGTTGTGCTCGGCGGCCAGCGCCGCCACGGCCTTGGCGAAGCCGAGAAAGGAGTCGTTCTTGGTCACGAAGTCGGTTTCGCAATTGACCTCGACCAGCGCACCGACCGTGCCGCTGACGGACGCGGTGATCACGCCTTCGGCGGTCACGCGGGCCGCAGCCTTGCCGGCCTTGCTGCCGAGCTTGACACGGAGGATCTCTTCAGCGCGGGCGGCGTCGCCGTCGGCTTCGGTCAGCGCCTTCTTGCATTCCATCATCGGCGCGTCGGTCTTGGCGCGCAGCTCGGCCACCATGCTTGCAGTGATTGCGGGCATCGTCATCTCCAATGAATTCGGGTTGGCGCCCGACGCAGGTCGGCCGGGCGGCAAGGGCCACGCTTCGCCAGGACGGCGCAGCGCAGCGGAGTCAGCCGGTCAGGCTTCCTCGTTGACTTCGACGAACTCGTCGCCGGCGGCCGAGATGGCCTGCACCACGTCGCTTGTGGCGTTGGCACGGCCTTCCAGCACGGCGTCGGCCACCGCCTTGGCGTACAGCGCCACGGCCTTGGCCGAGTCGTCGTTGCCGGGAATGACGTAGTCGATGCCGATCGGCGAGTGGTTGGTGTCGACGATGCCGATGACCGGGATGCCCAGCTTCTTGGCTTCGAGCACGGCGATCTTGTGGTAACCGACGTCGATGACGAACATCGCGTCGGGCAGCGCCGCCATGTCCTGGATGCCGCCGATGTCCTTTTCGAGCTTGACCAGCTCGCGCTCGAACATCAGGCCTTCCTTCTTGATCATCATCTCGGTGCCGGCTTCCTTGATGGCCTGCATGTCCTTCAGCTTCTTCAGCGAGCCCTTGACGGTCTTGAAGTTGGTCATCATGCCGCCCAGCCAGCGCTGGTCGACGTAGGGCATGCCGCAGCGCTGGGCTTCCAGCGCAATGACGTCGCGCGCCTGGCGCTTGGTGCCGATCATCAGGATGGTGCCGCGGCGCGAGGCCAACTGGCGGACGAACTTCATCGCGTCCTCGAAGAGCGGCTGCGTCTTCTCGAGGTTGATGATGTGGATCTTGTTGCGATGGCCGTAGATGTACGGCGCCATCTTGGGGTTCCAGAAGCGCGTTTGGTGCCCGAAATGGACGCCGGCTTCCAGCATTTCACGCATGGAG